>CAYXUD010000148.1:0-75001 GCA_964467775.1 uncultured Bacteroides sp. | reverse complement strand
CGGATCACTTCATGAAGCTGGTTACGGCGTTCATTGATATTCCCGTACTTGGGCATGAAGGTGCGGATCTCTTTCCCGGTCTCCTGTATTGCCTGAGGCAGGGTCCTGCTGATTAAGGAAAGCTCCGTTTCTGGCAGGTAGGGTGTAATCTCCTGAGAAACAAATAATACCTTTTTACTTTCCATCATTCAAGCCTGGATATGAAATCATGCAAATTTACTAAAAAAAATGATTCCATTTTATCTATCTTTAGGCCCACGCATTCCGGATGATCATCTGCACAACCAGAACCGATCTCTCCCGGCACACGGATGATGTGCGCGAAAGTGGGAAAGTCATCGGGCTTGTTCCCACCATGGGAGCCCTTCATCCGGGACATCTCTCCCTGGTGAAGAGATCGACGGCTGAAAATGATTTTACCGTGGCTTCCATTTTCGTGAATCCCACTCAGTTCAATGACCCGTCTGACCTTGAAAACTACCCCAGGACCCCGGACAGGGACCTGGAACTGCTGCAATCCCACGGGGTAGAGCTGGTGTTTATTCCTTCGGTGGAGGAGATGTACCCTGAACCGGACCACCGGATCTTTGACCTGGGAGGTCTGGACATGGGGATGGAGGGAGCCGTGAGAAAGGGTCATTTCAACGGGGTGGCACAGATCGTGAGCAAGCTTTTCGAAGCGACCCGTCCCCACAGGGCCTACTTCGGTCAGAAGGATTTTCAGCAGCTGGTGATCATACGCCGCCTGGCAGAGTTGCTCGATATGGATACCCGGATCATCGCCTGTCCTATCATCCGGGAAAAGGATGGACTGGCCATGAGCTCCAGGAATTCACTTCTCTCCCGTGAGCAGCGCAGGGCAGCTCCCCTCATCCACCGGATCCTCAGGGAAGCACAGGGGCTGCGCTGGTCCCTCACACCCGGAGATTTAAAGGAGTGGGTCACCCTGCAATTCAAGCAGCATCCCCTTATGCGTCTTGAATATTTCGAGATTGTTGAAGAGATCGCCCTGAGACCTGCAGAGGCATGGGAGGAAGGCGGCAACAAAGTGGGATGCATTGCAGTCAGTTTGGGTCATGTCAGGCTGATAGATAATGTGATTTTTGATTAACTTTGAACCCAGAATCCGGCAATCATGAATATTGAAATAGTCAAATCAAAGATTCACAGGGTAACGGTCACAGAGGCCGATCTGAATTATATAGGCAGTATAACGATCGACGAGGACCTGATGGACGCGGCCAACCTGATCGAGAATGAAAAGGTGCAGATCGTCAACATCAACAACGGCGAACGACTTGAAACATATGTAATCACAGGTGAAAGGGGGAGTGGTCAAATCTGTATGAACGGGCCTGCAGCCCGCAGGGTGGCGGTAGGTGATATCATCATCATCTTTTCCTATGCTTCCATGGACTTCGAAGCGGCAAAATCATTCAAACCGGTCATTATTTTCCCCGATACAGACACCAATAAATTAATCTGACCCCCCATATGAAAAAAACTCTTTTCCAGATCCTGAAGATCTTCGGATTCCTGGCGCTTGGGATATTGCTGCTCTATTTTGCCTTCCGGGGGATTGCCTTTGATGCATTGATGCAGACAATCAGGCAGGCCAATTTCTGGTGGATCGGGCTCTCCCTCTTCTTCGCCTTTCTCAGTTTCTTGTCAAGGGCCCGCCGCTGGGTCCTGCTCATCGAACCTCTTGGATTCAAGCCCACTTTTAAAAACACCTACCATTCACTGATGGTGGGTTACCTCTCCAATTTTGCCCTTCCAAGGCTCGGGGAAGTGACCCGTTGTGTGACCCTGGGACAGAGGGAGAAGATCCCGGTGGACTCACTGATCGGCACTGTGATCATCGAGCGGGTCACCGATGTGGTGATGCTGCTGCTCATCATGCTGTTTCTTCTGTTCAGCTGGATGGATAAATTCGGGGCCTTCTTCAGCGAAAATGTTTTTGATCCCCTTAAGCAGAAGGCAGTTGCGGCGTTCGGGGGAATGTTCCTGTTCTGGTTGCTGGTGCTTGGCGGTGCCGGCCTTCTCCTCTTGCTGCTGTTCCTGTTCAGGAAATCACTGAGCCGCTTCAGACTGGTCCGCAGGATCGGCGGTTTTCTGAAAGGGATCGTGGATGGATTGAAGACCATCTATCAGATGAAGCGAAAATGGGAGTATATCGCACACTCCTTCCTGATCTGGTTTTTATATATCCTGATGGCCTGGGTGGTCGTTTTCTCCCTCGAAGCCACCTCTTCCCTGACATTTATTGATGGTATTTTTCTCCTGGTGATCGGGGGACTGGGAATGGCAGCACCGGTAACGGCGGGGTTCGGAGCCTATCACTGGATCGTCTCCAGGGGACTGGTCTACGTATATGATCTTTCCCTTGCGCAGGGGGGTGCCTATGCCATCCTGGCCCATGAATCCAACTCTTTATTTACCGTCCTGCTCGGAGCCCTCTCATACCTGCTCCTGATGGTTTCACGAAAGAACGATCTCCGCCATTCAAATTCCCCGTGAAATGCTCACCTATGATGCGATCTCGGGGAAGCTGATCACGGCGGAGAAGTTGGCCGGGCTCTTCACGGATGACTTCAGAAAGAGCCGCACGATTATTTTTACCAACGGATGTTTCGACCTTCTGCACAGGGGCCACATCTATTACCTTGCCCGTGCCCGCGAGATGGGGGACCTGCTCGTAGTGGGCCTGAACAGTGACCGGTCGGTCTCCAGGCTGAAGGGTGAAGGAAGACCCGTGAACCACCAGATCGCCAGGGCAGAAGTGCTGGGAGCACTGGGTATGGTGGATTACATCATCCTGTTCGATGAGGATACCCCCCTTGAGCTGATCCGGAAGGTCCGGCCTGATATTCTTGTCAAGGGAGGCGACTACAGAGAAGAAGAGATCGTGGGTTACAGGGAGGTCACCTCCCGGGGCGGGAAGGTGGTCACCATCCCACTGCTGGAGGGATACAGCACCACCTCCATCCTTAAACGACTGTAAAGCAGATGGGATATCAGAACATCCCATCTGTTTGATTACCTTTATGTCATTAGCCCCGGGTTATGGCAAAATCGAGATCGGTATACCTGTGCCAGAGTTGCGGCGCTGAATCGGCGAAATGGCTGGGGAGGTGCCCCTCCTGCGGTGAGTGGAACACCTTCGTGGAACAGAGGATCCCCAAGGGGCCGGTCCGCGCCTCTTCGCTGGAAGAGAGGGACCATCTCTCTCCTGAACCACTCGATCGTGTGCAGTCGGAACAGGTTGGACGCATCGATATGATGAACGAAGAGTTCAACCGGGTCCTGGGAGGGGGCATCGTACCCGGATCGCTCATCCTTATTGGCGGGGAGCCGGGTATCGGTAAATCCACCCTGGCTCTTCAGGTGGCCCTGAAGATCAAAAGGAGGTCCCTTTACATCTCCGGGGAGGAGAGCCCGCAACAGCTTAAACTCCGGGCGGAGCGGCTGGGGGAAACGGGGGGATTGTGCCAGGTCCTGGCTGAGACCAGCCTGCAGGTCATCCTGGAACAGGTCAAACAGATCCAACCCCAGTTGCTGATCATCGATTCCATACAGACACTTTTTTCCGAGGAGCTGGAGTCGGCGCCGGGCACCATTTCACAGGTAAGGGACTGTGCGGCACAGCTCCTCCGGATGGCCAAAGAGACCCATATACCCGTGATTTTGATCGGCCATATCACCAAGGAGGGGAGCATAGCCGGGCCCAAGGTACTCGAACATATTGTGGATACTGTGCTTCAGTTCGAAGGGGATTCGCACCACCTTTACCGGATCCTGCGTTCAAGCAAGAACCGGTTCGGTTCCACCTCAGAGATCGGCGTTTTTGAGATGACCGGGAAGGGGCTCCGTGAAATCAGCAACCCTTCGGAGCTGCTGATCAACCAGCAGCCGCCCGACTTGAGCGGTTCTGCCATCGCGGCCAACGTGGAAGGTGCCCGGCCCATTCTTATCGAGGTCCAGGCACTGGTGAGCACGGCAGTGTATGGCACTCCCCAGCGGACCTCCACCGGATTCGATACCCGGCGGCTGAGCATGCTGCTTGCCGTGCTGGAGAAAAGGGCCAGCTTCAGGCTGGCCAGCAAAGATGTCTTTATCAATATTGCCGGGGGTCTCCGTGTGGATGACCCGGCCATTGACCTGGCCGTGGTAACAGCCATCCTGTCATCCACGGTGGATATCCCGGTTGACCAGCACACCTGTTTTGCAGGTGAAGTGGGCCTGTCGGGCGAGGTCAGGCCGGTGCACAGGATCGAACAAAGGCTCGGAGAAGCTGAAAAACTTGGAATGAAAAGGATCCTGATGCCCGCTTTCAACCGAAAAAGGATCGATGCATCCAGGTTCGGCCTGAAAATTGTGGAAGTCTCCAGGGTCCAGGAGATCCCGAAACACCTGTTCGGCTGATGACACCACCCAACCCATCCGGATTTCCCCTCTTCAGGGAAGATTTCATGCCGGAGGTGGAGCACTATCCGGTGGAAACCCCTGAGATCAGGTCCGGGGCAGCTTACTATTTTGAAACGGAAAGCGGATTGCGCTACCAGGTACTGTTCGCCAAGAAGAGGCACAATTACCTGGAGCATATCGTGAATTTCAGTGTGCTGAACGAGGAGTTTGAAGACGAATACAGTGAGACCAACCGGGGGGAGGTGTACCGTGTGATCGCTACCGTGGTAGAGATTATCCGCCTTTTCCATGAAACCCATTCCTACTCCACCAGCTACGAATTCAGCGGGGAGTTCAAAAAGGGCAACGAGCATCGTGAAACCAGCATCCGTACCCTGCTTTATTTCAGAAAAGCCAGGGAGATCATGCATCCTTCATGGGAGATCGGGCTGGAGGGAAACAGAGTGACCGTGCACCGCCGCAGGAGGAAGTAGAGAACCTTTGCTGCCGGCTTAGAAATCATCATAATCGCTGGTACTGCTGGATTCCATGATATTCGGGCAATCCAGGTCAATGAAGAAATCCGGCGGTTTTGTAAATTCGTCCTCCTGTGTGATGTGCAGTGTGGAATCGGCATAGACCCGTTTGAGGAAGTCGGCATAGATAGGCAGCGCCATATTGCCACCGGCTCCCATCCCCAGCATATCGAAATGGATGGAACGGTCCTCTCCCCCCACCCAGGCTGCAGCGGTCAGTTTAGGAGCCAGCCCGATATACCAGCCGTCACTCTGGTTCTGGGTGGTGCCCGTTTTACCCGCAAGCTCCCCTGTGAATTCATAGAACCATCTCAGCTTGTTGGCGGTTCCCGAGTAATACTCCCCCTGGTACCATCCCGTCATGTCCACTACATTCCGCAGAAGGCTCAGCATCAGGTATGCGGTCTCTTCACTGATGGCTTCGGTTTCGTCCGGGTGGAAGGTGGAGATCACATTGCCATACCGGTCCTCGATCCGTGTCACATAATTCGGCCTCACATAGATACCCCCGTTGGAGAAGGTATTGAATGCCCCCACCATCTCCTCCAGCGAGATATCAGCAGGCCCGTAGATCATACTCGGTACCGGATCGATGTGCGAAGTAACTCCCATCTTATGCATCAGTTTGATCACATTCCCGGGATTGAAATTCTTGAACAACCAGGCTGAAACCCAGTTGTGCGAGGTGGCCAGTCCCCATTTCAGGGAGACTTTTTTGCCTGCAAACCTCTGGCTTGTGGCCCTCGGGGTGTAAGTGGAATCGTTCACCACATCCTCAAAGGTGATCGGAACCAGAGGGATCATTTCACAGGGGGAGTAATTCTCCTGCATGGCCAGCAGGTAGAGGAACGGCTTGATGGTGGATCCCACCTGCCTGCGCCCCTGGTAGACATGCTCATACTGGAAATACTGGTAATTATGTCCCCCCACAAAAGCCTTCACCTCTCCGGTGGCCGGATCCATGGCCATGAACCCTGCCCGGAGAAAATGTTTCATATACCTGATCGAATCCATGGGGGTCATCACAGTATCTATCAACCCCTCCCACGAGAATACCTTCATGGGGACCGGCTGGTCAAACTCGTAGAGAACCGAATCCCATGATGCCCCCATGGAACGCAGGTACCTGTACCTGTCTGTCCACCTGACCGCCTGGTAGAGGGATGCGCGGATCTCCTCCGGAGAGATGTCCTCGAAGGGTGCGTTGGGCCTGCCCTTTTTTTCCCTGAAGAAAGCCGGCTGAAGGTAGTCCTTCATCTGTACATCCACCGCCTCCTCTGCATATTGCTGCATCTTGTAATTGATGGTGGTAAAGATCTTCAGCCCATCCTGGTAGAGGTTGTACTGGGTCCCGTCGGGTTTGGAATTCTTGTTGATCCAGCCGTACAGCGGGTCATTGGCCCACCTGAGTGAATCCCTCCTGTACCTCTCCCATGCCAGGACACCGTCATTCTTCCCCGGTGCTTCCGGCTTGGTCTCGTTCATGAACCCGGCGAGGAAAGAGCGGAAATGCCTGGCATAGCCTGTCAGGTGGCTGGCAAGGTTATAGTCCACCGTAACGGGCAGCAGCTTCACCGAATCGGCCACCTCCCTGTCCAGGTACCCGTATTTTACCATCTGGCTGATCACCGTGTTCCTGCGATGGTACGAACGATCCGGGTTGATCCTGGGATTGTACGCAGTAGGTGCCTTCAGCATGCCCACAAGAATAGCAGCCTGTTCAATGGTCAGGGAATCGGGCGTGGTATTGAAAAAAGTCCTGGAAGCCGACTGGATACCCACAATGGATTCTCCACCGAAGGGCACTGTATTGAGATACATGGTGATGATCTCGTTTTTCGTGTAGCTTCTCTCCAGCCGTACTCCCGTATTCCATTCCTTGAATTTATTGATGGCCAGGTGCCCTGCCTTCCCGATCCTGCTGCGCCGGATGGTGGTGTCCCTGGGAAACAGGTTCTTGGCCAGTTGCTGGGAGATGGTGCTCCCTCCACCCTCATTCTGACCCAGGAGTACTGAATAGACAAACACACGGGCAAGGGACCGTACATCGATCCCGGAATGCCTGTAATACCTGACATCCTCGGTGGCTACCAGTGCATCCACCAGGTGCGGAGCCAGACCTTCATAACTGACAAAGGTGCGGTTCTCAACAAAGTATTTCCCGAGCAGCTCCCCGTCCTCTGTGATCAGCTCGGAGGCCAGGTTTGTCTGCGGATTTTCGAGCTGTGCGAACTCCGGCATAAAACCCATCTCCCCGCTGCTGATCAAAACCATGATGATGATGAACAATAACAGAGGTAAGGTGTATAACGACCAGAGGATGATCAAATATTTCGTAGTTTTGCCGGGTTTCCGGGCCATGACCAGATGGGTTTGTGTCAAAAATAGTAATAATTTGGATCAATAATTTTGACAGTGGAAGCTCATTTAATTTATTTTGTGGTCGGTGCTAAAACGACGGAACAGATAGGATATGATAGAGAATCTTGTAATTGTTGAGTCGCCGGCAAAGGCAAAGACCATTGAACGGTACCTGGGTAAACCTTACACTGTCAAGTCCAGCTTCGGACATATCAGGGATCTCGCGAAGAAGAACCTTGGAATCGATATTGAGCAGGGATTCACTCCCATGTACATTGTACCGGCAGACAAAAAGAGAGTGGTCAAAGAGCTGAAGGAGCTGGCAAAGATCTCCAACATGGTATGGCTTGCCACTGATGAGGACCGGGAGGGAGAGGCCATCGCCTGGCACCTCTTCGAGGAGCTCGGACTTGAAAAGGAGAAGACACGCCGCATCGTGTTCCACGAGATTACCAGGGATGCCATTCTGAATGCCCTGGACAATCCCCGTTTCATTGACTACAACCTCGTCAATGCGCAGCAGGCCCGCAGGATCCTGGACAGGCTGGTTGGTTTCGAGCTTTCGCCGCTGCTGTGGAAAAAAGTCAAACCCTCACTTTCCGCCGGCAGGGTTCAGTCGGTTGCCGTGAAACTGATCGTGGAAAAGGAACGTGAGATACAGAACTTCAGACCAAGGAATTATTTCAGGGTGACAGGGAACTTCTCCGTGGCGAACGGGAACGGGAGAACCAGCCGGTTCAGGGCTGATCTTTCAAAACGGTTCAATACCCGGGAAGAGGCTGAACAATTCCTTGCCACTTGCCGGAAGAGCGATTTTGCAGTGGAGGCTGTTGAGACAAAGCCGGTAAAAAAATCACCCGCCCCGCCCTTTACCACCTCCACCCTCCAGCAGGAGGCCAGCCGGAAACTGGGATTTTCTGTAAATCAGACCATGTCAGTGGCCCAGCGCCTTTACGAATCGGGAAGGATCACCTACATGAGGACTGACTCGGTAAACCTCTCCAGGCTGGCCATAGGAGGTGCAGCCAAGACGATCCGGGATATTTTCGGTGAGGAGTACCTGAAATCCAGGAATTTCACTACCAGGACCAAAGGTGCACAGGAGGCCCATGAAGCTATCCGCCCCACTTACATGGAGCGGTCCGCGACAGAAGGCAACAGGGATGAGCAGCGTTTGTATGAACTGATCTGGAAGCGGACCATCGCTTCACAGATGAGCGAGGCCAGGCTGGAAAAAACCACCATCCAGATCAGGATAACCGGTGCACCGGAGAAGTTCATCGCCACCGGCGAGGTAATGATGTTCGACGGATTCCTGAAAGTGTACATGGAGTCGACAGACGATGAACAGGAAGAGGAGGCCAAAGGGCTGCTGCCTCCCCTGAAAGTGAATGACAGGCTGAATCGCCTGGAGATCGAGGCGGCGGAAAAATCTACCCAGCAACCGGCACGGTACACGGAAGCCAGCCTGGTAAAGAAAATGGAGGAGCTGGGGATTGGCCGCCCCTCCACCTATGCCCCCACCATTTCCACCATCCAGCAGCGGGAGTATGTGGTCCGGGAAGACCGGAAAGGAATCCAGCGGGAGATGCTTCAGATCCTGCTGAAAGAGGATACCATCTCCAGCCGGGTGGTGAAAGAGAAATTCGGATTTGAAAAAGGGAAGCTCTCGCCCACCGATATCGGCTCCGTGGTCAATGACTTTCTGGAACAGAATTTCCATAATATCATGAGCTTTAACTTTACAGCCACGGTGGAGAAGGAGTTTGATGAAATTGCGATAGGCTCCCTTGACTGGCCCAGCATGATAGAGAGGTTCTACCGGCCATTCCATTCAAAAGTCGATTCGGCCACCCAGACCTCCGAAAGGACCAAGGGGGAGAAGGTGCTCGGGACCGATCCCGTATCCGGCAAACCTGTCAGCGTAAAGATCGGCCGGTTTGGCCCCATTGCCCAGATCGGCGAGGCCAGTGACGAGGAAAAACCCCGTTTCGCGAGTCTTCTCAAAGGCCAGAGCCTTGAGACCATTACCCTCGAAGAGGCACTGGACCTGTTCAGGCTTCCCAGGAATATCGGGCTTTTTGAAAACGAAGCACTGGTGATCGGGGTGGGGAAATATGGTCCGTACGTTCGCCATAAATCCAGGTTCTACAGCCTGGCCAAAACTGATGACCCCTATACCATGCAGGTGGAGAGGGCCATCGAGATCATAGAGGAGAAACGGACCCGGGAAGAAAACAGGAATATCAAGCAATTTGATGAGGAGCCCGGCCTGCAGATCCTCAACGGAAGGTATGGTCCCTATATCGCCTTCCTGAAGAAGAATTACAGGATCCCCAAGGGTAAAAAACCTGAAGAGCTCAGCCTTGAAGAGTGCCGGGAGATCATCAGAAAAGCCGATGCCAGGACAAAAAAAGGAACCACATAAACGGCACATCCCATGGACCTCAACGGATACTTCGATCCAGTCAGCCTGGAAAGACCCGAATTCGAATACCTGGATAACCGGGAATCATTCAGCCACCATATTTCGGTCCATACTCCTGATCAGCCCATCAGGGAGTTGGACAGGCACCAGGCGGTCATCATGGGGGTGCCCGAAGACAGAAACGGTTTTGTGAAGGGCAGCAAGGACTCCCCGGATGCGGTGAGGAGCCAGCTTTTCCAGCTGGTCAGGGTCAACCGGGGGCTGAAGGTCTATGACCTTGGCAATGTCAAGAAAGGAGGATCGGTCAGTGATACCTATTTTGCTGTCAGGGATATTCTCCTCGAGCTGAAGGAGCGGCGGCTGGTCTGCCTGATCCTTGGCGGCTCACAGGACCTGAGCCGCGGTGTCTTCCTTGCCATGGAGAGAGAGGAAGGATTGCACCAGGTGCTGACCATTGATTCCATGCTCGACTTTTCCAGTTCAACCGGAACGCTGCATTCAAGAAACTATCTGAACCAGTTGCTGCAACCCGGCTTCATGGAACGGTTCACTTTTACCAACCTCGGTCACCAGGCCTGTTTTGCATCCAGTGCCCAGCTGGAACAGCTGGAAAGGTCGTACCTGGAGAGTATCCGGCTGGGTGTGGCCCGCAGCAACATGAAGCAGTCGGAGCCGCTGATCAGGGATTCCGGGTTTGTCAGCATTGACCTGGGTGCGGTGAGGCATTCAGATGCCCCCGGGGCATCGATCCCCTCCCCGAACGGGTTCTTCGGGGACGAATTGTGCCAGATCACCAGGTATGCCGGCATGAGCGAACAGGTGGACTGCATCGGTCTGTTCGAGTTCATTCCCTCCAGGGACCTGAACGGGCAGACCGCCCACCTCACCGCACAGGCAGCCTGGTACTTCCTCGACGGCCTTGCACACCGAATCAGGGAAAATCCTGTCGATACCCCGGAGCATATCAGGAAGTTTATCGTGAATCTGAATGCTGCCGGCCACGACATTGTTTTTCATAAAAGTACCCTTTCAGAAAGGTGGTGGATGGAGATCCCTGTTAAGAATCCGCTTACCGGTTATAACTTTTTTGTTTCATGTTCGTATGAGGATTACCAGCACGCCTGCAACCAGGAGATTCCGGACCGCTGGTGGCGTTATTTGCACAGGCTTGGTAATGATCCTGAATAATTGACGTTCTTATATCCGGAACCGGGGTGGATTTTAGCAGTTTAGGGCCCGCAGTGATCACGTGTGATCTGAATAACTCACTGTTAATAAAATTTGTTTGATAGAACTATTTTTGCTTATTTTACTTGTGCTTCTAAAGCACGAATAATAAAGCCTGCAGGAGAATTCAAAGCCCAATGAAGAGACTGGTTATCATAATCTTTTTCGGAATTATTGAAACAGGTTTGCTGGCACAGCAGGATCCGAAATTCAGCCAGAATATGTTTATGGCACCTGTATTCAATCCCGGTGCCGTGGGCAGCAGTGACAAGATCTGCCTTGCAGCCGCATTCCGGAACCAGTGGACCGGCCTTCCCAATGCCCCGATAACCACCACTTTCACCGCCCACATGCCGCTCAGTTTCCTGGGAAGGACCCACGGGATAGGGTTGAACCTGATGAATGACAACCTGGCGTTCAACAATGATTTCCTGTTCAGTGCCTCTTATGCATTCAGGATCGAGCTGGGCATGGGCCGCCTTGGCATCGGTGCCAATGTGGGGGTTGCCAACCAGTCCCTTTCCCCTGACTGGAACGGGGCCGACATCATCGATGTCGAAGGGGACCCGTCCATCCCGGGCAGCGGGGGAAGCGTTTTTGGTTTTGACATGGGACTCGGGGTCTACTACAATACAGATAACCTTTACGTTGGCCTGTCAACCACCCATCTCAACCAGACCTCTTTCATCTATCCCGAGGAGAACGAGGAGACCAAGCTGATCAGGCATTATTACCTGCTTGCCGGATACAATATTCAGCTGACCAATCCCATGTTTGAGATCATTCCCTCGCTGATGCTGCAGTCGGATGGCCGGTCACACCTGCTCTACCTGAATACCAATGTGCGATACAATAAAAGGTTCTGGGGAGGAGTTTCTTATTCTGTAAGCGGTGCCCTGACGGCACTTCTTGGAATTGAACTGATGAACGGACTCAGGATCGGATATTCATATGATTTTGAACTTTCACCCCTGCTGAACTACAACAGCGGTTCACATGAAGTGACGGTTCGATATTGCTTCGATCTCAGTATTGACAAGAGTCCGCAAAAGTATAAGAGTATAAGATTTTTGTAAAATTTACCTATATTTAAATTGTTTTTTATAATTTAAACAATTCGTAAAAGGCTGGTTTTTGCATCTTTTAAGCGTTGTACTATGAAACGAATCGTTGTATTCATTGTCCTCGTGACAATCATCGCAAGTTGTGGCACATACAACACTGGGGAACTTATCGGGGTTCAGGGACGAAAAGCATATGCTGAACCGGTTCCGCACGGCATGAGACCCATACCCAACGGATCCTTTGCCATGGGTCCCAGTGACATGGATATAACCTGGACGCAGAATGCCATGTCGAGAACTGTGGCGGTCGATGCATTCTGGATGGATGAAACTGAGATCACCAACACCGAATACAGGCAGTATGTTGACTGGGTTCGCGACTCCATCATCCGTAAGGAACTTGCCATTCAGGGAGTGGAAGATTTTATCCTGAAAGACGATGAGGACCAGCCCTATGAGGACAGGGACGGCGAACCGATCATCAACTGGAACACGCCCCTGAATGCCAAGAAAGACAAGGAAGGCAATATCCAGCAGATCATTGATGACCTGGGAATCTACTACAGCGGGGCCGACCGCCTCACTTACATTGCTCCGGAGATCAACGTCACCAAGCTCATCTACAACTACTACTGGGTGGATCTGATGCAAGCCTCCAAGGCCTCCAACCGGTTCAAGCTGGATTATTCCGGCGGTACCACCGATCCCGTGGTCACTTACGAGGGTACTGTAACCCGGCCGGACGGCACACAGGAAGATGTAACCAGCAGGTCTTCATTTGTGAACAAGGACTGGGTGCTTGTCTACCCCGACACCCTTGTCTGGATTGCCGATTTCACCTATTCCTACAACGAACCCATGACCAACATGTATTTCCGGTCTCCCTCATACGACAACTATCCTGTTGTGGGGGTCACCTGGAAACAGGCCAATGCTTTCTGTATCTGGAGGACCAATTACCTGAACTGGGCACTGGTCAGCAGCAACCAGCCCGTTGTGCAGAATTACAGGCTCCCTATTGAAGCGGAATGGGAATATGCCGCCCGTGGAGGCCTCAAGCACAACATGTATCCATGGGGAGGGGTCTATCTCAGGAACATGCACGGTTGTTTCATCGCGAACTTCAAGCCCCTGAGGGGCAACTATACGGACGATGGCTCCATGTATCCTACGAGGGTAGCCCACTACAGTGGTAATCCCAACGAGTTCGGATTGTATGACATGGCTGGAAATGTGGCTGAATGGACCATTACTGCCTATGACCCCTCGGCTTATGTCTTTTCACACGATATGAACCCCTATTACAGCTACGATGCCAAACCTGATGATCCGCCGGTGATGAAGCGGAAAGTGATAAGAGGTGGTTCCTGGAAAGATGTAGCCCGTTATCTCCAGGTAAGCACCCGTGATTTCGAATATCAGGATTCTGCAAGATCCTTCATAGGATTCAGGTGCGTGCGTTCATTTTTGGGTGATACTAATTAAACACTTTACATAATGGGAATTACAGAATTAGTTCAAACTTCGGGCTGGAAGAGTTTTACGGCCAAGATGTATGGTTTCGGGGCTTCTATTGTGATTACTGGAGCACTCTTCAAAATTATGCACTGGCCGGGCTCGGGTATTGCATTATCCTGCGGCCTGATCACTGAGGCAATTATCTTTTTCTTTTCAGCGTTCGAACCACTTCATGAAGAACTGGACTGGACACTGGTTTACCCTGAGCTGGCCGGAATGTCAGACCCTGATGAGATTGACGAATACAAGGAACAGGCCATCGCTGACAGGAACGTGGGTCTGCAGAAATTTGACGAACTCTTTCAGCAATCCCAGATCAATGCCGAAGATATACGCAGTCTAGGAAAACACCTGAATACCATCTCTTCCACGACGGAAACCATCGGGGATATCACCAAATCATCGCTGGCCACCAAGGAGTATTTTGACAAGATGGGCCATGCCGCACAGAACATGGACAATGTGGCCACAGCCTATGGAACCAATACCAGTGTCCTGAACGAATCGGTGAACACCCTGGCCGAGTCATACAAGCATACCGCCTCGCTGATCGATCAGAAAGGCAAGGACATTGCCGAGAAGTTTGCATTGTCAAGTGCCAACCTGACGGCCACCTATGAAGCCATGTCAGGCGAGGTCAGGCAGGAGCATTCACAGATCTCGGAAAGCCAGAAGCAGTTCAACAGTCAGCTCGAAACCCTGACCAGGAACCTGTCCGAACTGAATACCACCTATGCTGACCAGGTGAAGGGAAGCAAAGACCACCTGCAGGGCACCGCGGGTGTTTATAAAGGTCTCAGTGAGATGATTGCCAATCTCCGGGCCTCTGTGGAAGAGACACAGAAATATAAGAACGAAATCGTAAAACTGAGCGAAAGCCTTGCTGAACTCAACAATGTATACGGCAACATGCTCTCCGCCATGAGCATCAGAAAGAAGTAAAAATCCAATAATAGTGACTTATGGCACACGGTAACGAAACACCGAGACAAAAGATGATCGGCATGATGTATCTCGTGCTGACCGCCATGCTTGCCCTGAACGTATCGAAGGAGGTTCTCGATGCTTTCGTACTGGTTGACAACGGCCTGAAGATAACCACTGAAGCCTTTGCAGCAAAGAACGAGGCCTCCTACAGCAGGTTCGCTTTTCTGGCTGAAGAGAATGAAGAAAAGGTGGGCATGTGGATGGACCGGGCCAATGAAGTGCGCACCCGAACCGATGAGCTTTATAATTTTCTCCAGGAGTGCAAGCTGGATATCATACGTGACAAGGATGAAGATGCCATTGTTGACGGCGAGATAGACTGGCACGAGGTAAAGGTGAAGGACAACCTGGAAAGGGGGGCCGAGGTGATGATCACCGAAGAGGGAGGCAGAAGGTACAAGGAGCTGAAACGGATGCTCGATGAAACCCGTGAATACATGCTCTCCACCATTGAAGACAAGGAGAAGTATGCCTCGACGGTCGAGGCCATTGAGAATAACCTGAGTACTGAACCTCCCGATAAGCTTTCCCATAGCAGGAAGAAATCTGAGACCCTCACCTGGCAATCCGGTTATTTTGAAGATCTGCCACTGGCTGCGGTAATTACATTGCTCTCCAAGATGCAGGCAGATGTCAGGAACGTGGAGGCAGAGATGATCAATTATCTCCTTTCACAGGTGGATGCAGGGTCCATTCCCGTGAATTCCATCGAGGCGGTTGTGATCCCTGAACGGAGCCTGGTCTTCCCCGGGCAGGAGTACCGGGCCAAGGTATTCCTTGCGGGATATGATTCCACCAAAATGCCCGAGGTAAAACTCAGTGACGGTACCATGCTCCCGGTTGAACAGGGGAAGGGCATTTACACTGTCACTCCCAATACCTTAGGATTCCGCACATGGGCCGGTACCATCCAACTGGAGCATGAAGGGCGCATCTACAGTCAGCCATTCGAAGAGACGTATGAAGTGGCCAAGGCCAATGCCACCGTCTCAGCTACCGCCATGAACGTCTTCTATCGGGGGATCTCCAATCCTGTGAGGATTTCGGCAGGCAGCGTAGCTGAAAGTACAGTAAAAGCTACCATAAACAGTCCCCACAGCATCAGGCGGATCAGTGCCGGCGAATACGAGGTGAAGCCCGGCACGCAGGGGGATAAAGCCATTGTCAGTGTTTATACCCAGGTGGACGGTACTTCAAAGCTGATGACCCAGGAAGAATTCAGGGTACGTGAGATTCCTGATCCCGATGCAAGGGTCAGTGGTATCCAGGGCAGCGAAGGTGTTCTTTCGGTCGGTCAGCTGGCAGGGCTCGATATCGTGAAGGCTGAGGCGGAGGATTTCCTTTTCGAGGTTGATTTTAAAGTCACCGAGTTTGAAATCGGTTTTACCGATGCCAATGGAAAGTACGTGGTGGAGCCAGCCAAAGGCAATGCGTTTACCAGTGAGCAGAAAGCGATTTTCAGAAGCATGAGAAGCGGCCAGATTATCTCCATTTCTCAGGTGAAAGCGATCGGACCGGATGGCAAAGTCCGGTCACTCAATCCCATTAACATTAGAGTAAGATAAAATGAAGGCTAGAAGGATTATCATCGGATTATCAGCATGCACCATTTTTGCAGCTACTTTATCCGCGCAGGAAGTGACCACATCCCTCACACCCGGAAGCACTCCGTCTATGACGGCTTATGCCCCCAGAACGGATGTATATAAAAAAGAGACCATCATTCCGGAAAAGAAACCCGTTCCTTATGCCTATATACGGGAGGCGGATGTGATGTGGGCCAAGACCATCTGGAGGGTGATCGACCTGAGGCAGCGCGCCAATATGGCTCTCCGCTATCCCGTTTCCGGAGTTATGTCGAGTGGTGAAAGGTATAATCTGGTGGGGCTTCTCATGAAAGGAATAGAGACCGAAGAGGTTACACCATATGCATACCAGCCGAATGTCGGATGGAAAGATCCCTTTTCAAAAATCACTACCATTCAGGAAATCAACAGCATGAAGAATTTTGCTGATTCAGTACCATTGGATGATGGAAGTGCCTACATTGATTATAATTTCGAGAATGTGCTGAAATTTGAGATCCAGGAACAATGGTATTTTGACAAGAAGCATTCCACGATGAATGTCCGCATCATCGGATTGGCACCGGTCTGGTACGACATGTATGATGAGCAAAACAACATCAGGCCTGAACCGCTGCAAAGGGTTCCCTTCATCGTTTATTTTCCCCAGTGCCGGAGGCTGTTTGCCACCCATTCAGTCTACAATCCCAATAACGATGCACAGCAGATCTCCTTTGATGACCTCTTTTTCCAGCGGCGGTTCACCAGCACCATCATCGCTGAATCAAATGTAATGGGAGACAGGTTTGTGCAGCAGTACAAAACAGGTCAGGACATACTGCTTGAAGCAGAAAGGATCAAGGAAGACCTGTTCGAAATGGAGCACGATCTCTGGGAGTATTAACAGCACCCCGGAACCATAAACCACTAAGAGGCTGTATCAGAAGGTACGGCCTCTTTCGTTAGGTATACCTAACTCTGGATTTTCTTTTGAAAAGCCTCTATGTTTTCCAGGGCTCCAAGGGATTCTGTTCCCCGCTGCGGTCAGCTTCACTGCCTACATCATCTCTTCCCCGATCTCGGATTTAATCTCGTTGACGAACTGTTTGATCTTCTGCTCATCATCCCTTCGGCAAACCAGGATGATGTCCTCGTTCTGTACCACAATATAGTCTTTGAGACCCTGAAGAACAACCAGTTTGTCATCCTGGACATTAACGATGTTCCCTGTGGAATCGTACATAAAGACGTGTTTCCCTGTCACCGAATTACGCTTTTCATCCTTGTGGAGCTGATCATACAGGGATCCCCACGTTCCCAGGTCAGACCAGCCGAAGTCCGATACAAGGACATAGACATTCTCAGCTTTCTCCATGACCCCGTAATCGATGCTGATGTTCCGGCAGTTGCTGTAGGTTTTTTCAATGAATTCACCCTCCTCCGCTGTTCCATAAGCATCCACGCCCTCCCTGAAGAGGGAGTGGATCTCGGGGAGGTATGTTTCAAAGGCATGCATGATACTCTTCAGCGACCAGAAGAAAATACCTGCGTTCCAGTAAAAGTCCCCGCTGTCAAGGAAAACCCTGGCCAGCTCAATATCAGGTTTCTCGGTAAAGGTTTTTACTTTGCGAAGGCCGGTTGACTCGTACCCTTTCACCTCTTTCTGAACAGACTGGATATATCCATATCCCGTTTCCGGCCGGCTGGGCACAATCCCCATGGTGAGCAGGGCATCGTTGGCCATGACAAATTCAAGTCCCTGTTTCACCTCTCTGAGAAACTCCTCCTCCTTCACGATAAGGTGATCCGATGGCGCCACCACAATATTGGCATCGGGATTCTTCCGGTGGATCCGGAAATTGGCATAGTCAATGCAGGGAGCCGTATTCCTCCGGAGCGGTTCAAGCAGCATGTTCTCCAGGGGGATGTCAGGCAGCTGTTCGGCAATGATCCCCTGGTACTCCAGGTTACTGACAATATAGATCTGGTCGGCAGGAACCAGCTGGATGAACCGGTCATAGGTCTGCTGAAGAAGGGTTCTCCCTACCCCGAGGATATCAAGGAACTGCTTGGGGCGCTGGGCTTTACTCAGTGGCCAGAATCGGCTTCCGATGCCGCCGGCCATAATGACGCAATAATTATCTGTATTCATGATTATTCCGGTAGGGAGTTACTTTTGTAATAGAAATAAATATAGCTGGTTTTTAAATAACATCCGGACGGGGAAGGATGTTTTATAAATGATATATTTAATTTTATATCCTGCTTATGCATCTGCTTAACCAGATAGGATCCTATTTTCTCCTCCTGATGAGGACCTTCAGCCGTCCGGAAAAGCTGCCTGTCCTCTACCGCCAGACCTTGAGGGAGATCGAAAAGGTGGGGATCAACTCCTTTGCCATCGTGGTCATTATATCCATATTCGTGGGAGCGGTGATCACCATACAGACCAATTTCAATATTGAAAACCCGCTGTTGCCCAAATACCTGGTAGGGGTGACCGTCAGGGATTCGCTTCTGCTGGAATTCTCCTCCACCATGGTCGCCCTCATCCTTGCAGGGAAAGTCGGATCGAGCATAGCTTCTGAGCTGGGAATGATGAGGGTCACGGAACAGATCGATGCCCTGGAGGTCATGGGTGTCAATTCTGCCTCCTACCTGATCCTGCCGAAGATGATCGCTGCTGTCATTTTCTTTCCCATTCTGTGCCTGCTGAGCATGATCGTGGGGCTGGCCGGAGGATACTTCTCCTGTGTGGTGGCCAACGTGGTGCCGCCTTCGGAGTACATCTACGGAATACAATATGCTTTCAGTCCCAATTACATCAGCTATGCCATGACCAAAACAGCCTTCTACGCCTTTATCATCACCTCCGTATCATCCTATCTGGGATACTATGTCGAAGGGGGGGCCATTGAAGTGGGAAGGTCCAGTACAAAAGCAGTGGTCCAGAGCAGTGTGCTGATCCTGCTGGCCAACCTTGTCCTCACCAGAATTATCCTGCAATGATCAAGGTGAAAAACCTGTATAAGGAGTACGACGGGAACCTGGTGCTCAATGATGTGAGCGTTAGCTTCGAGCAGGGGAAGTGCAACCTGATCATTGGCCGCAGCGGATCGGGAAAGACCGTCCTGCTCAAGTCCATTGTGGGCCTGGTCCGGGTGGACAGCGGGGAGATCTGGTATAACGAGCAGAATTTCAGTCATATGAGTGCGGGAGAGCAGCAGGAGATCCGCAAGCAAATGGGCGTGCTTTTCCAGGGAGGAGCGCTTTTCGATTCCCTTTCGGTGGAAGAAAATGTGATGTTCCCCCTGGATATGCTGACCACTCAGTCCAGGGCAGAAAAGCTTGACCGGGTGAACTTCTGCCTTGAAAGGGTAAGGGTAACCGGTTCAAACAGGCTCTTCCCGGCTGAACTGAGCGGTGGAATGAGAAAAAGGGTGGCCATTGCCAGGGCCATTGCAATGAATCCCCGTTTTCTCTTCTGTGATGAACCCAATTCCGGCCTCGATCCGGAAACCGGGATCGTCATTGATAACCTGATCAAGGAGCTTACCGAGGATTTCAATATGACCACCATCGTGAACTCTCATGACATGAACTCAGTGCTGGAGATCGGTGACTTTGTGGTCTTTATGCATGAAGGCTGCAAGTGCTGGGAAGGTACCGGTGAGGAGATCCTGAAAACAGAAAATGAACCCCTGAATAATTTTGTATTCGCCACCAACATGGCCAGGAAGATCAAACCGAAATAGATGGGGTCAGGGCTTTAATAAACCAGCGGCCTGTCCCTTTCCACACCCTGCATGAAGCTTTTGTATCCGAACACGAGGTTCATTCCCAGCCAGACATTGACCGCACGGCTGGCCTGGGGCCAGAATACAAGGTTGAGGAGATTGTCTGAAACCATGTAAAGATTCAGGGGGCCCACATTGAAGGCAAAGCCTGCCCCGATATTCCTGAAACTGGAATGCATGTAGGAATAACTCAAACTCAGGTTGATCAAACGGCCGGCGGAAAAATTGGCCGTGGCTGTCACATGTTCCGTAATGATCCTCTTCCGGAATTCTGTTCGTGAGAGAATGCCGAAACTGAGCATAGGCGCTATATCATAGGACGCCCCCACATAAAGTTTCGTGTTCAGCCTTTTGCTGTACGGAGCGCCCGGGCCCATGACCAGAAAACCGGAGAGGCTGTCAGCGATCTGTGACAGGGTACTGTCAAGGTAGTCTCCGAAAGTTTCATCCTCTGCAAGGCCGAATGGATTGAATTCAATGCCGTCAAATTCATATTCCCCCTTGAAGCTGATCTGGTGCACCTCCTGTTCCCAGCGGATATATGCCAGGTCCACCACGCTTATATTCAGTGACAGCTTATCCACCGGCCTGTACACAATACCCAGGTCCGCTCCGAAACCATAATTGCCTGATCCGAATGCATACCTTGCGATCTCATAGGGCGTGGGGTTCCGGAGTTCCTCATCCACCTTGATCTCTTCGATCAGCCCCTCCTCGTTATAGATTACCTCGGCAAAGCCAAGGGAGGTATTGATCAACAGGTCGGATCTGATGTTCCATGCCTCCTGCGATGTATAAAGGGATACTTCCGAACGATTGGTGAAGAGGTTTCCGACCCCCAGCAGCACCTTGGCCCGGACCCCGATGTCAAGGCGGTCCGACAGGCTTCCTGCCCACCCCGCCGAGATCTCTTCGAAAAGCGACAGGTTCGCCCCTAGGCCATCGAGGCTATAGGTTCCTCCCTCCTCTACTCCATCAACCAGAAGGTGGATCAGATCGGCCGGGTATGTAAGGCTTCCATCCATCCGGGTGGCCACCCCCAGGGAGAAGAAACCGATCTTGGTCCTGAACCCCAGCGAAGCCAGGGATGTTGCCAGGTTCGATGCCACCAGGTTGACCGGCTTCAGGTGCTCCAAATAGGGCTCCCTGTCTGCCAGCGGGTGGAGGAATGTGATCAGGGAGTTCTCGGTGGGATGGCGCTGGATCACATCTTCATAAGACTGTGAACTGAAAGAGAACCCTCCCCTTGCGGGCGAAACCAGCGGAAGCCCCAGGTATAATCCGCAGCGGGGCTGGTAAGCGGGATTGATCCGGTTTGCCTGTGGTATGCCGTGCATGAAATAGAGCGTACTGTTGATCTGAGCCATGCCGGATATGCCCATGGTAAGGGTAATCACGAAAATAGATGTCCTGCGGGTCCATGCCTTTACAGATAGCTTCATGATCTTCAGTTTTGGATTTTAAGCCTGGCCTTTGCCGATAACGATAGTTTATAATTCATGGAGTAGGTGGCATAGACCTTTACAAAGTCAGCCCCTTCACTTGCGACCACCATTCTTGATTTTACCCGTAGATAGGCGACGCTATCCAGAATACTGATTTTCTCGTCATCAAACGTGGAGCTGTTCTCATCCTCGGTGATGACTAAGAGTTTTCCTTCACTGTCCAACTGGGCCGGCGTAAGCACCACTCCCTGGTTATCGAACACCGAATCGAGTACCGCCTGGTTTTCATTCTCCAGGTAGACCTGCAGCTCCATATAAAAGGGCAGTTCATTGACCGTCTTAAGGTTCACCTGTAACTGTGTCACCATGTCCTCCTGCATACCTGTTTCAAAGCTCGTTGTATCGTCGACCGAAAAAATGGTATCGGCATAGATCAGATAATAGGTCAGTCCGGCTTCGTCCTCCAGGGAGTAATCGGTCGAATCGAGGAATTCAATGAGATCTTCCATTGTGAAGGATCCATACAACAGCGGGGCCACAAGGCCTGGTTCCAGCTCCATTTCTGTGGAAAGCTTGTCAAATTCAAAATACTCTTTATGACAGGTGGTAAGCATGAAGCTAACTGCCAGGAGAAAGAGTATTCCGGAAGGAATATGTCGTTTCATGATCTACTCGATTGAATAGTTGTATAAAAAATTGTTCGCGCTTCCCACAATCAGGTTGAACCTGCTGTCCGACCCGGCAAAATAGCCGATACTGAACCTGGTGGAACCCTCCAGAGGAAAACCTTCATACAGTGATCCGTCAGCATTGATCAGGTAGATCCGGTTTCTGGAACGGTCCGTTATACCGATCTTGATGTCAGAAGCAGAGAATTTGTAAATATCCGGCATGTCACTGATCCTGTCCTTTACCCGGTAACTGAAAAGCCTTTTCCCGTCCTGGCGGAGCACACTCAGTTCATTGCCTTCGGCAAAGATATATTCGGGCACCCCGTCCATGTCCATGTCCTGCATGGTGAAGAAATGTTCACCTGAGAGATGCTGCTCCAGCAGGGTGGAGAGAGAGCCGTCCATATAGATACAGACGACGCTGCCCGAAGTATCCGTGGAGATCCACCTGGGTTTCTCCTCCCTGATATTCATGTCGAGTGTCAGGGGATTTCCGGCAGAGAACACCACCCTCTCCTTCGGTTTGATCCGCTCCTTACCCCTGCGGTCAAGGAAGTAGGGGCGGTTCTGGTCCCACAGCACGATATAATCCTTGTCGTTGATCCTGAAATGCTGGGGGGCCCCGGTGACAATGGATTCAGTTTTCCCGAAACCCCAGCCCGTTACCACCTTGCCTTCGATGTCGTACACATAGACCTTCCGGTCCTCGCATGCCAGAAAGATCCGGTAATCCCTGCTGTTGTCATAATCGAAAAGTGCCATGGGGGCAGTGGCCGGTGAACGGAGGATGACCGGGTATCGTTCCACATCATTTCCGTTCCTGTCGATCAGGTGTAGTTTCTCCGCCGTGTTAAACAGGTACTGCAGCTTCCCGTTCTTGTAGAAATCAACCTGGAACACATCGCCCATGATCGGTCCGTCCAGCTTCTTTTCCCAGAGGATCCTTCCGGTACTGTTGATCAGGTAGATCTTGTCGGATGCATCCTGCACGAAAATCTCCTTTTCCTGTGTATCGTGGTTGACCACCAGGGCCGGTTTGATCACCCCGGATGAATCCATCAGGCTTTCCCATACGGTAAGCGCCTTCTCCTTGATCTGGGAGGTATATTTACAGCTCACGCTCTGATACAGGAGACGGTCTTCAGCACTGTACTGGATCACGATCCCGGGTACCCTTCGCAGGAAGATCTCCATGGCCGCCAGTCGTGCCGCTGTTTTCTCATTCAGCAGTTCCCTCTTATAATCCAGGTAGGCAAATGGCCTGAGAAAAAGCGTGATATTGCTCCGGTTGGAAAAATAATCGGACATCTCCTGGAAGACGGGGTCGCTGATAAATGTCTTCTGCAGGATGTTCTGATAGATCACCCTTGACAGTACATCGACCGAAGGACCAAAGATCAGACAGTTTTCATACACCGTGAAGTAACTGTTGAAAAGCCGTCCCGGCATCAATCCTTCGTAATAGGGTTCAGGCAGGCGGTAGATGTTGAACCTGGTCTGTGGATCAAGCTGGTAGACATGGTTGAAGGACTGCATATCAAAGGCGTGGAGCTGCAGGTACTTTTCGATCCACCTCATGACCACTTCCAGGGTTTCGCTGTGGCTCCTGGTTTCCATGAGAAGTACCTCCTCCTCCGGGCGGGTGGTTTCCCCTTCGATGGCGAACCAGGCCAACTCATCATCCATGATCCCGAACAGGTCCTCCAGGGGATCGATCCCGTAAAGCTGTTTTATCCTTTTCGATTCAGCTTCTATTTCGGCCCATTCACCCGTGCCGGACAGGTATGCCTCCATCTGCTGTTTCAACCCGGACCTGTCGCTGATCCCCATGTGAAGGAAACAGGAAGTGCCCGAAGGCATCATTTCATGCAGTTCCATCTTAACGGGTGACTGGTTTGCAAAAGCTCCCAGGAAAAGGGGGGTCCCGCTGTCGGCCAGGGTCATCCCGTTCAGCACGATGGCATTCTCCTTGATATCGAGGTCAAGCTCCCCCCAGGTCGCCAGCTGTGACATCCTGTGGATCAGATCCCAGCTCTCCTGGCGGATGAAGGGGTACAACAGGAGATGGGCCTTGGCATAATTCATATACACGTTGGCATGCACATACCTGCCGGCAGTGCCCCGGATCATTTGCAGACCTGCGTCCTGCGACAGATCGGACTCTGAATGGATGGTCCTGACTGATGCTTCCACCAGCAGTTTCGAAGGACTGGCCAGGCAGATCCCGTTCACACAGGAGAATGTAAACTTGCCGGGGATATGGCCTGGATGGCCTGAACCATCATAGAGCGTTTCGGTTTCATATTTCCGCTCGTTAAACATGGCTTCCCCGTCCAGCAGGGAGAGGATCACCTGTTCGAATTCATGGTCGCTGTGATGATCGGCATAAGGTATGTAGAAAAGGGGCATAAGCTGGTCCTTCCCCTGCAGGTGAATGGAGATGCTCAGTCCATCCTTTAAAAGGAGCTCCCGTAAAGGCTTGTTCGTATTGACCAGGGAAATCGCCCTGTTGACCAGGGAGTCCAGCCTTTGCCTGCCGGTGGTATTCACAAAATCTATCCATATCCTGCTTCCGGGGATAAATGTCTCTGCCAGGTACTCGTAGTCCACATCCTCGATAAAGAGTATGGCATCACCAGGTACAGCCTGCAATGCTTCAATGGGTGTGATCCTGTCCAGCCGCTGCAGAAGAATGACTGCCACCAGGCCTGCACATACCACCGCAAAAAGCCCGCCATATAAAATCCTTTTCAACATTCGGGGCCTGTTTAACCCAAAAATATGAATTTCACAAGCAGGTTGAGGGGAAAATTACCAACACAGCCGCCCCTCCTGCCCTGCTGGAGGCATTACCGGGAATTCAATGGTATAGTTTTTGTTTATTTTTGCTTACTTTCCCTCTTCATGGCATATCGTATTTTCTTCATAATAAACATGTTGATCCCTGTCGTCTCCCTGGAGGCACAGCAGATCAGGGTGCTTGGTGCTGCAGACCGCTCCCCCATCGAACATGTGGCTGTATTCAACAGCACCAGGGAGAGGGCCGCTATTACCGATTCCCTGGGGATGATCGATCTTTCTATTTTCGCGCTTTCGGATACCATTGTTTTTCAGCACCCTTCATACATCACTGCCATCTTCAGCAAGTATCAGCTGGAAGGCGAGCGTTCCGTGGTGCTTCACAGGAAGAACATCCTGATCGAGGAATATGTGATTTCCGCATCAAAGTCCAGGGAAAGCAAACTGATCATTCCCTACATGGTGGATGTGCTTGAGCAAAGAGTGCTGAACGAAAGCACAGGGCTTACAGCCGCCGAAATACTCGAAGGCACCGGGAACATCATTATTCAAAGGACCCAGGGCGGAGGCGGAAGCCCTATCCTTCGCGGGTTCGAGGCCAATAGAATCCTGCTTGTGGTGGATGGAATCAGGCTTAATAACGCCATCTACCGAAGCGGCCACCTTCAGAATTCAATCACCGTTGACAATTCCATACTCGAACGGACCGAGGTAATTTTCGGACCCACATCCATTATCTACGGGAGTGATGCCCTCGGCGGGGTCATTCACTATTACACCAGGGACCCGGAAATTGCCGGAGACAGCCCACCCTGTTGCCACGTCGGTGCCTGTGCCGGCTTTGCTTCGGTAAACCGGGGAATCAAGGGGCACCTGGACTTCTCCGCGGGCCGAAAAAGATGGGGCTCCCTCACCAGTGTCACTTACAAGGAGCTGGGGGATATCCGTATGGGTTCGCGCAGAAACCCTTATCTGGGGAACTGGGGGAAGGTCATGCACTATGTGGGCCAGGTGAACGGGACCGATTCGACCCTGGTGAACGAAAACCCGCTCATCCAGAAGAACACGGGTTACAGCCAGCTGGATATCCTTCAGAAACTTCGTTATGTCCCTTCAAAGGTTGTGGAGTGGATGCTGAATATACAGTACTCCACCTCATCGGACATTGACCGGCTTGACCAGCTGAACGATTACAGCGGGAAGAACCTGCGGTATGCCTCCAGCTATTACGGGCCGCAGAACAGGCTTCTTCTTTCCCTGAAGAACGTAGTGAAGAAAGATAATCCCCTCTTCACGAAGATGACGACCATTGTAGCTTTTCAGAGGATCGATGAGGACCGTTATACCAGGAAATTCAGGGTTGAAGAGCGGCTGGCCCAGCAGGAGGATGTTACCGTGGCCAGCCTGAACAGCGACCTGCTGAAAGTGTGGGGATCCAGGCATAAACTGAACTACGGACTGCAATTCAACCACAACAGGGTCGCTTCGGCGGCGTGGTATGAAAATATTTACAGCGATGAACGGACCCCTGCCCTGACCCGTTACCCGGGCGGGGGAAGCAGGACGTGGAGCGCATCTGCCTATGCAAGCTACAAGTGGATCCTGGGAAAACGTCTGTTGCTGAACGGTGGCGCAAGGTACGGCAGGGCAGGCCTCTTTTCGGAGTTCACAGACGGGAACCTCCCCTTTGACGAGGTCCGCATAATGAACGGGGCGCTCACAGGAAGCCTGGGGATGATCCTTACCCCTTCAGACCGCTGGCAGATCAATGCCATCCTCTCCAACGGCTTCCGGAATCCAAACGTGGATGATTACGGAAAGGTGAGGGCCAAGGATGACCTCATCACTGTACCCAATGAGAAGCTCTCCCCTGAATACACGTACAATGCTGAACTCGGAATCAGCAGGATGGTGGAGGGTTATATAAAACTTGAATTGTCGGGGTACTATAGCTACCTGAAAGATGCCATTGTCAGGACCCTCTATCAGCTGAACGGGATAGATTCCCTTTTGTACGACGGGGAGATGTACAGGATCACCACCAATTATAATGCCGGGAAGGGATATATCTATGGCGTTTCCATGCGCCTTACCTCGAACCTGAATCAGGACCTCACCCTGAAAGCCACTTTCAACTATACCCGCGGACATAACATTTCAGATGATGTTCCTCTGGGCCATATCCCCCCCGTTTTTGGCCGGACCTCCATCACCTATCGGAAGGAGAGGTTTTTCCTGGATACCTATCTTATATATAACGGCTGGAAGAATGCGGCGGATTTTTCCCCTTACGGCGAGGACAACGAGGGTGAAGCGATGGAGTTTGGTTTTCCTTCGTGGTGGACCGCCAACCTGAAAGCGGGATTTCGCCTGGCCACCTGTTTTGATCTTATGGTGGCCATTGAGAACCTGCTTGATCAGTTCTATAAACCCTATGCTTCCGGCCTCAGTGCGCCGGGCCGGAACTTTCTTGTGACTGCCAGATTTACCCTGTAGAAGATTGCATGGGAGATCCACATTTGGTATCTTTCATCTCCATGCAGCCTATTGATCCGGTCATCGAGGAGGGATGGAAGAGGATCCTGTGGGATGAGTTCCAGTCGCCCTATTTCAGGGAGCTGAAAGAGTTCCTTCTGCTGGAACGGCAGAAATTTACCATTTTCCCGCCCGGAAAACTGATTTTCAACGCCTTTCATCACACTCCCTTCGGGAAGGTCAGGGCGGTGATCCTCGGTCAGGATCCCTACCATGGCAAAGGGCAGGCACATGGATTGTGCTTTTCGGTACCTGCCGGGATCCCCCAGCCACCTTCACTGGTCAACATCTTCAGAGAGCTTCATGCTGATCTGGGGATCCCCGTTCCCGTTCACGGCAGCCTGGAAAGCTGGGCAGACCAGGGGGTGCTGCTCCTGAATGCCACCCTGACGGTACGGGCCGGCCAGGCAGGATCACACCAGAACCGGGGATGGGAAACCTTTACCGATTCGGTTATCGGGAAGATTTCACAATTGAAAACAGGGGTCGTTTTCCTGCTTTGGGGAAGGTATGCCCAGGCAAAAGAGTCCCTGATCGATGGGCAGAAACACCTGCTTCTGAAAGCCGCCCATCCCTCCCCGTTCTCTGCAAACAACGGCTTTTTCGGTTGCCGCCACTTCTCCAAGGCCAATACCTACCTGAAGCAGCAGGGGATTGACAGGATCAACTGGTCCCTGTAGGCAGGCAGGTTCCGAAGTGACCCTTTTTGGCACGCTATTTGTGTTTTATCAGGTGACAGTTCATCCAATTATATTCCCTTCGGGGCCAGGTCCGTCTCCAACAGGCGGACTTCTATTTTTTCCACCGATCTCCCCCCGTATCTTCTTCAGGGTTATTGAAGCCCTCAGAACGGCTTATAACCGATGATCCCGCGGACATCACGGACCGTCTTCGAGGCGCTTTCGCGGGCCTTTTCCGCCCCCATTTTCACCACCTTCCTCAGGGTTTCCGCATTGTTATAAATCTCGTTGATGCGTTCCCTGATGGGTGAGGTAAATGCAATGATATCCTCGGCCAGCTGTTTCTTCAGCTCCCCGTACCGGATGGAACAATCATTGTACCTGCTCCTGAAGTGTTCAACGGTGTCCGGCGTGGAAAGCAATTCAAGCAGGTAGAAAAGATTGGCTACCGGTTCACTCATGGGGGAATTGGGTTCCCGGGGTCCGGTATCGGTCACGGCCTTCATCACCTTTTTCCGGATCACCCCCGGCTGATCGGCAAGATAGATGCCGTTCCCTTCACTTTTCCCCATCTTGCCGGTGCCATCCAGGCCCGGTACCTTGATCAGCTCATCCCCGAAATTGTATGGTTCAGGCAGCGTAAAGTACTCCACCCCGTACATGTGGTTGAACCGCCTTGCAAATCTCCTCGCCATTTCCAGATTCTGTTCCTGGTCCTTTCCCACGGGTACCTTGTCCGCATTATGGATGATGATATCCGCACACATCAGCACCGGGTAGGTTAGCAGTCCCGCATTGATGTTCTCGGGTTGCTTGCGGATCTTCTCCTTGAATGTGGTGGTGCGTTCCAGCTCCCCCACATAGGCATTCATATTGAGCAACAGGTAGAGTTCGGGGATCTCGGGAACATCGCTCTGTACATAGAGGGTGGCCACTTCGGGATCCAGTCCGGCTGCCAGGTACTCGGAGATCACGGTCCTGATGTTGTCCTGCAGGTTGTCCGGCTTTGGATGGGTGGTCAGGGAGTGGTAGTCAGCCACAAAGAAGAAGCACCTGTTTTCATGCTGCATTTTCACAAAATTCTTCACCGCCCCGAAGTAATTCCCCAGGTGCAGGTTCCCGGTCGACCTGATCCCGCTCAATACTGTGTCCATGCTGCAAAACTATAAAATGTTATGGAAAAAACGTACTTTTGCCAGCATGACCACCACCCGCCAGCATAAAGTTTCCAGGCTGTTACAGAAAGAACTCGGGAATTATTTCCAGAAGAACGGTCCGGAACTGACAGGCGGGAAAATGGTCACGGTTACCGTGGTCCGGATCAGCCCCGACCTGGGTGTGGCGAAAGTCTACCTGAGCATTTTCCCGGGTGAGCAAAAGGATCACGATCTCAAGACAGTGGCCGAACGGGCACTGATGGTCAGAAGTGAAATGGGAAAAAGGCTCCGTGACCAGTTGAAGCATATCCCTGAATTCGTTTTCTACCTGGACGACTCCCTCGACTATATTGACCGGATCGAGAATCTCTTAAATAACTGAAAATGAAGTATGATCCCATCAAACGCAGCCTGGGGACCATCTTTAACAGGACTCCTTTTCTGCGTTTGCTGTTCTACCGGTTGCTGGATCTGCTTCTGTTACGCTCATGGCATATCCGCCGTGAACTGCGCAAGCTCAGGAAGGAGGGATTCTACCCCGGGCATGTGGCAGATGCCGGTTCAGGATTCGGACAGTATGTTCATTACCTTTCCAGGAAATACCCGGATGCCAGGATCACGGGACTTGATATCAAGCAGGAGCAGGTGGAGGACTGCAACCGGTTCTTTGCTTCCATCGGCAAACAGGACCTCGTCTCTTTTGAATATGCTGATCTGAACCAACTTGACCGGACATCAGCGTATGATTTGATCCTGTCAGTGGATGTGATGGAGCACATCGAGGATGACCGGGGAGTGATGAAGCGGCTCTGCCGGGCGCTCAGGCCAGGGGGGATCCTGCTGATCTCCACGCCTTCGGACCAGGGAGGATCCGATGTGCATCATGAGGATGATGAATCATTCATTGATGAACACGTGAGGGATGGCTACGGGGTAGAGGAGATTGCCGGAAAGCTCAGGGAAGCCGGCTTTGAGGATATTGAAACCCGCTACTCCTACGGGAAACCCGGCAGGATGTCATGGCGCCTGTCCATGAAATACCCCATTCAGCTGGCCAATATGAGCAGGGTTTTTCTGCTGCTCCTTCCTCTCTATTACCTGGTGGTCTATCCGGTCTGCCTGCTGCTGAACATGGCAGATGTGAAGGGCCATCATACCACGGGTACGGGGCTTATCGTGAAGTGTAAGAGGTGAACCTTTCGTTTTACATAGCAAGGCGTTACCTTTTCGGGAAGAAATCCCAGAATGCCATCAACATCATCTCCGGAATCTCTGTCATCGGGGTTACCGTTGGAACCATGGCCCTGGTTATCGTGTTGTCGGTTTTTAACGGGTTCGACCAGGTGGTAAAATCCCTTTTCAGCACTTTTGATCCTGATATCAAGATCTCTGCAGCCGAAGGAAAGACATTTGTACCTGATCCGCTGGTAACCGGAAAGATCCGGGCATTGCCCGGCGTGATCGCCCTGTCAGAGGTTCTTGAGGAGAATGTATTGCTGCTTTACGGGGAGAAGCAACACATTGCAACGATCAAAGGAGTGGATGATTATTTCCGGACCGTCACCGGAATTGATTCCATGATATACGACGGATCCATGAAGCTGAAGGATGAGAACCGGCCCTATGCTGTGGTCGGACAGGGCGTGGCTTACAGCCTGAGGATCGGGCTCAATTTCATCACTCCCCTGTTTGTCTATTCCATCGACCGGAAATCCAGGTTCAATATGGCACAGCCCGAGGAATCCATTCGCAGGGAGTTCATCTATCCATCAGGCATCTTTGCCATTGAACAGGATTTTGATTCTAAATATGTGATCGTTCCCATTGATTTTACGCGGGAACTTCTTTCTTATGAAAAAGAGGTCTCCTTCCTGGAAGTGAAACTGGATCCCCGTTTCCCTGCTGACCAGGTGCAGGATGATATCATCGCCATCATGGGCGGGGGATTCCATGTAAAGAACCGGGAGCAGCAGAACGCACTGTTTTACCGGGTCATGAAATCAGAAAAATGGGCCATTTTCCTGATCCTGACCTTCATTCTGATTATTGCCTCATTCAATATTATAGGTTCGCTCAGCATGCTGATCATCGATAAGAAGAGGGATATTGGTTCCCTGCGCAATATGGGTGCTGGTAATCAACTGATTGGAAAGATCTTTCTGGTTGAGGGGTGGTTGATCTCGGTTACAGGCAGCTTCCTGGGGCTGCTCCTCGGGACCGGGATCAGCTGGATCCAACAGCGTTTCGGCCTGATCCGGCTGAAAGGGAGCGGCTCTTTCGTCATAGATGCGTATCCTGTTAGAATCGAGCCTGTTGACATTCTGATGATCTGGTTCACTGTCCTTTTGATCGGATGGATGGCAGCCAGGATTCCTGTAAGACAGATCTCCCGCAAATACCTTAAAAGCATTGAAAGGGACGGGATTGTTTAAAACTTTGTACCTCTACTTAAGGCAGATGATCTATTTTTATAATCGTCTGAGAATAAATTGTGTTGCTCTCTGCAACCAAATGCAGGGCAAAGCTGTATTGTAAATAACTGCTGATCCGAACATAATGAAAGAAATCAGGAATTCATTCTTTGCGATCCTAGTTTTAGTTTCATCAGCATTATCCCTGCAGGCACAGGTGACCATCGACAGCATCAGTGCAACACCGGTCACCTGCGGAGGGGGTTCGGACGGGACCCTTTTCGTCTACATCAGCGGCGGGACCGGGGCCCATAATTACACCCTGTTCAGGGGTGCCACCTTTGTGGCAAGCAGCGGGATCACCAGCAGTACCAGTTATCAGTTTACCGGGCTTATTAAATCCTTCCTCTACCTGGTGATCGTGGAGGACGGGGACCCGGTCGTCATAGGATTTGATAATGAGAACGCCACGGTAGGCGGACCGGTTCCCATTACGATCACCTCGGCCATTGACACCGATATCACCTGCCATGACGCAGACAACGGGACCATTACCGTTACGGCCATCGGCGAGGGAGGAAACTACATCTTTGATCTGGCAGGCCCCGATCCCGGAAGCAATGAAACGGGGATCTTCACCGGATTGTCAGGGGGGGATTACACGGTAACGGTCAGCGACAGGGACGGTTGTCCCTCTTCAGATGTAACCCCGGTTCTGAACATCAATAACCCGTCATCCATTACCATTGCCATTGACAATGTAGTTGATGTGCTCTGCTATGGCGACAATACCGGATCGATTGCCATCACCCCGGATGAGGGGACACCCTCGGGTGTTGGAACAGGCTATACCTATTCATGGACCGGGCCCGACGGATTTACCGCAACCACAGAAGACATCACCGGCCTTGAAAGCGGTGATTATTCCGTTACTGTCTTCGATGCCAACATGTGTTCGGCCAATGCCGGCCCCATCCATGTCTCGCAGCCCCCGGAGCTTACTGCACTCCTGACCAGTACAACGGATGTCAGCTGCATCGGGGGGAACGACGGGAAAGCCGGAATGACCCCCGGCGGTGGTGCAGGGGGGTATTCCTATTACTGGGAAGGCCAGGTGGTCGGTTTGATCTCCACCGACCAGAACCCTGTCAACCTGGTGGCCGACATCTATGATTTCATCCTGGACGATGCCAACGGTTGCTCCAGAACTTTCTACTCCTTTGCCACCATTGGTGAACCCGACCCCTTCAACATCAATGTGGACGGTACTACCGATGTGTCATGCCCGGGGTTCTCGGATGGCTCAGCCACCATCACGCCGTCCGGGGGTACACCGTCCTATACTTATTTATGGTCAGGTGCCACCTCGGGCTACTCATCCACTGAAAAGGATCCCACAGGGATGCCGGCCGATGATTACGATGTGACCATCACAGATGCAAACGGCTGCAGCCAGCCATTTCCCGGCCTCCTGACCATTCATGAACCTGCCCCGATCGCAGTCACCTTAAATGGCTTTACAGAGGTTTCCTGTTTCGGGGGAAGCAATGGATCGGCCGATATTACGGTCACCGGCGGCACTCCCTTCTACACCTTTAACTGGACCGGGGATATCACCGGGCATACTTCAGGCCAGGAGGACCCCGATGACCTTATCCCGGACACCTATGACCTGACCATCCTGGATAACAACGGCTGCATCCTCTTCTCCGATAATCTGGTCACCATTGCTGAACCTGCAGACCTTTCAGTAACGGTGGATAACATCACCGACGTGGATTGCTACGGGGAGTTCACCGGCTCGGTCCAGATCACCCCGGCAGGAGGCACACCCGGCTATTCATATTCATGGAGCGGTCCGGGCGGATTCACTGCCGGCACCAGGGACATTGCAAACCTTGGTGCAGGAGATTATGACCTTACACTGACCGATTCCAGGGGTTGCCTCAAGGAGTTCATCAGTGTGGCGACTGTCAATACCAACACTCCCATTGCTGCCGCATTCACTCTGACAGATATCTCCTGTAACGGAGGAGCCGACGGCACCATCGGGACTACTGTATCCGGGGGTATACCCGATTATACCTATGCGTGGTCCGGACCCGGCGGATTTTCTGAAACCGGGAAAGATATTTCCGGTCTGGTTCCCGGAACCTACCAGCTGACTGTGACGGATGACCTGGGCTGCACCGGGGTGATGGCTCCGCAGGAGCTTACAGAACCCACGGCAGTGACCGCTTCCGCCACCCATGTGGATATTGATTGTTTCGGGGCGGCAAACGGATCGGTGGACCTGACCCCTTCGGGAGGCATTCCCCCTTATACTTTTGCATGGACCGGCCCCGGGGGATTCAGCGAGACCACCGAGGATGTATCCGGACTGGTACCGGGATCATACAGTGTCACGGTCACCGATGCCAATGGCTGTCCCGTCTTGTTTACCGGCATTGCTGTCATCCTGGAACCTGCAGAGATCCAGTACACCTCTGTGAAGATAGATATCTCATGCGGAGGATTGACAGACGGGTCCATTGATATCACGGTTACCGGCGGCATCCAGCCCTATATTTTCAACTGGACCGGTCCCGGGGGGTTTCTTGCAACCACCGAGGATATCTCCGGGCTGGGACCCGGTTCATACAGCGTTTCGGTCACCGACGGTAACGGTTGCACCATGGACTTCCCGGATGTGGGGACCATCATAGAGCCCGCGGCCATTACGGCAACCTGCGTCTCCCACCAGGATGTGCTCTGCAACGGGGATGCAACCGGGTCCATCGAGATTGATGTGTCCGGGGGTACGGCTCCCTTTGTTTTCGACTGGACCAACAGTACGGGGATTACCGTATCCACCGATGAGGATCCCGCCGGCCTTCCGGCTGAAACCTATTCCGTATCCATTACCGATGCCAATGGATGTTCCGTTGCATATCCAGACCTGCGGACCATTGCAGAACCGCTGCCCCTTTCCGCTGCTCTTGCAAAAACAGATATTCAGTGCTACGGGGATGGGAACGGGACCATCACGGTGACCGCCACGGGGGGCACCGGTCCATATGAATACTCCAGGGTGGCCGATCTGGACCCCTTTTACCAGCCCCTAAATATCTTCAGCGGACTGGGGCCGAACCTTTATACCATTTACACCAGGGATGCCAACCGGTGTGTGGTGAGCGACACCATTACCATTGAAGAACCCGAGGAGATCCAGATCAATGGTGAAACCAAATCGGGACAAAACCTTTGCTACGGGGACTCCTCCGCCCAGATCAATATCTATGACGTAACCGGGGGCGTTCTGCCCTATGAATACTCCATCAACGGGGGAGCCGATTTCTACAGCACCAGTCTCTTCACCAACCTGCCGGCCGGGAATTACCAGACCGTTGTGAGGGATGCCAGCGGTTGCACAGCTTCAGGCAACCTGAACGTCATTACCCAGCCCTCCATGCTGAGGATTGATTCCTATGCCCAGGAAGATATCACCAGCTGTTTCGACGCCAGGGAAGGCCGGATTGTGATTGCAGGCACCGGCGGAAACGGGAAGATCACCTATACCCTGAACGATACGCTTTCCCGACCGCTGGGAGATTTCAAGAATTTGCCCGGTGGTTCCCACAAGGTAATCATGGAGGATGAAAACGGCTGTACCCGTGATACCACCGTGGTGATCCTCACGCCTCCGCAGATCGTTGTGGATAATATGACGGTGACCCATATAACAGGGTGTGCCGGGGATTCCTCGGGGGAAATATCCGTTTCCGGTTCAGGGGGTACGGGGGCCATTACCTATGCGGTGGACGGCGGGAGTTTCCAGCCGGGCGGGAACTTTGCCGGTCTTACGGCCGGGAACCATACGCTTACCCTGAAAGATGGCCAGGACTGTACCCTGGATACGGTCATCGCGATCAATGAACCGGATCCGGTTGCCATTACCGCTGAGCTGGTTACCCAGATCACCTGTGCCGGGACCGGTGACGGGATGATCGAGATCATTGCTTCAGGCGGAACCCCTCCCCTCAGTTATACCCTGAACCCGGGGTCTGTGTCCGGCCCGGCAGGCCTGTTCAGCAGTCTGGGACCCGGAACATATACCGTTACTGTAAATGATTCCCGGGGGTGCGGGCCTGTGGATTCTTCCCCGCTGGTACTCTCCGATCCGCCTGAGTTCCTTCTGGACTCCATCCTGGAAACAGATATCAGCTGCAACGGCGCCGGCAACGGGAGCATCACCATTTATGCTTCCGGGGGTGTACCCCCCTATGAGTATTCTGTCGACAACCAGGCGACCTGGGGACCGGACTCCCTCATCACCGGCCTCTCCCCGGATACTTTCGAGGTATTTGCCAGGGATGCCAATTTCTGCCTCCTCTACGGCGGATCTTTCATCATCAGTGAGCCTCCCCCGCTGATCCTCTCCATTACCGTCACTGATATCACCTCCTGTTATGGCGATGCCTCAGGGGCCATCGGGGCCACGGGAAGCGGCGGAGAAGGAATGGTGGAATATTCGATGGACGGGGTGAATTTCCAGGACACAGGCACCTTTGTGAACCTGGCGGCCGGAGCGTACACCATCTATCTGAGGGACTCGGTGGGGTGCCTGATCTCCGAGCCGGTCACCATCAATGAGCCGGCACCTGTTACGGCTACCATTGAGAAAACAGATGCCACGTTTGGCAACCTGGGGAGTATTACCATTACCGGAACCGCCGGAGGAACCTCCCCTTACGAGTACACCATCGAGGGCCCCGGGGGCACTTTCTCTTCCGACACCTCGTATACCATGCTGGAGGCCGGCACCTACCATGTCATGGTCCGGGATGCCAACGGATGCATCTACGAGGAGATGATCGACATCCTTGATGTTCTCCCGCTGGCTGTTGAACTGACCGTGACCGATGTGACCTGTTTCGGGGAAAACGACGGGACCATTACATTCAATCCCCTCGATGCCGAGGGAGCCGTGGAGTATTCCGTCGACAGCGGGATAAGTTTTTACCCGGATGCCCTCTTCACTGGCCTTTCAGGCAACACCACCTATTACCTGGTGGCCAGGGATGAAGCCGGGAAGGTATTTACCGGTTCGGTGACCATTATTGAACCGGAGGAGATCATCATTGCCAGGAACGTTACTGCCGCTGAGTGCAATGCCTTCAGCGAGACCGGCGCCATCGACATTACTGTTACGGGAGGCTCAGGCTCCTTTACCTATCTCTGGTCTGACGGCAGTTCGGATGAGGACCGTACCAATCTGGTAGCGGGAACCTATATCGTGCAGACTACCGATTCCAATAACTGTACCGGTGTGGACACCATCACGGTGAACAGCCTGGTGACCGTTGATGCGTATGCCGGGGAGGATACCACCATCTGCCACGGGACATCCGTGCAGCTTAACGGAGAGGGAGGACATACCCCTTCGTGGTCGCCCGTGGATTTTCTCTCCGATCCTGGTATTGCCAGTCCCGTGGCCACCGGTGTTACTGAAACAACGGCCTATGTACTGACCATCACAGAAGAGGGCAGCGTTTACGGATGCTACAATACTGATACCGTGGTCATTTCCATCTATCCGCTGACCGGAATAGTGGTCACGGAAGATACATTTATCGTAAAAGGCACATCGGTCCAGCTGGAGGTCACGGGCGGACCGTTCAGTGCCTACCGCTGGGAACCGGCCGCCGGTCTTGATAACAGTACCATCCCAAATCCTGTGGCCTCTCCGCAGCAATCGACCATCTACACGGTTTACGGGACCAGTGAATATGGATGCGAGGAATCCGATTCCGTATATGTTGAAGTCATAGAGGATCTCAAGGCTTATAATGTATTCTCACCGAACGGGGACGGGATCAACGACTTTTTCGATATAGAAAATGCATACAGGTTCCCTGAAATGGTTGTAGAGGTTTACAACCGGTGGGGGGACATGTTGTTCTCGACCACGGGCTATGATGATGCCAGCAGGTGGGACGGCAAGGCACACGGGAAAGATGCTCCCGTGGGTACCTATTACTATGTGATCATCCCTTACAGAGGGGCAGCACCCATCACCGGTAATGTAACGATAATCAGGTAGCAGCATGAGAAGGATCATAACCATAACCATACCGCTGCTGGCATCCCTTGCTGTACCTGTCATGCTGTCCGGTCAGCAATTACCCCAGTATACTCAATACATGTTCAATGACTTCGTGATCAACCCGGCCATTGCCGGGGTCCACAATTACTACCAGATCCGTACCAATCACAGGTTCCAGTGGGTGGGGCTGGAGGATCCCCCGCTGACCAACTCCATCGCATTCTACGGCCCCCATGCAAAATGGAACATGGGATACGGCGGATATATTTATAATGACGTAACCGGGCCCACCAGCAGGACAGGGGTTACAGGGGCATATGCCTATAACATTGCTGTTACAGGCGATATCCGGCTCTCCATGGGAATTGCGGCCTCGCTGCTGCAGTTCCGCATCGACGGCACGCAGCTGAATCCAAAAGATGTATCCGATCCTGCCATCCTGGACATGACCAGCACCTCCTATATGCCTGATGCCGGAATCGGGGCCTACCTCTACGCCGAGGAGTTCTATGTGGGCCTCTCGGTGGCCCAGCTCCTGAACAACAACGTCAGGATCTTTGAAAACAAGAACGGGCTGAACCGGCTGAAAACACACGTCAACCTCACGGGAGCTTACAGGTTTGAGGTGGCCCGGGACTGGAGCCTGGAGCCGTCTGTAATGATCAAAGCGGCCGCCCCGCGCGAGTTTGGTTTCGATATAACCGCCCGGACCGAATGGAGAAAAATGATCTGGGGGGCTGTTTCTTACCGGTACCATGAAGCCGTCGCAATCCTGCTCGGTTACAGTTATGAAAAAACCCTCTTTTTTGGCTATTCATATGATATCGGCATCACCAGCCTTCGGAAATACAATACAGGCACACACGAAATCATGATCGGATACCGTTTTAACGATATCAAATAGATATAATGTCTCTCCGGGTCCCTTCCATTTTCCTGATCCTGACCCTTCTTGTTCCGGCCGGCTGTTTGAAAAAGAAGCAGATCTCCGGTAAAGAGTTTGTTCCAAGGGAAGTCCTGGTGGATGTACTGGTGGATATCCATCTGATGGACGGGATCACCAACGACCGGAAATTCTACCGGCGTTATGAGGATGTGGATTCCGTGGACCTGCTTGGTCCCATCTTAGAAAAACACAAGATCAGCCTGCAGATGTTCGACACCACCATGTATGAATACAGCAGGCATCCCCTTTTGCTGGACCAGGTATACAACGATGTCCTCATGAAGCTGAATATCATGCTGGATGAAAATGACCAGGCAGAGGACCCTGGTAAACTAGTAAAGTGAGCATGACCACCACCACACCAAGCAGGTAACCTGTGTAGATCTCAACCGGCCGCTGTATCTTCAGGGATAACCTTGCGCTGCCGGTCAGACCGGATGCAAGCAATGTGATCATGAGCACCCCCTGCAGAGGTGTGCCATAAAGCACGATCAGGCTTAAGGTCAGGCCGGTGATCCCCCCGAGTGCAGTCATGTGGCCGCAAATGTTAAACCTCAGGCTGACCAGCAGCAGAATGAACAGCAGGATGGCGGCCGAAAGGGCATAGGCATGGATGATCCTGCTCAGTGGCAACCTTGCAAAATAGATAAAGGTGATCACATAGAGGATCAGTACCACCATGTGGGGTATCAGTTTATCTTCCCTGGAGCTATTCTGAAGCGTGGATATGAGGTTCCGGTAGTAAAGAACCGGGATCAGCATCAGGGGAAAGATCAGGGTACCCAGGGCCATCACGAACAGGATGGCACGTTTTGCATCAGGATTCAGCAGGGAGAGATAGGTGCCGGAGTTGAGGATCAGCAGCAGCCCAAGTGTCGGCATGAGCAGGGGATGGAACAAATAGGAGATCAACCGGGCTGCTGTCTTCATTTTCAAATATTACAACTCCTTCCGCAGGCGGGCGACAGGCAGTCCCAGCTGTTCCCTGTATTTGGCAACCGTCCTCCTGGCAATCTGGTAGCCTTTTTCATTGAGGATGGCAGAGAGCCGGTCATCCGTCAGGGGTCTCCTTTTATCTTCACTGCCAATGCAATTCTGCAGGATCTTTTTGATCTCCCTGGTGGAAACCTCCTCCCCGCTTTCAGTCTGCATCCCCTCGGAAAAGAAATATTTCAACGGATAAATGCCAAAATGTGTCTGGATATATTTACTGTTCACCACCCTGGAGATGGTGGATATATCCAGGTCTGTCATATCTGCAATGTCCTTCAGGATCATGGGGCGCATCCGTGTTTCATCACCTTCATAAAAATAGTCCTGCTGGTATTCCAGAATGGCATTCATGGTAAGGAGCATGGTGTTTTGCCGCTGTTTGATGGCATCAATAAACCACTTTGCAGAATCCAGTTTCTGTTTTACGAAGGTAATGGCGTCCTTTTCGTCACGGCTGGCAGAAGCCCTGTTGGCATTGTAGCTCTCAAACATATCCGAATAGGTCCGGCTGACCCTCAGCTCCGGTACATTATTTGAATTCAGGTAGAGCTGCAGCTCTCCATCATTCTCTTCCAGGATGAAATCGGGAACAATGTGGTGAAATGACTTCCCCTGGGAATCGCCAACGGCTCCGCCAGGCTTCGGGTTGAGCCTGAGGATCTCATCCAGGGCTTGCTTCAGCATCTCTTCACTGATATTAAGCCTTTGAATGATCTTGTCATAGTGCTTGTTGGTGAACTCATCGAAGTGATTCCTGAGGATGCGTTGGGCCAGTTCGGTGACCGGATTGTCCATATCCTTCCTGCCAATCTGCAGCAGCAGGCACTCCTGAAGATTCCTGGCGCCCACACCGGCCGGATCAAACTCCTGGATGATCATTAAGACTTCATGCAGAGCTTCATAGGAGGTCTCCAATCCAACCGAGAATGCCAGGTCATCGGCAATGGCTTCCAGTTCCCGCCTGAGGTAACCGTCATCATCGATGTTCCCAAGGATGTACTCGGCAAGGATCTCCTGCTTCTCGTCCAGCTTCCTGAGCCCAAGCTGGCTTTTCATCTGCTCCCTGAAGGTGCTTCCCAAAGTGAAAGGGATCTCTTCCCTCTTGTCATCGGCCGAATAGTTCTGTGTATTCAAACGGTAGCTGGGGATTTCATCATCCTGCATGTAATCTTCCAGCGAGAATTCATCCTGTTGTTCGGCCGGCTGGTCCTCCTTCACCTCTTCCTGGTCCCCGAAAGGATCATCATCCCCTTCCTCCAGTACCGGATTCTCCTCCATCTCCTTTTTGATTCGTTGCTCCAGCTGCATGGCAGGTATCTCCAGCAACTTGATCATCTGTATCTGCTGCGGGGACAGTTTCTGTAACAGTTTTTGCTGAAGCTTCTGTTTTAGCATATTGCATCGTTAAAACTCGGCACTCTTGGGTGTACGGGGAAACGGGATCACATCCCGGATATTGCTCATCCCTGTGATGAACATGAGCAACCGCTCAAACCCGAGTCCGAATCCGCTATGCTCCACTGTTCCAAATTTACGAGTTTCCAGATACCACCACAATTCCTCTTCAGGAATATTCATTTCCCTCATCCTGTTCTGCAGTTTTTCCAGCCGCTCTTCCCTCTGCGAACCTCCAATGATCTCACCGATCAGCGGGAACAGTACATCCATGGCCCTGACCGTCGTTCCGTCATCATTCTGTTTCATGTAGAAAGCCTTGATATCCTTCGGGTAGTCCGTCAGGATCACAGGGCGCCTGAAATGGTGCTCCACCAGGTATCGTTCATGTTCGGCCTGCAGATCAGATCCCCATCTGACCGGGTACTCAAAGCGCCTGTCCGCTTTCAGCAGAATATCGATCGCTTCACTATAGCTTTTCCTTTCAAAGGGATGATCGAGAACAAACCTGAGCCGGTCAAGGAGCCCCTTGTCTACCATTTCATTCAGGAACTCCAGGTCATCCTGGCACTGTTCAAGGATATACCTGATCAGGTACTTTAGGAAATCTTCGGCCAGGTCCATGTTATCATGGATATCATAGAAAGCCATCTCCGGTTCGATCATCCAGAATTCGGCCACATGCCGGGGTGTGTTGGAATTCTCAGCCCTGAAGGTTGGACCGAAGGTGTAGATGGAGGAGAGCGCCAGTGCACCGAGCTCCCCCTCGAGCTGGCCCGAAACGGTCAGGTTGGTGGGGCGTCCGAAAAAATCCTGTGTATAATCAATTTCACCGGTGTCACTTTTAGGAACCTTTTCCAGGTCCAGGGTGGTCACCCTGAACATCGCCCCTGCCCCTTCCGCATCAGAAGCAGTGATGATGGGCGTGTGCAGGTAGTAGAATCCGAGATCGTTGTAGTATTTATGGATGGAAAAGGCGAGGGCATGCCTGATTCGAAAGACGGCCCCGAAAGTGTTGGTCCTGAAACGCAGGTGCGCAATTTCCCTCAAAAACTCAAATGAATGCCCCTTCTTCTGAAGGGGATAGACTTCAGGATCGGCATCGCCAAGGATTGTGATCTCTTTTGCGCGGATCTCCACGCGCTGCCCTTTCCCGACAGATTCCACCAGCTGCCCCGTGACGCTGATACTTGACCCGGTAGTAACCCGTTTCATGGTCTCCTCCGGGAAGCCTGTCAGGTCGGCAACCACCTGGATGCTGTGAAGAATGGTTCCGTCATTGACCGCGATGAAAGCCACCTGGTTGTTGCTTCTCCTTGTTCTGACCCACCCTTTTAACAGCACATCCCCGCCTGTCTCAGAGGAGGACAGCAACTTCTTTACGGTCGATCTTTTCATATCCTTTTCCTTTTTGCAGTCTATAAAAATACAATTTTACGATTTCCGATCGTTATCTTCATAATCTAAAAAGAATCAATTAATTTTACCCGGATATCAAAAACTTACACCATGGAGCAAGAGAAGAAATCCATCCTGGTCACCTGGGATTTTTCTGCTGTATCCTATAATGCCCTCAAGCATGCCATCAAGATGTCACACATTGTGAAATACCACATTGTATTGTTTCACATTGTAAGGGATGAATCAGAGGTTGAAGCAGCCAGGGAGAAGATGGAGACTACCGTTGAGGAGATAAAGAAAGAATTTGGAGAGGAGGTGGGGTATTACGTACACCATGGTAAGATCTTTAAAGAAATATCAGACTACGCATCCGAGGAGAAGAACCATGTGGATTTTGTGGTGATGGGTACCCACGGGATGAAAGGCGGACAGAAACTGTTCGGCAGCTGGGCCCTGAAAGTGATATCGGGGTCAACTGTTCCGTTTATTGTTGTCCAGGATGCCCCGCCCGACAAAGACAGGTATACCGATATTGTCTTCCCGATAGACTTTAAGGCCGAGAACAAGGAAAAACTGCAGTGGGCCATATTTCTTGGGAAATACCTGAATTCCAAGATCCACCTTTATAAAGCGCCGCTGAACGATAAGACCCTGCAGAAAAAAGCCAATGTGAACCTGAATTTTGCGATCCGGTTCCTTATCCAGAACAACATTGATTATGAAATTCATACAGCGCAGAAAACCGGCAATTTTCAAAAGGAGATTCTTGCTTTCTCAAAAAAGATCAAAGCAGACCTGATCCTGATCACCACCACCAAGCATCTTACCAAGGTTGATTATATCTTTGGTGCCAAGGAGCAATACCTGCTTTCAAACAACGAGAAGATCCCGGTGATGTGCGTCAACCCGAAATCCAACTTCGCCAAGGTGGGCCAGTTCATGTACGGCTGAGTGACCCTGATGTTCGCGAAGCGGGCCATGAAGCCTGAATGTTTGTGAAGCTGCCGGGCCTGGGCGCTCAACGAAGATGACCACCCAATCCAAGAGCTCTGAGGTATGTCAATAGCAGTGAAGGAAATTACCAAGTACTATGGCGCCCAGGCTGCAGTCAATGACGTTTCTTTTACTGTTTCCAAAGGCGAGATCGTGGGCTTCATCGGTCCCAACGGGGCCGGTAAATCAACCACCTTCAAGATCATTACCGGGATCATCCCTCCCGACCGGGGCCAGGTGGAGATCCGGGATATGCCTGCTGTGGAAAACCGGAAGGAGATCCGCAGGATCATTGGTTATCTCCCCGAACACAATCCGTTGTACCTGGATATGTATGTCCGTGAGTATCTTGGTTATGTGGCCGGCCTTTACAGCATTTCCGGACTGGGGAGAAAGAAGCGGATCGAAGAGGTCATTGAAATGACGCGACTCCATCCCGAAGCCCACAAAAAGATCGGGCAGCTTTCCAAGGGGTTCAGGCAGCGGGTCGGTCTGGCCCAGGCCCTTATTCATGAACCCGAGATCCTGGTCCTGGATGAACCCACATCCGGCCTCGATCCCAACCAGCTGGTTGAGATCCGGAACCTGATCTCAGCCGTTGGAAAGAAGAAAACAGTCCTCCTTTCAACACATATCCTTCAGGAAGTTGAGGCCATCTGTGACAGGGTCATCATCATTGACCAGGGCCGGATTGTTGCCGACGGGCATTCCGCCTCCCTGATAAAAAAGGGTCCAAAGAGCATCCAGACCATCCATGTGGAGCTGGGATCACCGGCAGACCCGGCTCTCTGGAAAAAGCTCCCCTTTGTCCATGATGTCAAATACCTCGGGGGGAACCGTTTCCTGCTGGAAACCCATGAAGAGAGGGATATCCGGGGTGATATTTTTAATTATGCTGTCAGTCAGGGTCTTACTATACTATCCCTCTCCCTGAAAGAAAAGAGCCTTGAGCAGGCATTCAGGGAGATCACCGGAGGTTAATCATCTGATTATTTGTTAAATGCGCTATCAACAATTTGGCATTGTATTTGTCTACATTATTTATATATTTACCGATTCAAATTAAAACCAAAAGATTACACAATGAAGTTACGGGTAATAGCAGTATCAGGAGCCATTCTGCTGGCAGCTTCGTTGTCTGCCCAAACCCTCACAGACGTGATCAATGAATTTAATGAGGGTGTTGCCAGGGTCAACAACCAGGAGTATGATGAATCCATTGTGCATTTCGACCAGGTCCTTGCCCTGGCTGAAGCAGTCGGAAGCGAGGCCGATGAGATGAAAGTCAAGGCCGAGGAGCAGATACCGCTGGCTTACTACAGGCAGGCAACACTGTTCTTGAAGAGAAAGCAGTTTGACAATGCAATCCCCTACCTGGAGAGGACCATTGAGAAGGCTGCCGAATTCAACAACAACGAGGAATCGGCTTCGAAGGCCACAAAGTATCTGATGCAGTCCTGTATGGTGGAGGGCCAGCGCAACTATAAGAACGAGTCCTACAGCGATGCGTTGACCTTTTTTGATAAGGCATTGGCCATCGATGAGGATCTGTACCAGGCCCACCAGGGGAAAGGCCTGGTTTTCCTGGAACAGGGCGAGATTGAACCTATGATGGAAGAGTTTAAACTGGCCAAGGAAGGTGCCATGGAAAAAAATGACACGGAGACCATCAGCAGCATCAATGGCGTGATCGATACCTACTATAACAAGATCATCCAGGAGGAGATCGAAATGATTGATCCTGAAGAAGAAGACTATTCCTATGTGGTTGAGGCATGTGAGAATGCCCTGGCTGCCAATCCGGAAAATCCCAGGGCCCTGTATCACCTGGCCCTGATCAGCAATAAGAAGATCGAGTACGATGCTGCCATCGATTATGCCCTGAAGGCCCTCGAGTTCGAAACAGAGCCTGTATGGATATCGGCCATTAATTTCGAACTGGGACATGCATACCAGAATACCGTGGAATATGAAAAAGCGTGTGAAGCCCTTCAGAAAGTGGTGGAAGAGCCCTTCCTGAGCAGGGCGGAAAAGAAGATGGGGTCCATCCCCGGATGCAGTTGATGTGCAGGTAAGCAACTTATTGAACAAGCAGCGTAAAATACGCTGCTTTTTTTTGTCACATCCCCGAAATTTGCTTTCTTTGTCCGATCTCGGTGGAGAGATTTGACTGATTGCAACCACATTAAAAAATGCTAAAACAGGAAATTACCAGACGATCAGTCTTTCCCCACCACGTAATTGTATGAAAATGAACCATTAATCCCATGTCTTATCTATTTACTTCCGAATCCGTATCAGAAGGTCACCCTGATAAAATAGCTGACCAGATCTCTGATGCGCTGCTTGATGAATTCCTTGCATTCGACCCGAAATCGAAAGTCGCATGTGAAACCCTGGTAACCACCGGACAGGTGGTCCTTGCCGGGGAAGTCCATACCAACACATACATTGATGTGCAGAAAGTGGCCCGCGATGTGATCTGCAAGATCGGGTACACGGAGAGCGCCTACCAGTTTGAATGCAACTCCTGCGGGGTAATGACCCTTATCCATGAACAATCTCCTGATATCACCCGTGGTATTGACAGGCAGGATCCCATGGACCAGGGTGCAGGGGATCAGGGCATGATGTTCGGGTATGCTACCAACGAAACAGACGAATACATGCCCCTGCCCCTAGAATTGAGTCACAGGCTGCTCTTTGAACTGGCTGCGATCCGCAGGGAAAAGAGGGTGATGACCTACCTTCGCCCTGATTCAAAGTCGCAGGTCACAGTTGAATACAACGACGACGATACTCCTTCCAGGGTACATACCATTGTCCTCTCCACGCAGCATGATGAATTTGATGAGGATGAACGCATGCTTGCAAGGATCCGGGCTGATGTGAAAGAGATATTGATTCCCCGTGTGGCCGGGCAGCTTCCCGAAAGGCTCCGGGCCCTGTTTGATGACAATATCATTCTCCACGTGAACCCAACCGGTAAATTTGTGATCGGAGGGCCACATGGTGATACGGGACTTACCGGAAGAAAGATCATCGTGGACACCTATGGAGGGAAAGGAGCCCACGGAGGCGGGGCCTTCTCAGGAAAAGATCCTTCAAAGGTTGACCGTTCAGCGGCTTACGCGGCAAGGCACATTGCCAAGAACCTGGTGGCTGCCGGGGTCACTGACGAGGTGCTTGTCCAGCTCTCCTACGCCATCGGAGTGGTCGAACCCATCGGGGTGTTCGTGAACAGTTACGGTAAATCCAAAGTGGATATGCCAGACAGTGAAATAGCCGCAAAGATTGCCGCAATGTACGATCTCAGGCCCGCTGCTATCGAGAAGCATCTGAAGCTTCGCAATCCCATCTACAGGGAGACTGCTTCCTATGGCCATATGGGCCGTACACCGAAAACTGTGATCAAGGAGTTCAGCTCCCAGTACTGGGATGGTATAACCCTGGAGGTGGAGCTCTTCACATGGGAGAAACTGGATCTTGTCGACACTTTCAGGAAAGCCTTCGGCCTGAGATAGCACAAGGCACCCGGTACCCTGTTGAAGGTTTTTTGCATAATTGCTTAACTTTGAACCAGGATGTTTTCAGGAATTGTTGAAGAGGCTGCCGTTGTGGTGGGGTTGGAAAAAGAGCGGGACAACCTCCATATCACCATGCGATGTTCCTTCACCCATGAGCTGAAGATCGATCAGAGCATTGCGCACAACGGTGTTTGCCTGACCGTTGTGGGCATCGGTGAAGGCACCTACACCGTTACAGCCATCCGTGAAACGCTGCTCAGATCAAACCTGGGATTGCTCAGAAGAGGTGACAAGGTGAACCTTGAACGGAGTACCAGGCTGGATGCCAGGCTTGACGGACATATGGTGCAGGGCCATGTGGATCTCACGGCCATCTGCACGCAGATTACCGAAGCCGGCGGCAGCTGGTACTATACCTTCGAATATGAACCCGCCAGTGAAGAGCATATCACGGTTGAAAAGGGATCGGTTTCGGTCAACGGGGTCAGCCTGACCGTGGTTGATTCAACGGAGAGGTCATTCCAGGTGGCCATCATTCCCTATACCTACGAGGTAACCAATTTCCATCAGATCCAGGTGGGCACAGTGGTGAATATCGAATTTGACATCATCGGCAAATACGTCGCGAAGATCCTGAGATCGCAGCTGGGAAATTAGGTCCCTCTATGTTGTACAGTAGCGGATCGATCCCCTGAAGAGACCAGCCTGTTTTGTATATTTGGTTTCCAAATCCCGGCAGATGCAAACCATACTTGTCCTCGGGGCGGGACTCTCCTCCACCTCCTTGATCAAATACCTGCTGGATCATGCTGATAGGGACTGGAAGGTACGGGTGGGGGATATCAGGCCCGATCTTGCCCTGGATAAGATCGGGGGCTATCCGGCCGGAGAGGCATTCAGCTTTGATGTCTACCGGGATGAACAGCGTGCAGAGGAGATCCGCAGGGCCGATATCGTGATCAGCCTCCTGCCTGCCAGGATGCATCACCTGGTAGCCGGTACCTGTGTTGAGGAAGGCAGGAACATGGTTACCGCATCCTATCTTTCCCCTTCCATCAAGGCCCTGGACGGACCGGCCCGCAAGAGAGGAATTGTCCTGATGAATGAGTGCGGGGTGGATCCGGGCATAGACCATATGTCGGCCATGCAGATGATTACCCGCATCTGGGAGGAAGGGGGTGAACTCCTGGCATTTGAATCGAGCACAGGCGGCCTGGTGGCCCCGGGGTATGAAACCAATCCATGGCAGTATAAATTCACCTGGAACCCCAGGAATGTGGTACTTGCCGGCAGTGAAGGGGCCCGTTTTCTGCACAACGGCAAATTCAAATATATTCCCTACCATAAGGTATTCCGGCGGATCGAGACCATCCGGGTGCTTGACCTCGGTGAGTTCGAGGTTTACGGGAACCGGGACTCCCTCACCTACCGGGAGACCTATGGCCTTCACAACCTGAAGACCATGTTCCGCGGGACCATCCGCAGGCCCGGTTTCTGCGAGGCGTGGGACATCTTTGTCCAGCTCGGTGCCACCGATGATTCCTATGAGATGGAAGATACGGAAAACATGACTTACCGGGAATTCATTAACAGCTTCATGGCCTACGAGACTGAGACTCCTGTAGAGATAAAGCTTGCCCGTTACCTGGGTTTCAGTGAAGATTCGGAAATGATGGACCGGCTCAGGTGGCTGGGTATTTTTGAGAACAGGAAGATCGGGATCCCGAAGCTTTCACCCGCCCGGATCCTGCAAAAGATCCTCGAGGAGAAATGGAAACTGGATCCCGGGGACAAAGATATGATCGTGATGCAGCACCAGTTCGATTTCCTGCTGCATGGTGAGCATAAGAAAAGGTACGCCACCATGGTCTGCATCGGCCAGGACACAAGGCACACGGCCATGTCCATGACCGTCGGGCTCCCACTGGCCATGACAGCCCGGAGGATCCTGGAAGGCAATGCCGGGGAACCGGGGGTACAGCTGCCTATTCATCCGGATATCTATAACCCGGTGCTGAGTGAGCTGGAACAGTACGGGATCAGGTTCGTTGAAGAGGAGGTCAGAATCTCTTCATGATGCCCGGGCCGAACAGGGCATAATCATACCTGCCCGGATCACGGGGGTCCATCTTCCTCAGCCTGGATGTCAGCCGGATCGATCTCACTGCTCCACCCTGCCATCCTTCATGGTGATGATGCGGTCCGCCATTCCCGCCAGCTCCCTGTCGTGGGTAACGATCACCAGGGTCTTCTGGAACTTTTCCCTGAGGCGGATAAACAACCTGTGCAGCTCCTTCTTGTTTTCCGTATCCAGGTTCCCGGATGGTTCATCGGCAAGGATCACCTGCGGATCATTGACCAGGGCCCGGGCCACTGCCACCCGCTGCTGTTCCCCTCCTGAGAGTTCGGCAGGTTTATGTTCAAGCCTTTCGGATAATCCAAGGAAATCAAGCAGCTCCCCTGCCCTCTCTTCCACTTCCTTCCTGGGTTTATGTGCAATATAACCGGGGATGCATACATTTTCCAGTGCACTGAATTCCGGCAGAAGCTGGTGGAACTGAAATACAAATCCGATATGCTGGTTGCGGAACCGGGCCAGCTGGTTATTCACAAGCCGGTCTGTCCGGATCCCGTTAATGGTTACAATCCCGCTGTCCTGCTTGCTGAGTGTCCCGAGGATCTGCAGAAGGGTGGTCTTCCCCGCTCCGGAAGGACCCACGATGGATACCACCTCACCTGCACCAATCTCAAGGTTGATCCCTTTCAATACCTGCAGGTTCCCAAAGGATTTGGTGATCTGTTGCGCCTGGATCATCCCCGTTCAGAATATCAGGTAAATATACAGAAGATAGAGCATAATCATGAATATGCCTTCCCACCTGGTGATCCGCGACCTGGCAGCAGGTAACATCATCAGCAGCAATACCACCGAAACCCCTAGCATACAGGGAATGTCGAACCGGGCAATGGCTTTGTCCACCCTGATGGGCCCCACCATGCTGGTCAATCCAAGCACTGTCAGGATATTCATGATATTGGAACCAATAATGTTCCCCACCGAAATATCGGTCTCTTTTTTGAATGCTGCAATAACGCTGGTGGCCAGTTCAGGAATGCTGGTTCCGACAGCCACCATGGTAATGGATATGACACGCTGGGAAATTCCCAGGTGCTCTGCAATCGTGGCGGCGTTTTTCACCAGAAGGTCTGCACCAAAAGCGAGGCCCACACAGGAGACCAGGAAAAGGACCACAGCCACCCAGGTTTTCATGGTCCCGGTCATGATCTCTTCCGCCCGTGCTCCCTGATTCTTTTTAACCTGGATGACATTATAGCTGATGTAAATAAGAAGAAGGGTGATCAGTACTGCTCCTTCCGCTTTGGTCAGCCATCCGTTCAGGGAAAAGGCGAACAACAGCAGGGAAACGGACATCATAACAGGCCAGTCCAGCCTGACGGACTTGGCAGGCACCGGAATGGGAAAGATAATGGCTGTGATGGCCAGTACCAGGAGGATATTGGAGATGTTGCTGCCCACCACATTGCCCATCGCGATTTCGGGGAGTCCCCTGAAGGCAGCCTGCATGCTGACCAGCAGTTCGGGGGCGGAGGTGCCGAATGCCACTACGGTCAAACCGATGATCATCGAGGGGATCCGGAGCCTCCGGGCAATGGCCGCACTGCTTTCAACCAGGTACTTTCCGCTTGCAAAAAGAAGCAGCAGTCCGATCAGCAGGTACAGGTAAACTTGTATCATCGATCAGGGCCAGGTGCTAATCAAGGTCCGTGTTCTTCTTCACACCCTTCAGGATATCATCTGCGTCCTTGGTGAGATTCTTCTTGATATCTGTGGCATCCTTGGTGAGATTCTTCTTGATATCCTTGAAGTCCTCCAGAACCTCCGGCGAACTGCTCTCAAATTCACGTTTGATATCTTCCGTTGCCCGCTTGAACTCCTTCATTCCCTTGCCAAAAGTCCTGGCCAGTTTGGGAATCTCCTTGGATCCAAACAGCAACAATGCAATCAATAAAGCAAATATGATCTCCTGCCCGCTGATAAATAGAGTAGTCCCAAACATCTCTGCCTCGATTTACGCAAAGATAGCAATTCCGCAATGAAATGGCCATCTGTATCGAAATCCCAGATGACTGCGGAGATCACCGGAACCGCATGTGATTCTTGCTCAGTGGGTGGAGATCTGTAGCATGTAGTTGCCTTCTGCCTTTTCCGCCTCGACGGTATATTTCCAGGTACCCAGGTATTTAGCCTCTTCACCCTCCCTGATGGCCAGGGACTGGCTGTAGTTGATCTCCGCCGAGGATGTAATGGTGAGCTCCTTGAAGATTTTCCCCCCGGGGTACTCTACCTTGATATAGATCTTGCCGGAGCGGACCCTCCCGTTGATCATGCACCTGAAATACCGGGTTCCTTTTTCCACATCAAAATCTCCTTTTGAATTGTCGGAACCACCATTGAAACTGTTGCGCAGGGTAAGCTGGGTTTGGTTCTCATAGAGGAGCATGGGTACCGCAGGGTCACTGTAGACAAACCCGCTGGTAAAAGGTTCCGGCGTGCGTACCATCTCCCTGGACCTTGCCTTCATGATCTCAGCCTGCTCGAAGTATTCCTGCGCCATCTTTTCCTTCATCTCTTTCTGGGTCTCCAGTGCCTCTTTCCTGGTCTTTAATTCTTCCTGCTGCACAGTCTTTTTCCTCTCCCTGGCCTCCTTCTCCCTGGCAATGTCCGGCTCCTGGGCCATTGCATTTCCGGTGAGCAGGAAAAAAGCCATGATCAGTAAATAACCTGTTTGACGTGTTGTTTTCATTGCAGTTTGTTTTTTGTTTAACCTGCTGACACTACAAAATTATGGGGATAACCCGTACAACTTGGTTAATACTGTGTTAATGGTTGGTTAATGCAGCAGGAAAGGTATTATCTTAGCTATCATACCATCCGGATGAAGAACCGCTTTTTCATATGGTTGTCCGCCCTGGCGCTCCTTGTTCTCATCTCTGTCCAGTATATCTTCATCCGGGAGACCTACTCCACAAAGAAGCGGCAGATTGACGCAAAGTACGGGGCCCTGGCAAGGGAGGCGCTGCTTCAGTTCAACAGCCAGGATTTCAATTTTGGCTTCGACTCGGTACTCTACCTGCTTGATAACCTGGCCCTTGAATATATCTATGCGGATCGCGATACGCTCTCCTTCACCTGCGGAGAGGCGTTCCATAAAGTCCTTTCCGATTACCGGGAACCGGAAGCTTCTATCCGTGACTACCTGGTAAATGCAGGGGAAGATCCTGATTTCACCTGCCTGGTGCAGCTCAATGATCTCTATTTGCTCAACATGGGATTTCAACAGCAGGTCTACCCCGACAGCCTCTTGCTGGAGAAGGTGCCGGCCGGGTCCGTCCTGGCAGGGTCCTATACCCATGAGCGAAACTTTTTCCGGGTTTCCTACGAAGTATATATCAATTTCACCAACCGGACAAAGCTGATCCTTCACGAAATGTGGCTGATCATCACCCTTTCTGTCTTCACCCTGCTGCTGGTTTTTTCCGTGTTTTACATAACACTGAGGAACATGATGCTTCAGAAAAGGCTCTCAGAGATGAAGACCGATTTCATCAACAACATGACCCATGAGCTTAAAACACCCCTCTCCACCATATCGGTGGCATCCAGTTCCCTGGGCAACCCTTCGGTGATCCATCAGGAGAAAAGGGTGGAGGAGCTTTCGGAGCTCATCAGGAAACAGAACCGGCACCTTTCAGAACTGATCGACCGGATACTGGACATCAACATCTGGGAAAAAGACCAGGTCAAGCTCAAGGAAAAACCTGTCCGGGTGGAATCATGGATCAGTGAATTGACCGGTGCTTTCCTGCTGGAGCAGGGCCGTTCCTCCGTGAACCTGGGGATCAATGTGGATTTTCCGCCGGGATCCATGATGCTGGATGAGGTGCATATGTCCACAGCCGTTAACAATCTGCTTTCCAATGCAGTGAAATACGGCCATCCCCCCTGCAAAATAGAACTGACGGTTACTGAAAATAACCGGTCCCTGGTGATCATGGTCTCCGATAACGGTCCGGGCATCCACAAGGAGGAGATGAAACATATATTTGAGAAATTCTACCGCGGCAGTGAATCGAGGCAAAGAGTCATCAAGGGCCTGGGACTGGGCCTCTACTATGTCAGGCAGATCGTGGAGGCCCACCAGGGGACCATTACCGCCAGGAGCTCTCCCGGGAGCGGTACACAGTTTATCATAAAAATACCTACAGATCATGGATATACTGCTGGTTGAAGATGACATTGATCTTCAGAAGGTACTGGCACAGTACCTGGAATTATCGGGGTTTACTGTGCATGCGGCCAACCATGGCAGGCACGGCCTCGAGGTGTTCAAAAAACACCACGCCGATCTTTGCATCCTGGATGTGATGATGCCGGTGATGGATGGATTCACCCTCGCCAGGGAGATCCGTGCCATCGATCCGGAAATGCCCATCGTGTTCCTCACCGCCAAGAACCAGAAGGAAGACCGGCTGAAAGGGCTGAAGATCGGTGCAGATGACTATATCACCAAGCCCTTCGAGGCAGAAGAGCTGGTCCTCCGCCTCTATAATATATTGAAACGGTCAGGGAAGGAAACCGGGGAATCTGTCCAGCTTGGAACCCTGTTGATCAACTACAATGAACTGGTCATTGAAGATAATGGGAACCGGTACGACCTGACCCCCAGGGAATCCGAGCTGCTTCGCTTCCTGGTCGAGAACCAGAACCGCGTGGTGACCCGTGAACAGATCCTGCAGGAACTTTGGGGCCAGAACGATTACTTCCTCGGCAGGTCGATGGATGTCTTCATTTCGAGGCTGAGAAAATACCTGCAATCTGAACCCACCGTCTCCCTGGAAACAAAAAGGGGGGTGGGATTCATTTTCAAGGTCTCCACCCACACCCCCAAGTAGTTCTTCAGAAGAATTTAGGTTCTCGGTGCTCCCTTTAACGGGGAGGGTGTTTCACCTTTCTTGATGGTATCATACACCACAGGGGTGGCAATGAAAAGTGATGAGTAGGTACCCACAATAATACCAATCAGCAGGGCAAAGGTAAAGCCCCTGATCACATCACCCCCGAATATGAAGATGGACAGTATGACAAAGAAAGTACTCAGGGAGGTACTGAATGTACGGCTCAGGGTGCTGTTCAGGGCGGCATTGAAGACCTCCTTCCGGTCACGTTTCTTCTGAAGCCCAACATACTCCCTGATCCGGTCAAAAATCACCACTGTATCGTTGATGGAATAACCCACCACCGTGAGGATGGCCGCAATAAAGGACTGGTCAAGCTCCAGCGAGAAGGGCATGATCCCGTGCAGCAGGGAGAAGAGCCCGATGACGATCAACACATCATGCAGCAGGGCTACCAGGGCCCCCAGACCGAACTGCCAGTTCCGGAACCGGACGAGGATATAGAGGAAGATGATCAGAAGCGAGGCAAAGATCACGATCACTGCGATCCGCTTGATATCATCGGCAATGGTGGGCCCCACCTGGTGGGCGCTGATGATGTAGTCCTGTCCGTTCAGGAACTCATCCAGGCTCACATCGCTGTCCAGATAAGGCTGGAGGCCTTCAAACATCTGTGCCTTGATAATGGAATCCACCTCGGGGCGGTCATCATTGATCAGATACTTCGTTGTCACCCTGACCATATTCTTCGTACCGTAAGTAATCACCGTGGGTGCCTCACCGAAAGCAGCTGCCAGGTGGCTCTGCACCTCGGGGGTCTCCACATTCTGCTTGAACGAGATCACGTAGTTGCGCCCCCCCGTGAAGTCCACGCCCAGGTTCAGGCCCTTGGTTGCCAGGGAGACCACTCCGGCCAGGATAACCAGGCCTGATATTACGTAAAAGATCTTCCTTTTCCCCAGGAAATCGATCCTGGCATTTTTGAACGCGTTCCTGGTGATCCTGGTGTCAAAAGTTATAACCCGTCCTTTGGTCAGCATTCTTTCAAATATGAGCCTGGTAAGAATGATGGCGCTGAACAGTGAAGTCAGAATCCCGATCACCAGGGTGGTGGCAAAACCCTTGATAGGCCCGGTACCAAAGAAAAAGAGGATCAGCCCGGTGAGGAAAGTGGTGATCTGGGCATCAAAAATGGCCGAGTAGGCATTCCTGTAACCATCTTTAACGGCTGCCTTCAGGTTTTTACCGGCACTCAGCTCTTCGCGGATCCTTTCATAGATAAGCACATTGGCATCCACCGACATACCGATGGTCAGCACGATCCCGGCAATCCCCGGAAGGGTCAGTACCGCCTGCAGCGAGGCAAGCACACCAATCAAAAAGAACATGTTGGCTATCAGGGCAATATCCGCAACCAATCCAGCACTTCGGCTGTAGTAGAAGATCATGTAGGCCAGTACGACAATAAAAGCGATCAGGAAGGAGTTCAGTCCATCCCTTACAGATTTGGCACCCAGGGACGGGCCGATCACTTCACTTGATTCGATGCGTGCACGGGCAGGCATTTTCCCTGATTTCAGGATATTGGCCAGGTCGTCCGCCTCACTCTGGCTGAAGTTCCCGGAGATGGAGGAACTGCCTCCTTTGATCTCTTCACTGACCGTGGGTGCCGAATAGACCAGTCCGTCCAGCACAATGGCCAGGGCCTCACCCACATTTTCACGGGTCAGGTTGGCCCACCTTTTGGCACCTTCGGAGTTCATGTTCATGCTCACATTGAACTCACCGGTATAGGGGTCTGTCCCCACCCTGGCATCGGTCACATATTTGCCATCAAGGGCTGGCTGATCGTTCCGGGTGGCTTTCAGCGCATGGAGCCTTAAAAACTGCTGTTCGGTCCCATCGGGCTGGAAATGCCATGCAAAGATCATATCCGAGGGTAAAAGCTGCCTGATCTGAGGGATGGAAAGGTATTCATCCACTTTGGCAGTATCCTTCAGCAGCACAACACCAATCGTAGACCCGGGTATGAAGTTGCGCTGGTTGTCCAGGTAGGGTGTCAGTACGGCGAACAGGGGATTCTCCCGGTAAAACTGGGCTTCCTGGTCATCGAACAGCTGGGTGGAATCGAGGCCGGTCAGAAGGTCCAGTCCCGCCGTGTCGAGCAGCAGCTCATCCTCTGGAATATCAAGAATGGATCCGGCCTCACCTGTCCCCGGAGCCTCTGCAGCTTCAGCGCCAGTTTCCAGGCCGGGTTTTTCCGTTTCCTCGTCGGCGCTTATGATCGTAGCCAGGGTGGTATTGACCTTCTCCAGGTATGTCCAGACTTCGGATGCCTGGTAGGTGGTCCAGAATTCCAGGTTGGCAGTCCCGGTAAGCAGTTTGGTCACCCTTTCAGGCTCCTTCACACCTGGCAGCTCCACCAGGATCCTTCCCTGTCTCTCCAGTTTCTGGATGTTCAGCTGAACCACTCCGAACCGGTCGATGCGGTTCCTCAATACATTGTACGAATTGTCGATGGCACTTTCAGCTTCAGCTTTCAGGAACGCCACCACCTCCTCATTGGTAGTATTAAAATCGATCTGGCCCCTTGTCTCCGGCTTCATGAAGAACTGTGCAAGCTGTGCTCCCGGATTCAACTCCTCGAAGGCTTCTGCAAACAGGTCCACGAAATCACTCTGGCTTCTGGATTTCTTTTCACGGGCCAGGCTCATGGTCTCGATGAACACCGGATCAGTCAGGTACTGAGGTGCAGCGATGGACCGGATGATATCCTCCACGGCAATTTCAAGGATCACGTTCATCCCGCCCTTCAGGTCAAGACCCAGGTTGATCTCCCTCTCCTTGCAATCGAGGTATGTGTATTTCTTGAACAGGACATTGTACACGACCTCACCCTTCATTGAATCGAGGTACGAGCGCTCTATCCGTATATCGCCGTTGGCATACTCCCTCGCATCTCTTTCAACCTTCTGGGCAAAGAATGTGAACAGGAGCTGGTATATGCTGACAATGGCCAGGACAATCGTAAAGAACCTGATGGCACCTTTATTCTGCATTTTTAACCTCTTTATTAATAGTTACTTGGTTGTCTTTTTCGAGTAGGCCGCAAATATAGCACTATTTTTTTGCACTTGGGAGGATGCAGCTAAAAAAATAGGGTACCGGCATGAACGCCGGTTACCCAATTATTCTGATCTAAAGAATTAATTATATGTATTTTACATCATATCAGCCAAACAGCTTCAGATCATCCAGCACCTTCATGACCTGCCGGACGCTATCTGCCGATGCATTCAGCATCTTCTTCTCTTCACTGTTCAGGCTGATCTCGATGATCTTTTCCACGCCGTTCTTCCCCAGTTTCACCGGAACACCCAGGTAGATCTTCTTCTGGCCGTATTCGCCGTTCAGGTAGGCACAAACCGGGAAGATCCGGTGCTGGTTGTCCACGATGGCTTCCACCATCTGTGCCACGGCTGCCCCCGGGGCATACCATGCGGAGGTACCCATCAGGCTCACCAGTTCTCCACCTCCTTTGCGTGTTCTTTCTACGATCTTGTCGATGACCTCCTCACCCAGTAACTCGGTGACCGGGATCCCGCTTACTGTTGTATATCTTGGCAGGGGCACCATGGTATCCCCGTGTCCGCCCAGCAGCATGGCCTGGATATCATTCGGTGAAATTTCCAGGGCATCTGCCATAAAGGCCTTAAACCGTCCGGTATCCAGGATACCCGCCATGCCGAACACTCTGTTCGGATCCTTATCTGCCGCCAGGTAGGCCGTGTAAGTCATCACATCCAGCGGATTGGAAACCACGATAACGATCGCGTCGGGGGAGTGTCTGATGGCTTTCTCGGTAACCTCCTTTACAATGCCTGCATTGGTTTTGATCAGGTCATCACGGGACATCCCCGGCTTGCGGGGTATGCCGGAGGTGATCACAATAATCCCTGATCCCTTGGTTTTCAGGTAATCATTGGTAGTTCCTATTACCCGCGTGTCGAAATGGTTTATGGATGAGGTCTGCCAGATATCCAGCGCCTTTCCTTCAGCCAGGCCCTCTTTGATATCCAGGAGTACAACCTCGTTGGCGAGGTTTTTGTGTGCAATCACATTGGCACAGGTGGCACCCACATTTCCGGCGCCGATTACTGTAATTCTGTTCATAGGTACAGGGTTTTTAAGTAAAAAAAATAAAGCTGTGTGCTGTATCTTCCAGTTGAGCAGTCATAAATGTAACAAATTCTCGCACGTGCCGGGAATTGTTATAGAGCATATGGCCCGGAAACTTGACTTTACCCGGTAAATATGTTAAATTGACCGACAACCCTTCCTCCGCCCCCGCATATGAAAATCGATCTGTCAAAATACCTGGATAACTGGTACAAAGAGGACCCGGCCAAGCATATTTACCCGGGACCAGTAGTGACCATTTCAAGGGAACTGGGTTGCCCGGCCAAGGTGATTGCATTCTCCCTGACAGAGCGACTGAACACCCTGAAAAAAACAAAAGCCAAGGAACATCCCTGGCACTGGATCAGCAAGGAGATCCTTCTGGAATCGGCCAGGGAACTGCAGGTGGATTCGAGCCAGATCCAGCATGTTTTTGACTATAAAAGCCGGGGAGTGCTGGAAGACCTGCTTCTCGCCCAGTCAAAAGACTATTATAAATCAGACCTCAAGATCAGGACCACCATCGCCAAGGTGATACGCAAGTTTGCCAACGAGGGCAATGCGGTGATCGTGGGCAGGGGAGGGGTGGCCATCACGAGGGACATTCCGAAATCACTGCACATTTTCCTGGAAGCACCTATGGAATGGAGGGCCCTGAGGGTTGCGGAAAAGCATGATCTGTCCATCGAACAGGCCCGCAGCTACGCCCTGAACGTTGATAAAAAAAGAGCACAGTTCAGGGATTATTTCCAGGGAAAGGGGACCGATTATACCCGATTTGATATCAAATTGAACTGCATGACCCTCGAGACTGATGAGATCGTCGACATTATTCTGGGTGCACTGAAAACCCGGGAAATGATTTAGCCTGAAACCATCACCTTCCCGGTCATCTCTTCCGGGCGGTCAATACCCATCACATGCAGCAGCGTCGGGGCCACATCGGCCAGGATTCCCTCTTCGACCCGCGTGTAATCAGATGAAAGCATGATACATGGAACGGGGTTAAGCGAATGCGCTGTGTTGGGAGAGCCGTCTGCATTCAACGCATGATCGGCATTCCCGTGGTCGGCAATGATCATAACATCATAACCATCACCCCGGGCAGCCTCCACCACCTCACCCACGCACTCATCCACTGTTATTATTGCTTTCTTGATGGATTCATATACACCTGTATGCCCCACCATATCACCATTGGCAAAGTTTAGGCAGATGAAATCGGGGTGCGCTGACCGGATATTCCTGATGACGGCATCCTTCACTTCATACGCACTCATTTCGGGTTTAAGGTCATAGGTGGCCACTTTTGGTGAGGGGATCAGGATCCGGTTCTCTCCCTTGAAAACCTCTTCCCTGCCGCCCGAAAAGAAGAAGGTCACATGGGCATATTTTTCCGTTTCGGCAATCCTTAACTGGCTGAGACCGGCATTGGCCAACACCTCACCCATGGTATTGTTCACATTATCCTTATCAAAGATCACATGAAGCCCCCTGAAGGTAACATCATAGGGAGTCATGGTACAGTAGTGAAGCGGAAGGGTCTGCATTCCGAACTCATGCATGTTCTGCTGAGTGAGCACGATGGTCAGTTCCCGGGCACGGTCGTTCCTGAAATTAAAAAAAACGACCACATCGCCTTCCCTGAGGGTCCCCACAGGCTGGCCTGCATCATCCACCACAACGATGGGCTTCATAAACTCATCGGTCACTCCTTCGTTGTAAGACTCCCGGATGGCAGCCACCACATCCTTTGTGGCTTTCCCCTTTCCATGTACCAGCAGCTCATAGGCTTCCCTGATCCGCTCCCACCGCTTGTCCCGGTCCATGGCATAGTAGCGGCCGATGAAAGAAGCTATTCTGACGTTCGACCCGGCCAGATGTCTTTCCAGGTCTTTCATAAAACCTTTTCCGCTCTGGGGATCCGTGTCGCGTCCATCCCCGAAGCCGTGAACAAAGACCTTCCTGATCCCGTAATCCCCGGTCATATCACACAGTTTATAGAGATGTTTATCCAGTGAATGGACCCCGCCGTCGGAAAGCAATCCTATGAAATGAACCTGTTTCCCGCTGTCCCGGGCGTAGGAAAATGCCTCCACCAGGGCCTTGTTCTCATCAATTGAATGATCCCTGATCGCAATATTGATCTTCACCAGGTCCTGGTATACAATCCGTCCCGCCCCGATATTCAGATGACCCACTTCCGAATTTCCCATCTGTCCGTCGGGCAATCCCACGTTTTCCCCGCAGGCAAACAGCCGCGATGAGGGATACTCTTTTGCCAGCCGGTCCATATTGGGTGTGGGGACCTGGCTGATCACATCGGCCCTGTCACCCTTTCCGATCCCCCATCCATCGAGGATCATCAGCATTGCTTTCTTATGTTTCATGATGAAGTTCTGATAGCTGTAAAACGTTTTTCCCGGCACTTTGTTCTAGCCCGGAATCAGGCCCACAAAATTAAATAAATCATTCAACAGAACTCTTTAACGCATATCTTTGTTTGCAGGGACAATGGTTTTCCGCTGCCAGCAAAAGATCCTGACCATGCAGAATCAATCCATCATCAACAAGCTGAAGGAGCTGAAGCAGGCCGCCTGGAACTTTCCCCTGAAAGATTCCAGAAGCCACCGGTTTGCCAAAAAGTATGCGGCAAAAACGAGCGTTCTGATCAATGAGGGCATCCAGGCCATGGGGCAGGAGGCTGAGGAGACTGAAAAGATGGCCCGCTCTTTTTTCAGGATGCTGGAAGCAAAACTCGACCTCAACGGCCGCACCGACCCCCCTGCCGAAGAGGAGGTGAAAGCAGCCATCGAACAGTTGAAGGATGTGGGCCGGTTTTCCGTATTCGCCACCCTGGTGATCCTCCCCGGAGGTATTATCTCACTGCTGGGACTGGAACTGCTGGCCCGCAGGTTCGGGATCAGGGGATTCAACCTGGTCCCATCCTCGTTCAGGAAAAAAAAGAGATCCGGCCTGCCTGCAGATCCTGCTGGCCATCATCCTGCCGGCTTTGAAGGCACGGAAGATATTCAGGGTGAAATATGAATCCCGGGCAGGTTGGAAGAATCCTGAAAAACAACACTTTCTCCTGTGATCTCCTTTTTCTTATTCGCATTCATTCCAAAGACATTTATATTTAGTTTTAGGACGACTAATTTCTAAAACTACAACATTTCATGAGCGGTTTTTTCGGAGCAATCTCCAAGCAGGACTGCGTCTATGATGTCTTCTACGGGACCGACTATCACTCCCACCTGGGCACCAAGAGGGCAGGAATGGTATTTTACAACCAGGAAGAAGGTTTCAGAAGATCCATCCACAGCCTTGAGAACGGGTATTTCCGCAGCAAGTTTGAGTCTGACCTGGGACAATTCAGGGGGAACAGCGGTATGGGGATCATCAGTGATACTGATCCCCAGCCCATCCTTTTCAATTCCCATATGGGCAGGTTTGCAGTCTCCACAGTAAGCCGCATGATGAACATTGATGAGCTGGAGCAGTCATTCCTCAGGAAGAAAAAACACTTCACCGAGAATTTTGAGGGAAATGTCAATCCAACAGAGGTGGTTGCCAACCTGATCTGCGAGGAGGATGATTTCGTAGCAGGCATCGAAAATGTCTTCGGGCAGGTAAAAGGCTCCTGCAGCATGTTGCTGCTGACTCCCCACAGCATGATCGCTGCGAGGGATAAACTGGGCCGGACCACCATCATCGTCGGCCGCAAGGAGGGCTCCTTTGCGGTGGCATCTGAAACATGTGCATTTCCCAACACCGGTTACCAGATTGAATATTTCCTGGGTCCCGGTGAGATCGTTGAGATCACGGCGGAAGGGTACGAAATCCTGAAACCGGCCAGGGAGAAGATGCAGATCTGTGCCTTTCTCTGGGTCTATTATGGTTATCCTCCCTCTTATTATGAAGGAATCAACGTGGAAGAGGTCAGGTACCGTTGTGGTGCAGCGCTTGCCAGGAGGGATACGGTCGAGGCTGACTTTGTAAGCGGGATCCCCGACTCCGGCGTGGGCCACGCCATCGGGTACGGGAATGCGAATGGCCTGCCCTATAAGCGGCCTTACTCCAAATACACTCCGACCTGGCCCAGGAGTTTTATGCCTCAGAGCCAGGATATGCGCGATTTGGTCGCCAAGATGAAACTGATCCCCATCCGGGAGGTGATAGAGGGCAAGCGGATCGTCTTCTGTGATGATTCCATCGTGAGGGGAACCCAGCTGAAGGACAACACCATTGACCTCAGAAAGGCCGGGGCAAAGGAGGTACATATGCGCATTGCCTGCCCGCCGCTCACTTTTCCCTGCAGTTTCCTCAACTTCTCCCAGTCCAGGTCCCCCATGGAACTGGCATCCCGTAAAGCCATCAAGCAGCTGGAAGGAGAGGAGAAGGACCTTCAGGCATATGCTGATCCTGCAACGGACAAATACCGGGCCATGGTTGAACAGATTGCCAGGAACCTGGGAATCAATTCCCTCATGTACCAGGACCTGGGCGATCTGGTGGAGGCCATAGGCCTGCCGAAGGAGAAACTTTGCACCCACTGCTGGGACAATTCCAGTTATTTCTGATCATTTCCTTTCAGAATCCCTATCTTGCAGGAACACCTAAACAGCGAATCATGACCCCGACACGTATTTTTGACCTGCTGGAACGCCTGGTGACGCAGTTCCCGGACCGGAATGTCCTTTCAGAAAAGCTGGACGGCGAGTGGACTTTCTACAGCTCCGAAAGGTATCATGAAATCGCCCACCAGTTTGCCCTCGGCCTGCTCGAACTCGGGCTCAAAAAGGGGGATAAGATCGTAACGGTCACCAACAACCGTCCTCAGTGGAATTTTGCAGACATGGGGATGCTGCTGGCAGGGATGGTACATGTGCCTGTCTACACATCCATGAACGGCGAGGAGTACAGCTATATTCTCGGGCATTCCGATGCTTCGATGGTCATTGTCTCGGACCGGAAGCTCCATGATCTCATCCACCCGCTCTCGGAAAAGATAGGGGCCATCAGGCACTACTTTACATTCGATGAAATCGAAGGGGCCCCGCACTGGCAAGAGGTCCTTGAAACGGGAAAGAGAGCGGGAGAAGCTGCCAGGAACAGGCTGAAAGCGACCAAGAGAGAGATCCTGCCCGGGGATGTGGCATCCATTATCTATACCTCAGGGACCACCGGCAGGTCCAAGGGTGTCATGCTCTCCCATGACAACCTTGTGCGGAATTTCCTGGCTGCAGCAGATGTTTTCCAGCTCACCCCGGAGGACCGTTACCTGAGCATCATCCCGGTCTGCCATGTGGGAGGCAGGTTGGGTAACTACCAGACGCAGTATGCAGGCGCCTGTATCTACTATGCGGAGAACATGGGGACCATAGCCGCGAACCTGAAGGAGATCAAAGCCACCGGGTTCGATGCGGTTCCCAGGATCCTGGAGAAGATCTATGACAATGTGATAGCCAGGGGACGAAGCCTCACCGGGTTGAAAAGGAGAATCTTCTTCTGGGCTGTCAGTCTGGGTCTCAGGTATCAACCGCATGGTGAAAAGAGCTGGTTCTATTACAGGAAGCTGAAGCTTGCCGACCGGCTGATCTTCAGCAAGTGGCGCGAAGCCCTGGGCGGAGAAGCCAGGCTGGTCGGATGTGGCGGAGCAAGCCTGCAGCCAAGGCTGGAGAGAATCTTCTGGGCCAGCGGTCTCAAGATCATCAACATATACGGACTTACGGAGACCTCTCCCACGATCACCATTAACCGGCAGGAAAAAGGCCGGTGCAAACTGGGAACGGTGGGATCGGTGATCGATGGCGTGGAAATCAGGATCGCCGGGGACGGCGAGGTTCTCTGCAAAGGGCACTGTGTGATGCTGGGTTATTACAAGGATGAAGCACAGACCAGGAACGCTTTTGATGAAGACGGATGGTTCCATACCGGTGATATGGGGCACCTTGTGGATGGGAAGTTCCTTGTGATCACCGACAGGAAGAAGGAGATCTTCAAACTCTCCAGCGGTAAATTCATTGCCCCGCAGCTCATAGAGAACCGGCTCAAGGAATCCCTGTTCATCGACCAGTCCATGGTGGTGGGTGAGCACCAGAAATTCGCCAGTGCACTGCTTGTGCCGGATTTCAAGTACCTGAAGGAGTGGTGCGCTGCCAGTGGCCTTGGCAAAGGAATGACCAATGAACAGATCATCTGCCTTACCGAGGTGGTTTCGGTCTTCAACGAAGAGGTACGCAGGATCAACAAGACACTGCAGCAGTGGGAAAGAATCAACCGGATCCGCATCGTACCCCATGAATGGTCCCCCGCAACGGGGGAGCTTTCTGCCAGCCTGAAACTGAAGCGCAGCGCTGTGGTCTCCAGGTATTCTGGTTTGCTAGATTCGATCTATCAAAAACAGTCCTGATCCACCATCAACAAGCCTCCGCGGCCATGAAGATATCTGAGGTATCCGGCAAAGGTTTAAAGAAGGCATTCCTGGAGGTCCCCAGGATCATCTACCGGGAGGACCCAACCTGGGTATGCCCGCTGGATAAGGAGATAGAATCCATTTTCGATCCCGGTAAAAATGTCTATTTCAGGCACGGGGAAGCCACACGGTGGGTGCTGTATGACAGCCGTGGCGCACTGATCGGCAGGGTGGCTGCATTTATTGACCACCATACCGCCGACAGGCAAGACCAGCCCACCGGGGGAATGGGCTTTTTTGAGTGCATCAATGACACCGAGGCCTCCTGCCTGCTGTTCGACACCTGCAGGGAGTGGCTGGAAGCCAGGGGGATGGAGGCGATGGACGGTCCTGTCAATTTCGGGGAGACTGACAAATACTGGGGCCTGCTGGTGGATGGCTTCACCCACCCTTCCTATGAAATAGCCTACAATCCTCCTTACTACCGGCAGCTCTTTGAATCTTACGGGTTCAGGCCCTATTTCATGCAGGAGGGTTTTCACCTCGATATCACGCAGCCCCTTCCGCCCCGGTTCAAGCGGATCGCTGAATGGATTGTTCAGAAGCCCGGCTATGAGTTCAGGCACTTTGAATGGAAGGATCAAGAACGCCTGGTCAGGGATTTTGTGGCTGTATTCAATGAAGCATGGGCCTCATTCAAGGACAATTTTGAGCCCCTGGAAGTCTCATACATCAGAAAGACCCTTCAAAAGGCCAGGGCCATCATCGACCAGGAGTTTATCTGGATTGCCTACCACAAGGGCAAACCCATTGCCATCTACCTGATGTATCCCGATGTAAACCAGATCCTCAAACATCTGAACGGAAGGATGACCCTGCCGGCCATGGTGAAGTTCCTCTACCTGAAAAAGAAGAAGACCATGACCCGGGCCAGGGGGGTGCTGATGGGAGTGATCCCTGCTTTCCAGGGACTGGGGGTCGAGGCGGCCATCATCCTGAACCTGGTGAAGGTCTTCGAACGGAAACCGCACTATACGGAGATAGAGTTTTCATGGGTCGGGGATTTCAATCCGAAGATGCGAAAGATCTTTATATCGGTTGGATGCCAGTCGGTGAAACACTATATCACATACAGGGTTCTTTTTGACCGCAACAGGGAGTTCAAAAGATATCCGATCCCCGGGGAGAAGGGTGGCTGAACAGATCATCATGCCATGAAATACGATTTCATCATCATTGGAGGCGGACTGGGAGGCCTTACTGCCGGGGCAAAACTGGCCAAGGAGGGGAAAACCCTGCTATTGCTCGAGCAGCACGACAGGCCGGGAGGCTGTGCCACCACATTCAAACGGAAGGGATTTACCATGGAGGTGGGCCTGCATGAGATGGAAGGCCTCTATCCCAGGGATACAAAAAACAGGTTGTTTGAGGACCTCGGGCTCCTCGGCCGGGTAACCTTCCTTGCCCTGCCCGAGTTCTACAGGTTCATCAACGGCCGGCAGGATATCGTGATCCCCCATGATGCGGAAGAGGCCAAACGGATCCTGAAAAATGCATTCCCCGGGGAGAGTGAAGGGATTGATGCCTATTTCTGGCACCTTGCCAATGCCAAACGGGTCATGGTGATGCACCGCGGTGAACCTGAAAAAAGCGCGGGACAGTTCCTGGACGAGATCATCAGGGAGGAAGACCTGAAACTTGTGCTGCTGGGGAACCTTGGTTATTTCAGCGACGATCCCTATTCCCTTTCATGGTTCTATTACCTGTCGGCCCAGGGGAGCAACTACGGTGGCAGGTCCAACTTCATCCAGGGCGGATCACAGCAGCTGTCCAATGCATTGATGGAGATCATTCTGGAGCATGGCGGGGAGGTGAAACTGAACAGCCTGGTCACTGCCGTCGAATATGAAAACAAGAGACCTGCGGGCGTCAGTTATCAGGATGTGAAAGGGAAAGAGCGGGGAATTTATTCCGCCCGGGCGGATGATATCATTGTCAATGCGGCTGTCCCCAATCTTGCCACGGAGCTGCTCCCCGGACCTGATGGGAAAAGATTGGCAGAAAGCCTCCGGAACAACAGGATCGGGGCCTCCCTCTTCACGGTCTACTATGGTTTCAATCAACCACTCAAGGATTTAGGCAACAGGTATTACTCCACCTTTGTCTTCGATCCGTCGATCCGCACCCAGGCCGATATAGTTGCCAACAACCACGGCGACTTCAGCACCAGGAGCTTCACTTTTGTGGATTACGGACAGGTTGATTCAAGGCTGGCACCCGCGGGAAAAAGTGTCGGGGCTGTGTGCGGCATTGACTACCCATCCGACTGGGAAGGGCTGAACCGTGAGGAGTACACCCGGATGAAAGCCGACCTGGCTGATACAATGACCGACCGCTGTGAAAGATTCATCCCCGGGTTCAGGGATGCCGTGGAGTACATAGAGGTGGCCACATCGCTGAGTGTTAAACGTTTTACCCTCAACCCCGGGGGTGCAGTCTACGGATTTGCCCAGGATCCCGGGAAGCCTGTCGAATACCTGGCCTCCCTTCCGGAGAACATCCATATTGCCTCTGCATGGGGTAAGCTCGGTGGCGGATTCTCCGGGGCCATAATCAACGGCTACAACACTGCAAGCGATCTCCTCCGGAGATCTTAGTGTACGTTTCCCGGCGCAAAACGCGAACCCGGGAATCTCAGGGAATACACTTTCAGGCAATCTGAGTACTTCGCACCGTGTACTTCACCCCGTTACAGGGTGACGTGGATCAGGACCTGCTGGGAATGGTAGAGCCCGTCCCATGGAAGGATGTGGAAGTTCCATGCAAATTTCGCTGAGATGCGCGGATTCCTGAAGGGGTCCACAAAAAGGTCGATCCTTCCATAATTCCCTGAACCATACAGGGGGTCCCCATATGCGAGTGGGGAGGTATCCCCAAAGTAGTAGGTCCCTTTCATCCCGAAGATCCAGTATTTCATATCGAGCCGGGAGTACCAGCCGTTGAACCACTGGTAAAATGAGGGCCGGTCCCTTTTATAGGTGGTTGCCAGGCCGGATGCAAAATCAAGCCTTTCAAAAAAGAGCCGGTCGGACAGGTCAATGCCTGCAAGCACCATGATGGAACCGTCATCCCTGATCTGGTTGTTGTCGCCCGGTGCTGTGGTCCGGGCCAGGTGATAGCGTGTGGCCATGGGCGCAAGGTAGAAGACCCCCAGGTGAAAGCTGGCATCGATCCCTGCCAGGATCGATTCCCGGGTATCCGGGGAAGCCCTTCCGGTCCAGTCCACCCAACCGTGCACCATCCCCCATCCCCAGGCATAGCGAACGGATGCCCCTTCCAGATTGGGCCGGTAATAGCCCAGGGAATCGGTCATCAGGAAAAGGGGGTAATCGACGACCTCCCTGCGGGGGAACGATCCGAATCTCAGCTGCAGCTGCTCCGTCTGGTAGCTGTAATAGAGATCTAGCTGAGGGGTTACGCCGAACAGGGTTCCCCCGAATTCATACATGTAGTTGATCCCCACCTTCACCGAGTGAACCGAATCAAATCCAAAGGAGACACCGGGATCGATCCGGACCCCGAAGATGGTCTGATGCACCCCGTATTCAGTGAAATACTCCCTGTTGTCCAGGATCTGGTCAAACCCCAGGTAGAAAGCCGGGCTCTGGGCCGTACAGAGACAGGATATTAAAAGCAGTTCCAGGCAAACAGAGGCTGACCGTTTTCGCATAATCCGTGCTATTATCCCTAAATATAATCATTTGTTTCCGGATCAGGAGAGAGATTTTAGCGCCGATTCGGTGCGCTCCATGTAGTTGTCCACCTGCTTGCCGTTCTCAAATCCAACGATCACCATATCCACGCTGCCCAGTCCCAGCACAAACCTGACGGAGTGATCGATCTTTTCGCTTTCATTGCTGAATTCCCCGTTGCCCACAAGTTTCATCCCGATCACTCCCTTTCCCGAGGCATGCAGTTTGTGGATCACATCCACCACCTCTTCCGGTTCCGGCTTGTCCATGGATATCCCATAGGGGTTGATACGCACGTGGATCACATCCACCCACGGATCCTCCAGTGCAGCTTTCATTGCATCCAGGGAATGCACGGAGACCCCGTGGGCACGGATGATGCCCTTTGCCTTCAGATCCTCGAGGATATCCATCTGTTTCCGCATCGAACCGGTCCAGTCCGGATCCACCATGCAGTGGATCTGAACAAGGTCGAGATAATCAGTTTCCAGCTCTTTTCGGAACCGGTCCACCACAATGTTGGCATCGGGCCGGTCCGTGTCGGGAATATTACCCCGCCGGGTCCATATCTTTGAAGAGACCATCAGCTGCTCCCTCTCCATCGTTTTCATCGCCTCGGCCATGATCCCATGGGTACCATAGGTATCGGCGCAATCAAACATCCTGATACCCCGCTCATAGGCATGCCTCAGGGTGGCGATGCTTTTATCCTTTTCCTGGCGGGTCAGAAAGGAGCTCCGGTTGCCCGCCCACACCCCGGTCCCGAAACCGATCAGGGTCGTATCCAGTCCCGATTTGCCCAGGGACACGGGCTGCAACGGATCGGTGGATGTAAACCTTGGCGCCCTCCCGTAAAGTGGATTCTCGAACATGAGGTGGGCGGTCCCCAGTGCAAGGGCCCCGATAAACCTCCGGCGATCTATATTAATTTTACTCATAACAGGTGATTTGGCGTGTAAGTTAAAGCAAACTAAAGGAGTATAATGTTAATTATTCTGTTAAATCCGCCCCCCGGTCCATGCGGTCCACGGTCCGCAGCTCATTATACCGGTCAATGATTGGGAATATAGTTCACTGCAGGATAAATGTAATAAATCAGTAATAAATTTGTCATATCACAGGGGGTAATCTCCCCCTGGTGCATCATATGGATGTCAGGATGATCCCGAAAACCACAAAAGAACCCTTTCTCCGGAACCTTGCCAGGCTTCCCATTGTGATATTGATCTTTATCCTGCTGCCGGGATGCGGGGAAGAATCCGGGAACAACCCTTATGTACCGTATGTATGGGAGATGACCACGCCCCTGAAGGCCGGCATGGACCCACAGATCCTCGATTCGGCTTTTACCGCTGCATCACAGAAAGGGTATGTGGACGGTTTGCTGGTCGTTAAAAGCGGGAAGATCGTCGCTGAACAGTATTACAATGATTTCACCAGGGACCAGCCGCACAACATCATGTCGGTATCCAAAAGCATGCTCTCTGCCATCACGGGAATGGCCTTTTACGGGAATTACGGACTGGAACTGGAAGACAGGATGCTGGACTATTTCCCGGAGTATGACTCGGATGAGCTGGATCCCAGGAAGGACCAGATCACCATCGGCCACCTGCTCACCATGCGTATGGGCATCGAGGATGAATCGGCCGGTAACTATGGCATATATGCCGGGTTGTACAACTCCGCCAACTGGATTAAAAGTACCATCGAGTACCCGCTGGTTTCCGGTCCGGGTGAGCAAATGAGGTACAATACATTCATCACGCACCTGCTCTCGGGAGTGATTACAAAGGCAACGGGTCAGAGCACCCTTGAGTTTGCTGAAGAGAATCTTTTCGATCCCATGGGCATTGATATTGATTCCTGGGAGCAGGATCCCCAGGGTATCTATTTCGGGGGAAATTCCATGCATGTGACTCCCCGGGAAATGGCCGTGTTCGGTTTGCTTTATCTTCAACACGGGGTCCTGAAAGGGAAACAGATCGTCCCTGAGGAATGGGTGGAGCACTCGCTGCAGCCCAGCACGGACCTCTCCCATCCCAACAGCTGGGGAACCTGGAAGAACTACAACTACGCCAGCCTCTGGTGGCTGGGCCAGTTCAACGGGCATGACTCCTTCATGGGATACGGGTATGGCGGCCAGTTTGTGATCGTATTCCCCGGTCTTGACCTGATCGTGGTTTCCACCTGCAACAACAATGTGCCTCCCGAAGCCACCAATGAGCAGGAGTGGGCCATTTTTGAGCTGGTGACCCGGTACATCCTTCCATCCCTTTCTTAATAATTGTTAATACTGCCCTACAAGTCATCGATCCTGTTTCCTGTTCCACTGAAAAATTGTACATTGAGCGATCAATCACAAAATCTGATCCCTATGAATCTTTCCAGACGAAGTTTTATAAGATCAGGGGGGGCTGCCGTGGCGGGGACCATGGTGTTGCCGCCGCTGTTAAAATCGTGCCAGAACCTTCAACTCTCACCGGATGTGAAAAGCTATTTAGACCATTTTGAAGTGACTCCCGAGATGCTGCAGAAAGTGATAGCAGAGGCCATGTCGAAGGGAGGAGATTATGCCGACCTGTTCTTTGAACACAAGATATCCAATACCCTCGCACTCGAGGACGGCAAGGTAAACCGGGCCTACTCAAACGTGGATTACGGCATGGGGGTCAGGGTGCTGAAAGGTGAACAGACAGGGTTCGCCTATACCGAGACGATCAGCCTCCGGGACATGCTGAAAGTAGCCAGGACCGCGGCCAACATTGCCAGTGATCCGGCCACTTTCAAGCTGGACGGGCTCCTGGAGAAGGTGCCTGCCGATCATTACAGGATCTCCCGGAAATGGGAAAATGTGTCGGTGGAAGAAAAGGTGCCCTATGTGCAGAAGATCAATGACCGGGTTTTTGAACTGGATAAGAAGGTAACCAAGGTAAATGCAACCCTGTCCGATGAAACTGCATATATGATGTTCTACAATTCCGAGGGCCTTTTTACCTATGACTACCGCCCGCTGGCCAGTTTCAGGGTGCGCTGCGTGATGGAGAAGGACGGCCAGATCGAGAGTGACGGAAGCTCCCGCTCCTATCGCATCGGGTTCGAGTGGATGGGTGATGACCTGATCGAGGAGATCGCCCGGGAGGCCGTTGACCGTACCAATATCCTCTTCAGTGCCACCAGGCCCAGGGCCGGGGAGATGCCGGTGGTGCTGGGTGCCGGAGGATCGGGGATCCTGCTGCACGAAGCCATGGGCCATGCCTTCGAGGCCGATTTCAACCGGAAAAAGACCTCCATCTTCAGTGATAAGATGGGCCAGAGCGTCGCCGGGGATTTCATCAGCATCATTGAGGACGGAACCATTGAGCACAACCGTGGCTCCATCAATATTGACGACGAGGGGAACGATGTCAGGAAGGTGTACCTGGTGAAAGACGGTGTACTGGAAAGTTACATCCATGACCGTATCAGTGCCAGATTCTATGGCGTTGAGCCCACAGGGAACGGGAGAAGGGAGTCGTTCCGCTTCGTACCCCTTCCCCGGATGCGCATCACCTACATGGAGCCGGGGCCGCATTCAAAAGATGACATCATTGCCAGTGTGGACTACGGCGTATATGTGGACAACTTCAGCAATGGCCAGGTGAACATCGGGGCCGGGGATTTCACATTCTTCGTGAAGTCGGGTTCCCTGATCGAAAACGGCAAGCTGACCCGGCCCATCAAGGATGTCAATATTATCGGCAACGGGCCCCAGGCGCTGGCCGATATCACCATGGCAGCAGGGGATTACAAAACTGATAATGGTTCCTGGATGTGTGGCAAAGGCGGACAATCGGTCCCCGTGACCATGGGGCTTCCCACGGTCCTTGTGAAAAAACTGACCGTCGGCGGAACCAGTGCATAACCCTGAAAAAGACTAAATCATGACCAAAGAAGAAAAATACAGCGTAGCCAGATGGGCCATGGGCCATGCCCTGAAAAACGGCGCACAGCAGGCCAGCGTGTCCATCGATGAAAACAACAGCAGCCGGATCGAGGTGCGTGAAGAGAAGATCGATAAACTCGAGGAGGCCAACCGGAACAGCATGAGGATCAGTCTCTATGTGGATAAGAAGTATTCCAGCATCTCCACCAACAGGCTCAGCAACATGGATGAGCTGGGAAGGTTTATCGAAGAGGCCATTGCGGGCACAAAATATCTTTCGGAGGATGAGTTCCGCACCCTGCCCGAACCGGACCTCTATTACAAGGGAGGCGGAAGTGACCTCATGACAATGGATGAAGAGTTTAAATCAGTGGACCCTCAGGATAAGATCAAGTGCGCCTATGGCGTGGAAAAGGAGGTGCTTGGAAAGGATGAACGGGTCATCTCGGTGACCGCAACCTACAATGATGGAATGTCCGGCAGTGTGATGGTGACCAGCAATGGGTTTGAGGGAGATGCGGAGAATTCATACTTTTCCCTGGTTGCAGCCGTTTCGGTGAAAAGCGGGGACGCCAGGCCAGAATCATACTGGTACGAATCATCCATCTTCCACGATGAACTAATCAAAGAGGGTATCGGGAAAGAGGCGCTGAAAAGGGCCCTGGACAAACTGGGACAGGAGAAGATCCGGTCGGGAAGGATGCCCATGATCGTTGAGAACCGGGTTGTGGGGAGGAACCTGCTGGGACCGGTTATCTCCGCCCTGAACGGAAGGTCCATCCAGCAAAAGAACTCGTTCCTGATCGGATTGGAAGGGGAAAAGATCGGTTCAGACCTGTTCACCATCGTGGATGATCCGTTCATTGTCTCGGGAAGGGGATCGCGCTATTTTGACAGCGAAGGGCTGGCCACAAAGAAAAGGAGTATCCTTGACGCCGGGGTATTGATGGATTACTATATCGATACCTATTACGGGAAAAAACTGGGGATGGTGCCCACCTCCGGGGATACCACCAACCTGGTCTTCCAGCCGGGGGAGAAGGACCTGGAAGGGCTGCTGGCTTCCATTGACCGCGGTATCCTCGTCACAGGATTCAACGGCGGCAACAGCAACGGGTCCACAGGAGATTTTTCCTATGGTATTGAAGGGTTCCTGGTAGAGAAGGGGCAGCTGGTCAAACCGGTTTCCGAAATGAATATCACCGGGAACTTCAGACAGCTATGGAAAGATCTGGTTGCCGTGGGTAATGATGTCTATACCGGATCTTCCTGGAGACTCCCTTCCATGGTGTTCGACAAGGTGGACTTCAGCGGGATCTAGGATCAGATCCTGATCCCGATCATCACCACATCGTCGATCTGCTCCACCTCCCCCTTCCAGGAAAAGAACCTTTCCTGAAGGATGGCCTTCTGCTGCTCCATGGGCTGATCATGGAGCTGTTCTATCAACTCTTTCAGGGATTTGTACTTGAATTTTTTCCTGTCGGGCCCTCCGAACTGGTCTGCATAGCCATCCGAGAAGAGGTAGAGCGCGTCCCCTTTCTGCAGCTGGATGGTGTTTGTCCGGAACGGATCGGTCATCCCGTGGTAATAGCTGATGGGCATCCTGTCGGCCTTATACTCCTCCAGGCTCCCTTCCCTGACCAGGTAGAGCGGGTTGTAGGCACCGGCAAACTGCAGCATACCCGATCCGGTGTCGTAGGTACAAAGCGCAATGTCCATCCCGTCTTTCTGTTCATCCTCCCTTCCGGTCTGTTTCAGCGCCTTGATCACCTCTCTCCTGAGGCTATCCAGGATCTCCCCCGGATGGGTCTGCCTGCGCTCCACCACCAGTTCATTCAAAAAAGAGATGCCCAGCATGCTCATGAGCGCTCCCGGCACCCCGTGACCGGTGCAATCGGCCGCGGCAAAAACCATTTTTTTGCCGATATCTGCAGCCCAGTAAAAATCGCCGCTCACCACATCCCTGGGAAGGAAGAGGACGAAGTGATCGGGGAATGCCTTGCTGAGGTTCTCGTTCTGTGGAAGGAGTGCGCCCTGGATCCGGCTGGCATAGTTAATGCTGTCGGTGATCTCCTTGTTCTTACGTGAGATCTCGTCGTAGGCTGCCTTCAGCTCCACGTTCCGCAGCTGGAAGATCTCCTTCTCCTTCTCGCTCTTTTCAACCGCAAAGGCGATCTGCTGGTTCTTCAACCGGTTCCGGGTCTCGTCATTCAATACGCTCTCCCTGATGCCCCTGTAATTCTTATAGTGGTAAAGCGCTTTTTCAAAATCACCTGATGATTCATAATAATCCGCAAGTGCATAATGCGCCTCCACCTGCAACGGTTTGGCTCCCAGCTTAGCGGCCAGCTCAAGGGATTTTTGATAGCACGAAAGTGCCTCCTCCCCCAGGTTCATCCTGTGAAGGCTCCTGCCCAGCCCGAGCGTGGCCTGAAGCCTGCAGCGATCATCAAGGCATTTATCTGCGTCCTTCAGGATCTTCTGATAAAATACCCTGGCATCCTCAAATGCTCCCATCTCCTCGTAGGTGCTGGCCAGCCCCAGGTAGGTCCAGGCCAGGACCCCTTTCTGGTCCAGTTTCTCCCTGATCTTCAGGCTCCGGTTGTAATAGTCAAGGGCCTGGTCATACTGCTTTTGCAGGGTATGGATCCTGGCTATCCGGTTCAGGGAAGAGGCCGCGGCCATCCGGTCACCCAGCTCCTCCCTGATCCTCAGGCTCTCAGCATATGCCTTCAGTGCACGGTCATAATCCGACAACCGGCTGTATATCAAACCCAGCACACTCTGTGCCTCTCCAACTGCCTCCTGGTGCCCGTTC
>CAYXUD010000147.1:0-107437 GCA_964467775.1 uncultured Bacteroides sp. | reverse complement strand
TCAATACGTATCAACAAAAACTTGCTTGAGATATTTGTTTCTATCTTAGAATTCGGGGAATGCGCGAGCGGGATTCAATGGGCAAAGGTCCTGGTCCGGTATCCATAAACAGCCACAACCACAAAACAGATCAGCGGAACGACGAAAGAGAAATTCTCGGCCGGCATTGAGAGTACGCTCCCCCTGCCGATGATCCATCCCTGAAGCGGGGGCATGACCGAGCCACCCAGAATGGCCATGATCAGTCCCGCTGCCCCGAACTTCGCATCCTCGCCCAGGCCCCTCAACGCAATACCATAGATGGTGGGGAACATCAGCGACATGCATGCCGAGACACCCACCAGGCAGTAGAGCCCCGTGATGCCCTGGAAGAAGATCACACCGGTAACCAGCGCAAATCCGCCGAATGCAAAGAACATCAGCAGCCTCCCGGGCCTCACGTACCGCATCAGGAAGGTGCTGATAAAGCGACTTGCTATAAAAAGGCCCATGGCCACCGTGTTGTACTGCTGGGAAAGCACTTCGGCATCCTGTTCACCCATTCCCTGGCTCATGAAATAGCGCGTCCCGTAATGGATGATGAAGGTCCAGCACATGATCTGGGCCCCCACGTAAAAAAACTGGGCCACCACCCCCTCCCTGTAACGGGGAAGGGAGAAGATCCTTTTCAGCGTAGGGAGGAGATCGATCGAATGGTTGGAGTCTGCATTCCTGGGCATGCGCACGATGGCGATCAGCACACACATCATCAGGATCACGATGCCGATCACCACGTAGGGGGAACTGACAGTGTCCAGGTCGCTCATCTTGACAGCCTCAAAATCAGCGGGTGACAGGAGCTGCCGCTGTACGGTGTCACGCGGATCGATCCTTGCCTGGATGAATGTCTTGGCCACTAACATCCCTGTGATGGAGCCTATGGGATTGAACGACTGGGCCAGGTTGAGGCGCTGAGTGGAGGACTCCTCGGCACCCATGGAGAGGATGTACGGGTTGGCACTTGTCTCCAGGAAGGAGAGACCGCAGGTGAGGATGAAATAGGCAATCAGAAAGGGTGCATAAACGCCTATGGCACTTGCCGGAATGAACAAAAGGGCGCCGGTGGCATAGAGACCCAGGCCGACCAGGATGCCCGCTTTGTAGGTGAACCTCCTGATGAATATGGCAGCCGGGAAGGCCATGGCAAAATAACCCCCGTAGAAGGCAACCTGGACAAGGGACCCCTGCACGGTGTTCATCAGGAAGATCTTGGAGAATGCTTTGACCATGGGATTGGTGATATCATTGGCAAATCCCCAGAAAGCAAAACATGAGGTGATCAGTATGAAGGGAATCAGGTACTGTTTCTCAAGTACTTTGGGCTTCTTTTTTTCCATATGCGTTATGATTCAAGTTGGTAGCACTGAATGGCATTTTCACGGTATACCTTTGCTTTCCCCGTTTCATCCAGGCGGGCCATGTAGTCCACAGGAATATCCATCACCTCTTTGTATTCCCCGGCCAGCCTGCATACCGGCCAGTCACTTCCCAGCATGATCCTCTCCGTCCCGAAACTATTAAAAACCACCTCCATATAGGGTATAAAATCCTCAGATTTCCACTTTTGATGATCCGCCTCCGTGACCATGCCCGAGACCTTGCACCAGACATTGTTCTGCCTCGAAAGTGCTCCCAGGTCACTGCGCCATGGCTCCATGGTCCCCGATCTTACAGGGGGTTTTGACATATGGTCAAGGACAAACCTCTGCCGGGGGAACATCCCGGCCAGCTCGGCAGCAAGCTTTAAATGCCTGGGGAAAAGCAACAGGTCATACACCAGGCGATAATCCTCCAGCAAACCGATGCCCCTTCGAAATGCCGGCTGAAGCATAAAATCATCCGGTTCATCCTGAACCACGTGGCGCACCCCGACAAGTTTGGGATGGCCTGAAAACCGGTCCAGTTCTTCCTCCAGATCGGGGGATCGCAGGTCCACCCATCCGATCACTCCCCTGATAAATGGATATTTGCCGGCCAGTTCAAGCAGCCAGCGTGTTTCTTCGATCTTCTGTCTCGCCTGGACAACCACGGTACCGGTGACGCCGGCCCCGGCGATCTCAGCTTCCAGGTCCGCCGGAAGGTAATCCCTTTTCAGCACGGCCATGGAATCATCGATCCAGCCGTATTCCTTTTCATTGTAATGCCAGAAGTGCTGATGAGAGTCAATGATCATCCTATTCCCCGAGTTTATAGATCCGCTCGACAGGCTGCCATTTCTCCCCTGCAGACGCTTCCGCAGCACTTTTCTGAAACTTCGAGACATAGGCCTCCCACTCCGCCTGCCTGGGTTTGGCGGCCAGTTCGGCCATGGCCCTTTCGTGATCGAAGTCAGGCACCGTATCCATGATCATGAAGAGCCGGGTACCCTCCAGGTAGATCTCCATATCCAGGATCCCCACCTCGGTCATTCCCTGGCTGATTTCCGGCCAGGCAGCACCGGCTGCATGCGCCCTCCTGTAATCTTCGATCAGCCGGGGATCATCCTCAAGGACAAGGGTTTTGCAGAACCTCTTGAATTCAGTATAACCCCTTGTTGACTGATATTCCATGATGGCTTGTATTGGATCCCTATTTTTTCAATCCGATCTTCAGGGAATAGGCATGATCGCACGGCCTTTCAGCAGGCAGCAGGACATGCAATCCCTCCTTGTCGATGGTCCATTCCAGCGCCTGATCCGAGCCCAGAAGGGAGACAGAAGTGATCCCCTTTGAAAGCACCTCAACCCCGTCATTCATGTTTTTTACATGGACCATCCCATCCGCAGGCCAGTCAAGGGCTATGGCGTACAAAAAGCCATCCCGGGTTGTGAACCTGATATCCTCTGCTGTATAGGCAGATCCCCTGTTCTGGCTTTCGGTCATGTGTCCGGATGCCATCACTGTGGGGCCCTCCCCGTATTTCAGCCATGGCCTGGTTCCATAAATGGCCTCTCCGTTAACATCCAGCCATGCCCCGATGCCCAGCAACAGATCCCGTTGCTCTTCCGGGATGGTCCCGTCAGGACGGGGTCCCACGTTCAGCAGCAGGTTCCCGTTCTTGCTTACTATGTCGATCAGGTTATCCACCAGCGTGTTCACAGATTTGTAATCGGGAGCATCGATATAGCACCAGGATTTTAATCCCACCGAGGTATCGGTAATCCATTTCCGACTGCTCAACGTGTCCAGTTGTCCCCGTTCAAGGTCAAGGATGGCAACCCCTTCCGGGAGGTGGTCCTCTTTATAGGAGACAACCACCTCTTTGCCCCATCTCATCGCCTGATTGTAGTAATAGGCCAGGAGCTCCTTTTTATACTCCTCGAAACCCGGCTGCTGCCAGCCAAAATCAAACCAGAGGTAATCCGGCTGATAGTTGTCGATCACCTCGCAGACCCTTGCTTTCCAGTTATCCAGGAACTCCTTTGATTCAGGGGCGCCGGGTTCATGGAGAGGTGGATAGATCCTGTTGATCCCGGCATATTCAGGATCCCTGGTATCACTGTTCGCAATCCCGTAGGAAGGCTCGTAATACTTCCAGTGGAAGGCATGGTGAAAGGAGGTTACAAAGCGCATGTCACGGGCCCTGACAGCTGCTGCCAGCTCCCCCATGATATCTCTTTTCGGGCCCATGTCCATGGCATCCCACCGGGTCAGCCTGCTGTCCCACATGGCAAAACCATCATGATGCTGAGCCACCGGACCTGCGAATTGAGCTCCGGCCTTCTTGAAAAGCTCTGCCCATTCATCAGCGTTAAATTTCTCTGCGGTAAAAAGCGGGATGAAATCCTTATACCCGAAAACCGATACATCCCCCCACGTCTCTTTATGGTGATCGTAAAACATGCTGCCTCTCCCCTGGTCCTCCCTTGCGTACATCAGTCTCGGGTACCATTCATTTTCCCACGACGGGACCGAATAGGGGCCCCAGTGGGTATAGATCCCGAATTTTGCATCATGGAACCACTGAGGGCATTCATAAGCCTGGAGTGACTCCCATGTGGGTTCGAATGGCACGGCATTCTTCTTCTCACTCCCTTGATCCCCTGACTGCCTGCATGAGACTGACCCGGCAAGGATCATCCCGGTCAGGATAAGGATTTTATTTTTCATAGGGCTGGAAATATTTGGTTGAAGTTAAGATACAGATTTATTGAATCATTCATTGTTGAATGTTGATGGTTCCCGCGGGATAACGGGAGAAAAAGGAATGATCAGCCGGGCAAGCCATGGGGACAATTTATAGTTCCAGGATCCTGATGTTCCTGAAGCTCACCTCATTTCCATGGTCCTGGAGCAGGATGTGGCCCGATCCCGCCTCCCCGAATGCCGGGTAACCCGCATATTTGCTGTATGCGACCAGCGCTTTCCACATCTGGGTGCCCCGCTCATATTCCACAACCTTCACCCCGTTCAGGTGGTGAGACACCCTTGATCCCCGTACCTCGATCCTGGCACGGTTCCAATTGCCTGTTCCGTTGAACCGTTTCTGCGTGTTATCCTCTCCGCAAAGGAGGGCATTGGCGGGGATCAGGTCATAAAGCGACGCAAGCGTACGGTTCCCCCGGACTCCCTGGGCTGCATCAGGGTGCCTCTCATCGTCAAGGATCTGGTATTCACACCCGATGGATGACCGCTCACCTGTATGGGGATCGGGATCCACGAAGTACTTGATCCCGCTGTTGGCCCCTTCGGTGATCATGAAATCGAGTTCAAGGATAAAATCCCCGTACCTGTTGATGGTCACGATATCCCCTCCGCCGGCAATTTTCCCTTCCCCACTCTTTTCAACCTTCAGGATGCCGTCAGCGATGCTCCAACCATGATCCGGGAAGCTGTCCAGCGCGGCTCCCCTCCAGCCGCCGGTGCTCTTCCCGTCCCAGAGCAGTTTCCATCCCTCCTCTTTCTGGGCCTGTGTCAGCTGGTTGGTAAGATAGCTCACCTCCGGGGCCAGCTCCACGTCCGACCTCATGTATTTTTCAGGCTCCCCGGTGAGGATCCGGATGTTCCTCCACCGTATCTCCTTCCCCGCAAGGTTCCCCTCCCCGATACCATGGACCTGAAGTGCAATGAATCCCTCCTTCCGTACATCATCCACAAGGTTGGCAGAGTTCACGCCGTTGATGAAGGTGCGGATGGTATGGCCGACCGCTTCCACCCTGACATGGTTCCATTCACCCCGCCTGTTGGCTCCGGCCGCACCGGGGTTATACGACATGGGGTAGAGCCAGCCCCGGGAGGCCTCCTCATAGATCCCGCCTGCCCAGGGCCTGTCATCATCGTCGTCACATTCAACCTGGTAACCGTTCACGCGTGCCGTTCCATCAGGCTGGGTGGCCGCACTTCTGAACTGGACCCCCGAATTGAGCCCCCGGTCCATCTTTATTTCATACTCCAGGATAAAATCGTTATAGACCTTCTTTGTGGCCAGAAAGGTATTTGGCGTACCGGCCGCAGAGGTCCCGATCACCTCCCCGTTCTCCACCCGGTACGCGGCGGTTCCGTCGAGCTTTACCCAACCCTTCAGGTCCTTCCCGTTAAATAGCTCCTCCCATTCCTGGGCATGCAGCGCAGCCGCCGCAACCATCAATAACAGCAGCATTAAACTTCTTTTTTTCATCATGCTTTTATTCGTTTTACGCATTATTGTTCTCTTACTGAGTGGTCAGCATTGGATTGGTGTAAAATATCTTCTGGTTGAACTCAAAATCGTAGAGGGTTACTTCCCTGAGCAGAAAGTAGGATTCCCAGTAGTTCTCGATAGAGCGTATGTAGTCCCGCTTTGCCGCTTCGCGCTCGGCCAGTGAAATGTTCAGGTCGGTGATGCTGATCTCGCCGTTCTGGAATTTCTTCAGTGCGATCAGGTACCCTTCCTCCGCCACCCCGTCGGCCGCTTCAGCGGTCTCGATCTGGGACTTGATCAGGTTGAACTGCTCCACCTGGACCACCACCCTGCGTTCAAAATCCTGCCGGTCCTGCTCCACGTCGTAGAGGACCAGTTCCCGCTGCGATTCAGCCAGCTTCACCTGCGATTCGGAACGCCCCCAGTCCAGGATGGGAACACTCAGGGCCAGCCTGACATTCTGCTGCTGTTCGGTATTCTGGTAGACCCCCCCGAAATAATCTGCACTGTTGGATATCCCGTAGCTCATGTTCAGCGTGGCACTTACACCCGCATTCCGTTTGGCCTCGGTCAGGTCCCGGTCCGCCTGTATCAGCCTCCTTTCAAACTGGGGGGTCTCCTTCCGGTTTTCCAGCGACTCCTTCAGCGCCTTTTCAGGATCCACCTCCCAGAGGATCATGTCCAGCGGGATGATCAGCTCAATGGCCTGGTTCTGGTCCAGGCCGATGTACTTTTTCAATTCGTAATCCGCATTCTTCAAATCGATCCTGGCATTGTTCAGCGCCTTCTGAGCATTGAATACCGAGAGCTGTATCCGGGAAAAATCATTTTCAGAGATGTTGCCCAGCTCCTGCTTGACCCTGGCGATCTTCAGGTTGTCCCTGCTGTTCTTCAGGTTGCTTTCGGCCAGTGAATAGTTGGTCTGTATCTTCAGGTAATTAAAGAAGAGGGAGGTGGCATTGTAGGAGATCTCTTCAATGGATTCAGTAAACCGCTTCTGGGCCTCCTCATACACCAGTGGCTCCGTCATCCGGGTCCATTTCATCCAGTTGTAGGCAAACAGGGGCTGGATGATACCCACACTGACCGGGTAACCGGAGAAACCCACCGTACTGTTGTTGAAATCCTGGAGGCGGACGACCCCCGAAGCGGCATAGACGTTGGCGCCGAGTTGCGGGATCGGCTGAAAGATGGCGAGCTGGGCCGATGTCTCAAGCTGTGTCACCTGGTTGAACCTGATACTGCCATCCGGCTGAATGATGGGCTTGGTCTGGTTCTCAAAATCGGGAAGATTGCCTGAGAGGGTCAGCTGCGGGCGGAACCTGGTCTGGTGGTTTTTCCAGCGCCAGTAGTAATTGACATCCTGGTTCTGTATATACTTGACAGCCGATGACTGTGAAATGGCCAGGTCCACCACATTGCGAAGGCTCAGTGAGACCGGGATGGTGTCCTGGGCAGGCAGGGTTACTGCCTGGAACAGCAACCAGCATGAGACAATCTTTTTAAGCATACGATACGGCATCACTGCACCTCCAACTGTTCCAGTTCCTCTATGGAGGAGATCTCAGAGAGGACTACCCGTTCACCCTCCCTCAACCCTTCAACGACCTCCACAAAACCTTCAGACCTCAATCCTGTGCGAACATTCCTCAGCTCGGTGCCCTGGCCGGTCAGCACATACAGCTGGTGCTCATCGCCCCTTCCGAAGACGGGGCCGTTGACAAGACGCAGCACGCTGTCCCTCTCCGCCATGACAATCTCCAAGTTCACGTTCAGGTTGGGCCTCAGCCTGAAGTGACTGCTCTCCTGCAGGTTCACGTCGAACTCGATCTTCCTCTCCCTGATCACCGGGCTCACCGTTCCCACCACCCCGGTGAGTTTCTCTTCGTCAATCCACACATAGACCCGGGTTCCTGTCTTCACATGGTCTGAAAAATCGTCATCCACCATTCCCTGGATCTTGAAGCTGGTCAGGTCCGACATCTCAACGAGCAGCCTGTCATTGTCCACCTTCTCTCCCACCTTTCCCCTGATGGACAATATGATCCCGGCCGAAGGAGCACGGATGATCATTTTGCCCAGGGCTTCTTCCCTGGCTGCCAGCACCTTCTCCTGCATGTTGATCTGAAGCCTCAAACCCTCCTCATCGGCCTCAAGCTGCTCCAGCTGGATGGAATTCTTCTCCATGAGCATTACCAGGTCCTTTTCTGCCAGCTCAAGTTCCTGTTTGGTCTTTTCATATTTTGCCGGGGAGATCCCACCCACTTCAAGCAGCTGCTCCTCGTCTGCCAGTTCCGATTTCAGGGAGGCAATCCTGAGATTCTTCACCTGGACATTGTAGTCGAGGTCCACCTTGGTGCTCCGGGCATTCAGCCTGTTCTTCCGCAGGGCGTTCTGCTTCACCTCCAGCTGGTCCCTGATGTTATCAATCTCCGTCTGGATGGGTGTCGGATCAAGAATGATAATGGGCTCGCCAGCATCCACATGGCTCCCCACCTCTTTCAGGATCTCTTTGATGATGCTCGAGGCCGGACTGAGTATGATCACCTCGCTCTGAGGCTCCACCACCCCTTCCCCGCCGAACGACCTGACCACATCCCCCACCTCAACGGTGGCGATCTGAAGCTGCTGTCCCTGGAAAGAGCGCGATTTGAACGGTACAAACACCACGATGATGATCACAGCCATCAGGAGCAGTGGTATTCCAATGTAAATTCCGTTACGGATTCTTGACATACTGAAGAAAATTGCCGGGTTCTTATGATATAACGGCCCAAGTTATAAAACATAGTTCAATGCAGGGAAAGTTTTGCCCTGGATTGAAAATATTTCTTGACCGGTGGGTCCCTTTCATGGATTCCCGGACCTTTTCCTCTTTGTGACCAGGTGGTTCAGGAAAAAGAGAAGCAGTGAGAAAAGGGTCAGTCCTGAGCCGAAGCATATGATCCAGAGCGGCAATTGCTGCGGAATCCCAAGATGGGTGGTAATTCCTAAAATCCTGGAAAGCCCTGTGGGAAGGATCAGCAAATCGCTGTTCAGTGCAGTCAGGCTCCTCTCCAGGCCAAACAGGCAAAGGGCCAGCCCGGCCAGCATCAACTGGAATCCCAGGGCCGAGAGCACCATGGATACGGATCCTGTGCTGTTCCAGTGCCTCCACTTACGGCCCATGATGATATAGAGCTGGAACTTTCTGAAAAGCAGCATGACAATGAGGGAAAGGAAGATCATCCTGAAGAGGTCGGAAACCCACAGCTGGTACCAGAAGTAGGCCGGACCACGGATGGCTGTAATGGCCATGATAGAGGAGATGACCACCACTTTCGGGGCCATAAGGGTCACAAGGATCCGGTCTGTTTTCTTGCCCGGATTCATCAGCAGCCCAAGCAGGATGACAAAGATCAGGCTCAGCAGACCGAGGCAGACCGGGAACAGCAGCGAAGCGAAGGATGAGAATACCGCCAGCGAGAGCAGATAGAGGGTGATGAAAAAGAGAACCACCCTTCGGGTCCCGTGGTAGGCATTCATGTCACTGACCAGGTGGGGGCGGAAAATGGTGTCGAAGTAAAGCGATCCGGCAAATTTCCTGTGGGCCCTGTCCCTGACGAATCCGGGGATCCCCATGATCAGCAGAAAGACGGCAAGCACAACCACAACCCTCGCCCACCTGACCGACCTGCCTGCGTTCTCCGCCAGTGTGATCCCCTTATTCACCTCCCCGAATTCCATTCCCAGGACATTCAGGTCCTTCCCGTACTTATCTTCCATCAACGTGACCATCGCCTTGAACTGACCCATGGCCACTTTGTATTCCGCCACCGGCTGCCTCTCCCCCGTGTCGATCCAGCGGTAATAATTCATGAAGAATCGCCTGTAATAACTGAGCATGCGGAACAGTTCAATTTCATAATCCACAGAAGCGATCAACCGGTCATAACCGGCCTGGTTGGCTGTGACACGGTCCCTGACTTCCAGCAGGAGCTGCCTCAGGGCAACGGCTCCCTGCACTGCTTCGGTTCCTTCATTCAACACATCCTGGAAATGATCCCTGGTAATGAAATAGATGTTGCTGAATACTGAACTTGAAGCACCCAGGATGTCCCATTCAAAGATCCAGAGCATGGGGGGCGGTTCCAATCCAAGTGCCCTCACATCATACCTTGCAAAATCGCTGATATACAATCCACTGAGCATTACCCGGTATGAAGCATCCAGGAATGTAACAAGCTTTTCCACCAGCAGCGAGTCGGCACCAAAGTATTCCCGGATCCAGCATCCGGCAATGGAGTCCATATCGGCATAAGGATCTGTCATCAGGCGGCTGACCGCATAGACATTGACATCATTGATGGCATTGAAGCCGTAGAAGGGGTAGATGGTCATGGGACCGGCTCTCAGGGGCCCGCCGTACTGGGTCCACACCCATACGCCTTCAACCATCGGGTTCTCCCGAAGAAAGGATTGAAGGGCTGACTGGTGCAGCGGCCCTGTGAAACTGGGGATCGTACCGAAACCCTCAAACTCACGCTTGGCCTGGATCTCTACGATACGCCTGTGGCTGCCCTGGCAGAGGGTGGGATTGAACCGGAGCCAGCTGTAGAAATCACCGCTGCAGTACTTGGTGGAGACCACCAGGCGGTCCGATTTGACGGGGCCCAGAATGCGCTGGTAGGTTTCCGGGTTGGTGTGCATGTCCCCGATCTCTCCCACGCCCACCGACCAGCTCCTGAAAATGATGGTCCGGTCGTGCTTCTCAGCCGCCTGCAGGAAGGCTTGAAGCATAAGCCTGACCGCCTTGTCAGTCCTGACATACAGCTCGCTGGTATAGTCCCAGCCGGGCTTGTTGTATACGGAACCCGCCTCCCCGATACGGATAATGATCCCATCCGCCAGGGGGAATTTCTCAAAAGCCTCCTCCGCAGCCTTCCCGTAAATTGCCCAGAATGCGGGATTCTCTGTATCGATCGATCCGAACCGCTCTTCCAGGTATCTCTTTAAAGGAGGGGTCAATGCCACCATATCGGTCCACAGGTAAGTGCGCAACCCGCTGTCAGCTGAAATCTCCATCAGTTTCCCGATACCGGATGCCAGGCTGTCATGCCGGGAACGGTACAGGCTTCCCTTGTCATAGACCTCATGGCCATTCCCGACCAGGTCGAAATTGACCGTTTCCAGGAACCAGGGCATGGCGATGGCATTGTAACCGAAACGCCCCATCCTGCCCGAATAGATAGCCAGCTTTTTCCGTTCCCTTGAGAATGAGAGGGTATCGATAAAGGGAGGATCCACCAGAAAAACATCTTCAAAGCAGTGCTGGTTATGTTCATAATTGCCACCCCAGCTGGCGCTGTCGGGCAGTACTCCCACCCCACCCGGATCAACGATCCTGGTGGGCAGCAGGACCGAACCGGAACCGGGTGGCGGCATCACCCGTGTCAGTTCGGAGAGGTCCTTCTCATGGTAGCTGATGGCCAGAAAGCCGGTCAGTCCCCTGGACAGAAGGTACCCCGTGGCCAGGCCTGCTGCCAGAATGAGAACCGTGATCAGCGATTTGCGGTTAATCACATCTCAAGCTGTTTGGTAATCGCCGACCGGATTGGATTCAGCACACGCTCCAGCATACGCATCTTATCGGTCAGGATCTCCGCCTGTCCCTGCATGTTCTGGCTGAAGTCAATCTCGAAGTCATAATAGGTGCGGAGCCCGGTGGGCAGCTCTACCTCCACGGTGTAGTATTCATCATCAGGCACTTTGGAGATATTGCTCACATACCCCTTCACCATGCCGTACTGGAGGTGCGGGTAATTATCAAACTGTATATTGACCTGGTGCCCCACCTTCACCTTTCCGGCCCCCGCGGTGGGCAGGCTGATCTTTCCGACCATAGATCCTGCTTCAGCCGGTATGATGGTCAGCACCTTCTCCCCTGCTTCCACATTCTGGTTTTCGCTCCAGAACCGGGTGAATGTGACCCCTCCGCTCACAGGGGCCACAAGGAGGTAACTCTGTTCCCACGACGCAATGGAGGCATTCAGGTTGTTCAGTGACTCCTCCAGGGTGTTGACATAGCCCGACCGTTCTTCCTGCTGTTTCAGCTCCAGGTCCACGATCTGCTCCCCGATCCGGCCGACACTGATATTGTTCTCGGCAATCAGGCTCACGATCTCCTGCCACTTGTTCCTTTTGGCCAGCATCTCCGAATGGGATTTCTCCATATCGGCCTGGGAGACCACCGACTCGATATAGAGATCTGCATCACGGTTTGACTGGCGCTGGGAAAGATTGTATTCCTCCTCCGCTATCCTGGCCCTTTCTGAAAGACTCCTGGAATACTCCTGCTGCCTCTCCAGTTCTGACCGCAGCAGCTCGATCCTCCGCTGGTGGTAATTAAGCCTTTTGAATTCCATGTAATCCCTGTATGCCTTCAGGAAAATGGAGTAGCCGGCCTGGATGGCCCCCAGTTTTGCGTTTTTCAGCTCGGGAAGCTCCTCTGTAACCTCTTCGATGGGAATGGTATCCAGGAACCTCAGCCCGGCCTTCAGTCCCAGCACATCGTTATAACTGGCCGGATTTTCAATTACTGCCAGTACATCTCCCGACGTAACCATCTCGTTGTCGCTCACAAAAAGTTCCACGATCTTTCCACTGGAACGGGCTTCCAGATTGGCAGGGGGATTGACAGAGGTAACCACGATCCTTGCCCTTTTGATATCCGGGTACCTGAAGACCCAGCTTCCGAATATAAGCAGGGCCAGCAGGAACATGAACAAGATGACCCCGTTGCGTGTAATCCAGCCAGGCACGCGCCCCAGCATATCTTCAACCTCTTTACTCTGAAGTTCTATTTTCCGGGCAGACTTTTCATCAGGCATGACGATCCGTATTGGTTGGGGCTAATATAAAAAAAAGTCCCCAATGGTTCCCCGCAAAGAATCCACAGCCGGTTAAGAACCGGGCCCCGAAGGGATAAACCGCATATGGTTCACAAAAAGGTCCTGGAACCGCTTTTCAGATTCCAGGTTGATATGGGAAGTGACCCGCAGGATCTCTTCCGCCGCAGGAAGTCCCGAGAACAGGAACATCCGGGCCCCCATCAGCGCCGTATTCCCGAGTTTACGGATGCGGTCTTCAGCAAAATCAAGCATGCCGGTCCGCAGTACGTTCCCGGTGTCAATGAAATTACCGAAGGCCCCGGCCATGAAGACATCTGAGATATCATCGCTGCAGATCCCGAGCCGGCCCAGCAGGATCCCGATCCCGGCTGCTATGGCGGCTTTGGCCAGCTGAAATTCCTGTATATCCTTCTGGGTAAGCGTTACAGGGCTTGCAATGGTGACCTGCTGTTCCCCGGACAGGATCTCCCCGAACTCTCCCAGGATCCCCTCCCCGAGAAGGACACCCACCGCATCGATCAGTCCGCTCCCGCATATGCCCCTGGGTTCGGTGTTGCCGATGATCCTGCAGGAGGGACCACCCCGGATACCGGCGGAGTCCCTGATTGAATAGACGTTGGCTATGGCACCGGTGGTGGCCAGCATTCCCATGGATATCCGGGCCCCCTCGAAAGCAGGGCCTGCGGCAGTGGAGGCACACAGCAGGCGGTCCCTGTTCCCTGCCACGATCTCCCCGTTGGTCCCCAGGTCGATCAGGACTGAATAGCTCTCCCCTCGATGCATCCCCGTTGCTTCAATCCCCGCAAGTATGTCGCTTCCCACGTAACTCCCGATGGAAGGATAGAAGCTGATCCTTTCACAGGTGGTATTCCAGCCCAGTTCCCGGCTATTGAACTGCTTCAGGCCCATGTCAGGGGATTCAAAAGGGAAAAAGGAGAGGGGCCTGACATCTGACCCGCAGAAGAGATGCTGCATCACTGTATTTCCAACGATCACGGCCTTTGCGAGTTCCCCGGTCCTCCCGGCGCAGAGCGCGTCGACCATGGTCCCGATTTGTGTCCGGATGATCTCCGTCATCACTTCAGGTCCGCCCGAAAGGGCAGCTTCAAGCCTGGAGATCAGGTCACTTCCATAGATTTTCTGGGGATTCATCCCTGTCTCAACCGCCAGGATACGGCCCGACGCCAGATCCACCAGCTGTGCTACGAGGGTGGTGGTACCAAGATCCACTGCCACCCCGAGGCCCGTGCCGGGTGTAAACGCGAACGGGGTCTCATCCGCCTGGATGATGGTCTCAAACTGGCCCACCTCTATGACCAGATCGCTTTCACATACACTCAGGCAGGCAAGCCTCCAGTCCGGTCCCAGCTGCAATTCCTGAAGCCGTCTCCTGTGATGGGGATCCGTATCGACCCGGCCTTCCAGAATCCTGACCGCGCACTTTCCGCAGCTCCCCTTTCCTCCGCATGGAAATTCCACACCGTACCCGTGCAGCAGGTCCTTCAGTGAAGAACCCCACCCTGCCTCAAGCACCTTGCCCTGGGGTTGTAACCGGATCTTTACTGTTTTCAACCCCTAAGCTGCATGTTCCTTCAGGTACTCCACTGCACCCCGGGGATCAGGGGAATAGAAATCGGCGCCAATTTTCAGCCGGAACTCGTCATTCAGGGGAGCCCCTCCAACCAGGATCGTGGTTCCAGGGTGCACCTCCTTGATCTTCCTCACGATCTCCTCCATGTTGGCCATGGTGGTTGTGAGCAGTGCTGATAATCCGACCACGGCATCCGGATTTTCGTCAATGGCCCGGTTGAATGTATCCTCGTTCACATCCACTCCCAGGTCGACAATGGTCCATCCTCCGCCTTCCACCATCATCGCTACAAGGTTTTTCCCTATATCGTGCAGGTCACCTTTGACGGTCCCGATGATAAAGGTTCCCATGGCCTTCACATCACCCGACTGGAAAAAGGGTTTCAGGTGACCCATGGCTGCACTCATCGCTTTGGCAGACATTAACATTTGCGGAACAAAGATCTTGTTTTCGGAGAATTTCTGGCCCACACGGTCCATGGCAGGCACCAGGGCCTTTGTAAGCACATCGCTGGGTGACACACCGCCATCCAGGGCCTGTTTGGCCAGTTCATCCGCCCCGTCCTCACCCTTCATCTGGGGTGGGTAGGGAGAGTTCTTGTCAACCTTGCCGGCCTCGACCGCTTCGGCAAGTCTGTTCAGTATCGGATCCATTTCAACAGGTTTTTACGTTGGGTTTCGTTAAACGTTTTAATGCATAAAAATAGCGAATAAGAGATACAAAAAAGAGTTCTGCTTTACTTATTGTGATACTATTTTAACATAATTCATATATTTATACAATATTAAACCAACATGAAAGAGTTTCTCGAACAGATCAAGCTGAATCCTGACGAGTCTTTTTTCATCGGTGTCTTCCAGGACCATATTGACCAGAGCGTGTGGCATTACCACCAGGAGTTTGAACTGAGCTTCATTACCGAAGGGTCCGGGAGGCGCATCGTGGGGGATTCGGTGGAGGAATTCCATCCCGGAGACCTGATCTTCATCGGTCCCAGGATCCCCCATGTATGGTTTTCGGAGGCAACGGCACAAAAGCAGCGTTCAGGAAGAACCCTTGAGTCGGTCTACCTTCTCTTCAATAACGAGATATTGCCCCACGGCCTCACCTCCCTGCCCGAATTCAGGGGTGTGAACAGGGCCATCCAGCTTTCCGAGAGGGGGATCAGGATCACAGGGGATACCCTGAACCAGGTGAGCAAGATCATGTTACAGCTTCCCTACCTGAGCAGCATGAAGCGGCTCATGCTGTTCTATGAAATCATGGATATCATCGGCGGCAGCGACTCCTTCTCCTACCTGGCCAGCGCCGGGTATGTGAAGTCAAAATTCGAGACCAACAGCAGCCGGATCAAAAGCATCCACGAATACCTGATGAAAAACTACCGCGAAGAGGTGAACCTTGCCAGGATCGCTGACATCGTACACATGGCCCCGGCCTCCGTCTGCCGGTTCTTCAAATCGTCCACCGGCCAGACCATCTTTGAGTACCTGAACAAGATCAAGATCGATTACGCCTGTAAGCTGCTGTTGAACACCGATCTGAATGTGGTGGATATCAGCTTCGATTGCGGGTTCAACAACCTGAGCCATTTTAACAAACAATTTCGCAGATATACCGGCAAGACACCCACCCGGTTCAGGAGGATCAGGGAATCGGGCCAGGATCAACTATAATATTTTATATCCAGAATCCTTCAATATTGCAAATTTAGCATCAGTTCTTGATAAATTGGATGTTTCTTTTCTGGCAGATACCGAATAGTTTTACCAGTGAAAATGAAATGCTTTACCAATGAACGATCTTGATATAGCGAAAAAGGTGAAACTCCGCCACATCGCCGAAATCGCCGACGAATTCGGAGTCGGTGCTGACAACATTGAAATGTTCGGAAAGTTCAAGGCCAAGATCCCGCTCTCGTTCATCGATGAAAAGAGGGCGGCCAGCAGCAACCTGATCCTGGTTTCCGCCATCTCCCCGACCCCTGCCGGCGAAGGAAAAACAACAGTCTCTATCGGTCTCTCCCAGGGCCTGAACAGGTTGGGCAAAAAGACCACGGTAGTACTCAGGGAACCCTCCCTGGGGCCTGTTTTCGGGATCAAGGGGGGAGCCACCGGCGGGGGATATTCCCAGGTGCTCCCGATGGAAGATATCAACCTCCACTTCACCGGTGATTTTGCAGCCATCGAGAAGGCTCACAACCTCCTGGCTGCTGTGATTGACAATAACATCCAGAGCAGGAGCAACGGGCTCGGTCTCGATCCGCGCACCATCTCGTGGAAGCGGGTAATGGACATGAACGACCGTTCACTCCGGAGGATTATCGTGGGACTGGGCGGCACAACTTCCGGAATTCCCAGGGAGACAGGTTTTGACATCACCGCAGCCTCCGAGATCATGGCCATTCTCTGCCTTGCATCTGATATCCACGATCTGAAGATCCGGCTTGGGAACATTTTCGTAGGCTACACGCACAACAGGGAACCGATCTATGCCCGTGACCTGAAGGCCGGCGGGGCCATGGCGGCCCTGTTGAAGGATGCCATCAAGCCGAACCTGGTGCAGACCGTTGAGGGAACCCCCGCCATCATACACGGCGGACCCTTCGCCAACATCGCGCAGGGTACCAACTCGGTGATCGCAACCCGCATGGGGATGACTTTTTCCGGATACACCGTTACGGAAGCCGGCTTTGGATTCGACCTCGGCGCGGAGAAGTTTTTCGACATCAAGTGCCAGAGTGCCGGCCTTTCTCCGAAAGCCGTGGTGCTGACCACCACCGTGCGGGCCCTGAAGTATCACGGGGGAGCAGACCTTGATTCACTCAAGGAACCCGATACCGGTGCACTCGCCAGGGGCCTGCCCAACCTGGAGAAGCACCTGGAGAACATCGCTCAGTTCAATGTCACCCCGGTCATCGCCATCAACCGTTTTGGGTCCGATACGGAGGATGAGATCCGTATCATCCGGGAGAAGGCAGAGGAGCTCGGACATAAGTGCGCTGTTACCGAACTCTGGGCAAAAGGCGGTGAAGGTGCCATCGAACTGGCTGAAAAAGTCATCGAGGTGGTGGATTCGGATCCTCCCATTTTTGATCCCATGTATGACTGGAACTGGGATGTGAAAAAGAAGATCGAGACCCTGGCCACTAAAATCTACGGTGCTGAATATGTGGATTACATGCCTCAGGCCAGGCAGGATCTGAAGAAAATTGCTGAACTGGGACTGGAACAGCTGCCCGTATGCATTGCCAAAACACAGAAATCCCTTTCTGACAATCCTGCTCTGCTCGGAAGACCCAAGGATTTCATCATTACGGTCCGTGAGATCGAAATAGCTTCGGGAGCAGGTTTCCTGATCCCCATCACCGGGAACATCATGCGGATGCCGGGCCTTCCCGCCCACCCGGCCTCGGAAAACATCAGCATCGACAATGAAGGAAACATCACCGGATTAATGTAACCCCTGTACGAGATGACTTCTATACACTTACAACTGATAATCAATAACCATTTACCAATACCCATATTTCCATGCAAACCGTACTGAAAGGAAAATCAAGGGAGGTGGTGATTGATACCGAGGGCCCGGTCGTGATCATTGGTGAAAGCATCAATCCGACCAGGAGGAAGAAGCTGGTGGAAACGCTGTCCCGGAATAATTTCGAATACGCTGTCCAGCTTGGCATTAGCCAGATCGAAGCAGGCGCGGAGGTCCTGGATGTGAATGTGGGTTACCCGGGGGTCGACGATGTTGCACTCCTGCCGGAGACGGTAAAGGCACTGCAGCAGGAGATCGACGTACCCCTGTGCCTCGACTCCCCGAACCCGCTGGCCATTGAGGCCGCCCTGAAGGTAACCCGGGGGAAGGCACTGATTAACTCGGTAAATGGCGAGGGGAAATCACTCGATGCGATCCTTCCCCTGGCCAAGGAGTACGGTGCAGCGGTCATAGGTCTGGTCATGGACGATGACGGGATCACCCACGACCCGGAAAAAAGGCTCAGGATAGCTGAAAAGATCCTGGAAAGGGCCCTCGGACAGGGAATCAGCCAGGAGGATGTGATCATCGACCCCCTGGCCATGGCGGTCAGTGCAGATCCCGCCGCATGCATGGTCACTCTCGAAACCATCCGGCTGGTCCGTAAAAAACTGGGTCTGAACATCACACAGGGAGCCAGCAACATCTCTTTTGGGCTGCCTGGCCGGGAATACCTGAACACTGCCCACATGGTCCTCTCCATCTGGAACGGCCTCACCTGTCCCATCGCCAACCCCGCCAGGATCACATCCATCGTAAGGGCCACGGACCTGGTCCGGGCAAGGGACGATTATGCCATGCGGTTCGTGGAGCATTGCCAGAAAGAAATGAGTTAGTATGTTTGCAATGCTAACCGTGGTATCGGACTGACATTTAATAACATCTAATAACACTTTCCCCATGGCAATATTCACCCCTGGCCGGCGATGGCAGCCCCCCTTCCTCCCTTTCAAAAAAGAGCCTTTCGGGAAGAGGGTGCTGAGAAGGGTTGAGCGGGTGGTGAAAGGCCCCCTCTTCGGATGCAGGATGTGCGGCAACTGCCTGCTTCAGGAGACGGCCTTCATCTGCCCGATGGAGTGCCCCAAGGGGATGCGGAACGGGCCCTGCGGCGGTTCCACGCGTGAGAAATGCTATGTGGATGAAACCAGGCCCTGCATCTGGTACAGGATCTATGAGCGGGCTTTCAGGATGGGAAGGGAGGAGAAGCTCCTGGAGGTCCTTCCGCCCCTGGACTGGGATAAGGTGGGTACCGAGACCTGGGGAGATGTGGTGCGGTCGGTCAGGAGTTTCGGTACTGCCAGGTTCCTGAAAAGCCGCTTCTCGGGGGACAGGGCTGTAAAAAATGAATCCTGGGAATCGGTCTTCAGGCCGGTACGCCAACCCGCCTGGTGGCAGGGGGATTCCCTCTACCATCCGCCTGCATACGATGAACCCTTTTCGAACCTGGAAAAGCAGCTCCGCACAGGCAGATTCGTGATCACCGCAGAGATCTCCCCCCCGCTGAGCACGGCCACAGGGAAGCTCAAACGGGATATTGAGATGCTGAAAGACCTGGTGGCTGCCGTCAATTTCACTGACAGCGCCTCCGCCAGCCCGCGGATGTCCAGCATGGCCTGCAGCAAGGTGGCTGCCGACCTGGGAGCCGACCCGGTACTTCAGGTGGCCGCACGGGACAAGACCCGCAGCGGCCTGCAATCCGACATCATTGGCGCCAACATCATGGGCGTCCACAATGTGCTCTGCATCACGGGTGATAATGCCCGGATCGGGCCCTCCCCCACCAGCAACACCAACATCCTCGACATGGATGCCGTTCAGATGCTCTGGATCCTCAGGAGGATGCGGGATGAAGGGATCTACCTGGACGGACGGAAAATGAAGTCACCGCCCAGGCTGTTCCTGGGTGCGGCGGCTTCACCTTTTGCCTCCGAACCACATTTCCAGGCGCTCAGGGAAGAGAAGAAGGTCAATGCGGGGGCCCAGTTTTTCCAGACCAACCTGATTTTTGACCCGGACGGGCTCGATCGCTGGCTCGAGGCACTTGACAGGCGGAATATCCTGGATAAGGTTTACATCCTCGCCGGGGTGACGCCCATCCGCAGCAAACGGATGGCCCTCTACCTGCATGAGAGCATTCCCGGGGTGAGGATCCCCGGGAAGATCCTTGAACGTTTCGAGGATACAAAGGAGGATGATCAAGAGGAGCTGGGTGTCGAGATTGCCCTGGAGATCATCGGGAAGATCAAACCCAAGCAGGGAATCAACGGCCTCCACCTGATGTCGGTGGGCTGGGAATCCATCGTGCCCCGCATCATCACCGAAGCGGGACTGGCCTGAAACCCGGTAGTAACCCCCTATGCCTCTCCCTGCTTCCCGGAGACTCTCCGGAGGCTCAGGTCCTCCTCCATCCGGTACTCCAGTTTCTTGTTTATTTCATAGAAAAAGAGGGTCCCGAAACTGATCAAAAATGCGAGGGCCGGGTAAATGCTCACCGACATGCGGATCCCGAACAGCGCCTTCGTGGTCTGCTCGGCAAGATCTGCATTATAGCCGTACAGGGCCAGGATGTAACCTCCCAGTGCTCCCCCGATACCCAGGCCGGCTTTCAGCCCGAAAATCATGGCAGAGAAGATGATGCCGGTGGCCCTCCGGTTATTCTTCCATTCGGAAAAGTCAGCCACATCTGCGATCATAGCCCAGAGAAGCGGAATGGTCACCCCGTAGGTGAGGCCGAAGATGATCTGCGTGACCACCACGAGGGTGACTGATTCGGGACCGTAAAAGACAAAGAACACCAGGGAAATGGCAGAGAGGAGGAGCCCTGCCCCGAATGCATCCCGTTTACCGATCCGTTTGGCAAGTGGTTTGGAAAAGGAGATCCCGATGATCATGGCAACAATCCCTCCGCCGTTGAAGACGCTGAAGGCAAATGTGGGGACATCTTCCACCCATTTGGAATCCGCCAGCCCCAGCTTCGCCAGGAAATCGGCCAGCTGTGCCTCGCTCAGGTATTCCTTGAAATAGTACACCAGCATCCCCCCCCGCATGGCGAGGCTGACGAAGACCAGGATGGTCAGCACGAATATGGCGATCCATGGTTTGTTCCTGGTCAGGTCCTTCAGGTCCTGTTTCAGCGGCGTCTTTTGCTCCGGACTTGGCTTGATGCGTTCCTTTGTGGTAAAGAATGTGATGATGAAGAACACCACGGCCACCACTGCGAAAATGCCGATGGCTTTTTTAAAGCCCAGGGGCTCATCCCCGTTCCCGAGTATAAATACAAGGGGAAGCAGAAGGACCTGCGAGGTAAACTGTGCGATCATCACCGCCACGAAGCGGTAGGATGAGAGGCTTGTTCTTTCCACCATGTCGCCGGTCATCACCCCGCTAAGAGCAGCATAGGGAAGATTATTGGCCGAGTAGATGATCACCAGGAAGAAATAGGTGATGAACGCATAGGCAATCTTCGCATTCCCGCTCAGGTCGGGGGTGCTGAATGTGAGCCAGGCCATGATCCCGAAGGGGACCGCCGTCCATAGGACCCACGGCCGGAATTTTCCCCACCTGGTATCGGTCCGGTCCGCAATGGCACCCATTACAGGATTGAAACATGCGCCCAGTATGCCACCCACAAATATCACGGTGGCCGCGGCTGCCGCGGAGATACCAAATACATCGGTGTAGAACACCAGCAGGAACATCATCAGGGTCTGGAATACCAGGTTGGCGGAAAGGTCCCCGAGGCTGTACCCGACCTTTTCCTTGACTGACAGTCTGTGTGTATTTATGCTCATGGATGTGGTGGCAGTTGAGAATTGGTAATTGGTTTATCTATTTTTGTCCAGGACTGTGTTTGTTCAAAGATAGAAACATGAACGACATTTCAGAACAAATTATCTAAATTGGTTCTTCTGTTTGCCTGAATGGAAGAAATATGCAGATCTGAAAATATGATGGAAAGTACTTATATTGGTACGTATATAATAACTTGAATAAGCACGAAACCAGAATTGGCGTGACAGGGTCAGGTTTAGTAATGAATCCTTTTGAAATAAAAGATCTCTGCAGGGGCAAACTGTCCAGGTATCTCATCCAGGCGATTTCAGTACTTCCCCGGTTGAATAATCCTTTGATACTGGACATGGGTTGTGGTTCAGGGGTCCCCACCCTCATCCTGGCAGAACATTTCAACAGCACGATATATGCTGCAGATACAGATGAGGCAGCCCTCACCCGCTTAGAAGAGAAAATAAGAAATTCAAATCTTGCCGACAGGATCATTGTTATGCACCGATCTGTTTATGACCTGGATTTCGCCGATACCTGTTTTGATATCATCGTGGCGGAAGGGCTGCTGAATATCATAGGGTTCGAAGCCGGACTTTCACTGGCTGACAGGTTTATTAAAGGTAACGGCTATTTCATTATACATGATGAATATGCCCATCCGGATGAAAAGGCGGGAATTATTCAAAGATCCGGTTACAGGTTGTTCCACTCTTTTAAACTGGATGAACAGGTTTGGTGGAATGATTACTACCGGTGTCTTGAAGAAAAACTTGAATCGCTTGATCAGAAAACCACATCTGCATTATTCACAAATGAGATGAAAGAGATCAGACTCTATAAGGAACAGCCTTTGCTATTCAGATCTGCCTATTACATACTCAAAAAAAGCAACCGGCCACGTCACTCGAATTAAAATACCGTGGGCAAATTGAAAGAACTGAATGGGCAGACAAATCCGAAGATCGACTGGCATTCCGACGATCAACAGGCAATCCGGATAAAAGCAGGATCATGAATAAAAAAGGATCATGCCGGCAGATTCATGTCTGTGGAGTCCCCGGAATCTGTCCCGGATCTCTATATCAATGTAGGAAAACCTCCATGTGTCTTGCTCTGTTTCTAGAAAGGAAATCATGAAAAAGCCATTACGTGTAAAAAGTGTCGAGATGCTTGTGATGATCAGCATCATGGCCTTAATTATATATTCATGTGGGAAAACCCGAAGCAGCATTGAAAGAAACGGCAATTTAACGATCGTTCACCTCTACGGGACCCCGTATCAAAGAGGATATGACTACGGAACATTACTGAAACAGGAAATAGAGGAGATCGTGGAAAGATGGAAGGAAGATGTTGAGACAACCTGCCAGCAGGATTTTGTTTCAGTCATTCAGCACTTTTTCAATTCAACCGCATTTTTAAATATCGCCGAACACGAATTCCCCGGACTCCTTGAAGAGATTAAAGGCATCTCCAGAGGTTGCGGGATCGAATACGAAACCATCCTGGCGCTGCAGATGAGCGAGGAACTCGATGCCCTTTCGGACGATTTGAAGGCAACCAACTGCACATCAGTAAGCATAGACAGAACAGATTCCACATCCACTTTCCTTGCGCAAAACATGGATCCGCCTCTGTTGTTTCACGGAACCCCTCTATTATTGCACATGACAGAGACCGAAAACAAAAGCGAACAATACATTTTCACGTTCCCCGGACTGGTGGGTTTATGCGGAATGAATTCCTGCGGTGTCGGAGTAACATGCAACGGCATGTCGATGCTTAACCATGCCAGCACCGGGTTGCCGGTGTCTTTTATTTTACGATTGATACTGGAACAGGAGTCCGAACAAGCGGCCTACGACTGTATTGAACATATCCCCATTGCCATACCGCAATGTTTTACCATCGGCGGACCGCAGGTGGCCAGGTGTTACGAATGTTCTGCAAATGCCAAGGAAATATCATATCCTTTTGATAATAAGAATATTACGCTTCATACAAATTTTTCTATTACCAACAGGGATTTCAATCAGAAATTCATCGAACTGCTGAAGGAATATGGGAAGACTATTGATGACCCCTATTCCTGTCCAAGGTTTTTTACGGCGTATAATAAGATAATCGGATTTAATTACGATCTTGACCTGCAGAATATTAAGGCGATATTAAGCTCAACAGAATCGGAGCTGGAGCCAATTTCCAATGAAAACACCTTCGGGTGTTTGATCATGGAATTGTCTGCAAATCCAACATTGCATATTGCACCGGGAAAACCGGATGAAACTGAATTCATCACATTGAAATTCAGCAGGTTCTACAACAACAGGTATTGGTAAAACCCGGTATTGGTTAATGGATTGTTGTAACAGATGTTCAGCAACCAGGGATCACTTCAGGAAAGCCGTTCGGGGCCCGGCATACAATGGCCGGTCAGGCATCAATGTTGGCATATTTTGCATGCCTTTCGATAAAGTCCCTCCTGGGAGGCACCTCGTCACCCATGAGCATGGAGAAAATGCGGTCTGCCTCGGCCGCGCTGTCAATGGATACCTGCCTCAACGTACGGTTATCCGGATTCATGGTGGTTTCCCACAACTGCTCTGCATTCATCTCCCCCAGGCCCTTGTAACGCTGTACATGGATCCCGCTCTCCTTGCCGCCTCCCACCTCTTCGGTGAAAGCCTCCCTCTCCTCTTCGCTCCAGCAGTATTTTTCAGCCTTTCCTTTCCTGACAAGGTAGAGCGGCGGGGTGGCGATATAGAGGTGCCCGTTCTTGATCAGCTCGTTCATATACCTGAAGAAGAAGGTCATGATCAGGGTGGCAATATGTGATCCGTCCACATCTGCGTCGGTCATGATGATGATTTTGTAATAACGGAGGCCCGAGAGGTCCAGCGCCTTGCTGTCCTCCTCGGTCCCGATCTTCACACCCAGCGCCGTGAAAATGTTCTTGATCTCCTCATTTTCAAAGATCTTGTGTGCCATGGCTTTCTCCACATTCAGGATCTTTCCCCTCAAAGGCATGATGGCCTGGAACGCCCTGTCGCGCCCCTGCTTGGCAGTCCCCCCTGCAGAATCACCCTCCACCAGGTAGATCTCGGTCAGGGCCGGGTCCTTCTCAGAACAGTCGGCCAGCTTGCCCGGCAATCCTGCCCCTGAAAGCACATTTTTCCGTTGCACCAGTTCCCTGGCCTTCCGTGCAGCATGCCGTGCCTGGGCCGCCAGGATCACCTTGGAAACGATCATCCTGGCATCCCTGGGATGCTCTTCCAGGTAATGTGCAAGCTCCGAACTAATTGCCTGGTCGACAACCCCCATGATGTCCGAGTTACCCAGTTTCGTCTTTGTCTGCCCCTCGAACTGGGGTTCGGCCACCTTTACCGAAATAATGGCAGTCAGCCCTTCACGGAAGTCATCCCCGTTGATATCGAACTTCAATTTGGCCAGCATACCGGACTTGTCGGCATAACTCTTCAGCGTCCTGGTTAGCCCCCTTCTGAAACCTGAAAGATGGGTCCCGCCTTCGATGGTGTTGATGTTGTTCACATAGGAGTGAACATTCTCCGAGAACGAGGTGTTGTACTGGAGGGCGATCTCCACCGGTACACCGTTCTTCTCCGTTTCGATATGAATGGCTTCCTCGATCAACTTTTCCCTGGTGGCATCCAGGTAGGAGACGAACTCCTTGAGCCCCTCTTCAGAATAGAAATTGTCATGCCGGTAGCCGTTCTCTTCATTGTTATGGCTGTTGTTCCCGTTCCCGTCACCGTTGCCGTTCCCATTCTCCTCCTTTTCCCGGAGATCCACAATGTTAAGGCGGATCCCCTTGTTGAGAAATGCAAGTTCCCTCAGCCGGGATGCGAGGATTTCATACCTGAACTCGGTTACCGTGAATATGGTATCGTCAGGTTTAAAGGTCACGAGGGTGCCGGTCCTGTCGGTTTCGCCCACCATTTTAACGGGCCCATCCGGAATGCCGCGCCGGTATGTCTGCACATAGACCTTGCCATCCCTGTGCACCTCTGCCTTAAGGGTTTCTGAAAGACCATTGACAACCGAAACCCCCACGCCATGGAGCCCTCCGGACACTTTATAAGACTCTTTGTCGAATTTACCCCCGGCATGAAGCACGGTCATCACCACCTCCAGTGCTGATTTGCCTTCTTTCTCATGCATATCGATGGGGATTCCCCTGCCGTCATCCACCACGGTGATCGAGTTGTCCTCATTGATGGTAACGTCTATCTGGCCGCAATACCCTGCAAGGGCCTCGTCGATTGAATTATCCACTACCTCGTAAACAAGATGGTGCAGCCCCTTTTCACTCAGATCGCCGATGTACATGGCGGGTCTTTTCCGGACCGCTTCCAATCCTTCCAGAACCTGTATGCTCTCAGCCGAATAGTCCTTGCTCATCTCTTTATTCCGTGCACCTTTCAAACTCCCTTCATTCATCATATCCACTTTGCTTTTACATAACACCATTGATTGACTATCCTCGCAGCAAGCTGCGAGGAATCATCGATTAATTTCTTATTTTAATTGTGCTCGCTAACCCCGAAGTAGAACTTCGGGGAATGCGCTCGCGTAATTCAAACAGCACCATCAAAAATCCTGAACGGCTTAAGTTTTCTGTGATTAAAAAAACCTGTGATTCTGTTCCCCTCGAAAAACCCGTCAAAGGTCCCTTCCCATACTGAATTCCATGTTTGAAATGTAATTCTTAAATGCTTGTCTATCTGATTGTTATGAATCAATCTTCACCTGCTCAATGGTACGGGTAAAAATAGCGAAAAAATTCCACTTCTCCTACTCCCAAAACCATTGAAAACCAGCTAAGTTATTAACAGATCTCGCGTGAAATGAACCGTTCAGTTCTTGGTCCCGAATTCAAGCTTGTGGTTTACCTCCCGGACCACCCTTCTGGCCATCCTCCGGCTGTACCTTTCCATGAACTCCGCCACCGCCTCGCGGTCTCTTTTGGAGAGTTCCCTGAGCGCCCAGGAGAGCGCTTTCTGGATCATGTCATGGTGGTCATCCACCACCCTTTCACAGACAGAGAGGGTTCGCACCGTATCGCCCTCTCCTCCCCTTGATTTGAGGTTCAGCGCCACTGTAGAGACCACAGCCACCCTCCGGTTCCAGGGATTCCCGGATTGAAGAAGCTGATCGATGTGCCGGTCCTTCACCACTCCCTTTCCCCACAGGACCCCATAGATCCCCACCGAATAATGGTCCACCGTTGCCCAGTTGTCCAGGTTCCTTCCCAGGCCGGCAAGATCTTCATATGTAAGTGCCCCGAGCAGTTTCCTGTTCCTCCCGATCAATTCAAATGCCACTGCATGGCACTCAAAAACCCCCTGGTCCACCAGTGCCTTGCACAGTGTGATCCACTCCCTGCCTGTCATGTCTTTGTACCTTTCCCTGATCTCCCTGATCACCGCCTTGATGTCAGGATTGCTGACTCCCAGCCTCCTCATGCCTGTGGGGCAGTAAGAGGCCGATTTCACGACCCTTTCAGGGGTGCCCAGTTCCTCAAGGGCCTCTGTGATCTGCCGGATGATGCCTGGTTGATCCATGTTCACAAGCCCGCTAGAATGATTCTTTGAAGAAACCTTCAAGTTCTGTTACAAATTGCGCCAGGCTTGGTATCCGTTTTGTCAGCCCGTGCGTGAAGTATTGAAAATCGAGTTTGCTCACCACCGCATTCAGCCGGTCACGCTTCTTGGTGTAATCGTGCCCTGCCAGCTGGTAGACTGCCTTCATGTCCTCAGCCGGGCGATCCCTCTCTTCCATATTCCCGGACTTCGGGTTGAATCCCAGCTTTTTTTCGATGAACTCCGGGGTCAGTTTTCTGGAGACCTTCATCAGATGCCGGTATTCTCCGAGAAACCAGGCTTCGGTCTCCATGATGGCCAGGTGAATGCTGGTCCTTGCACCCTTCTGAGGCAAATAGTAGTTCAGTCCCCGTCGAAGCTTGGGCACATCATCCCTTACGAAATTAGGATACACGTCCCGTAACCCTATGATCATATGGTAGCCGTTGGATATCAGCTTCTGCCTGTGCGCCATCAGGTACCCCTTGACGTTGGTCTCCCCCCCGCAATCATAGACCAGGACGTAATAGTCCGTAAGGTTATCCACATGGGCCGCCTTCATCACCGTAAAGGACATCCGCACATTGTGCCCGCCTGTGATCTTGACCGCCTGTATGGCTATCCTGTTCCTGCCCAGCACTGTCCCCAGCATATGCCTTACCAGGATCTGTTCGGTCAGTCCTTCAACAAATATGGCCAGTTTCCTCATTCTTCCGGCTCTCCTCCCGGTCCGTCTTCCACCCCCCCTCCCTGCTCCTCATCCCTGAAACCCGTTTTGAAGAACTCGCTGGCATAGAAATCAAAGTTGTTCAGTCCGGTAAATTTAAACTCCTCGAAGATCTCCCTCGAGTTCTCATAATTGAACAGGCTGATCTTGTTTCCTTCCCGCACGATCACCGCCCAGTTCTCAATATCCACGGCGTTCATGATGAATGAATCATTGGTGGACATGATCAGCTGTATGCCGGCAGCCACCGCTTTCCTGATCAGCAGCTGTACCAGCTGTTTTGCCCTGGCAAAGTCCAGCCCCTCCCCGATATCATCAATGATCACAAAGCCCTTGTTTCCGCATAAAATATAGTAATTCAGCTGGACCAGTACCGAAAAAGCCCTGAACATCCCCTGCGACATATCACGCTGGGTGACCTGTTTCTCCAGCCCCGCTTCGGTGGTAAACACGGTATACCTGTCCTGGTCGGCCTGGCCGAAACGCTCTGAGAAGTGGATGATCCCGAAATCCTCAAGCGTATAGCTGATCTCGTTCATGTCCTTAAGGACCGTTTTCCTGAATTCCGGATACTCCTCGCTGGCCACTGTGATCACCGGGACCAGGGAGTTGTTCGTGATGCTCAGGTCGATCTCCCTGGCCTCAAAAGCCGACTTCAGTGCATACCTGGTCTTCCCAAGGTCCCCGCTGAAATCGAACCTCCGCAGGCTTACGGCCCAGCCATGAATGATCTCAATGAACGGATGCTGCAGCCTGTCCCGCTTAGCGAAGCAAGCCAGCTGATCGTGGGGAATCTCGAATTCCAGGAAAATGGATCCAGGCGTGGATTCATACTTGATCACTCCCCGGCCGTCCTCCCCCCTTTCAAGCAGCAGCTCTTCACCCATATAGAGCCTCTCCATCCGGATGGTCTCCAGGTCATATTCCAGTTCATACTGCATGAAGTCCTCCCCGTTCCTGAAAATCAGGTCATAGCTGACAGGACCTGTGGCTCTGGTCCCTCTTCCTTTGAGCATATCTACCAGGTCCGACAGGGCATTCAGCGTTCGGGTCTTGCCACTGGAATTCTGTCCGACCACCAGGTTTATCTCACCCAGTTTCACATTGTCAATCAACCATTCGATCTTCTGGCCGGCATTTTCGCGAAATGAGAAGGTTCTGAGGTACATGGGTGGGGAGGTTAGTGTGTAAGTGTGTTAGTGTGTTAGTAAAGTTAAGCTGATATCCAAGTTGATTGATACATAGATAAGAAAAACTTTGGATTTATCGAGGTTTAAAATTATTGAACAGGCAGACCAGATCAGTGATAAAATTTGGGAGGAGGTTGTTCAATGGAGCTATTTCGAAAAGGATACAATAGGCAAACAGCTGACCCGAGCAGCAGACTCCATTTCAGCCAATTTGAGTGAGTCCTTTGGAAGATACAGCTTTCCTGACAGGAAACGTTTTGCCTATTATGCCAGGGGATCGTTGTGTGAAACCATTAATTGGCTACAGAAATCACAAAGAAGGAATTTAATATCTGATGATCTGGAAAATGAAATATTGATCAAAGCGCATACGTAAACCCCAGCATCAGCCTGAACCTGCAGGAAGGGTACTGGTTGTAAAGGTAGTAGTGCTGTGCCGCCAGGTTGTTGATCCGGGCCCAGAAGGAGAGCAGCCTGGTATAACGGTACTCGATCCCCAGGTTGGCATCGACGGTGAGCGGCAGCGACTCCTCCACAGATGGGTCGAAATCTTCGTAAAACCGTTTGCCGATGGTATAGATGCCCATATCGACAAGGATCTTGTCGCCCATGTTGTAACGCGCCTGCAGTGAGATATCAAAGGCCGGCTTGTGCCAGGGATGGTCATTATCCGGGTTGTAGTTCCGCTGGTCTCCTTCCGGGCTGGTCCATTCGCCCAGGGTGTAGTTGTAATAATTCCCTTTCAGGAAGATCTTCCAGGAATCTGAGGGCCGGACGGTAACCTCGGCATACAGGTTGAGCAGTGTGATGTCATTGTATGCAACGGTGAACTGGTTTTTCAGCCGCTCGCCGTTGCTGTTCACCTGGCTGGTATCGTTCACGAAGAAGTACTGGTTCTCAATGATCGAGTAACTGCCTTTCACATCATAGGCCACCGCATCCGAAAAGCGTCCTTTCAAACCCGCATAGGCGATCAGGTTATGGCTCGTGGGTTTCAGGGAGAGGGAGGGCACCACATAGGGGTTCTCCTCCACCGTCTTGCGGTAGTGGTTGGATTCCAGGTATCCGTCCACTCCGAAATAGGGCACGATCACCTCCTTCACCACGTTGAACTCGAAGGATCCCCGCGGATAGAGATGGAAAGGCCTGATGTCACTGGCTGCCGTATCACTGGCAAAGGAGAGATAGAGATTGATACCCGCCGTAAAACGCCACTCGGAGGATCCTTTGGCCACACGGGGATTGAGCCAGGCCATGGTATGGTTCCCGACGGTCCGGTCCCAGTCCGGATAGTGCCCGTAGAATGCTCCGCCTGCTTCCCCGGCCAGGTCAAGGCTCCTCAGCTTCTTATAAAACTCAATGGCTGCCTTTGCCCCGTGTTCCGCCTGGTCGAACCTGTGGGTGAAATAGTAATAGTCCAGGCCGGCGTTGTAATTGAACTGAAAGGAATCGATATGTGCGGAATGCAGCCCGATGCCCCCTTCGGCAAGGAAATAGTGGTGTTTCAGGCTGTCCTTCTCCGGCGCTATCGTGACCTCGGTGGTGTCGGTATCATACCCGTAGTGAACATAGGAATTGTAACCTGCCCCGGCGAAATAGTCCAGAACACTATTTTTAAGGAACCTGCTCCCCCTGAGCTCCATGCTGTTCTCACTGAACCCTGCGGGGACTTTCTGATCGTTGTCCAGCCTGACCTTCCCGTTCATGGAGTGGTGCCTCAGGGTAAGTCCGAAAGCACCATTCCTGGACCTGAGCTGGCTGATGTTCAGTTCGGCCAGGGGTGTCCAGTAATTGCCCAGTCCCAGGGTAAGCTGGCTTTTATAGAGTTTCTTCAGGGGCATCTGGACCATCCTGGCAGCTTTGATGGGCTCCACCCTGAACTGGCTGTCATACCGCTTGGGGAAGAGCTGGTAGGTGAATTTGGGCGGTTCAAACTCGATCTCCTCTTCAAGGCTGGGAAGCAGCTGGATCTTTTCCGCTCCTGAAAGGGTTGGAGTATAGGGTTTTACCACACGAACCTCCTTCTGCTGCCCTTCCAGGGAATGGGCAAGAAAGGTCACCAAAAAAATGGCCAATAATGCCTTCGTCACTTTGCTGGTCTCTTTCATTTCAATCATCATTTTCCGGGGCAATATCGCTTTCGGCCTGTTCTGCCAGTGCGGCCCTGCGCTGTTTTGCATTGGCTATGATCCCGTCATCCGGTATGGTATAGTAGTCGATCAGGCTCTGAAGCGAATTGATGGCCGAGAAGTGGTCCCCCTTGGCAATGTAGATATCCGAAAGTGTCAGAAAGGCCATCCCCATCCAGTACTGGTGCGGCGTATTCATCTCGATGAACCGGTATACCTCTTCCTCGGCCTGGTCCAGTTCCCCCCTTTCATACATGATCTCGATCACCCTGTACTTGGACTCCGCCCCCTCCCTGCTGTTCACCTCGACGGCCACCTTCTCATAGAAATCCCTGGCAAAATCAATCTCGTTCAGTTCCTGGAACGATTTGGCGATCTTAAAATTGGCTTCCCGGACATACTCCTCCTGGATCTTGTCCAGCTGGAGCACCTGCCTGGCTGCATCGATGGCATTGTTGTATTCTCCCAGTTCGAAATAACAACGCATCAATCCGACATGGGCATCGAAAATGTTGCTCTTCTGTTCAGCCACCTCGATCAAAGCCCGGTAATTGTCCGCGGCCCGGTGGTAATCCTTTGTCCTGAAATGGATCTTGGAAGCAGCCACCAGGGCAGGCTCTGTAAACATATTACGGGGCTGGGCTATGATAAAATCGAGTGATTCCAGCGCCTCCTCGTTTTGCTGGAGCTTCAACTGGCAATCGCCCTTGTAGAAATGTGCATTCAGCAGGAACCTGCCATCAGGGAAGGCATCCAGGTAGTTCTTGAATGCCCGGACCGTCTCCCCGCAGTCTCCCTGCATATAGACGATCTCAGCTGCCGTATAGGTGAGTGAATCCTGCTCGCTCAGCGTAATGTCACGGCCCAGTCCGGAGATGAAAGCCAGGTAACCGTCCACGTTGTCCCTCCGGACATAGATGTTCTTGATGCTTGTCAGCGCATTTTCGGCCTCTGGTGTCCCAGGGTAACTGGCAGCCACCCGCTCGTAATACTCCAGGGCCCTGTCATAGTTGCCTTCATTATAGTAGATAAGCCCCAGCTGGTTATAGGCCTTGCTGGCATAGCTCGAGTTCGGGTGCTCACTGACCACCCTGGTATAATAATCGACCGCATCACGCTGACGGTTCAGCGCCACGTAGCCCCTTCCAATCTCAAACAGTGCATCATCCACGAAATTTGACTGCGACTGCTCCCTGATCAGCTGGCTGAGCACCTGTACTTTCTCTGATGTCCTGTCCAGCAATCCCAGCGTGAATCCTTTCTGGAACATGGCATAGTCCACATCTGCCATGCCTGATTCAATGCAACGCTGGTAATAATCAATGGCCTGCGTGTAGTTCTTATTGATGAAATTGCAGTCTGCCATCCTGTTATAGGCGTCCGAAACCGTGGCGCTCTTCTTTCCCGATTCAAGCCTCAGGTACTTCCCGAACCATTCCTCAGATTCATTGTACCGTTCTGCATCAAAATAGAGGTAGCCCATGCTGTAGTGGCACAGGGGGTACTCCTCCTGCCGGGGGGCCCGCTCATCCTTCAGGAATTCATTGTAGTACATCCTTGCGGTATTGGGATCGCCTGTCCGGTAGGCAGCTTCGCCCAGCCAGAAGAAGGTCCGTGAAGCGATCACCGGATCATGGGCCGCATATTTCAGGGCCACTTCCAGGGCGTCCACCGCCTCGTCAAACCTCAGGTTCTTATAAAGCTCAAGGCCCCTGTAGAAGGCCACTTTCTGGTTGGCCCTGTCAATGTTGTCGTCCCTTAGCCTGATCTTTTCAAGCGAGGCCATGGCCATGCTGTAGTTCCGGGTACCCAGGTAGGCCATTACAAGGTAATTGTAAGCCTCGTCCGTGTTATCAGCGGCCGGGTATGTCCGGATGTACTGCTCGAACGCCCGGATGGCTTCATTGAACGGACTCATGGAGAGTTCGAAGGTCACCTTGGCGAAATTGAACAGGGCATCCTGCTGGATCCTGGGATCGAAATCCATCTGGGCGGCCTGCGAAAAAGCCACCCGGGCCTTCACCTTGAGCCCCAGTTTCATGTAGCAGTCTGCAAGGATGTAGAGTGCACTCTGGGCAATCTCGCTCCTGCGGTAGCTGATCTGCTCGAACAGATTCATGGCATTCTCATACTCGCCGTTGCTGTAGTAGGCGAACGCAAGCTGGTAGCGGTCATGAATCGTATAGGCATTCGCATTGGACTGGTAGGTTTCCAGGTAGGGAATGGCATCCCCATATCGTTTCATCATGAAATAGGATTCCCCGATGATCTTTGCCATCTCTCCCAGCCGGCGCTCAGATACGGAATCCATCAGGGGAGGTGCATACGCCACCACCTCCTCATATTTCTTCTGTATGAAAAGGATCTGGGATATGTAGTAGGGGGCAATGCCGGAGAACAACGGGTTGCTGTCGATCTTCCTGAATCCCATCAATGCGGTTTCATAATTGCCATCCTCATAATGGATGTGGGAATAGTAATAGGTTGCCGGTGCATTGTAGGAAGATTCCAGTTCAAGGATCTCGTAGAACTCAACCCTGGCCGACTCATAATCCTTTCGCATGAAATAGGAGAATCCCTTCTTGAAGTGGTACTCTGAAAACTGTTTGGCATTCAGTTTATATCGGTCCACCCTGTTGTACCAGGAGATGCTTTTGGCCCAGCTGTTCCTGTCATAAAAGTAGTCTGCCAGCCTGAAGGCCGCTTCGTTCACATGGGGGCTCTCAGGATATGCTGAGATGAATGAATGCACCAGGAATTCGGAGTCATCATTGCGCAGTTCAACGGCTGACATGGCCAGGTAGAATGAGGCTTCCGACACTATTTCCGAACGGGAGCCGGGGTGATCTGCGAGCAGCTTCTCGAACACCTGCCTGGCTGCTCCGTACTTCTCTTTTTCGTAAAGCTGAAGGCCCTTCAGATAGTCGTTGTCTCCATATTCATAGACGGGGGTTTTCTGGCTCAGCACTGACAACGGAACGGCAACGAACAGGATGGCAAGAAACAGCTTTGCGAGACGGACCATTTGGAAAGGATATATAATATAAAAGTACAAATATTACCGGCGGCACATTTGGCGAATCCTCTTTTTAATTAACAGAAGTTTGTTAATTTTTAGTATGATATTAATTCTTATTTTTGACGGAAACTGAAGATCATATGGTGCTGGATAATGTGATTACCCTGGAACATGCAGTGATCGGAATCAATGACCACATCGTCCTGAAAGATGTGAATCTTTCCCTCGGGAAAAGCGAGTTCGTATATGTAATCGGAAGGGTAGGCAGTGGAAAGACCAGCCTGATCAAAACCATCAATGCCGAACTGCCGCTCATTGAGGGAACGGGCATTGTTACAGGGTTCCAGCTTGAAAAGATCAGGCGCAGGGATATACCCCGCCTCAGGAGAAAGCTGGGCATCGTATTCCAGGATTTCAAACTGCTCATCGACCGCACAGTGGACAGCAACCTTGAGTTCACCCTGAAAGCCACCGGATGGAAGAACAAGGGGGAGATCAGGGACAGGATCGCAGAGGTTCTGGAGAAGGTGAACCTGGGATACAAGGGATATAAAATGCCACACCAGCTTTCGGGCGGGGAACAGCAGCGGGTGGTCATTGCGCGGGCCCTGCTGAATGACCCGGAGATCATACTTGCCGACGAACCCACCGGCAACCTGGACCCTGCCACTTCCGATGAGATCATGAAGATACTCGTCTCCATTGCAGAAAGCGGACGTGCCGTGATGATGGCTACCCACAACTACAACCTGATCAAGAGGTTCCCCTCCAGGACCCTTAAATGCGAGGATGAAAAACTTTCCGGCGCCAACCTGAGCGAAGCAGAACTTGACCGCCTGATCAAGAATGAATAAGATCGATCTGAAACTCCTCTTTCAGCAACTGAAGATCCTCCCTGAAATAGTGCCTGGCCTTCTTTTCCTTCTCCTTTGACAATGGTTCGCTGGGCTGTTCCTTACGGTTTGCCTCATGCAGCATATCTACCACCCCTGTATCGATCACCAGGTTCTTTATGAAACGGGGAACCGATTTCCGGATGATCTTCCTCAGAGGATGGTCCCTGTCAAGGAGGAACTTTTCCAGTTTTAAGCTTCTGGGCACTGCGGCTGCATTTGCCCTTTCAATTTCACCTGTGTCTGCAGGAAGACCCAGGAACGAAAAGAGCTGCCGGGACAATTCAAGCGGGGATTCTTTCAGATCACCCGTTTTCAGCAGCAACATCTGTTCCCTTGGAAATACCGCACTCCACCTGCGCAGGTGTTCATGATAGAGACTGCCATAGAAATGTCCCAGATTGTTGCGCCTGACAATATCGGGTTCATCCCGGATATCCCTTTCTGCAACCAGGGAATCGAGGAAATCGTCATAAGCCTTGTGATGCCCGTAGTTCACTGAATAGTTATAAGAAGAGTAGGCCCGGGCCACAGGATCCCGAAGAATCGCGATGATCTTCATCTCCGGGTTGTACTCGTGTATCCGCCGGATGGCATTGTGGTCCATCAGCAGGTAGGTATCGGCCGAAGCAACTACCGGTTCACCCTTACACCTCCTGAAGAAAGTGTGATAGTATCGTTCGCCCTTCCTGTACAAATCCGCAATGGAGAAATAGTGCACCTCCTTGACGTTCGAAAAACAGACTCCTCTGTGGGCGTCAAGCAGGGCATAGAGGCTGGTGGTACCGGACCTTCCGGCGCCTATGATCAGTGCGTTCACCCTGAAACCATCCTCATTTGCCATGGCGCCTGCTGTTTTTCATTCTCTGCACAACTCTTCCCGCCAACCTGCCCAAAATAATGCGGTGATATAGCTGGGGCTGTGCCCCGAACCCCCTGAAGAACCTTGCGATGGTAGGTATGTTTGATCCCTCGAAATCCAGGCATACAGGACTCCCCGCATGCCTGCGTATGACCTGATCGATCACCAGGAACATCCCTTTGTTTTCTCTGCCTGTCTCGCTGGAAACCGAAAGCAGATAATGCATCCTTTTAGTACTGCTCGCAATCAGGGCTCCGGCACACAGCAATCCGTCCAGCTTCACGCCATAGGCCTTTACATACCCCCCTCTGTTTAATCCGCCAAACATATGCACCAACTCAGCGTAGTGTGATTCAGATTGCGTTATATGGTCATGCTCCCTCTTTAACAGCACCAGCTCTTCCACCGGGATATCGTCAGAAAAAACAAGTCCCGAATCATATGCTTTCCTTACATTTCTGCGGCAGTTGGTTGTGTATCTCCCTGCCAGTGCTTCATAGGCGGGCATAAGCTGCAGGGTATAGTTGGTATTGTCAGTCACATCAAATCCCGGCTCATTCCCAAGCAGGTTACCTTCATTCAGGGCATAGCTCCCCAGCTTAAACCTTCTGTTCAGCGCATGCAGGAACAACCTCAGGGTGGCTCCATCCACATCCTTCTCTGAATAGATCCCAAGCTGCTGGCAGAACCTGGGCTGGTAGAGATATTTGATTCCCATTTTTCTCCGGAAGGCCAGAGGCATCACCCACTGGTAATCGGCCATGATCAATGCTCCCCAATGGTCGGCACAGGCGTCCAGGTACCAGGTGTGGGCATATACCGTTTCATACCTGGATGAAGCGATCACCCGGTCCCAGCGCTCATCATCTATCTCCTCCCTGCGGACGTATTCTATGCTCAGTGCTGCCATCTCTTTTTGCCCCGTTCTCCCCGGTCGGTTAATACCTGTACCTGTTTCTTCCCAGCACCTCTTTTAACAGGTAGTAAAAGTACTCTGTTTTCAGGGTATCCAGTCCGGGCGCCCCGAAATCCTCCATGGGGATCCTCTGGATAAAACGGGGGTGCCCGGTTTTTTTCAGTCCGGCTGTCCCAAAGATGATATCAGCCAGCATCTCATCCGTCAGCCGGTCCAGCACTTTTTTCGGAACTCCCTGAGTGGTAAACGGAAATGAAAAGAACCTGGTCTCTATGCCAAATCTCCGGTGAAGATCCAGTACGCTCAGTGTCACCTGGGCAACAATCTCCTCCTCATTCAGCAGCGAAAAATCGGCATGATCCGGGCTGTGCCCGCCGATCTCGAAACCCCATTTCACCAGGTCCCTGACCTGGGAACTGCTCATGTACACCGGTTGTTTTTTCATATAATGCTCAAAATCCACATCCACCTCGCCTGCCAGGGCATCCAGCAGGAGCCTCTGGTTGTATCTCACCATCAGTATTGCCTTTACCACCTGTTCTTCAGGGATCACCAGGTACTCCGCCGCCTTTTTCATGGCCGTGCTATCCGAAAAAACCCTGTCGATCAGAATGCTGGCTTTATAGCGGAAGAAGAGATCCCTGTTGTCAATAAAACCGTTGTTCAGAAAAAAGACCGCAGGGATTCCCTTATTCATCAAAATCGGAGCAACAAGGATGTGGCATTCTGCCAGTCCGTCATCGAAGGAGAGGACCATTTTTCTTCTCCTGCCTTTGTGGTCATCCCCTTCCACATCCTTCAGGTAGTCCGAAAGAGTCACTGGCTCATACCACCTGAGAAACTGATCCAGGTCCAGTTTGAATTCCGCTTCCGTCCTCAGGTTATACAGGTACTTGATATGTGATAGCTGATGGTTGGAAACCGAGTGATAGAAAGGGAATGCATAATACTGCCCGGAAAGTGCAATCAGCCGGCCCAGGCTGAACCTGCGTGCCAGGGGCAATATGGTCTTTCTGCGTTGATCAGTCATGCCATTTCAGCTTATGCCATCATGCCGGCAGCCTATTCATTGAACTTCCTGCTTATGTTTTATGGTTATGTCTCCAGCCTGACCACTGTGATCCCGGCCCCTCCCCTGTCCACGTGCTCATCCCCGTACCACTCCACCAGGTCCACCGTGTGGAGGTACTCCCTGATCAGCTGGCGCAGGACCCCGTTCCCCTTTCCGTGCAGGATCCGCAGTTCCCGTGCACTGACCATGATGGCTTCATCGATGAAATCCACCACCAGATCCATGGCCTCTTCGGCCCGTTTCCCCCTCAGGTCAATGTCAGGGCGGAACTGTACCCGGCGCATCCCCACATCCCACTCCCCCAGGTCCACCCGCGACCGGTCCCCGCTCCTCAGCCTTCCGGCCTCCTCTCCGCCGATCTTCTCCAGATGGTCGAGCTTTGTGCTGGTCTTCAGCATCCCGAAAGCCACCACACAGTTTTTCCCTTTCAGCTCCAGCACCTCCCCTGCCGCCTCCTGCCCTTTCATCCGTACCATGTCTCCCACATGGATCTGAGGGTCCTCCTTCTCCCTTTTCTCTGAGAGGGTCTTTCGGGACCGCTGCTGCAGGTCGGGCCGCCTGGCCTCCAGTTCGCTTCCCCGCCTGCGGATCTCCTCCAGCTCTCTCTTCACGCGCTCTTCCTCCCTGCCCTTCTCCACCTCAAGCTTCTCCCTGAATGCCTCCAGTTCCCTCCTCACCTCCCGGGTCCGTTCCTTCTCAGCCTCAGCCTCCTTTATCTCCCGTATGGTCTGTTCGATCCTTTTGTTGGCCCCTGAAAGCAGGGCATCGGCCTGCTGTCTGGCCTCATTCACGATGGCTTTCCGCTGCTTTTCACTCTCCTGCAGCTCATGTTCATAGCGGGCCATCAACTCTTCAAGTTTCTTCTCTGACTGCCTGATCTTCTGGCGTTTCCCTTCCCAGTATTTCTTGTCCCTGAGGATCTCCCTCAGGTGCCTGTCAAAGTCAATATGGTCCTGCCCCACCCTGTCAGATGCCTTGCCCAGCACCTCCTCCGGGAGCCCGATCATCCGCGCGATCTCGAAGGCAAATGAGCTGCCGGGCTTGCCCACCTGCAGCTGGTAGAGGGGCTGCATCTTCCGGTTGTCGAACAGCATGGCCCCGTTCACGATCCCCTCAGCGGAGGTGGCGAAGTGTTTCAGGTTGGTGTAATGGGTGGTGATGATGCCGTGGGTACCCGCCTGGTTCAGCTGTTCCAGGATGGACTCTGCGATGGCCCCTCCCAGCATGGGCTCGGTCCCGGTCCCGAATTCATCGATCAGGATCAGCGTGTCGGCCGCTGCATTCTTCAGGAAATGCTTCATGTTCAGCAGATGGGAGCTGTAGGTGCTCAGGTCGCTGTCGATCGACTGTTCATCCCCGATATCGATGAATATGCCGGCAAACAATCCGAAAACCGACTCCTCGCTGCAGGGGACCAGCAATCCGCACTGCAGCATGTATTGCAGCAACCCGATGGTCTTGAGGCAGACCGATTTCCCTCCGGCGTTCGGCCCGGAGATCACCAGGATCCGGTTCCTGTCCGAGAGGTGGAAAGTGAGGGGGACCACCGGTTTTTGTTCCGCCTGGTGGGCCAGGTAGAGCAAAGGGTGCCTGGCCTGGTGCCAGTCAAACAGCTGCCTGTTCTCCACCCTTGGCCTGCATGCCCCGATCCGGAGGGCAAAAAGGGCCTTGGCCCTCAGAAAGTCGATGGTTGCAAGAAATTCCTGGGAGGATAACAGGTCCGGCAGATAGGGCCGCAGATCGTTGGTCAGTTCGGTCAGGATACGGATGATCTCCCTTCTTTCAGCATGCTCCAGCTCCCTGATCTGGTTGGAAAGCTCGACCACCTCCGCCGGCTCGATAAAGACGGTCCTCCCGGAGGCCGACTCGTCATGGATCAGTCCCCCCAGTTTTCGCTTGTTCCCTGCCATCACCGGGATCACGGGACGATCGTTCCGGTAGGTGGGAGCTGCATCGGCATCCACCCATCCCTCCCGCTGCGCCCTGGCGAGCACCTGGTTCAGCTTTTTTGAAACCGCCCCATGTTTCTCCTGCTGGCTCCGCCTGATCTGCTGCAGGGTGGAGGAGGCATTGTCACGGACCTTCCCCTGCTTGCTGAGCACCTTCTGGATGCGGTCGTGGACAAAGGGAAAGACCTTCACGGGTTTGCAGAGCTCCCGCAGGGCAGGGTACTTCCCCTTTTCATCCGATTTGAAGAAGTGAAGGATGGCGCGCACCGCGTCGAGGCTCTTCAGAAGTCCGAACACCTCCTCTTCGAGCAGGCAGGCCCCTTCCACCTCGGCTTTCTTCAGCGCCTGCCTGTTGTCAATAAAATGCTGGATGGGAAATGCATCCTCATCCTGGCAGATCCTCCGGAATTCCTCTGTCAGGTCGAGCTCCCCTGAAATGGCATCATAACCGGTCCTGAATCCCATCTGCTCCACCCGCTCACTGCCGGGATCAAAAAGAGCGTGGGATTTCACCAGTTCGCGGATCCGGTCGAATCCGATCTTTGCTTCGAATTGTTCAGGATAGATCAAATCTGCAGCTCTTAAATTATGTGTTCAGGGATGGTTGCATCTCATCCCGCTCCGTTTACAATCTTCACCCATCGCCCGCTCTCAGCCGATTCAAAGATAGCGGCCAGGATCCTGGTATTGTGCAGGGCATCCTCAAGAGATACGGGTACCTCCCCCTGGCCCAGGACCGCTTTGGCAAAATCGTCCCCCATCCGGGTGTAGTGGTCAGTGACAGGACAGGTATGGGTGGTGATCTCATCCAGCAGGATGCTTCCCCTGTCCTGGGCCACGGTGCATGGACGGTCGTTGGGGGCATTGAAGGGGATCTTCACCTCGAGGTGCCCTCCTGTCCCGAGGATGTGCACCCGCTGGAAGGCTGTCAGCTGGGTGCTGACCGCAAATACGGCCTGCCCGGCCGGGAATTCCATGATCACGCTGCCCAGCCGGTCCGTTTTCATCTCCGGGTCGTATTCCAGGGTCGAAACCAGCCGGATGGGCTCCTGTTCAAAGAGGTACCTTGACATGGTCACGCAGTAGCACCCTATGTCCCAGATGCCCCCCCCTCCCAGTTCCGGGATATTCCTGATATTGGTTGGGTCCACGTTATAGTAGCTGAATGTGCACTGCACCAGCCTCAGGTCACCCACCTCTCCCCTGCGGACCCTCTCCCGCGTCTCGATCCACTGGGGATGGGACCTGACCATGAAAGCCTCCGCGGCCTTCACACCATGCCTGTCCCTTGCCTCGATCATTTTCCCGACCTCCTCGACGGATAGCCCAAGGGGCTTTTCACACAGCACATGCTTCCCGGCCTCCATGGCTTTAACGGTCCACTCCAGGTGCATGTTGTTGGGAAGGGGGTTATAGACCGCATCCACACCGGGATCAGCCAGCAGCTCTTCATAAGAGCCATACGCCCTGGGGATCCCGAGGCTCGAAGCGGCCACATCGGCCTTTTCCATCGACCTGGAGGCGATGGCCGCCACCTCGCCGTATTCACACTTCTGAAAGGCCGGGATCACCTGTCTCAACCCGATCCTGGCCGTGCTCAGGACACCCCATTTGATCTTTTCCATGCTTTTCCGTAGATGATACCTCAAATGTAATAAAAATGGCCCCATGCAGATGAGGCCGTGGTGGACAACTATTCCAGCCTGGATGAAGTGCACACCTGTCAGCCCGGGTCCCGGAATGCGTAAAGATGCCTGTCGGTCCTCACATAGAGCACATCATCCACCGCCACCGGGGAGGCTCCGATCTTCTCCTTCAAACTGTTGTTCGCCAGTACGCTGAAATCCCCGGCGGAGAGAACCGTTACAGTTCCGTTGTATGAACAGGTGTAGATCCTGTTCCCTGCCAGCATGGGTGAGGAGAGGTAAGCTCCCGCAGCTCCTACCCGGCCCTTTTTTACAACTTCCCCGGTCTCCCGGTTGATCACGGTCATGATCCCCCCGCTCTTAATAAAAAGGATATTATTCCCTACTACCAGCGGGGAGGGTGTTTCCGGAGTATCTTCCGTGATTTTCCAAAGAAGGATAGAATCCGAAAGTTCTCCAATTCCGGTCACAGGCAACGCGAGCATGCCGTGATCCTTCAGGTAGGGCCCAATATCTGCCAGGACACCGCTCCATTCACCACGGTCAAAGGTCCTGTCACCATTCTTATCATACCATCTCAACATTTTGTCTTCATTCATTCTCACTGAGGATCGGGGTTCATCGGGACTCTCCGGCCTTTGAAAGAACACCACTGAATCCGGGAACTCCTTTTGCTCCAGTTTCCTGTTCCCGTTCAGATCATAATTGCCGAGCAGATCATCAAACGAATAGCTGAATCCCCTCAACTTCTTTTCTCCTAAGTTCGTCCACGTTCCAACGTAAACCACATCGTCACAAATTACGGGAGTCGTATTGGCGGTAGTTGGGGTTGGCAGCCACCAGGCTGCTTCCCGGCGGTTCATATCATAGGCCACAATCTCGAAATTCTGATGCATGACCAGGAGGTCTCCCCAGAAAACAGGAGTGGCATTGGTGACATCCAGTGTAAAAAAATGGGCCGAATCCTGGATGATCCAAAGGGAATCGCCGGTCCTGCAATCCTGCGCCTGGATCCTTGGATTGGGCCAGATGGATACGTTAAAAATAACCACACTGTCCCTGACCACAGGGGAGCAGCCTCCAAATTGACTGTACCTGGCAGGGGGATGCCGGTACGCCCATATTCTTGAACCATCCAGGTCATAAGCCATGAGCCCGTAACAGGGAAAATGGAAGAATACCCGGCTCCCATCGCTAGCGGCTGCAGAATTGGCATATGTGCTGACCGGATGGATCTCGTACAGGGTGTCAGGTGCCACTGAATCGGCCCACAGCATCCCGCCGTTCTCCCGGTCCAGGGCAAACATATGCAGCATGCTGTCAGCCTTGTTGAACCCGGTCAGGAAGATCCTGTCATTCACGATGCAGGGAGAAGACCAGCCGGGCAGTATCCTGGTTTTCCACAGCAGGTTGGTATCTGCACTGAAATGGATTGGTGGATCGGCATTTTCCGGGGCGATCCCCGAAGCATTCGGGCCCCGGAACTGCAGCCAGTGCATCGATTCCGGTTTGAATCTGTACTTCCCGGAATCGCATGAACTGAATAGAATTGCAATGAACAACAGAGTGGTCATAAAGACGACGGCAGGGCGGGCGGAGCTGGATCCGCTGATACGGGGAACTTGGTAATATGATGGCATGGAAGAAAATTGAAATTGATGTGTCATGATCAATGCATAACAATACTTAATCAAGTTAAGGAAAAAAAGCGTTAGTTTTATTGACTGAACTCATCAACAGCATTTCAGCAATGGCAAAACGGAAGATCAACATGGGTATGGTGGGCGGGGGCCCGGGTTCCTTTATCGGGCGCGTCCACTATATGGCAGCCGTGCTCGACGGCCAGATCGAACTGGTCTGCGGCGCCTTCAGTTCCAGTCCGGAGAAGTCAAAGATCACCGGCGCAGAATACTTCCTGCCCCCGGAACGGGTATATGGCACCTACCAGGAAATGATCGAAAAGGAGGCCGGACTTCCGGCAGGGGTACGGATGGATTTTATATCGATTGTCACCCCCAACCATCTCCATTACGAACCGGCCAAGCTGGCCATGGAGAGCGGATTTCACGTGGTCTGTGACAAACCCCTGGCCCTCGATTCCGATGAGGCCGAGGTGATGGTGCGCATCAAGGAGGAGACCGGCATGTTCTTTGCCCTGACCCATACCTATTCGGGGTACCCCATGGTGAAAGAGGCCAGGAAACTGGTCCAGGACGGGAAGCTGGGCAAGATCCGGAAAGTGGTGGTGGAGTACCCTCAGGGATGGCTCAGCGAGCCCCTTGAGCAGACCGGCCATGTACAGGCATCATGGAGGGGCGATCCCCAGCGGTCCGGGAAAACCTGCTGCGTGGGTGATATCGGGACACACGCCTTCCACCTGGCCGAGTATGTCACGGGATTAAAGGCAGATGAACTGATGTCGGATCTCAGTACACTGGTCCCCAACCGGTTGCTGGATGACGACGCCAACATGCTGCTCCATTTCCGGGGAGGTGCCCGGGGAGTCCTCTACGCAAGCCAGATTTCAGCCGGGGAGGAGAACGCCATCAGGCTGAGGGTTTACGGGGAGAAGGGCGGACTGGAGTTCAACCAGATGGAACCCAATACACTGGTCATCAAGTGGCATGACAGGCCCATGGAGGTGAGGCGCACCGGAACGGGGTTTGTCAGTGATATCGCCAAATACAACACCAGGGTGCCTGCAGGACACCCTGAAGGGTATATCGAGGCATTTGCCAATATCTATCGAAACGCTGCCACGTGCATACAGCACATAATCGGGGGAACCGAACCCCCTGTGGAAGCTGAGGATTTCCCGACCATATATGACGGATTACGGGGAATGAAATTCGTGGACAAAGCGGTGGAGAGTTCGGAGATAAAATCATGGGTTGAGCTCTGAAAAGATGAAAATGACCAACAGGCGCTTGAAAATCCTGGGCTGGATCATCTTCCTGGCAGGCGCTGTGACCGCCATTGTTTTCAGGATATACCAGAACAACCATCCGGAAGAGACCGTGGGTTTCCTTAAGTGGCTCGGGGTGGTGATCATGATCCTCGCCATGTTCCTTTTGATGCCCTGGATCAGGAAGGATGAGGAGAAATAAACGCCAGGACAGAATTGACCGTACCCGGGAAGTTTCCGAAGTGAAAAGGGAGGTCCCGTTCCTGGAGGGATCCCTGTTACGGCTTTTTAACCAAAGGAGATAGATATGTTGAAAATGGACTTTTGTAACCATTTATTAACATTTCACGTACAAAATATTAACTTTGGTCAAAAACAAATCCTTCAGCCATGGATTTCACCCAGCAGGAATATGCAGTTCAGGTCAGGTCTTCTGCGCTCCTGAACGCCCTCAGCGCCATCCGGAAGATCTGTTCCTCTGATCCGGGCCTGGTCATACAGATGATCCTGATCATCCCTGTGATCGCGGGAGGTATCGTTCTGCAGATGAATACCATCCAGTGGTTGCTGATCTCATTTGTGACGCTGATTTTCATTATTGCAGGATTCTGCCGGACGGCCGCTCTCCTACAGATCAACCATGATCCCTCACTGACAACCTTTCAGGTCACCAGGATCAGGTGCATGGGTAATGCCATTGTAACCGTGACGGGCGGATTGTCCCTGATCACCTACCTGCTGGTCTTTGTGCCGAAAATAACCCAGCTGATATAGCGCGCTGCTCCCCCCTTTACTCCCTTACCGGACGAATACAGAAAGTGAATGAGGTTTCCCCCGGCAGCACCCTGTAGGGATTGAGCACGCTGATGGCGGTGCACCCCGCCCCGCTCACCAGATGATCCAGGTTCAGGGTGACCACACCCTCGTCCTTCAGCTGAAAGGGATAATGGGCCCTGTCCAGGTTGTCCGTTGTATACCTCTGAAGACTGGCATTGAAGGTCTCCGCTCCCGTGACCACGATCCCGGTCCCTTCCGGGTCGGTGAGCCTGAGCCAGTATACATCCGTTTTATTGCCATAATCCTGGGGAATGATATAGGGTACGTAGTCCTCCTCTGCCGTGGTCCGGTACAATCCCATCTTCGCCCCTGTCTTCCTGTCAGGATAGGTCTCAAAAGGGCCCCGCCCGTACCATTCCAGGTTGCCGAAGGCTGCCGGGAGTTCCATCTGCAATCCCACCTTTGGAAGCCACCTGGTCTGGTAACCCCTGGGGGAGACATGGGTGGTGAGCTCTATCTCCCCACCCGCTGAAATGGCATAGTGGTAGCGGACCTTGAAACCGGTTGTGTAATTGTTGGCATGGAGGCTTGCCTCCACCTCGATGACTGCCCTGCCTTCATCCGCCGACCAGGAAAAACGATCCGGATCCTGTACCAGGCGGTCCAGCCCGACTGATCTCCAGCCGTTGGCTGTCTCCCTTCCCATCCATTCCCTGGTATAGCCGATATCGGTATGCCAGAAACTCCAGGAATCCAGGTCATTAGCCAGTGGCGCCCGCCAGACATTCAGTTGCAGTCCCCGGCTGACCAGCTCCCTGCCATTGATGGTCATGGAAGAGAGGACCCCTTTTTCCTTGTCAAACAGATACCTGAATCCTGCCCCGCTGATGACCAGTGACCTGTCCGACTCCTCCACCTCCGGCGGCCCGTCCTTCTCCACAGGGGCAGCTTCTTCATAACAGGGCAGCCTGAACTGCTCCCAGGCAACCTCGTGCCCCGCCGCTGCCCATGGCTGGTCTGTTTTTGTAAGGCAGCTGACCAGCAGGTGACAGATCGCCCCGGGTTTCACACCGGGCGCTTCGAAAGGGATCCGGACCACCCTGGCTTCCCCTGCCGGGATATCCAGATCGAGCACCCCCTCCTGGATTACCGCTTCATCGGCAGTTACCACCCAGCGGGTATCCAGCTCTTCCAGGTTCCTGAAGCTGTACCGGTTCTCCACCCTGATCTGCCCCGTTTCCGGGTCCAGTCCGGTGAACCTGACCGGCTGGGGTGATTTTTTCAGTTGCCACAACTCGGGCTGTACCGAACGGTCGGGCCAGACCAGCCCGTAGGTGCGGCCCGGGATCCCGATGGAATAGTATGTTCCCTCCTGCTGTGAGGTCTCAAAATCGAGCCACAGCCTTGATTTTGACTGCAGATCGTTGCCCTCCTTCTCCAGTTCACCCAGATGTATGGCCTCGTCAAAGATCCTCACCGCGTCGATGGAGGCATGGCACATGGGACCCCGGTGGCTGTCCCTCAGTTCCGCGCTTTTGCCCAGGATCACCCCGTAAGGGGAATTAAGGATCGAACCGCTGCAGGCTTTCGTACCGATGATGCTGCCATCCACATACAGTTCCATCTTTTTCCCGTCATAGACCGCCGCCACATGGTGCCACCTCCCCACCCAGTCATCCGGCAGACGCCCCTTCAGGTTCACCCTCCTTCCTGTATTGAGGTAGAATTCCAGCTGTTCGGGATCACTCTGCACAACCCCGAACTGGTAGTCCCCCTTGGTGAGGAACGAAGCATTCCCGTTATAGGCTTCAGGGCGGAGGCGGAAAGAGAGGGTCAGGGCCTCCCCGGTGATATCGAGCGAGGGATCCCGGTAGACCTCGAGCCAGTCATCGTGCCCGCTCAGGTAGAGCGCCTGGCCGGATTCCCCCCGGACAAGGCTGGCCCTGTTCATAAGCACACATTTGATGTTTCCGGGGGATGCATCGCGGGTGGTGATCACGGGCCGGGAGATCCCCGGGCTGATCCAGTCCCAGATGGCTCCCCCGGTCAGGCGGCGGTACCGGAAGATCAGGTCCCAGTATTCATCAAGTCCCCCGAGACTGTTGCCCGTGGCGGCGATATACTCATCCATGAAGGATGGGCGCGGATCATCCGATTTGGCAAAGCGCTGCTCAAGCAGGAAAGGCCGGAGGTACCTGGGCCCCACGATATCCTCGCATTTGACGGGATTGGTTTCCGGGTCTTCATCCCTGTTCCCCCCGTACATCCATGCAGGGCGGCTGGGATCGATCCGTTTCCCCTCCCGGATGATCGCACAGATATTCTCCCCCGAACCGCTTTCATTCCCTGCGCTCCAGATCACCACCGAAGGATGGTTGCGGTCACGGTAAACCATTTTCCGCATCCTGTCCAGGTACTGGTCCCTCCACTCCGGCATATCCGAGATCTGTGTATAGGCATGGGCTTCATCACCGGTTTCGTCCACGATGTAGATCCCCAGTTCATCGGCCAGGTCCAGGTACTCCACATTGGGTGGGTAGTGGCTGGTCCGGACACAGTTGATGTTGAACTGCTTCATCAGGTAAAGGTCCTTCCGCATGGTCTCCACATCCATCGCATGGCCGGTTTCGGGATGCAACATATGGCTGTTGACCCCGTTGAACTTTACCGCGGCACCGTTTATACAGATCGCCTGGCCGATCACCTCCACCTCCCTGAAGCCCACCCGGCTGCTCAGGATCTCAGCCACGGCTCCCGTTCCGTCCACCAGCTCCATGACCAGGGTATAGAGATGGGGGTACTCGGCCGACCACTTCAGCGGATTGACGATCTCAAGGGTACCGGATACCTGCCGGACCGGGTCCCCGCCCGCTGATCCCACGGGCACCGAGGCTGATCCGCCCGGCACAGGATTCCTGTCAGGTCCAAAGAGCCGGAGATTCAACCGGTATCCACCGGTTTTTTTTCCCCGGTAGCTGGCAATTTCGGTTTCCACCTTCAGTGTGGCATTCTGGTAGTTTTCATCCAGGTCAGTGGAGATGAAGAAATCCCTGATGTGGACCTTCGGCGTGGCCATCAGGTAGATATCCCTGAAGATGCCTGAGAGGCGCCAGGTATCCTGGTCCTCCATGTATGAGCCGTCGCAGTACCTCAGCACTTTCACGGCGATGCTGTTCTCCCCGGGTTTCAGGAAAGAGGTGATGTCATATTCTGCCGGCTCCATGCCCCCCTGGTTGTAGCCGGCCTCCTTCCCGTTGATCCATACATAGGAGGCCGACTGGACCCCCTCGAAGTGGAGGAACACCTGCCTGCCCTTCCACTCTTCCGGCAGTTCAAAGGTCCTGAAGTAGGAGCCCACTGGATTGAAATCATCCGGTGCCAGGGGAGGGTCCAGCGGATGGGGAAGCCCGATATTCCGGAACAGGGGATAGCCAAACCCCTCCATCTGCCAGTTGGAGGGCACCTTTATTTCATCCCAGTCACCCCGCTGGTACCCCGGTTGATAGAAACCGGCTGGAGATACATCGGGATTTTCAGCCCAGTGGAATTTCCATGTGCCGTTCAGGGAGAGGTGAAATGGCGAAGATTTCCGCTCCCCTTCCAGCGCCTGCTGCCGATCCCCGTAAGGCATCAGTATGGTGTGCGGAGGAACCTGGTTCCTTTCAAACACAGCAGGATTCTCCCAGTCAGGGTTCATCTGGGCATGCACTGTTAAAACAGAGCAGATGGCTGAAATTATCAGCCCTGTGGTTTTTTTCATGTCAATAGTCTTTCAGCTACCTGTAAGGCAAGCGGGTACTTTCCGAAAGGGGCGCTGACCTGGATCCCGTGTGCAAAGGAGAGCACCCTGTCCACCATGGACCGGGCGATCTCGATCCCTGCTTTCAGCTGGTCCTCCCTGGTCTCATACCTGGCCATCATCCCGATCACAGAATCTGGGACATATACCCCCGGGACCTCATTCTTCATGAACTCGGCATTCCTGAGGCTTACCAGTGGCCAGATCCCGGCTACCAGGAAGAGTTTTCCAAGGTCCGCCTTCTCCAGGAAGGCCTCCAGGGATTCAGCATCAAAGACCGGCTGTGTGATGATGAATTCCGCACCGGCATCCATTTTCATCCGAAGCCTGTGGATCTCATTCTCCGGGTTGATACTGTTGGGATCGAGGCCCACCCCGGTGAAAAAGGAGGTGGGGTCGCCGATACGCTTTTCGCCCACATCGATGCCCCGGTTCAGGTTGTTGATCAGGTGGACAAGGCCTATGGCGTCAATATCGAACACGGCGGTTGCCTGGGGATAGTCGCCGATCATGGGCGGATCGCCCGTAATGGCAAGGATGTTCCTGATGCCCAGGGCCGCAGCACCCAGCAGGTCCGACTGCATCCCAAGCAGGTTGCGGTCGCGGCAGGTGTAATGTATCACCGTTTCAATGCCCACCTGCTGTTCAATGAGCACGGAGAGGGCCAGCCCTGTCATCCGGGCCGATGCACGCGGCCCGTCTGGTATATTGATGGCATCCACCCCCTTCTCCTTCATCAATCCCGCACCTTCCAGTGACTTTGAGATATCGGTGCTCCGGGGAGGCACCATCTCCACCAGGACCACCCGGTCCCCCCCGCTGAGTTTCCGGGAAAGGTGTGATTTACCGGCCTGGGGAACCGGTTCCGGAAGAGGCTCCTCGGTGACCGGTTTTATACCGATGTTGATGGAGTGCTGTACCCGTGTCTGCTTCATGGCCAGGACATTCGCCATCTTGCCGATGTGCTCGGGGGTGGTCCCGCAGCAACCTCCCATCATCCTGACGCCCTTCTCAATGAACCTTTTGGTGTAGACGGAGAAATACTCCGGGGTGCTCAGGTAGATCATCCTGCCGTCGGTATACTGGGGGCGCCCGGCATTGGGCATGATGCAGATCGGTTTGTCGGAAACCGCGATCATGCGCTCCACGAAATCAAGCATGAGCTTGGGTCCGACCGTGCAGTTCAGCCCGATCACCGTGGCATCGCTTGCCAGAAGCCGGCAGGTGACATCATCCAGATCAAGTCCGTAGCGGGTTTTCCCATCCTCGCCCACCGTCATCATGGCCACGACGGGCAGCCCGCTGATGCTCCTGACGGCCCTGATGGCCTGCTCCATCTCGCGGATGTCCTGGATGGTCTCCAGGATGAAGAGATCGACACCGGCCCCGGCCAGGCATCTGGCCTGTTCGGCAAATGCCTCGAAAACCTGCTCCAGGCTGATCTCCCCCCATGGCTCGATCTCCACCCCGAGGGGACCCATGCTGCCTCCCACATAGGCATTCCCCCCGGCAGCTTCCCTGGCGAGCATGGCCCCTTTCCAGTTGATCTCCTCCAGCTGGTCCAGCAGGTTGTGGGATTTCAGTTTATACCGGTTGGCACCGTAGGTGTTGGTTTCGACCACTTTCGCCCCTGACCGGATGTAATCTTCATGAATGGACCTGATCAGCCCGGGACGTGAAAGGTTCAGTTCATCATAACACTTGTCAATGAAGACGCCCCGTTCATAGATCAGCGATCCCATGGCACCATCCAGCAGCACCAGGTTGTCCCTGATATATGATTCGAAGGGGATCATCACGATTCCGGCAAAATTAAGGTTTTTTGCGTTGCCCTGCCCCGGTTCCGAGGTATTCCAGCCTTCGGTTCACCTCCGGATCTTCTGTGACTGCCGGGATAAGTTTAGCTTCGCTTATTTCGAACTGATACCGGTGCGGACCATCCCTCAGCAGCACAAGTGTATTGAGGATGAGCAATGCCTCCAGCGGGTCGCCGGTTGCCCGCAGTGCCTGAAGGATCACCGGGGCGGGGTCCTCTTCACCAATGATGCCCAGGAACTCGGCCGCCCTGGTTCTTACAAACAGATCCTCGTGGGCGCAAAGGCTGCGTGCTTTTCCTGCAAAAATTGCCGCTTCGGGGCCAAAACTTGAACAGGTGATGAGCCCCCAGTAGATCCGGATGGGGTCCTCCGAAGATAGCGCTTCCCCGATCCTCTCCCGAGCCTCTTCAAATGTCACCAGGCTGAGATCCGCGATATCCACGAGCGCCCCGATCTCCTCCTGGTGCTGCTGCCCGAACTGTACGGGATCGTCAAATGCCCTCCGGCGCAGAACGCTTTCGGGATAGAAGCTGAGGTCCGGCATGCCCCTGACCCAGTCGCCAACCAATCTTCTCATTTCAAGCAATTGCTTTTCGTAGGCAGGATCCACGGCCAGGTTGACGGTTTCATAGGGATCGTTTTCAAGGTCATACAATCCTTCGGGTGCCCTGGGCTTAAAAAACTGACTTTGCACCTCGTTCAGTTCGCCTGCCAGGTACATTTCGCGCCACTGCCGGTAAGCAAGGCACTGATAGCGATAGTTGTTCTGGAGCCCGTCGAAATTGAAGGGCTGGTAGTTCCGGATATACTTGAACCTTCCTTTCCTCGCGCTCCTCACCAGGTCGTACTTCTCATCAAACCGGTCCGCATAGCCGAAAGTCACATCGCGCCGGTCCACATCCCCGCCGGAGATCCCCCTGCCAAGGAAGGGGGTTCCGTCAATTCCATCCGGGACAGGTACACCGGCAAGTTCCAGCACGGTGGGTCCGAAATCGGTAAAACTGACAAATCCTTCCGTTTCAGATCCCGGCCTGATTTCCACCAGGTGTCTGAATTTTTCTGGAATCCGGACCACAAGCGGGATGTGAAGTCCGGTTTCATAGAGATACCCCTTGCTGCCCGGCAATACGCCGCCGTTGTCGGCAAAATAGAATACAAAGGTGCTTTCCAGCAGGCCCTCCTCCTCCAGCTCTTTCAACACGTTCCCGACAATGGTATCGACCGTCAGGATCCTGTCCCTGTAATATGCTCCCGTGAAACGGAAAAGGTCTGTTCCGGGATGGTTCGGGAAGAGGTGGACCGAACCGGGATCGGTCACCGGGTGGTAGGTTGCCGCTAACTCTGCTGTAAAATGGAGGCAGCTTTCATGGGAAGCCCCGTGGGACTCCTGGTGGAAAAAGGGCTGGCCCGGATCCCTGTTGCTCCAGTGTGCACTCCCCGAAGATTCGTCCCAGACATCGTCAGCTTTGACATAATTATAGTCCTCCTTGCTCCTGTTGGTGGTATAGTATCCGGCGTCCCTGAGGTAAGCGGGGAACATCCTTACGCCTTCTGGCATAGGGACCAGCTTCGACCGGCGGTGAAACTGGGTTCCCGTCCTTGGGCTGTAGCAGGATGAGATCAACGTGGAGCGTGCAACGCTGCAAACCGGTGCATTTGAGAATGCCCGCCTGAAAATGATCCCCTCCTCCGCCATTTTTTCAATTTGGGGGGTCGCAATCCCGTTCGGATCGAACATTTCCAGGTAGTGCTTGGAATTATCCTCAGAGATGATCCAGACGAAATTGGGTCTTTCCACGCGGTTACACCCGGGAACAACAATTGAAATGGATGCTGAAAATACCAGGATCCCGGGGACCATTCGCATCGCCCGGACCAGTTTCTTCAAGCTGGATTGAAACTCTTTCATAATCCGCGCTCCGCTTCCGGGGAGAGTTCAACAACGAACCGGACGGGACCTGCAAGGGCCTCCCGGCCTATGGTGAGCCCGATGCGTTTCAATCCCGGTATATCCTTGTCATAGGCCAGCGGCGGCGGTGACAGTCCGGTGACATGAACCTCGCAGGGAGGTTCAGAGGGAAGGTGGATATAGAGCACTTTCCCATCCTGCCGCAGCATCAGCTTATCCCCCGTCACAGTCACCCCGGCAAGGGTGATCATCTGCCAGGTGATGCGCTCCGTCCCGGCCGCAGGGACCAGCTCATCGCTGATGACCAGGCGGTTCCCCGGGATCCGGCTGAATGTCCGGCTGGCTTTCTCAAGATCCTTCCCGAACAGGGGTGTCAAATCGAAAGTAAATTCGGGACGGGGGGTGCGGAGATCGATCCTGACCAGCCCGGCACGCCCCTCCACCAGGTGCCGCTTGCCGTTCACCGTGATCGTGCTGTGTCCTGAATTGTCCTTGGTCAGCAGGCTCCACCTGGGTGAATCCTGGGAAACGTCCCACAAGCCCTCTCCCAGGATCTGCTCCAGCTCATTGTAGCCCTGGTTCCCCGGGTCGACCGACCACCGGACGCCATCCAGCTCGAAAATAAAGGACCCCGCATCCATGTTGCCGTGGTTGTCAGCAGCCCTCCCCCCCTTTGCCGCCAGGAAGAAGGCACCCGGCCCGTTTTCCGGGTCCCTGAAGATGCCCAGCGGCTCATCCCCGCCCGCGATCCATGTTCCAGGGTAACTGAAAGGTTCTGCATCGTTCGGATCCGTCATTGCCAGGTAGAGAAAATGAGTGCCCAGGAACCGGGCACCCCGGATCCGGCGTGGGCCGGAGAGCTCCTCTTCCAGCAGCGCCAGGCAGGAGTCCAGGTCCGCACCACACCCGGAACGTTTCGAAAACCAGGCAAGAAGGCCAAAATGTTCAAGGCTGTGAAAGCCCTCCAGCCCGGCATCGAAATAGTTGTAATACTCCCCTCCGGGTCCGGCCAGGACCTGGCTGAATACGGCACTCTCCATCACACCGGGTGCATCGGCAAACCCGAAATCTGTCCCGAGCGACGACTCAAAGGCCGATACCGCGGCGGCCAGGTAGTTGGTGGCATAGAACCAGTATGACGGGCCTTCGGGGTAGATCCCCCCGGGCGCATAGGGCTGCAGTCCCAGCGGGATCTTCTCCACGGCCTGGTGGATCACCCTGGAGGCCAGTTCCGGTTCGTCCTCGAAAACGGCAAGCCCCGCCATGGCCAGTCCCCCGTGGCACACCAGGTTCCAGTTATGGTGCACGTCAGCCCACCAGTTGTTCACGGAGGCGGCGATACCCGGCTTGATGGCCTTTTCGATGAGCGCCTCCCGGGCCAGCCTGTTCACCTCCGGTGAGATCCACTCCCCCGCCCAGTCAAGCGCCAGGGCCACACCGGTGGCCATCTCCGCCACATCAAGAAAATGGGAAGGATTCCAGTGTTCAAATGAACAGACCGATCTCAGCTCCTCCTCCAGCTTCAGCAGGTGCCCTTCCTCCCTCTCAAACCGGTAGACCAGGGCCAGCGTTGTCAGGCGGCGGAGGGCCTCCCTGGATACCCCCAGGAGCCTGCGGCCCGTCTTCCTGAAAGCCAGGGGTTCCAGGTCCAGCATCCGGTCCGCACTCTGGTGGAGCAACCGGAGTCCTTTCGTGGTGACCTGGTCGCCTGCATCCAGCTTTTGGCGGACCACCGTTTCCACCTCAGGGGTCAGGATGAGCCTGGGACTTTCCGCCCTGAGTTTACCGGTGATCCATTCCATGGTGACCTGATTTTCCGGCGGATGGATGGAGCCAGGTTGCATATGGCTGTCCGCAAAATCAAGGTACTGTTCCCAGTCGTAACGGGTGATGTCATGTTTTCCTGTCCTGATGTGGTATCCCAGCCTGCCGGATACCAGGGGCTGGTCCAGCCGTGGCAATTCCCTCTGCTCCAGGGGATCCTCACCGTAAAGTCCGTACACCCTGCTCCCGTAATAGAGGGAGAGGTATTCCCCGTAGGGATCGGCCCAGTCATCATCCCCGGCGCTGGCCACATAGAGGGGGCGCGGGGCCACCAGCGCCATCAGCATTTGCTGGTCCACCGGCAATGCGGCCACATTCTCTCCGTAATTGCGGAATTCGGCAGCAAACCAGTGGGGAAAGTTTTCATTGATCACGGATACACTCTCCCCGAAATCCCTCCGGGAGAGTGCGGCCCCGCCGCAACCCGAGTTGTTGGATATCACCAGGGCAAAGCGCTCATCCTGGGCCCCGGCCCAGAGGGCTGTCTTACCCAGCCGTGAATGACCGATGACAGCCACCCGCCCGGCATCAATATCTGCATCCTGTTCGAAATAGTCCATGCAGCGCGAGAGCCCCCATGCCCAGGCTGCAATGGTTCCCCATGAGGAAGGGTCCCTTGCTGCACCTGACCCGTGTGCCAGCCGGTGGATCCCGTTCCGGAACCCGTCATCAAAATCGGGGTCAATATCCCCGCAGTATACCGTGGCAAGACCGTATCCCCTGGAGAGGATCAGCTCCACCGGCCAGCGGGATGCACTGCTCCCCCTCGACTCAGGCGTGGCCCTGTTCTCTTCAATACCCGGATCCGTATCGTTCCGGGTCCAGCTTCTGGCAAGGCTGATCCCCGGATCCGGATGAATGGTGTGGTTCCCGTTGAAATTCAGGCCCAGAAAGAGGGGTGCCGGGCCTGGATGATCCCCGGGCAGCAGCACCAGGATGGAGAAAGCCAGCGTATCCCCGCCGCTGCTGAACCGAGCCTCCACCTCCTTCATGACAGCCGTTCCTGACAGGGCATTCATATCGAGGTACCTGACCTGGTAGACCGCTTCAAGGTCCATCGCGGGTACCCGTCCGTAGACATGATCCCGGAATAGCTCCAGCACCTCCTCCCTCCGGCCCGATTCCCATTGCACAGATGATGCGATTGCCTCCCCGCCGGCAATCCTCAGGGGATCCGGAAGCGGCGATGTGAGCTGGTTCCACGGGGCAGGCTGGATCTGCGGGAATAGGGCCAGGCTGCCTGCAAAGACCGTAACCAGGGAAAGAGAGAACTTTCCTGTTAAAATTCTGTTTATTCTCATGGAGTTAAAATTACAATCCTTACATTCATAACAAAAGAAACGAACCGATAAATCAGATGAGATCGGTGGTCATCATAGCCTTTTTCACCCTCTTCATCCTGGTCATGGACCTCTATGTATACAGGGGGATCCAGCATCTGACCGGGCTGGCACTCCAGGGCAGGGGTGCGTTTGCACTGGTTTACTGGGGGGCCACCCTGGCCATGCTGGCCGCCATGGCGTGGGCCGGCACCAGGTTCCGGAATTTGCGTGATCCCTCCCTCTTTTCCGCGGTGATGCTGGTGATCGGGATCTTCCTGATGATCTATCTCCCGAAGCTGATCTTCAATGCGGCCCAGCTGCTCAGCGATCTTACCCTGCTGGCAGTACGGGTATTTCACGGGAACGGTGCAGTGTTCAGAAAATGGTTCCTCATCCCGGGTGCGGTGATGGGATCCCTGATGTTCCTGGCATTTGGGCTGGGCATGCTCCGCGGAAGGACCCATATCAAAATTTTCCGCGAAGAGATCGGGATTGCGGGGCTTCCAAGTTCATTCCAGGGATTGAAAATGGTCCAGATCTCCGACCTCCACCTGGCCGCTTTTTATCACCGGCCGGACTACGTGAAACGCATCGTGGTGCAGGTGAACAGCCTTGAGCCTGACCTGATCCTCTTTACCGGGGATATGGTCCACAACTTCTCTGAAGAGCTGGATCCCTTTACCTCCATCCTTGCCGGACTGGATGCCCCCCTGGGAAAATTTGCCATCCTGGGGAACCACGATTACGGGCACTATTATCCCTGGGCATCCGAGGGGGAGAAAAATGCCAACCTGGCACGTGTGAAGGAGCAGATCAGGTCTGCAGGGTTTGACCTGCTGCTGAACGATCACCGGACCATCTCGCTGAATGGAAGTGCGCTGGAGATCATGGGGGTCGAGAACTGGGGGAAACCGCCCTTCCCCCGGCAGGGGGACCTTTCGAAGGCCATGGAAGGAACTGAACCGGGCCTTGTGAAGATCCTGCTTTCACACGATCCGTCGCACTGGGACCTCCAGGTGAGGGGCAGGGAGCAGATCGCCCTCACGCTCTCGGGTCATACCCATGGTATGCAGTTCGGGTTTGAGATCGGAAGGCTCAGGTGGAGTCCGGCTAAATGGATCTACGACCACTGGGCGGGATTGTACCGCGAAAACGGGCAATACCTCTACGTGAACAGGGGATTGGGTTGTACCGGGTTTCCGGGGCGTGTCGGCATCCGGCCGGAGATCACGCTTCTGACCCTCTCCTGCGCTCCAGTTCAAGAACCCTGACCAGCTTTTCCGGGGCCCTGACCACCCTGCCCGTAACGGCATCCATGAACACCAGGACCACCCTGGCCTCATGGGCCAGGTCACCCGCCTCATTGAAAATGCGGTGGAAGAATTCGATTTTGGCCGTGGGAAGTTCCCTGAGGGTGGTCTCAATGGTGACCAGCTCATCGTATCTGAGCACATCCCTGTATTTGGATTCCACCGAGTAAACCGGCATCATAATGCCCTCTTTCTCAATCTCTGTATAGGGAAGCCCCATCTCCCTGATCATCTCTGTCCGGCCGATCTCATAAAGCCTGCCGTAGTTTCCGTAATAAACCACCCCCATCTGGTCGGTATCCGCATACCTGACCCTGTACCTGGTACTGCCTGTTATCGGTAACAACTGTTCAACTATTTTTTTATCCCCGCCAGCGTCAGCAGGAATGCATACTCCATCGCCGTTTCCTTATACATTTCGAATCTTCCTGACGCCCCGCTGTGACCGGTATCCATATTGCAGTACATCAGCAGCAGGTTGTCATCTGTCTTCAGATCACGGAGCTTGGCCACCCATTTGGCAGGTTCCCAGTACTGCACCTGGCTGTCGTGAAGCCCTGTGGTAACCAGCATATTCGGATAATCCCGGGCTTCCACCTGGTCGTATGGAGAGTAACTGAGCATATAGCGGTAATACTCCTCCTGGTTGGGATTTCCCCATTCATCATATTCACCGGTGGTCAGGGGGATATCATCATCCAGCATCGTGGTCACCACATCCACAAAGGGCACCTCAGCGATCACCCCGTGATAGAGATCGGGCCTCATATTGATCACCGCGCCGATGAGCAATCCGCCTGCACTGCCCCCGTAGGCGAACAGCTTCTCCGGGCGGGTGTATTTCTCCCTGATCAGCTGCTCCGCACAGCTGTTGAAATCGGTGAAGGTGTTCATCTTGTTCAGGAGTTTCCCCTCCTCATACCAGGGCCGCCCGTAGATCTGGCTGCCCCTCACATGGGCCATGGCAAAGACAAATCCCCTGTCCAGCAAGGAGAGCCTCGGGGAGCTGAAAAAGGGATCTTCATTGATCCCGTATGAACCATACCCAATTAACAGGGCCGGGTTGTTCCCATCCATCTTCATCCCCTTCCTGTAAACAATGCTCATGGGTATTTTTTTACCATCACCGGCCAGTGCATAGATCCTCTTGGTCTCGTAATTGGCCGGGTTGAAATCACCCAGCACCTCCTGCTGTTTTAAAAGGATCTTATGCCGGGTTTCAAGATTGTAATCATAGGTTGAGACCGGTGTGGTGAGGGATGAATACCCGAATCTCAGCATCTCGCTGTCAAACTCCTCATTGACGGAGATCCATGCCGTATACACCTCCTCCCCCATATCCACGTAATGCTCCCCGCCGTCCTTCCAGCGGATCACCCTCAGGTGGTTCAGGCCCTCCCTGCGTTCATTCACCACCAGGTAATCCCTGAAAATCACGATATTCTCCAGGAACACGTCCTCCCTGTGGGGGATCACCTCCTCCCAGTGCTCCTTCCCTGTCCGGTCCACCGGGGTTCTCATCAGCCTGAAATTAATGGCATCCAGGTTGGTCACTATGTAAAAATGGTCCTCAAAATGAAAGCAGCTGTATTCCAGCCCCCTCTCCCTGGGCTGGATGATCCTGAAATCACCCTCCGGGTCATCAGCGGAAAGCACCTGCTCCTCGGTGGTCATGATGCTTGAACTGGTGATGAATATATATTTCTTTGATTTGGACTTGAGCACGCTGACGTTAAAAGCCTCATCGCTCTCCTCGAACACCAGCACATCCCCGGAGGGCGCGGTTCCCAGTGTATGCCTGTAGATGGCCTTGTTCCTCAGGGTCACATCATCCAGCCGGGAATAGAATATCGTTTTATTGTCATTGGCCCAGGAGGCCCATCCGTCGGTAAGGGGGATCATGTCATCCAGCATCTCCCCGGTCTCCAGGTCCCTGATCATGATGGTGTACTTTCTTCTGCTCAGGGTATCGATCCCCATGGCCGCGTACCGGTTATCGGGACTGATGATTATTCCTTCCACCTCGTAATAGGAGAAACCTTCCGCCATCCTGTTCACATTGGCCACCACCTCCTCCGCTGCATCAAGGGATCCCCTCTTCCGGCAGTAGATGGGGTACTCCTTTCCCTCCTCATACCTTTCATAGTAGAAGTAACCGTTTTCCCTGTAAGGAACGCTCATATCGGTCTGCTTGATGCGGCCGATGATCTCCCTGTAGAGCGATTTTTCCAGCTTCACGCTTCCCTTCATCATCTGTTCCCTGTAAGCGTTCTCTGCTTCCAGGTAGGCGATCACCTCGGGATTATCCCTTTCCCTGAGCCAGTAATAGTTGTCGATCCTGGTATCGCCATGGATGGTCAATTCTTTGGGCTTCTTCGCTGCATCCGGAGCTTCCATGGCGATCGGTTTTTTACAAGACTGCACGGTTATCCCTGACATTGCCACCAGGCTGACGATTATGGCGGTTTTCATCAAATGAATTTTAAGCCCTGAAATTAAGCAATATTCCGGTATTTCTTTTCTACTTCATGCCCTTCATTGAGAGCTGGATCCGGCTGCGGGCAACATCCACACCCAGCACCTTCACCTTCACATGCTGGTGGATCCTGACCACATCGTTGGGGTCCCTCACAAACCGGTCTGCCATCTGTGAGATATGTACCAGTCCGTCCTGTTTCACACCCACATCCACGAAGGCCCCGAATTTGGTGATGTTGGTCACGATTCCGGGCAGTTCCATGCCCGGCTTCAGGTCCTCGATGCTGAAGACGCCCTGGTCGAACTCAAAAACCTCGATCTGCTCCCGCGGGTCCCGCCCCGGCTTTTCCAGCTCTGCACGGATGTCCTTCAGGGTGGGCAAACCGGTATCCCCGGAAACATAATTCTCAAGTTTGATCTGTTGAACGAGTGGCACGTTGCTCACCAGCTGTTTCAGGTCCGCCTTCAGGTCCCTGGCCATTCTTTCAACGATGTGGTAGCTTTCAGGATGTACCGCCGAATTGTCAAGCGGGTTCCCGGCTCCCTCTATCCTCAGGAATCCCGCACACTGTTCGAAAGCCTTGTCACCCATCCTGGGCACTTTCTTCAACTGCTCCCGTGAGGTAAAACCACCGATCTCTGCCCGGTAGTCCACCACGTTCCGGGCAAGGGCAGGACCCAGTCCGGAGACATAGGTAAGCAGATGCATGCTGGAGGTATTCAGGTTCACGCCCACCAGGTTCACGCAGCTCTCCACCACCTCGTCGAGGCTCTTTTTCAGGTTCCCCTGGTCCACATCATGCTGGTATTGACCCACACCGATCGATTTTGGATCGATCTTCACCAGCTCAGCCAGCGGGTCCATCAGCCGCCGGCCAATGGAGACGGCGCCCCTCACGGTTACGTCATATTCAGGGAACTCCTCCCGTGCCAGCTTTGAAGCGGAATAGATGGATGCTCCCGACTCGTTGACGATATATACCTCGATCTCCCGGTGAAACCTGATGAGCCTGATAAAACGCTCGGTTTCCCTGCTGGCTGTCCCGTTCCCGATGGCAATGGCCTCGGTCCTGTATTGCTGGACCAGGGAGGATAGTTTCCGTGTGGCCCCTGCCCTGTCGGACTGCGGCGGGTGGGGATAGATGGTCTCATTGTGGAGCAGGTTCCCGTGTTCATCCAGGCACACCAGTTTGCAGCCGGTCCTGAATCCGGGATCCAGCGCCATCACCCTTTTCTGTCCCAGGGGTGATGCCAGCAGCAGCTGCCTGAGGTTCCCGGCAAAGACCCTGATGGCCTCCTGGTCAGCCTTCTCCTTATAGAGGCTCCTGAATTCGTTCTCTATGGAAGGCTGCATCAGCCTTTTGTAGGAATCCCTTACGGCTTCAGCCACCTGCCGTCCCGCAGCAGGGGAACCCTTCACGAACTGGCCCTCAAGTGCTTCCAGCACGGGCCCGGGTTCCGGTTCCACGGAGAGCTTCAGGAACCCTTCCTGCTCGCCCCGGCGCATCGCCAGGACGCGGTGACCCGGGCAACGCTTCAGGGGTTCGCTGAAATCGAAATAGTCCCTGAACTTGATGGCATCTTCCTCCTTTCCTTTCGCGACCCTGGAGCAGATGACAGCGCCCCGTTCAAAATGGGAGCGGACCGTTTTCCTTGCCCGCTGGTCTTCATTCACCCATTCCGCGATAATATCCCTGGCTCCCTGCAGGGCATCCTCCACGCTCTTCACATCTTCATTCAGGAACCCCGAGGCAGCCTTCTCCGGTTCCGTCTCCTGCTGCTTCATGACGATTTTCGCCAGGGGCTCAAGACCCCTCTCCCTGGCCACCGAAGCCCTTGTCTTCCGCTTGGGTTTAAAGGGCAGGTAGATATCTTCCAGCACTACCGGGTCAAGGCACTCCCCTATCCTCTGTTTCAGTTCATCGCTGAGCATCCCCTGCTCCCCGATGGTCTTCAGGATAAATGCCTTTCTTTTCTCCAGCGCTTTCAGCCTGTTCAGTTCATCCCTGATCGATGTGATCTTCACCTCGTCCAGGCTCCCTGTATGCTCTTTGCGGTAACGGCTTATAAAAGGGATGGTGGCCCCCTCCTCCAGTAAATCCACCGTGTTCCTGACCTGCCTGACGGGTACCCCGACCCTCTGGGCGATGATCTCCTCAAAAACGATCATGATGGGTCCTGTTCAGCATCATTTATAATAATCATACCAGTATTCCCGCCAGTATTCAGGGATATATGCAGTGATAGAATAGCGATCCGTGGAATATCCGCCGAAGAAACCTGCACCCTCCTCCACATTGGAGTACACGATCACCGGGACAGCCAGGTAGTTCTCCTTCGTATCGTAGTGTTTCTGTCTCGATTTCAAGTATTTATAATACGATTCCGAAATGGATTGCAGCCTGATGTCAATCACTGCAGAGTCTGCGGCAGTCAGCTGATCCTTGTAAAATCCTCCCCGCACGGAGTAGGTTTTGCCGTCTATCACCTGGTCCGAAAAGAGCACGCCATGGGAGGTGATGGCCTCGACGATCAGGTCTTCGGTGGTAATGGATGGAAAATCGGTGTAGCGGTGGATATCAAAAATGGTGTAGGTGGAATCCTTCGGGAAGTAGTTCCATTGTCCCCCGTAATAGAGGGAATCAACCACTGTCACCGTGGTATCCCTCCACTCTGTCCATGAACGGTCAGCCTCCGCACTGAGGAGGTAGTAGTTATCCTCCCCGGGCGGATCGCTGATGGTCAGGTCGAACTGAAGCAATTCGGTCGAATAGTAGTAAAATTCATCTTCAGGCTCCAGGATCACGCTGGCCGTGTCCAGTTTCACGATCCGGACCGGTTGAGGGATCCTGCAGCTGGCGGTCACAGAAGGGTACCCGGCATTTTCCACCTCCAGGGTATAGGTTTCCCCGGTGGAGGGGGTGAAATCGCCTGATACGTAATATCCATTGGTTGTATAGGAGAGCTCTTCCACCAGGCTGCTGCCCTGGTAAAGTTTCACCGATGCATTCTCAAGGGGGTTCACCGGTGCGTTGTCAAGGATATGCCTTGTGCGGGAGACCTGGACAGCCACCACCGAGTCACTGGTAATCGCCCCGTTCACCACGATGAGGTTGTCCGACTCTTCCAGCTCAATGAAAAGGATCGATTCACAGGAGTGGTGCAGGAGGGCAGCGGCCAGAAGCATCCCTCCCCTGAACATGATCCTGCAGATATTTTGCCTCGTCCCCATAGCCATCTAAAATTCAACAGAGTAACTGATAGACGGGATCAGCATGAAGATGCTCATCTGCTTCAGTGCCCTGTTCCCGTAGGCATCGTAGCCGAAAAACAGGAAGAACGGGTTCTGCCTGTTGTAGGCATTGTATAGGCCCAGGCTCCAGGTCGTCCTTCCCCAATCCCTGTTCTTGTGCCAGTTCACCCCCACATCCAGCCTGTGGTATGCCGGCTCCCTGTATGCGTTCCTGCCCTTGAAATATTCAATCTCCTCATCATGCCTGATGTCGTAGGGATAATCATTATAGATGAGGCCATAATCATCCCAGGGGTTGCTGAAATCATATTGGTCAGGGGCATACCTTGACACGGCCAGCGTCCTGGCCTTCCCCGTCCCGTATACCCATGTGACGCTTGCATCCATCCGTTCATTGACCCTGAACATGATCACGACAGATACGTCATGGCGGCGGTCATAGGTATAGGGAAAGGGCTCCCCGTTGTTCAGGGTGGCGAACTGCAGCTCCACCTTTGACAGGGTATAACCCACCCAGCCCCTGAACCTTCCTATGTCTTTCCGCACCAGGAACTCCAGGCCGTACGACAGCCCTTTCCCATCCCGTTCGATCTTATCCTCCCAGTTTACCCCGTATTCAAAGAAGCTTGACCCCTCCGTATAATCGATCAGGCCGCTCATGGTCTTGTAGAAACCCTCCAGTGTGAAATACCAGTTGTCGTTCAGGTTGTAGGCAAGGCCAAGGGCCGACTGGTAGGAAGACTGCGGGGGTGTCTGGTCGGTGGCCGGGACCCAGATATCGGTGGGAAGCCCGATGGTGGCATTGGTAAGCAGGTGGATGTACTGGTCCATCCTGGAGAAAGCCGCTTTTACGGAGAGATGCGGGGTGACCAGCACCCTTCCCGAGAACCGCGGCTGCAGGGAATGGTAGAATCTTCCCTTCACCAGGAAACCCGAGTAGTGCAGCCCGATGTTGGCCCGGATGCGCGATCCCAGCTGGAAGTTGTCCTCCCCGTAAACATAGTACTCGTGCGCATAAATGGGCTCGGAATTGAACTGCATGTTCAGGGTGTCGTCGGTGGATTCGAGGGTCTCGATCCCTGGGGAAAAGGTGTGGTAAAGGTATTTTGCACCAAACCGGATGGCATGGGAGGGGACGGGCCGGTAGTCAAAGTCAGCCACACCCCCCCAGTCCTCTATCCCGGAAGTGTAGTGATAGGAATATCCCAGGTCATACTTTCCGTTCAACAGGGTCCGGGTCTCATCGAAGGTGTCGAATTTATAGTTGCTGTAGAGGAGCGAGAGGTTGCTGAAGAGCTTGTTCCCGAAAACATGGTTCCACCGCAGGGCGGTGGTAAGGTTCCCCCAGTAAAGGCCCGATTCGGAATTGATCTGGTAGGAGGTATCGTTCTCGATCCATTTCTCCTCGTTGTCAACATAGAGCCGGTCCCTTCCGTGGTAGGCGCTCAGGTAGAGCCGGTCCTTTTCCGAGAACTTATGGTTGACCTTGGCATTGATATCGTAGAAATAGTAACCCGACATCCCCTCCACCCCGTTGGATTTGTTGATCTGCCTGATGATGGGCCGGGCCAGTACGTCAAGATAGGTCCTTCTCCCGGACAGGATGAATGAGGTCTTATCCCTGATGATGGGCCCCTCCAGGGTCAGCTTCGAAGCGATCAGCCCGATCGATCCCGCCCCGTGGAACTCCTTCATGTTCCCCTCCTTCATCCGGATGTCCAGCACCGAAGAGAGCCTTCCGCCGTAATGGGCGGGGAACCCTCCCTTGGTCAGTGTGATATTGGAGATGGCATCGGGATTGAAGACCGAGAAGAAACCGAACAGGTGGTTGGCGTTATAGATGGGTACCCCGTCAAGCAGGAACAGGTTCTGGTCCGGTCCCCCGCCCCTCACATAGATCCCGCTTGTCCCCTCGGTACCCGACTGCACCCCGGGCATCAGCTGGATCGTCTTGATCACATCGGCCTCTCCCATGAACATGGGAATGGACTTGATCTCCCGGATGGGAATATGGACCGTGCTCATCTGGACATCCTCCACCACGTCCTGGGGCCGGTGGGTGGTCACCACCACCTCATCCAGGGTCAGGGATGGCACCAGGGATATGTTCATCTTCAGGTCGGCATGCAGCAAGAAAGTCTCGAGATAGGTCGTGTAACCCACATAGGAGACCTGCAGTTTCACTTCACCGGAAGGGAGGGTCAGGCTGTAAAAACCATATTCGTTGGCCGAGGTCCCTTTGCCGGAGCTGATATCATAAATGGTGGCGGCGATCAGTTTTTCACCTGACGAGTGGTCCTCTACATATCCGCTGATGGTGAAGTACTGGCCCGATACCACCGCTGCCGGAAGGATCATGGAAATTATGAGTAAAATCAGGGATCTTCTTCTCATAAACCCGGTTGCATCTAAAAATTTAAAGGTAATGATTAAAAAACTATTTTTGTGTAAAAGTTATTGCATGGGCAAGCACCTGGTTTTTGCTTCCATTTTAACGGCTGACTTTCTCCACCTGGAAAAGGAGATCGAAATGGTCAATGCCTCCGAGGCTGATATGCTGCACCTGGACATCATGGACGGGGTTTTCGTTCCCAACCTCACTTTTGGGTTTCCTGTGATCAGGCAGATCAGGGCCGCTTCAAAGAAACCCCTGGATGTGCACCTGATGATCGTGGACCCGGACCGTTACCTGGAAGCCTACAGGGATGCCGGCGCCAACTGGCTGACCGTTCATTATGAAGCCTGCACGCACCTTCACCGCACCATCCAGAAGATCGCGGAACTGGGTATGAAGCCGGCGGTATCTGTGAACCCCCATACCGATGTGGCGCTGCTGGAGCCGATCCTGGGCGACCTGAACATGGTGCTGGTGATGACGGTCAACCCCGGATTCGGCGGACAGAAGTTCATCGAGGAGTCCTACAGGAAGATCCGCAAGCTCAGGAAGATGATCAGCGACGGGGGTCACGATACCCTGATCCAGGTGGACGGAGGGATTTCCGGGGAGAATATCCGGGAGCTGATCAGGGCCGGCGTTGACGTGTTCGTGGTGGGCAATACCATCTTCTCAGCGGAAGACCCTCTGCAGGTGATCTCAGAACTCAAAAATCCTCATTAAATGTACCAGCAGAAGAAACCGCGCGATTACAGGGGCCTGTGGATCATCAGCCTGGCGATCATTGTCATAGGGATCGTACTCACCATCAACCTGGCCATCATTCGTCCGGTTGGATTTGTCCTGCTCGGGGCAGGCGGATTCGGGATGATCTGGAGCCTTGCGAATATGGATAAATGGAAAGACAGGGGGGACAGGGATGAGCCCAGGCATTTCAACTGATCACTCCCTGCCTTCCAGGTAGCCCTGCAGATAGGCAAAACCGGTCGTAAGCTCGCCGCTGGCAGCAATGCAGGCCCTTTCCAGCATGCCGGTATCCCTCAATCCCAGCAATTCGGGGATCACGTGTTCCGCCAGCGCGGCACCAAAGTCTGCCGAAGCGTCCCTCGGAAGTTCCCCGGGCAGGTTGTCCACGGCCATGACCGTGACGGAACCGTCCCGGAAAGGCGGTGTCTCTTTCCCGGTCACCGGGTCATAGCCATAATAGGGCTCTGCAATGGTGGAGGCCCTTATGGTGCTGGCGATGGGACCGCCGATATCACAGCTGATGTCCGCGATGACCGATATGGGCAGCCCCCCGCCAGCCAGATCCTCCCTGGTGATCAGCACCGGGGAGCGCGGATCCCAGAAATGGCATGCAATGTACATGCCGGTCCGCGCGGCATAGGGCGTGAAGCTGTTCTCATAGAGCTCCGGGTGGACCACAAAATGATCAAAATCGAATGCAGAACCATCCCTCCGGCGGGTGTAGTGCCAGGGGTCAAGGCGGGTGAAAACAGGACCTTCGAAATGGCCGGCAAGGTACGCCTCCGGTGTCACCTGCCGGATCCCCGCCGCTCCAAGGATCTCCGTGGCTCCCCCGGCCACGCGGCCGCCCCCGGTGAGAGCGATGCGTATGGTTCCCGGTTCAATATGCCGGAGCCGCTCCCTCAGCTCCTGGAGGTCCCTGCAGCCGGATGCAGGAGGCAGGTCACAGGAGCCTGTCCGGATACCAGAGGCCCTCAACCCGCTGTAGGCGCCCACCACCCCTGCCCAGCGACCGAATGCCACCACCCGGACCTTGTCCGGCCCGGTCAGGTATTCATAATCGATCAGCCGGATCCCTTTCCGCAAGACCGACCTGAGCAGTTCCCTGTTATAGGGCTGTTTCTTGGCAGTGTGGGAAAAGAAGAGGTAGGACCTCCTGCCTATCAGGGCCCCGGTTTTCACCTCCTTGACACCCATCAGCACATCGCACCGGGCGAGGTCCTCCTGCAGGCGGATGCCCGCAGCCCTGTATTCATCATCGGAAAAGCATCGGTTGGAAGAAGGCTGCACCAGGATCGTCAGTCCCCTGTACCTTTCCTGCGCCTGTGCGCACTGAACGGGGGTGAGCGGAACCCTTCTGTCAGGTGGATCCTTGGTTTCCCGGATAATTCCCAGGATCAGTTCTTTCATGGCCGTGAATATAGTCCAAATAATCCCGATATGCGTTCTATCCCGGCAGCTGGCGCTCCCCGATCCACGATTCAAGGGTCTGGCCCAGCGCCACCACTGTTGAGTATCCCTGTTCCAGGGGCCACTCCGTGGATGGCATCCCGATCTGCTTCAGGTGCGACACAAATCCCTGGTTAAGCATCCTGCCCGCCCTGAGCGGGAATTCAAAAAGCTCCCGGATGCTTTCCCCCCCGGGTTCGTCATGTGCCTTCCTGCATGCTTCGGCCGAGTAAGAGAGATAGATGCGGCAAGCCATGGGCCTGGCCCCATATACCGCACAGGATCCCTCCTCCAGGAAGGGGCACGGGGCCCTGACCTGCAGCTGCTCCTCAAGTGTCTTATGCAGCGTAAGCTGCGTCTTCTCTTCTGCCCTTTCGGCGAAAATTCCCTGACGGGTTCCTGAGAACCTTTTTTGGACATGGTCGCGGAGGTAATGCAGTTCATGGGTCACTGCAAAAACGGCCTGGTGGCAGCACCAGTCACATCCATTCCTGCATTCAGCAGGTCTGTTCTCCGCGGCCGACCGCAAAAGGAATGCCTCCAGCAGTCCGTCCACGGCCTCATATAGGTTCTGTACTGCTTCCCTGATGGTCGTCCCGTTCACCTCCGTTTCCAGGTGGCGGTGCGCCAGCCTGTACCCGTCCCTGAAGAAGATCCGGTCGATCTCCCTGTATTCCATTTCACCTCAATGGGAACGCAATAAGGGTCTGCCATCTGGCCGGATCAGGTTCCTGTGGCATGCTGACCGTGTAAAACTCGAATACCTCGCCGGTGGTTTCCAGTGCATTCTCCTCGATATATTTCTCCAGGATCCCGTATGAAATGGTAAAATCCTCGTATGGACCGGTATGCACGGCCCGGACCACCTTCATCTCCGGATAGGAGACTGCCAGCACCTCTCCCGAGCTCACGCCGGCTTTTTCGACCATGAATCCCACCAGGAAGTTGCTATAGCCGGTCGCCTGGTCATAATCCAGGTAGTTTGCAAATCCCGGTCCGGTCACATGCAGCTCCTGAATCGCCAGCTCTTCCCAGACCTTTGAATAGAGCATCTGGAACTGCTCGCCGATGACCTCCACGGTGCTGCCCCCTTTGGCCACCAGGGCGTGAAAGGGCTGCTGGGTCTCAATGGTAATGGGTCCCAGCGGGCTTATCAAAGGAGGATTCGCTTCCAGGTACTCCTTCAGTTTCGACAGGCCGGTGTCGAAGCTGCGTTTCATGATACCCTTCCCGATGATCATCCCAAGCCGGCCGAACGGATAGGGGCTTTCCTGTGAAAAAGACCAGGTGGCGAGGGTACCCCCTTCCACCTTTTCAAAGTCCCACTGAACCTTTGCCGGGAGCTCCATATCCCCGAACCAGAGATGCGATGCGATCATCTCGTTCCCGGTGACCGAGACCACCTCCATCTTCCCTGTGCCCAGCCTTTCACCTACCCAGGAGTAGGAGGATCCCACGAATCCCGGCCTGGGCTCTATGGTCACCACTGTCGTGCTGTCCATGGCCACCCAGGGGTCCCATGCCCCGCGGTCCTCATAGGAGGCCACAAAGGGAAATACCTGGGATGGCTCAAGGGCGATCTCGATTTCCGAGCTTACCTCGGTGGTCGCCGGCAGAAAAAGTGGTATAACCAGCATGGCTGCCACCATCACTCCCACGATAATCCCGATGATCTTTAAAGCTTTCATGTCTATTGAATTAGGTTAAACTGACTGTAAAAATAGGAAAGCTGGCCGTACAGGTCAATAGCGGGATAAAATCAGTTCCCGTGCTGCCTTCCGGTCCGGCTTGTAGCTGGCATTCCTGGGGATCTTCCCCACCGGGACCAGCTGTTTCGGCACCTCGTGTGGCGCCAGTTCCCTGCGCAGCAACCCTGACCAGGATTTGACAGGCGCTCCCTCTTCAGGCCATTCCACCAGCAGTACCAGCCTCTGGCCCAGCTTTTCGTCAGGCCGCGGGATGACCAGGCAATCTGCGCGGAGCAGCTTTCCGATCCGTTCCTCCAGGATCTCGGGGGCCACCTTGATGCCGCCTGTATTGATCACATTGTCAATCCTTCCCAGCCACCTGAAGCTCCGTTCCCCCTGCTGAATCTCCGCCAGGTCGTTGGTAACCACAGGCCCGCTTGTTACGCCCTCCACCCGGACCACGAGACAGCCCCGCTGATCCAGCCTGATCTCCACCCCGTCGAGCAGCCGGAAACCGGTATCCGGCGCGGGGCCGTTGACCCGCTTCAATGCAAAATGGGTGCAGGTCTCGGTCATGGCGAAGGATTCATAGACCTCCGGACGCGACATCACGGAGAGTTCGGAGAGCGTGGAAGGGTGCATCTCCCCTCCCCCTACCAGCAGTTTGCGGATCACGGAAAGGTCATCACCCGCCTTCAGTGACTCATGCAGCTGGAGGGGAACCATGGCGGCAAAACCGAATTCCCCGCGGAATCCCTCCAGGGGCCTGCCTGAAGGTTCTGCAAGGACCAGGTCGAGTCCGCCAACCAGGGCACGGACCACCATCATCTTGCCGGCTACATAGTCCACCGGGAGGCAGAGCAGGGCAGTGTCACCAGGCTGTAAACCGAAAAAACCGAGGGTCTTGCGGGCGCTGTTGACCATGGACTCCCTCTCCAGTTCGAACCACTTTGGATCGCCCGTGGTACCGCTGGACCGCTGCCGGACAGGACCGGTTGCCGTGTCCAGGAAATGGCTGATGAAAGCGAAGACCTTCCGCCGCCACCCGGGTACCCCGGGTTGATGAAGGATCTGACGGCCATGCTCCATCAACTCCTCCCGGCCGTAAACGGTCCCGTCAATGCGATATGGCCCGGCTGTTTCCATGCTCTTCTCCGATCACAGGTTCAGGGATTGCAGGTCCCAGGGATGTTCTTTCCGGTACCAGACAGAATCCCCTTCCGACCTGAGGGGGGAGGGAATATTGTTCCTGTAGAGCTGCCCGGTCCCCAGTCCCTGGGGCATGGAGGTACCCAGCTGAAAGGTCCACTGGGCAATGGCGTTCAGCCCGATATTCGATTCCAGTGCCGAAGTGATCCACCAGGCAACCCCCTCTTCCCCTGATGCCAGGATCCAGTCCGAAGTTGCTGACATGCCGCCCAGCAATCCCGGTTTCAGCACGATGTACTGAGGCCTGATTCTTTGAAGCAGTTCCCTGCGCTGATCCCCGGCATGGACCCCGACCAGCTCCTCATCAAGGGCGATGGGAATGGCCGGACCTGTGCAGAGTTCCGCCATGGCATCATACTGCCCCGCAGCAATGGGCTGCTCTATGGAGTGGATCGCGAACGGCGCAAGCTTTTGCATCAGACCCGGAACCTCTTCCGGTCTCCAGGCCCCGTTGGCATCCAGCCGGATCTCCAGGTCAGAAGAGCCGTACTCCTCCCGGATCCATCCCAGCAGGCGCATCTCTTCCGCCAGTTCCTGATGTCCCACCTTCATCTTCAACACCCTGAATCCCCCCTCAAGTTTCTCCCTGATCTGCTCCACCATGGTTTCCCGGTCACCCATCCAGATCAGCCCGTTGGTCGGAATGCCGGCAAGGCCTTCCGTGAACGCTGACGGATACAGGATCCGGGTCCCTCCCCTTTCCATATCCCTTGAGGCAACTTCGAGGGCAAACCGGATCCCCGGCAGGGAAGGGAGGGACTGCCCCGGGTCCATCTCCCCCCTGCTGATCAGCTTGCAAACATGGTCAATGCGTATCTCCAGATCACCCGGATCCCCGGCACTCAGTCCGGGCACAAAGGAGACCTCCCCGATCCCCGTTTGCCCCTCATCGCCCGTGAGCACGATGAACCAGCACTCTTTCCGGTGCAGTACCCCGCGTGAGGTACCGGCGGGACGGTTGAAATGTAAGGGATAACGGATATACCGGGCCTGAACCATCTAAAGTACAAGTCCAAGTCCCAACGACAGTGAAAAAAGCAGGGTGGCCATCGCGAGTTTTTTCAGCTCCCGGTTCAGTTCAACGGGGACGGTGTTGGTGATCACCTTTTGCAGATCGGAGGCCAGCAGGGGAAGGGGAAGCAGAAAGATCAGCTGGAAGTAGGACTCGAAATGGATGATGGTGTAGGCCAGACCCATCAAAAATGCGGTAAAAAGCAGAATGGCATGATAAACCTTGGCCCAGGGAACTCCCATGCGCACCACCAGGGTGTTTTTCCCGTTCAGGGCATCATTCTTATGATCCCTCAGGTTGTTCAGGTTCAGCACTCCCACGCTGAGCAGGCCGATGGAGGAGGCCGGCAGCAGGATGGTCATGTGGAAGGACTGGGTATGAAGGAAATAGGTGCCTGCCACCCCGAGGATGCCGAAGTAGATGAAAACCATGATATCACCGAACCCGATGTAACCGTACGGCTTTTTGCCTATGGTGTATTTGATGGCGGCAAAGATGGCCGAGAATCCCAACAGGAAGAAGACCCCGTAGGCCAGCATCTTCCCGTCCCTGAGCCCGCACCAGATCAGCAGCGTTCCGGCTGCCAGGCTGAGCAGTACAAAGAGGGTGATCATCCTTCTCATCTGTTTCATGCTTACCAGCCCGCTCTGTGTGACACGCAAAGGCCCCAGCCGCTCCTCATTGTCGGTTCCCTTGCTGGCATCCCCGTAATCATTGGCCAGGTTGGAGAGGACCTGCAGGAAAAGGGTGGTGAGGCTGCCGAACACGAACACCCCCCATTTGAACCTGTTTTCTGCGTATCCCAGGAAGCTGCCCAGTATCGTGGCAGAAAGTGCCAGCGGCAGGGTCCGCAGGCGGAATGCTTTGATCCAGATGGCAATCTTGGTCATACAGGGATAAAACTAATGATTTTCTTCCACTTTCATTTAGGGCAGCCCGGGGAACCTGTCCCAGTCCGGTTCCCGCTTTTCCAGGAAAGCGTTCTTTCCTTCCTGCGCCTCATCGGTCATATAGTAGAGCATGGTCGCATTCCCGGCCAGCTCCTGGATCCCTGCCTGTCCGTCCAGTTCGGCGTTGAGCCCTGCCTTGATCATCCGGAGCGCAATGGGGCTGTGCTGCATGATCTTCCTGCACCAATGCACCGTGGTATCCTCCAGAGTGTCATGGGGAACGACCTTGTTGACCAGGCCCATCTCAAGGGCCTCTTCGGCGGTGTACTGTTCACAGAGGAACCAGATCTCCCGGGCCTTTTTCTGGCCTACATGCCTGGCCAGGTAGGAGGCCCCGAAACCGGCATCGAAACTTCCCACTTTCGGCCCGGTCTGCCCGAACCTGGCGTTCGCCGAGGCGATGGAGAGGTCACAGACCACATGCAATACATGGCCGCCGCCTATGGCATACCCGTTGACCATGGCGATCACGGGTTTGGGCAGGCTCCTGATCTGCCGCTGCACGTCAAGAATATTGAGCCTGGGCACCCCGTCCTTCCCTACATAGCCCGCAAAGCCTTTCACATGCTGGTCACCCCCGCTGCAGAATGCCTTGTCGCCTTCCCCGGTAAGGATCACCACCCTCACTTCGGGCATCTCCCTGCACATCACCAGCGCCTCACTCATCTCCCTGGTGGTGTCAGGGGTGAAGGCATTGTGGTAACGGGGACGGTTGATGGTGATCTTGGCGATTCCCTCAAAGAACTCAAACCTGATCTCCTCAAATTCCCTGAGGCTCTTCCAGTTTCTGTCTGACATATGCGCTAACGGTTAAAATCCAAAAAGTCCTTAAAGATACGACTATTTTCACTGGCCGCCGTATCCACCTCCAGGACGGAAACCCTGGACCCCGGGGCAAAAAGGGAGGCCAGCTCCTCCTCCAGCTCCCCGTATGTACCCGCCCTCCGGTATATCCTTCCAAAGGACTGCGACAGCAGCTCAAGTGAAACCGGATGGTGGGTGACCGAAAACTCCTCGAAGAAACCCATCCGGCCGGGTCCGTCCAGCAGCCGGAAGATCCCCCCGCCCCCGTCATTCAGGACTATGATCTTCAGGTTTCCCGGGAAATCCTTGTTCCACAGGGCATTGGAATCATAGACAAAACTCAGGTCTCCCATCACCAGCACGTGCAGTCCTTCAGAGACCATGGCTGCACCGACCGATGCGGAGAGGCACCCGTCGATACCCGATGTTCCCCTGTTCGAATAGTAGAGCAGCTCCTCTCTCAGGGGTGCCAGCTGCGCATAGCGGATGGCGGCACTGTTTCCCAGGTGCATTACCGCACCGGAGGGGACGGCGGAGATGATCCTGTGTACGGCGGACAGGTTGCCGAATGGCAATGTTTTTACACGGTCGGCCGCGGCAGCCATGATCCTCGCCCGGGTACTTTGCCAGGATGTGAGAAAATCGTTGCTGAAGCTTTTCCCGGTCCGGTGCTGCCCGGCCAGTTGATCTATAAACGGGACGATATCTTCCCTGACCTCAAGATGCTCCAGGCCTTCCACTGCATCCAGGAAGATCTTCAGCCTCTTTGAAACCACCTGTCCCCTGAAAGAGATGACAAGCTCGGGGGCCATGGCTCTTTTCTCATCTGCATCTGCGCCGGCCAGCAGCAGTTCGGGGTTGGCAAGGAAACCCCTGCCCGGCAGGTTGGCAATATTCTCCGCCACCACCACCGCCTGCCTGCACCGGACCAGGCGTTCAAGGCTCTCCAGCAGGAGCGGGTCAGGCGGTCCCATGCCTGCCAGTACCAGGATCCTGCACCCCTCCGGCACCGGACCGGGCTCCTGGATAACGGCCTCCCCGTATTCCGTATCATCCGGCGTTCCCCTCCTTTCCACGGCGGGCAAGGGAAGCGGCTCATAGAGCGGTTCTTCCAGCGGGACGTTGATGTGGACCGGGCCCGGAGGGGCAGCGGTGGCACAGCCCAGCAGCCGCTCCACGTGGCTGAGCATATGTTCCATATCTTCCGGCTGGGAGACCTCCACGGGCAGCTGGTAATACCCCTTGGAACAGGTGTAGAATGGAGCCTCCTGGTCCAGCCACTGGTTGTTGAACTGAGGGATCATTTCCAGCGGGCGGTCCGCCGTCAACAGGATCAAAGGGATTGCCTGGTGAAATGCCTCGGCCGCTGCCGGGGCCAGGTTCATCACCGCTGTCCCGGAGGTGGTCACCACGGCCACCGGTTCCCGAAGCTGGCGGGCCATGCCCATCGCCATGTAACCCGCAGAGCGCTCATCTACAATGCTGTGGCAACGACACGATTCCCGGGAGGTAAAGAGCTGGATCAATGGAGCATTCCTGCTGCCGGGACAGATCACCACATGCCGGATACCGAACCGTGCGAGCAGGGGACCCAGTTCAGCGATATGTTGGTTGTGCTGCATCAGCCGGGCCCATTTCAGCGATATGTTGGTTGTGCTGCATCAGCCGGGCCCAGGTTCTTGATATAGGTTCGCAGGATCTTGAGCAGCGATTCCGCCTTCCACCGGGTTTCATCCCACTCATCGGACGGGTCAGAATCAAGGGTGATCCCCCCGCCCACATAAAGGGAGAGGTATTCAGGATGGATCTTCATGCAACGGAGGTTGACGAACAGGTCAACCTCCTCGTCATGACTGACGGGCCCCAGAAATCCCGTGTAATAATCGCGGTCATGGGGTTCCAGGTGCTTGATAAACCGGATGGCATCATCCTTGGGCTGGCCAGCCACCGCGGGGGTTGGGTGAAGGGCCTCCACCAGCTCCCAGAGCCTTTCGTTAACCTTGTCAAAACCCAGGGAGAAATCGGTACTCAGATGCACCAGGTTCCCGGCCTTCTTTACGTAAGGGGAGGTCACCCTGTAATCCCGGATCCCGAATGAATGCAGTACATCGTGTATATAACGGGTCACATACTCCTGTTCGAGCACCTCTTTCACGGTCCAGCGGTTGATATCCATGTGCTTCTCAGCGTAGGGCCTGGTCCCGGCCAGTGAAACCGTGGAGATCCTGCCATCGCTGAGCCTCAGAAGGGGTTCGGGCGAGGCACCCATCCAGAAATGCTCATCACTCTTGAAAAGGTATACAAATGCATTGGGATGCTTCCGGCAGATAGTCTGGAACAGCCTCGGAACCAGCGAAAAATAGCTTCCTTCGATCACCCTGATCCTGGAAAGCACAGCTTTCTGGAACGCCCCGGTGGAGATCGAGGATTTAATGGCATTCACCTGTTCCATATAGAGCCCGCGCCCTGTAACCACAGGGTAACTCTCGGTCCACGAAGGATGTGCCCTCGCTGCCAGTCCCTCCACCTGCCTGACCTGCTCCCGGCCGATACGCTCCCCGTCAAACAGCATGTCGGGTCTGATCAGCATGTAAGGATGGCCGTTCCTGGTGTCAAAGGGAGCCATGATGAACCCCTTCTCACTGGAGATATCAAGGATCGAGTTCCACTGCCCGTTACCGGGGGTTGTCTGGATATAGGTGGTACTGTGTACCTGCTGCGGCACGCGGAAGGTCACAAAAGGCAGGTTCTTTGAAATACAGAGGTTGTGGATGTTTATGAGACCTTCATTCATCATTTCGCCTGGCTAAACCGCTTCCTGGTTCTTGGGTTTGATACTATTGGTAACACGGCTGATGGAAATAAGTCTTCCCTGGTCATCTGTTATCTCCACATCCCAGACATGCTTGAAATCAGCTTTTACAACAATCCTGGCCGTTGCATGCAAAATGCCTCTTATGGCAGGTGAGAGATGCTGGCTGTTGACCGCTGAACCGTAGACATCGTACTTCTCCGGATCGACCATCAGGAAGGAACCGGCACTGCCCACACTTTCGGCCAGTGAAATGAGGGCCCCCCCGTGCACCACCCCTGCCGGCTGGTAAAGGTCAGGGGTTATCTTCATCACGGCCTCTACGCGGGTATCCGAATAGGCAGTAAACTCAATATTCAGCAGGTCCATGAATGTGCCCCTGCAGATCCTGTTTACCTCTTCAATAGTCATCCGGAATGATTGTCGGAGTAAAGATAAACATTCGTTCCTTTACTTTTCAGCCACGACCAGCATAACTGAACCAAGAAACAGGGATTCAGAACTGAGGAGCTCAAATCCGGCCCCTTCAAGGATCGACCCCATCTCCGTCATGGTGTAATAATCCCTGGAAGACTTTGCCAGGTACCTGTATGCCTTTACACTGCCCGAGATCATACCCCCCAAACAGGGAATGATGAGCTGCAGGTAGATGTTGTTAAACAGGCGCCACCACCTGTTGCCTGGCCTGCTGCTTTCAAGGATGACCAGCCGGCCTCCCGGTTTCAGGACCCTGTAAAGCTCTTCCAGATGCCTCTCTGCGCTGGAATTCTCATACAACAGGTTCCGGATCCCGAAGGTGATCCCGACGGCATCGAACAGGCACTCTGCAAAGGGCATTTTCCCGGCATCACCCTCCATGAATGCAACCTCCGGGATCCGCTCCCTCTCCCGGAGCTTTTGCAGCTTCCTCCGTGCCTCCGTTAACATGGCCGCGCTGAAATCGAACCCGGTCAGCATGGCGGTCCTCCCGTTCCGTCCCACCTGCCTGGCCACCTCCAGGATGAAATCCCCGGTTCCCGTACAGAGATCCAGGACACTTCCCGGGGCAGATTGAAGGCAGGCAGCGACAGCCTTCCTTCTCCAGGTACGATCACAGCCAAAGGTGAATATCCGGTTCACCCTGTCGTAAGTTGAGTGGATATCGCTGTAATAATCCCTGAGCGGAAAGTCTGACGGAATCGGGTTCATGCGCCTGATCTGGCCCATAAAGTTATGGTTTTGATCCAATCTGAACTACTTTTCCTTAACTTTGACACTCTGTGACCGACCATGCGGACCATCCTTTTTATACTGATATTTCTGGCATTCAGGCCAGCGGCCGGCCTGTTCGGCCAGCTGCAGATCACCGAGGTCATGGCCCTGAACAGATCCGGGGAGGTAAACCCGCTGCTCGGGGAACCCGGTGACTGGATCGAGATCTATAACGCCTCGGCCTCCAGGATCGATGTGGGCAGGTACTACCTGTCAGATGACCCCGGTGTCCCTTACAAATGGAATTTTCCGCGGCAGACCTCTCTCCCGCCGGGAGATTTTCTCCTGGTCTGGGCCGATGGCACCAACGATATCGGGGACGGCAACCATACCAGCTTCAAGCTGAATGTGGCCGGTGAATCCCTCTATCTGCATGCCGAATCGGGTGAACTGGTTGACTCGATGACCTATCCGAGGATGTTCGAGGATGTCTCCTTCGGGTTGGATGAAAACGGGGTGAGGGTTTACTTCAGAATCCCGACCCCCGGTGCCCTGAACAATACGGCATCGGGGTACCTGATGGCAGGAAGGGTCAGGTTCCTGCCCCCTGCGGGGACCTATTCAACCGGGCTGCAGGTGGAGCTGCGGGCTGGAGAACCAAAGGGAACCATACGCTATACCACGGACGGGTCGGTCCCCGGGCTTTCAGATCCCGTATATACCGGTTCCATACCCGTAAACAGTCACACCACCATCAGGGCACGCCAGTGGGCCGAAGGTGCTGAACCCGGGGATCCGACCACATCCACCTATATAATCAGTGGCGGTTTAACCCTGCCTGTCATCTCACTGGCCACCGATCCTGTCAACCTGTGGGACGACCAGACCGGGATCTATGTGGTCGGGACCAACGGGATCACCGGATACTGCAGTGACGAACCCAGAAACTGGAACCAGGACTGGGAAAGGCCCATGAGCCTGGAGTATTTTGACAGGGAGGGCGGAAGGCAGCTGCAGATCGATTGCGGGGTGAAGATCCACGGGGGTTGCAGCAGGCAGGCGCCGATGAAGTCACTGGGATTATTCGCCCGAAGCAGGTATGGCAGCAGTTCGATGAACTACCAGTTCTTCCGTGAGAAGGATGCGGACAGCTTCAAGGGCCTGATCCTCCGGAATGCGGGAAATGACTACTGGTATTCATTTATCCGGGACGCAGTGATCCAGGCGACGGTGACTCCCGTGATGGACCTGGACGGACAGGCCTATGAGCCGGTACAGGTCTTTCTCAACGGTGAATACTGGGGGATCCACAACCTCAGGGAGAAAGCGAATGAGCACTGGGTCACCTCCAATTACGGGATCCCGGCCGAGAACCTCGATTTCATCAAGAACCGGAACGAGGTTTTTGCCGGTTCGATGGACGCATTCAACCAGCTGACCCGGTTCCTTGAACAGAACTCCCTCGTAGAGGATGAAAAATACCAGGAGGTTGCCGGCCGGATCGATATCGGCTCCTACATCAACTACCTGATCACCCAGATGTACTTTGCCAACCGGGACTGGCCGGGTAATAACCAGAAATTCTGGAGGGACCGGGTGAATAATACGAAATGGAGGTGGATCCTCTTTGACATGGAGTTCAGCATGGGCCTCTATGAATTCGACCCGGCCATTGACATGTTTTCATTCTCGACGGCGGATGATCATGATGACTGGCCCAATCCACGCTGGGCCACCCTCCCCATCCGGCGGCTGCTGGAGAATGAAGGGTTCCGCCGGCAGTTCCTTCAGAAATATATGATGCACCTGAATACAACCTTTCGTCCGGACCGGGTCATCCGGGTAATCGATTCGATCCAGTATGGCATATACGATGTTTTCCCTGAACAGATCCAGCGCTGGGGCCAGGTCTCATCCATGGCGGTCTGGGAGGACAGGGTGGAGGAGCTCAGGCGGTTCGCCACACAGCGGCCCGGTTTTGTCTGGGAGAACATGCGCAACTTCTTCTCCCTGGGCAGCATCGTCTCCCTCCGTGTTGACTCCCTGGACCACACGGGCGGGATCAGCCTGAACGGGATCCCCGTTCCCCGGGAGGGGTTCGAGGGGAAATATGCCGGCGGATTTGACCTGCAGCTGGAATTTCACCCGGTACCCGGATACCGCCATGACCACTGGGTAATCACCTCCTTCGGGTCAACCGACACCCTCCTGCTGAAGCGGAACGCCACATGGCGGTACAATGATACGGGGATCTATCCCGGAGACGGCTGGAAGGAGGAGTCTTTCGATGACTCAGCATGGCCGGCCGGAGACGGGGAACTGGGCTACGGGGATGGCAACGAAACAACCCTCCTCGGTTTCGGACCGGATGACCAGAACAAATATATTACCTACTATTTCAGGACCACTGTTGAGATCGGGGACACCTCCGGATTCGATTTCTGCCTGATCAGGATCATGCGCGATGACGGGGCTGTGGTCTATCTGAACGGGACGGAGGTCCTCCGCGATAACCTGCCGGCCGGGGAGATACTGCCGGGTACCGTGGCGCTGGACTTTGCGGGTGGCGAGGGCGAAAGCACCTATTTCGAGTACACAATCGATCATCGGTCACTGAAACCGGGCACCAATACCATTGCCGTGGAGATCCACCAGAACAGCCCCACCAGTTCCGATATCAGCTTTGACCTGGAGCTGGCTGCAGGCAGCACTTCCCTGGGGAGTGCGATTGAATATGAGGATAACCCGCTCTCCCTCCGGGTTGAACATGGAATCAGCATCAGGGCCGTCTCCGGAATTAACGAGATGGGACAGGAACCGGAACTTTTCATCAACGAGATCATGGCCTCCAACCAGGGGGCATTCTATGATGAGTACGGGAATGACGGGGACTGGATAGAGATTTACAATGCCGGGGATACGGATATCGATATGGCCGGGCTCTTTTTGACCGACAACCTGGATGAACCCGGCAAGTGGCTGATACCCTCCGGGGATCCTGAAGCCACCACCATCAGCGCTGCCGGCTACCTGGTCTTCTTTGCCGATGAGAACCCCCTGCTTGGACCGATGCACCTTGATTTCAGGCTGAGCGCAGACGGGGAGGAGGCGGGCCTCTCCTACCGGTCTGGACCGGAAACGATCTGGATAGACTCGGTCAGGTTCGGAACACAGCTTACCAATATCTCGCTGGGCCGGTTCCCGGACGGAAACCGTGAGTGGAAAGCCATGGCCCAGTACACCCCGGGGAACAGCAATATCTATACAGCGATCCCGGTCCGGCAGGGCCAGGCCCTGGAGATCTCCCTCTACCCCAACCCGGTTTCGGACCAGCTGAATGTCAGGATCGCATCTCCTGAAGGCACTCCGCCGGATGAGATCTCGCTCTATATCTGTGACCTTACCGGACGGAGGTTCCTGCACCATCAGGCACCCTTCCTGGGAGGTGATTTCAACGAAAGGATGGATGTCTCCTCACTGCCTGACGGCGTTTACCTGCTGGTGGCAGAGACCGGATCGGGCGTACACACGGGCAAATTCTTCAAATCTTCCAGGTAACCGTTAAAAAGGCTGAGGAACCGGCAGGCAAAAAGATATCCTGTACATTTGTGAGGGCCGGCTTGACAAATCTGCAGAACCTTGCTATCTTAACGCTCTGGTATGATTCAAAATCGATGCTGCATGGCTCAAAGGTTTTCCGGGCTTCACATCCCCGAACTCACCCTTTTCCTGTTCCTGGCCGGGATCCCGGGCCTGCTGATGGCCCAGTTTGAGCAGAAGCTCAGCCTCAACCTTTCGGGCGGCTATTTCAACACCATCGGCAAGACCGGCTGGGACCCGGGATATGTTCCCGGGCCCGATGACATGGAACCCACGCTGATGCCCAATTTCACAGGAGGGCCCTCGGTCACAGCCGGGATCCAGTACAATTTCAGCCGCCATTTCTCCCTGGAATTCCAGGCCGGGTACAGCTATGCCCTGTCCTGGTATTACGACTACTCCGACGAGGATTCAGAGCCTTTCAACTACCTCTATTATGAGATCTACAACGACACGGTGGACTATACCGTGATCGCCAGCGGGGAAAATGAGATGGATATGTTCAATTTTCACCTGGGGATAGCCCCCAGGTACTATATCAGGCCGGGGAGCCTGCTGAACCCTTACCTTTTCGCAGGCATCTCCCTGAATATCACGGATGATTATTTCCAGAACAATGAGAAAGCGGCCTACCAGGCCCTGGGAAGGCTGGAGGAGTACGAGGAGAACCCTGAGCTGGTCAGCTGGTTCGAATGGCATACCGGCATCGGAATGATAGCAGGCGCGGGGGTTGAATTCGCATTGAACGACTACCTGGGGCTGATTGTGCAGACCGGTTACCACTTCATCCCCCTGAAGGAGGAGGCCTTCTTCGAGGGGCACAAACATGCTGATTTCCACGCCCTCCAGCTTCACCTGGGGGCCAGGATCAGCTTCCTAAAATCGAAAGAACTCTGAGTTTTGGCCATTTGAAGAGATTTGCACTCATCGGCGCCCTGTTATGGCTGGGGACAACGCTCCCGCTGGCCGGACAGATCAATGAAAAGCGGAACCTGTCCGAGACTAACCACAGGATCTTCTATGCAGGCTACAGCCCTTCCGGGGAGTATGTCGCCACCACGGGCTCCGACAATAACATCATCATCTGGAAGGCCGGCTCCTGGATCATCCACCGCACCCTGGTGGGCCTGAAGCGAAGGCCCAACCAGGTGGTGTTCTCGAAGAGCGGCCGGACCCTCTATTCAGCCGGCGAGGACGGGGCGATCACCACCTGGGACCTTACCCTGGTGAAGATCACCGGCTCTGTAGCGGGGCATACAGGGGCCATCAATGCCCTTGCGATCAATCCCAGGGGTACCATACTGGCTTCGGTTGGTGAGGACAAGGTGGCCCGTGTATGGTCCATCCACGGGGAGAACCTGGAGCTGGTCTATGAACTGAAGGGACACAAAAAAACGATTACAACCGCGGCGATCAGCCCGGACGGGAAAACACTCGCGACAGGAGGTGCCGACAGGAAACTGATATTGTGGGACCTGCGGACAGGGGGGTTGATCCGCGAGACAGAGGCACACCAGGGCTGGATCCGGTGTCTCCGGTACAGTCCCGCCGGGCAGCAGATCTGCACCGGGGGGGATGACCGCATGATCAGGATCTGGGATGCCGGTACGCTGGCTGAGATCAAGGTGCTTGAAGGGCACACCGGCTGGGTCCAGACCCTGGCCTACACCCCATCGGGCAGACATATCATCAGCGGCGGACATGATGCCACCGTCCGGGTATGGGATGTGGATAGCGGCAAGACGGTGGCCGTTTCTGAAAAACTGGAGCAGATCGTGCTTTCCGTGGATGCAAGTCCGGTCCAGAACGATTTCATCTCCTCCTGCCTTCTCTCGGAAAACCTCAGGATCTGGGCCAATAAGTTTGAAGAGGGCCAGCTCTTCCAGGCATCGTCCACCTCAAAAGAGAGCTCCGGAGAGCAGTCCATCCGGCCGGATCAGGGGAGCCCGCCCCTCAGGGAGACAGCGCCCTCCACGGACCATAACACAGCAGATGCCGGGAAACCGGCAGGTACCGATGCGGAGCCCGGTGCCCCGGTGATTACCCTCTTCTCACCGTCACCTGAAAACGGGAGGGCGGTGCATGGCGGGACCTCCATCCTCATCATCGGCAAGGCAGAGGGTGAAGGTGGGATCCAGACCCTGCTCGTCAACAGGCAAAGGGCTGAACTCAGCGATGCAGGTGTGTTCCAGGCTGAACTACCCCTCCAGAAGGGAGACAACCACATAGTGCTGGTGGCCGTAAGCCGGAAGGGCAAAATGAGCAGCTATGAGATGGTGGTCCATTGCACCAACGATGCGGCCACCGGTGTTGCTGAACAGCCTGTTTCCGGTGAAACGGGGAGATATTACGCCCTGATCATCGGCATCGACGACTATGCCGATGATGAGATCCCCGATCTTGATTACCCCATCCAGGACGCGGACAGCCTGTATGAGACCCTGGTCCGGGAGTACATATTCAGTGAGGAGGATATCACCCTGTTAAAAAATCCCACCAGAACCGATATGATCATTGCCATGGATGAGCTAAGCCAGGAGGTGACCGACAAAGACAACTTGCTGATATTTTACGCGGGACACGGTTTCTGGGATGAAAAATCGGGCATCGGGTACTGGCTGCCCTGCGATGCGGCCAGGTCCAACACCGTGAACTGGTTCCGCAACAGCACCCTGAGGGATTTCATCGGGAGCATACACTCCAGGCATACCCTGCTGATCGCCGATGCCTGCTTCAGCGGATCCATCTTCAAGACCAGGGGCGTATTCCCGGAGGAGGACCAGGGTATCCGCAAGCTCCAGGAGTTGCCAAGCCGCAAAGCAATGACGAGCGGTGCCCTGAAGGAGGTGCCTGACCAGAGTGTGTTCGTGAGATACCTGATCCGTGAGCTGAAACAGAACAAGGCGAAGTTCCTGCCCTCGGAGGCACTTTTCAGCAGTTTCAAGACCGCGGTGCTGAACAACTCCCCCAATGTGCCCCAGTACGGGACCATACAGAATGTGGGTGATGAAGGGGGCGATTTCGTCTTTATCAGGAAATAGGCATGCATATGCAACTTTCTGTTCAGGATCCTCTCCTTAGGTAAAAAGAGAGATCATGAAAGCAATTCGTACAGCAGCCCTTTCCGCCACAGCCCTCCTCCTGGCAACTTCCTGCATCTGGCAACCCGGCGATACCGTTATTGGCTCCGGTGAGGTGGAGACCATGGAGGTGGCCGTCTCTGAATTTTCCGGGGTCTCGGTAACCGGGAGCTGCGATGTGGATATCCGGACCGGTGAATCTCAGAAGGTTGAACTGAGCGCACAGCAGCAGGTGCTGGATGTGATGACCTGCGAAGTGAGGAGCGGGATCCTCCAGATCGGGTTCAGACCCGGGTTTGATGTGCATACCGAAAAGGAGATCTCCGCAGATATCGTGGTTCCCGCCCTCGACTACGCGGGCGTTACGGGGGCCGCGGATTTCAGCATCAGCGGTGCCGGGCAGCCTGCACTTGATATCTGTATCGAAGGGACTGGGGATGTCAGTGCGTTCGATATGGAGGTGGACGACTGCACCATCCGCATCTCGGGGGCAGGGAACTGTGAGGTGAGGGTGAACCGCAGCCTGTATGTCCAGATCTCGGGGGTCGGAAACATCTATTATACCGGGAGCCCCGCCCTTTCGTCAGATATCAGCGGGGTGGGCAACGTGATCGCCGTCAATAACTGATGGAACCTTGCAGGGCCATTCTGTTATTCTGATCCGTTCAGTACAAATTGAAGTCCCTCCGTATAACCGGAGAGGGCATTCGTATCGTGGTTCTTTCCCTCCTGCACAACGAATCTCCACTCCAGGGAGGCGGGGGCTTCCTCCTCAAGCATCACCACAAACCCCTCCAGCTGCCTGCTCAAGGTCTCTTCCCCGCCTATACTGGCATAGAAGCGGACCGGCTGCCCTTCCAGCACGTTGAACAATCCGCCGGATTCAAAGACCTGGTCAAAGAACCTGAACATGGGACTGGTGGAAATGTATGCATTGAACAGGGCCGGTTCGGTTAGCATTACGTAGGTGGCAAAGAATCCCACCCATGAATGGCCGTAAAGGATCTTCCTGCCAATGTGATACCGCTCCTCCAGAAAAGGGAATAATTCTTCCCTGTAGAACAATACCATTTTATCCGCATCTCCGCTTTCCGGGATGCCCTCAATTACAGGGGCATAATCCATTTCACGATTGATATTGGGGATCCCCACCACGATACAGCGGGGGATGAGCTCCTGCCAAGCCATCAGGGCAGTGACGGAGGCGAAAGCCCTGAAGGTGGCCTCCCCGTCCAGCAATACCACCAGGGGGTAGGTCCTCCCGGCATCAAACCCGTCCGGAAGGTGGATATAGAGTTTCCGGGTCTGCCCCAACTGTGCCGATTCGATCGATGAAACAAATCCCACACTTGTGCTAAGGGAATCGGCATGGTCCTGTGCCGTTAAGTACGGCACAGCGGCAAGAATTGCCACTAAAAAGAAATAAGCATTCTTCATTGGCCTGTTTTTAAGATATTTAGTAGAACCTCCGCCTTCCGTTCCCGAACCTCGGGTTCACGATGTTGTTGTAGATCGAACCGAACGTATAGGTCAGCCCGACCTGACCGCCCACGCTGTAGCTTGTCTCCATCTCCTGGAGCTCCAGCAGTATATCGGCCTCGGACAGCTCACCCTTCACCAGCGACAGCTGGTCATTGATCCGCGCGGCACCCCCGCGGATCCTCAGGGAGAGGCCTTTCAGGATCCTCACGGTCAGGTACCCGCTCAATTCCAGCCTGTTCTTTGAAAAGTCGTGCAGGTAATTGGATCCCTCCAGCGAAATGTTGATGGAACCCCATTTCTCCACCACCTGGTAAGCCACCTGCAGCTGGTGCATCCAGAGGTTCTCCCCGATCCGGTCATAGATCGTGGTGTCGTTGTAGATGTTATGGGAATTCCCGACTCCGTAAAGGAACCTCAGCTGGCGGTGTGTGGATCTGGAATAGGGAAAGATGTTGTATTCGACAGAGGGCAGCACATCCACCGAGAACCTGGTATTGGTATAGGAGGAGGAAGCCATATCGGTCCTGATCCCGGCTGACCAGTGTTGGCCCAGGCTCTTCACAATGAGTATATCCAATCCCTGGTATTTTTTATCGTTGGTATAGAGTGTGTCCTCGTAGGTGTATCTGGTCCTTGTATACCGGTAATCCAGGTCAAATTCCAGCTTCCAGTCATGGGTGATTTTTACCGCTTCCACGGAGCCGTCCAGCGACAGTTCCTTATAAGATTCCTCACCTTTGAAATCGGGTTCCGCCTGAAGTTCAAAGACCCAGTTATCCCAGCGGTCGGAGACCTCCTCCGCAACAATGCGCCCGGTGGGCTGGATCACCACCTCGCTGTAGAGCGGTGTACGGGCCACATAGGGCATCAGGCCCATCTTCAGCATCTGGGTCCTCCAGGTCCTGCGGTAATCCCTTGAATCATCCGGCCTGCTTGAATAGAAGAGCGTATCATTCCTCCCCTCGAATTCCTCCTGTCCAACAAAGGTGTAGGTGTATTTATGTCCCCCGCTCCCTGTATTCTCGGAAGTCTCAAGTACATACACCTGTGCATCCTTCACATCCCTTACATAGTTCACGTAGGGGATCTCTTCCCGGACATAGTTCATATCACAGAAGTCACAGTCGATGAATACCCTGACAGCCTCCTCCCTGATGGCTGCTGTATCCGCGCGTTCCACCTGTCCAAACGCCTGGTTTAACAATAAGAGTCCTGGAATGATTAACCCGAAACGGGCCAGTGCCTTTAACAACATGGCTGATCAATTTAGTTTAGCGGAAATCCCAAAGGCCGGCGGCCAGGCGCAAATCTAATAAAATCATGCCATACAAAGGGCCTGGTTCAGGGCTGAAATGGCTTCACGGTAATCCTTGCGGGCGATCACGAACTGCATATTCACCTGCATGAGGGACTGGGAAACAGCCTCCACGTTGATCTTCCTCACGGCCAGGGCAGATGCTGCTTTTGCCAGCGCACCGGGTTGTGCGATGTTGGTTCCCAGTGCACAGACCAGGGCGGCCTCTTTCACAGTCACTTTATAGTAGAGCCCCCTGAGCTCGCTGATCAGTGCATCGGTTACCTCCTTCTGCCAGTAAACCATGGTGATGCTGTTGGCATTGGTGGCTTTCAGGATATAGGAGATGTTGTGCCGCTGGATCACCTTCATCAGGTTCATGTCGTACCCCACCTGTCCCACCATGTATGGGTCATGCACCTCGATGGCAACCACCCTGTCTGTCCCGGAAATGATCTCCACCCTCGATTCCTCCCCTATATAATCCCTGGAGATCAGGGTCCCCGGATGTCCAGGTTCGAAAGTGTTCTTGATCCGGATATTGATCCCCGCCATCTCCAGCGGTTTGGATGCCTTCGGATGGATCGCCTCCATCCCGATATCCGCGAGCTGGTCGGCCACGATGAAGTTGGTGTTTCCCACAGGATTGGAGTTCTCCGCACCCACGATGGCAGGATCGGCACTGGAGAGGTGGAATTCCTTGTGTATTACCGCCTCGGCAGCTTTTACCTCAACGGCTATCTTGCTGAAGGTGACCTCAGAATAGCCCCTGTCAAACTCCCGCATGATCCCCTCGGTACCCTTCGTATAGCCGGTAGCCACAGGAATCGTGGATGAGCAGTCCACATCCCTGAACGCACGGCTGATCCGCTCATCAATCGTCAGGTACTCCGCATCGTGGAATCCGCACAGGTCTACAAAAGTGGCATTGAACCCGTTGTTCCGGATGATATCCACCGAGTTGAAAGCCGAATGGGCCTCCCCGATGGATGCCAGTATCTCCCTGGCAGCCAGCAGAATGTTTTGTTTGTTCACATACCCCGAGGCCATCACCTCATCCAGGCTGGCCAGGTAGTTCCTCGACTGTTCAACCCGCTCCCTGATAAAGGCATCCGCCCTGTCGAGGTCGAGCCCGATGGCCTCCATGCCGTGATTGATCTCAATGAGCTTTGCGAGAAGATCATCCAGTGCCGGTTTATACTCCCCGCTTCTTGCAAAATGGCCGTACACGCCCGGTTCGCCGGTCTTTTTGTGCTCAAGCAGCCAGTTGGTTACATTGTTATAGGCCGAAACAACAAGGATCCTGTTGTAGGGATTGCCTCCCGTGGCCTGGCCGATGATGATATTCTGTAAAACATCTCCGAATTTCGACATTGAGGTGCCGCCTATCTTATGAACCGAAAGCATATGTCCTCATATTTATAATGATTTTTCAAAAATAACAGGAATTTAATTAACAATTTAAATATGAACGATATCTTTTGAAGATTGTTCTAACTTTACAGGCCTTGCAGCGTGCTATGAGACCAACGGTAATGATCCTGTCGGGGCTGACCGGGCTCCTGGTGATTCTGACCTCCTGCCTGAAGGAGAAGCCGGAATCCCTCCCGGAAGAGATTGTATGGAATCCCGAACTTGCCTTCCCCCTTGGAGGTGACACCCTTGGAATGAACGCTGAAAGCGGGTTTGATACCACGCTGTATGATCTCGACACCCTTTTCCCATACCTGCCCAGGTGGGTCGGCAGGGCGAAGCTTCCCCTGGATGGCAGCATCGAATTTGACCTTGCCTCGCTGAATGCATCCACCGAGGAGATGAACCGCATCCTCTTCCGGTTCACTATTCTCAACGGCTTTCCAAACGATCTCCTGGCACAGGGTTATTTCCTTGGACAGGACTCTATCCGGATCGATTCCATGTTCACCGGCGGACCCATATCTGTTCCGCCTGGAAAGTTGAGAGGCAGCGGTGAAACCATCAAACCTGCCCGAGTAACGCAGGACGCCGTCTTCGGGCCCGACCGGATCGGGCCCCTGCAGGATGCTTCCTCGATCCTTTTCAGGGCCATCATCGTGAATCGGGAAATCGACACGACATTGATCCCATTCTACCCGGACTACATCATTGACGTGGAGATTGGAGCCATGCTTGACCTGACCCTGCACTATTGAGCCGCCCGGGGACCCATATCAGCATGCTGACCGTGCTTCTCGCCCTGACTGCAGGGATGCGGCCCCTCCCGGCACAGCAGGGCAATACCTTCTACCTGATGCACGATGTCCCGCAGTCAAACCTGCTGAACCCGGCTGTCCAGTTGAAGTGCAAATATTATATCGGGATCCCCGCCCTGGCCTCCTGGTACTTCTCCTATTCCAACACTGCATTCACCTACAACGACCTGGCGGGCACCAGCAGCTGGAACATTGAAGGGATCTTTGACCAGATGCACCGGGTGGACCTCTATTCGGTCGAGGCCATCATGCATCCCATATCACTGGGGTACAGGCGTAAAACACTCTATTTCACCTTTCATATCGCCGAGCGGCTGCACGGGTACCAGACGGTCCCCGGAGATCTGGCTGAAATGGCCATCCACGGGAACGGGCCGTTTGTGGGAGAGACTGCCCGGTTCAATGCACTTAAAACGGGTGTATACCATATCCGGGAATATTCGCTTGGAATATCAAAAGTGTTCAGCCCTTACCTGACAGCAGGGATCCGTGCCAAGCTGATCTTCGGCAAGGCAAACCTCTATACAGGCAGGTCGAAGGTGGGGGTTACCACCCGGGAGAACAATTTCGGGCTTCTCCTGGACGGGGACTATACCCTCAATGCCTCCTTCCCGGCCACCATCACCGAGGATCCTGCCGGGAACATCGACGGGATCGTACTCGATCAGATCGATCCTGCCGCCTACCTGCTGAACCGGGGAAATCCGGGATTTGCACTCGACCTGGGCCTGATCTACAGGTACAATCAGCGTATCACCCTTTCCGCAAGCCTGCTGGATGCGGGATTCACCCGGTGGAAAACCGACCTGAACAATGTGCACGGTGAGGGCACCTTTGCTTATGAAGGCACGGATACGACCACCGAACTTGTCTCTGGCGCTTTCTTCAGTGAGATGAGGGACTCGGTGATCAGTGTTTTTAATATTACCAGCACACAGGACCCCTACACCTGTTATCTTCCCACCCAGCTCTTCCTGGGAGGAACCTACCGGTTCCGGGAACATATCGCATTCGGGGTGGTGAACCGGAATGTAAGATTCAACGGCAAGATCCACTCATCCCTGACCCTTTCTGCCCATGCGGACATCGCTGAAAGGATCCTGGCAACGGTAAGCTGGTCCTACCTGAACAACAGCCTCAAAAACATCGGGTTCGGGATCGCATACCACGGAAAGGGGATACAGATTCACGCGGTAACCGATAACCTTCTCGGATTCTTCTATCCCTTCGATACACGTACGTTGAACCTCCGTATCGGATGCAACCTGATGCTGGGGTGTCCGAAAAGCAGGCAGGAGAGAATGCAGGAGGATGCATACAGCAGACTCCCGGAGGGAGGATATTGCCCCTATCCGGAAAAACCACAAAAAATCAAGCGGAAGAGAATGAATGCGGCCCGCAAACTGACCCGGAGGTTGTACTAGAACCTGTTTTATAGCACATTTTTTACAGAAGTTTCTTACATTTGCGGCTACCATAAAACAGTTCGTGCGGTGGCTGGCAAAACACTATTTGACAAGATATGGGATGCCCACGTGGTGGAGGAGATCCCCGGCGGGCCCTCGGTCCTTTACATCGATAAGCACCTGATCCATGAAGTGACGAGCCCGCAGGCATTCGCCGGGATCGATAAGAGGGGGGTCCCCGTATTCAGGCCGCAGCATACCGTGGCCACCGCGGATCACAATGTTCCCACTACGGATCAGCACCTGACCATCAGGGATGAACTCTCCAGGTTCCAGGTGGACAGGCTTTCCGAGAACTGCAAGAAACACGGCATCACTCTCTACGGGCTGAACCATCCCTGCCAGGGGATCGTGCATGTGATCGGTCCTGAGCTCGGGATCACCCAGCCGGGGATGACCATGGTTTGCGGGGACAGCCATACCTCAACCCACGGCGCATTCGGCAGCGTGGCATTCGGGATCGGCACCTCCGAAGTGGAGATGGTCCTGGCCACCCAGTGCATCCTCCAGCCCAAACCGAAAAAGATGTGCATCACAGTGGACGGTGAGCTCACTAGGGGTGTTACCGCAAAAGATGTGATCCTCTACATCATCTCTCAAATATCAGCCAGCGGAGGGACCGGGTATTTCATTGAATATGCCGGCCAGGCCATCCGGAACCTGTCGATGGAGGGCCGCATGACCATCTGCAATATGAGCATCGAAAGCGGTGCACGCGGGGGACTCATCGCACCGGATGAGAAAACCATTGAGTACATCAGGGGCAGGGAATTTGCCCCCGGGGGAGAGGAATTCAACCGCATGGCAAGGAAATGGAAAGAGCTTCACACTGATGAAGATGCCGTGTTTGACAAAGAGCTTCACTTCGATGCAGCGGATATCGAGCCCATGGTCACCTACGGCACCAACCCGGGCATGGGGACCGGGATCAGCGGTCATATCCCTGCCATGGAAGAGGTTGATAAGGGCGCCCTTGGCACTTTTACCAGGTCACTGGCTTACATGGATTTTCAGGCAGGTTCCGCCATTGCCGGAAGGAAGGTGGACTATGTGTTCGTGGGCAGCTGCACCAACGGCAGGATCGAAGACCTGCGGGAGGTGGCGGGGTTTGTGAGGGGCCGCCGGAAGGCAGACCATGTAACGGCCTGGATCGTTCCCGGTTCAAAGCAGGTGGAGAGGCAGGCCAGGGAAGAGGGTATTACCGGAATCCTTGAAGAGGCGGGCTTCAGGCTCAGGCAGCCCGGCTGTTCGGCCTGCCTTGCCATGAACGACGACAAGATCCCGGAGGGAAAACTGGCCGTATCCACCTCCAACCGGAATTTCGAGGGCCGGCAGGGACCGGGTGCCCGCACCATACTGGCCAGTCCCCTGACCGCCGCGGCTGCTGCCGTCACCGGGGTGGTGACCGACCCCAGGTCCATGCTTTAACATTCAAAGACCAGAAACATGTCTGTCGATAAATTCGTCACTGTAGAATCAACCGCAGTACCACTGCCCATAGAGAACGTGGATACCGACCAGATCATCCCGGCGAGGTTCCTGAAGGCAACCACCAGGGAAGGATTCGGGGAAAACCTCTTCAGGGACTGGAGGTTCGACAGCAGCGGCCGGCCCAGGGCCGGGTTCGTACTCAACGACCCTGCGTATGCCGGTGCGATCCTGGTGGCCGGGAAGAACTTCGGGAGCGGGTCAAGCCGTGAGCACGCTGCCTGGGCCATCCGTGATCACGGTTTCAGGGTGGTGGTCTCCAGCTTCTTTGCAGACATTTTCAGGAACAATGCGCTGAACAACGGACTGCTGCCGGTCCAGGTATCAGATGGCTTCCTTTCAAAACTCTTCCAGGCCGTTAAGAAGGATCCCTCCGCACTGCTGAAGGTGGACCTGGCCGGCCAGGAGATCACCCTTATGGCCACCGGAGAATCGGAGCCGTTCGAACTCAATCCCTATAAGAAAGAGTGCCTGATGAAAGGGTTTGATGACATTGATTACCTGTTGAACATCAGGGATAGGATCACCCTGTTTGAACAAGCGAGGAACCAATCCGTCAGGTCATGAAAATCAGTATCATGGATACCACGCTCCGGGACGGCGAGCAGACCTCCGGGGTATCATTTACGGCTTCAGAGAAGCTGAACATCGCCAAACTGCTGCTTGAGGACCTCTGTGTGGACCGCATCGAGGTGGCCTCTGCAAGGGTCTCCGAGGGGGAGTTCAGGGGCGCCAGGCTGATCTTCGACTGGGCCAGGGAGCACGGCCATCTCGAAAAGGTGGAAGTGCTCGGTTTTGTGGACGGGGATATCTCCCTGAAATGGATCGAGAATGCCGGGGGAAGGGTGGACAATCTGCTGATGAAAGGCTCCCTGAAGCACTGCACGACCCAGCTGCGCAAGACACCGGAGGAGCATATTGCAGATGTGAAACAGGTGCTGGCTATTGCCAGGGAAATGGGTATCCGGATGAACATCTATTTCGAGGACTGGTCCAACGGCATGCGGAACTCCCCTGAATATGTGTGCCAGGTGCTGGACGCACTGAGAGATGAGAGCATCGACCGGTTCATGCTGCCCGACACGCTGGGGATCCTGAACCAGCAGGAAACCTACGATTTCTGCACGGAGATGATCACCCGCTACCCGGACCTGAACTTCGATTTCCATGCCCACAATGACTACGACCTGGCCACCGCCAACGTCTTCTCAGCCGTCCGGGCAGGTATCACGGGGATCCACACCACCGTGAACGGGCTGGGGGAACGTGCAGGCAACGTTCCCCTTTCCAGCGTGATCGGGGTGGTCAGGGACCATTTCAAATACGACATGAGCATCCGTGAGGAGCACCTCTACCACGTGAGCAAGATCATCGAATCATTTTCCGGGATCAGGATCCCGGCCAACAAACCGCTGATCGGCGAAAATGTCTTCACCCAGACCAGCGGGATCCACGCGGACGGGGACCATAAGGATGACCTATACTTCAACGACCTGCTTCCTGAAAGGTTCGGCCGTAAAAGGACCTATGCCCTGGGCAAGATGTCAGGCAAGGCCAGCATCCTGAAGAACCTGGAAGAGCTGGGGATCGAGCTCACCAGGGAGGAAATGAAGCTGGTCACTGACAGGGTGATCGAGCTGGGGGATAAGAAGGAGATCATCACCAAGGAGGACCTGCCCTACATCATTTCTGACGTATTGCGGAGCGGAAGGGTGGAGGAGAAGATCCGGATCAGGAATTTCCAGCTCTCCGTGGCACGCGGACTGCGGTCGGTGGCAACGGTGGCCATTGAGATCGATAGCCAGGTGTACGAGGAGACTGCCTCCGGCGACGGGCAGTACGATGCCTTTATGAAGGCCCTCTGGAAGATCTACGACAGGCTGAGCAGGAAGCATCCCACGCTCACCGACTACGTGGTGACCATCCCCCCGGGCGGAAAGACCGATGCACTGGTAGAGTGTATGATCACCTGGAATTACGAGGGTAATATCATCAAAACGCGTGCACTGGATCCGGACCAGACCGTGGCTGCCATCAAATGCACCACCAGTATGCTGAATATTATCGAAGCTTATGGAATATAAGATAGCGTTATTGCCGGGGGACGGGATCGGTCCCGAGATCATCGAACAGGCCGTCAAGGTGCTGAAGGCCGTCGGGAAGAAGTTCAACCACCGCTTCATATTTACCGAGGCCCTGGTGGGTGCCGCTGCCATCGACCGGGTGGGTGATCCCTTCCCGGAGGAGACCCTTCGGCTCTGCCTGGATTCCGATGCGGTGCTTTTCGGTGCCATCGGGGACCCTAAATTCGATAACGATCCCAGGGCCAGGGTGAGGCCCGAACAGGGGTTGCTGGCCATGCGGAAAGAGCTGGGCCTCTATGCCAACATCCGGCCGGTGACCACCTTCCCCTCCCTGCTCCACAAATCCCCGCTCCGCAGGGACCTGGTGGAGGGTGCCGATTTCGTGGTGGTACGGGAGCTGACCGGCGGGATCTATTTCGGGGAGCCCCGCGGCCGCTCGGAGGACCTCTCAAGGGCCTACGATACCTGTGTCTACACCAGGCCCGAGGTGGAGCGCATCCTCAGGTTTGGGTTTGAATACGCCGCCAGGAGGAATAAAAGGCTTACGGTGGTGGACAAGGCCAATGTACTGGCCACCTCCAGGCTCTGGAGGGAGACCGCGCAGGAGATGGCCCCCTCCCACCCCGGCATCGAAGTGGACTACATGTTCGTGGATAACGCCGCCATGCAGATCATCCAGTGGCCCAGAAAATTCGACGTGATGGTCACCGAGAACATGTTCGGGGACATCCTCTCCGACGAAGCCAGTGTGATCACTGGATCCCTGGGACTGCTGCCCTCAGCGTCGGTGGGTATCCACACATCGGTCTTCGAACCGATCCACGGCTCCTATCCCCAGGCCGCAGGGAAGGATATCGCCAATCCGCTGGCCACGGTCCTTTCTGCAGCCATGCTGCTGGAGATCGCCCTGGACCATGCAGAGGAGGCCAGAGCCGTGAGGGAGGTGGTGGACCGCTCCCTGGCGGAGGGCATCGTCACCGAGGATATCGCCGAAGGCAAAGCGTACAGGACCTCCGAAGTGGGCGACTGGCTGGCGGGGAGCCTGTAATCACCTCATATGAATCAATGACGGTTATTATTGCAGGAGCAAATGCAGCAGTGACCCTATTTGTCGTAATTCATTCTCCTCGCAAGCTGCGAGGATTATCGGTTGATTGTCTATTTTATTGTGCTCGCTAACCCCGAAGCTCTGCTTCGGGGATTGTGCTCGCGTAATTCACTGGCGACTTTACGGGCGCAGTGTGATGAATCTTTGTTAAATTAGCAGGCACCAATTCCAAAAACGCTTTGAAAAATCAAAACCTATGAAAAAGATGATCATCCCGGTTCTCCTCGCTTCAGTGACGATTAATACCCATTGCCAGAAACCGGAAGATACCGAGGACTGGTCCAGGAAACCCGAAGTGGTCACCCCCGGAAAAGGGACTCTGCCCCCTTCGGATGCCATCGTACTGTATGGCGTGCCCGGGGACCTGGAGAAGTGGGAGAGCGAAAGGGGGGGGCCGCCCACCTGGATCGCCACCCAGGAGTGCCTCACTGTGGCTCCCCGGACTGGAGGGATCAGGACAAAACAGAGTTTCGGCGATGTCCAGCTGCACGTGGAGTGGCGCACCCCGGAGGTAGTGGAAGGCAGCGGGCAGGGCCGTGGTAACAGCGGGGTATTCCTGATGGGACGCTACGAGGTGCAGGTGCTCGACTCCTATGAGAATGAGACCTACGACAACGGACAGGCTGCCAGTATCTACAAAGACCACATTCCCCTGGTGAATGCCTGCCTTCCCCCAGGCCAATGGCAAACCTACGACATCATCTTCAGGGCACCGGCGTTCAGGGAGGACGGGTCGGTCGATTCACCTGCCTTCATTACCGTGATCCAAAACGGCGTACTGGTCCAGAACCATGTTGAGATCAAGGGGACCACCGCCTTTATCGGGAAACATAAATACGAGGCCCATCCGGAAAAACTGCCCCTTTCGCTGCAGGACCACAAGAACCCGGTCTCGTTCCGGAATATCTGGATCCGAGAACTCTAACCTCTTATATGTCAACTCACTAACACACTAACTCACTAACTCACTAACTTCCTTCAATATGCGACCCGTAACACTGTTCACCGGCCAGTGGGCCGACCTGCCCCTCGAGACACTCTGCGAGAAAGCCAGATCGTTTGGGTACGACGGACTGGAACTGGCCTGCTGGGGGGACCATTTCGAGGTGGATAAGGCCGACGAGAAATACTGCAGGGAGAAGCGCGCCCTGTTGAAAAAATACGGACTGGAGGTCTACAGCATCTCCACCCACCTGGTGGGACAGGCCGTTTCGGACCGGATCGATGAAAGGCACAAAAGCATCGTGCCCGGCCATGTGTGGGGGGACGGCGATCCCGAAGGAGTGAACCGGCGGGCTGCCGAGGAGATCATCAGGACCGGGGAGGCTGCTGCCCGGCTCGGGGTTTCCGTTGTGAACGGTTTCACCGGGAGCCCCATCTGGCACCTCCTTTACGGTTTCCCTCCCACCCCGGCTTCCATGATCGAGGATGGGTTCAGGAGCTTTGCCGAACAATGGAAACCAATCCTGGATGCCTACCAGGGCATGGGGGTGAAATACGGTCTGGAGGTCCACCCCACCGAAATCGCATTTGACATCGCATCTGCAAAGAGGGCGCTGGAGGCGCTCGGCAACCATCCCGCCTTCGGTTTCAACTATGATCCCTCCCACCTGGGATACCAGGGGGTGGATTATGTTGCTTTCATCCACACCTTCGGTGAAAAGATCTTTCATGTCCATATGAAGGATGTGGGCTGGTCCGATCTCCCCGCGGAGGCCGGGGTGTTCGGGGGCCACACTGAATTCGGTGCGCCCGGGCGGTACTGGGATTTCAGGTCCCCGGGACGCGGCAGGATCCGCTTCGAGGAGATCATCAGGGCGCTGAACCGGATCGGTTACAGGGGCCCGCTCTCCGTTGAATGGGAGGACAGCGGGATGGACCGTGAACACGGGGCTGCCGAGGCCTGTGAATTCGTCAGGCGGATCGACTTTCCCCCCTCGGAAATCGATTTTGACGCAGCATTCGAGGAGTGACCGAACGGGGGAGCATTTGTGTTTGACCGATTTGAGCCTTATATTTACCTATCGTTGAAGTGATCCGGAGAAAACTCGGATTTCAATGAATGTTACGGCCAGAATATTGATCACCACCCTGCTGGTGTCCGCCCTGGGCCACACCCGGGCTCAGACTGCCGTGGAGGTTTCCCAGCCTGCCCTTTCGCTGAAGAACAACAGGGTGCAGATCGAATATGACCTGCTCAACACCGCAAGATCGGAGAGATTCAGCATCAGGATCGAGGTGACCGGTGAAAGCGGCAACGCCATCCCTGCAGAATCCCTCACCGGTGATGTGGGAGAACACATTTCAGGGGGCCTGAACAAGAAGATCCTCTGGGATATCGAGGCGGACAGCCTCTTCCTGGATGAAGAGATATTCGTCCAGGTCTATGCCCTGCCGGAAGCGCCTTCCGTGGCGGAAACCCCGCCGGCAGAGGTGGTTACCGAAGAGGGTTCAGCCGAGGATGCGGTGGCTGACAACATGACGACTGAGCCCGACAGGTCAGCAGCATTATCAGAGAAAGCCTCAGCGAAGGAATTCAACCGGGCAGCACTCATTGTCCAGTCCGTGGCACTTCCGGGCCTGGGGCTCTCCAGGGCCACCGGGAAGCCCCACTGGATCAGGGGGGCAGCGGGATACGGCTGCCTTGCCGCATCTGTCTGGTTCAACCGGACGGCCTATTCCACCTACCAGTCCTACCTGGATCCTGAAAGTATCCGGGAGGCAGATGATCTCTACAGCCGGGCGCAGTCCCAGAAAACCACCTCCCGGGTACTGGCCTATGGGGCCATTGGCATCTGGGTGGCGGACCTGGTATGGACCATCGCTGGCACCTCGGACCTCTCCACCCGGCACGCCGGAGTGCCGGAGGGCTTCTCCGTCGGCGCCACACTGGAACCGGTCTCTTCTGTGCCGCTTGTCGCACTGCGATACCGATTTTGACTGAACGAAAGGAAAATGGAGATGAAAACGCCAAGATCGCTCCTCCTGCTGGCCCTTCTTCTGGGGTCTGCCGCCCTCGGTGCCCAGGAGGTCAGGAGCGCTAAATCAAGCCTCCGCATCAGCAACATACCCAAACCCGTGGTGAAGGAGCTCCCCGATACAGAGCCGCCGGCCATTGAGTTCATCTCCCCGAAAATACCGGCCGGGGTGAAGTACGTGAGCCAGCTGCCCCAGATGGACCTGATCGGCAAGGCCACCGACAGCACAGGCATCAGTTTTGTATCGGTGAATTCGGAGATGCAGTCGGTGACCGAAACAGGGGTATTCAACACCCGCCTGGCACTGCAGCCCGGGGAGAACCAGTTCAGGATCATGGCCATGGATAAGAAAGAGAACCTGAAGGAACTGCTCCTTACGGTGGAGTATGTGCCCCCTGTCGTCACCCTGGCTGACAGGATCTCCAAGGAGGCCACCTACTACGGGCTGATCATCGGGATAGACCATTACCGGGACAGGGAGATCCCCGACCTGGACAACCCGATCAGGGATGCCGAAAAACTCTACCAGACCCTGATCGAACGTTACCAGTTCAGGGCAGAGAACGTCAAGCTGGTGAAGGATGCCACACGGGCGGATATCATCAGGAGCCTGGATGAACTTGCACAATCCGTTACTTCAGAAGACAACCTGCTGATCTTCTATGCCGGGCACGGCTGGTGGGATGATGAAGCCAACAACGGCTACTGGCTGCCCGCCGATTCACACAAGGATGAGAAGACCAACTGGTTCCGCAACAGCACCCTGGTGGACTACCTGAAGGAGATCCATTCAAAGCACACGCTGCTGATCGCGGACGCCTGTTTCGGGGGCTCCATTTTCCAGACACGATCGGCCTTCGGCAGCAAGGAGAAGGCCTATGAAAGGCTCTATGACCTCCCCAGCAGGAAGGCGATGACCAGCGGTACGCTGACCGAGGTACCGGACCGAAGTTCATTCACCAAGTACCTGATCCGCAGGCTCGAAGAAAACACCGACACCTACCTCTCTTCCGAGCAGCTTTTTTCCAGCTTCCGGCTGGCGGTGATCAACAACAGCGATGCCATCCCCCAGTACGGGGAGATCGCCAAGGTGGGTGACGAGGGGGGAGACTTCATCTTCCTGAAAAAATAGACTGAAACTTCCGGCCCATGAGGTTCCGCATTAAAAAAGCAACACTTCTCTCCCTGGCTGCCATCACAATCCTGGCGCTCTGCGGGTTGTTCTCCACCCATTGCAAAAAGTTTGACATATCGAGACAGGTCATCGTAAAAACAGTCGAAATCAGCAATGTCACTGTAAGCAGCTGCAGGGCAACCGGGGCCCTGCTGGATCTGGGTGAGTCGGGTGTCACCCAGCATGGGTTCTGCTGGTCACGGTCACCCGATCCTGCCGGGGCGATCGATTACAAAAGCCAGGGGCCGGCAAATGAACGGGGGGCGTTCTTCGATGTGATCGAAGGTCTGCTCCCGGGGACCAAATATTATATCTGGGCCTTTGCGACACCCGGGGAGGGATGGGTTTACGGGGAGGCGCATGAATTCACCACGGTGGCTGCCCAGCTGCCTGAAGTGGAGACAGGAGGTGTCGTGAATGTCACCCCGACCTCAGCCCAGTGCGAATACAATGTCGTTTCCAACGGCGGGGCAGAGGTGATGGAACGCGGCCTCTGCTGGAATACAGAACCAGGGCCCACCATTGACGATGCTCATACCACTGAGGGAACGGGTACGGGCGCCTTTACGGGCACCATGAATGAGCTGAGCCCGGAGACGGAGTATTATGTGAGGGCCTTTGCAATCAATGCCGTGGGAGTGGCTTACGGGGATCAGCGCATGTTTGCCACACCCCCCGAAGCCGTTGTTCCCACTGTCCATACCGATCCCGTGGCAGAGAAAACGGCCACCACCGCCCTGGTGAGCGGATCAATCAGTGATGACGGAGGATCAATAATCGAGGCAAAGGGCATCTGCTGGAACACGGAGCCGGACCCTACACTGGAAAACAACGTCCTGAATGCAGGCAATGGCCCCGCCCCATTTGAACTGACCATAGAAGGGTTGACCCCGAACACCACGTACTTTGTCCGTGCCTTTGCCGCTAACAGTGCAGGAACAGGTTACGGGGAACTACAGGAGTTCACGACCAATCCGGAGTCGCTGGTGGATGAGAGGGACGGGAAGATCTACCAGACCGTTAGGATCGGGGAGCAGGTATGGATGGCACAGAACCTGGACCATGGTGAAATGATCAGTGAGGGGACGGCAGCCTCTGATAACGATGCAGTTGAGAAATACTGTTATGGCAATGCCCTCGTGAACTGTGAATTATACGGCGGCCTCTATTTCTGGCCAGAGCTGATGCAGTATAACCCGGTGGAGATGAGCCGGGGGGTCTGTCCCGAGGGCTGGCACGTACCGTCCGATGAAGAGTGGAAAGTCCTGGAGAGGACGCTGGGAATGACGCAGGCTGATGCCGATGCTGTTGGAGCCAGGGGCCCGGGTATTGGCGGGATGCTGAAGGATCCCGGAACCACTTTCTGGAACGATCCCAATACCGGGGCAACCAATGAATCAGGTTTCGGTGCCCGTGGGTCCGGGGCGTATACACCCGGTGGATTTTACGGGATCAAGGATATGACAGCTTTCTGGACCTCCTCCCTGATCGAACCGCAACCCTGGATCCGTGGCCTGTCAAATATCAGTTCGGAAATCAACCGTCAGGCAGACGATAACGGGCAGGCTTTCCCTGTGAGGTGTGTGAAGGACTGAATCCATCTTTTTCCTATATTGGGGTTCCATTAAGACCCTTGAGACATGGCCCTTCTACGGTTCCTCATTTGCCCGCTATTAATGACATTTGTTGCCTGCACCCCCTTTTCCCGGGACCAGGCTCCTTCCTGGACCCACTTCAGGGGCGATGAACTGAACGGGATCTCCGGTGAAAAAGGGTTCCCCACAGCCTGGAACGACAGCACCCACATTGCCTGGAAGAGTGCCGTTGAAGGAGAGGGATGGTCCTCCCCGGTGGTGTACGGGGACCAGGTCTGGGTGACCTCCGCCACCGAAGGGGGCAGGGAGATGAGGGCCATCTGCGTGGATTTCAACTCCGGGAAGATCATCCATAACCGTGTCCTCTTCAGACCCGACACGGTCTACCGCAAACACAGCATCAATACCTATGCCACCCCCACACCTGCCATCGAGGAGGGTTGGGTCTATGTCCATTTCGGACGGTACGGGACAGCATGCCTGGATACCGGAAGCGGGGAAACCCTCTGGGAACGGACCGACATGCAGTGCGAACATATCCAGGGACCGGGATCCTCGCTGCTCATTTACAAGGAGTTGCTGATCGTTCACATAGAGGGGTCAGACGTGCAGTATGTTGCAGCGCTTGATAAACATACCGGGAAGACCATCTGGAGGACCGACCGTCCGAAGGAGCTGTACGATCCGCTGGAATATATTGGCAAGAAGGCCTACACGACCCCCATCATCGTGCGGGTGAACGGAAGGGATGTGATGATCAGCAACGGTTCGGCTGCCTGCATTGGATACGATCCGGAAACGGGGAAGGAGGTCTGGCGGATCGTCCGCGGCGAGGACTCCACCATCGCCATGCCCACTGAAAGTGAAGGCATCGTCTATTTCTACACCAGCTTCGAAACGGATGACCAGGGTGAAAAGAGCGCGGAATTGCTGGCGGTCGACCCCGCCGGGCACGGGGATATTTCAGAGACCCATGTGCTCTGGAGGATGAAGGCCCCCATCCTGCAGCTGCCCTCCCCGGTTGTGGCAGAGGGGCTGTTATATACCGTGGACTCGAACGGGGTGCTGCTCTGCCTGGATGCAGCCACCGGGGAGATTGTCTGGTCGAAAAAAATGAAAGGCAAGTTCCATTCATCCCCCGTCTGGGCCGCAGGCCACATCTATATCAGCTCCACCAGGGGGATCACCTGCGTATTGAAAGCGGGCAGGGAACCGGAAATCGTTGCTGAGAACACGCTTGATGGAGAGATCTGGGCCACTCCTGCTTTCACCGGGGGGGCGATCATCATGCGCACCAGCAGGTTCCTTTACAAGATCACCATGCAATGATCATTCCTGTTCCGGGGATGGTTACCTGAAAATGATCTTCTGCGTATACACTATATCGCTGCCTGAGATCCTGACCACGTAGATACCCGGGGTGATGTTCATCTGATCCAGCCGGATGCTTATGTCGTCACGCAATGCTGACTGGTAGACAAGGTCTCCCCTGATCCCGAACACCTGGACATAGGCTTCCTCTTGTGCCCAACTGCTTGGCAATCTGATATTCAGGATGCCTGAGGTGGGATTCGGGTAGAGCTGCACCTCTCCCCCGGCCTGTGCTGCGGGATTTGCCAACGTCGGTTCGGGGTCATCCCTGAAGGGTGATCCCCCCACATAGCAGGAGGCTTTCCAGTAGGAATAAACGGCAGGATTCCCCACCGGGTCATTCTCTGCTGAAACCAGGGAGTATCCCTCCCCGTCAGCCTTAACGGGCCAGGGCATATCGTCATGATAGATGAAGGCGATCACCGCCTTCCCGTCCCTGTCGGTCAGCAGGACCTCCTCACCTTCATTGGCAAAATTCCTCTGGAAATTGCCGGAGGCAACCAGGCCGTAACGGGTGAAAAAAGCCGAAGGTTTGGAAACAACCACATAGAATTGACCCGGCGGCAGCAGGGCGTCCTCCGGGAACTCATAGTAGACTGCCGAATCGAGGACAAGCCCGGAAAGGTTGACCGCATCCGTGCCTGTGTTCTTAAACTCAATGAACTCCAGGTCCTCTCCCGGTATGGTATCCTCCCGGTAAACCATCTCCTGGGGGTGATAGTGCAGTTCCGTGATGACCAGCCTGGGGTAATCATCCTGCTCCGCCACCAGCCACAGCTCTTTCAGGGCACTCCACTCATCCTGGTAGTTGATCCTTGCTTTCACCACTGCAGAAGCGGTGAATTGCAGTTCGACCTGGTTCATACCCCCCGATTTTGCCGACGGGGCCACTGAACCTCCGGGGCTCCGCGGATCAGTTCCGTCAAGGGTATAGAGGATGGCGCCCTGACTGACGTTATCAATGAGCAGGGTGGATGGCCCGCTCACATGCATCTCCCGGTCCAGGATGAGGGTTCCGTTCAGATAGAGCTCCGGAGCATCCAGGACGGGATATAATCCAGCTTCCTCCAGCTGTTCGATCACGATCCCGGTCCGGTAGGGGATGAAATCGTTCCGGATCTTGTTGACCTCGGGAATCCAGTTATCCTCCTTTGTAAAGGGAAAGGAGGTCCCCCGCTTTGAATCGCCCCATCTTGCCGATTCCGCGATGATGGCCATCTCCATTTCTGCAGCCCTTTCATTCAGTCGTTCCAGGTTCTTCTCCGGCCTCAGCAGGCCTCCATCCTCAAGGTACCGGGTTGCCCTGTCCGCGAACCTGGCGCGGTATTCAGCATTGTCTGTCAGCTTATGGTGCAGCCACTGGGGATGGAAGGAGGCAAACTGTGAGACGCTCATGTTCCCCAGGGTGACACGGTTCTCATACAATCCAATCCCCGGGCTTGCTGCTTCGGAGAACATGGCATGCTCGGCATCGTGGTTGAAGAATACATACCCGGAGGAGGGATCTTCGCGGTTAAATATCGCGTAGAAATTGTTTGGGCCACTGTTCCCTCCGAAGGAGGAGGTCGGCGCATCAAAATTCCCGGTATAGAAGATGGTCAGCATATAATCGATCAGGTTGTCAATATCCACAAGGATCTCTCCGCCTGCCACGGGATTCCCGCCGGCATCCTTTCCCTGCAGGTAAAAATAGGCGGAGTTGTCCTGAAATCCCGTAACGCACAGGTCCCATATGGCATTCCACGAGTCGGTGAACCCGTCCGTGGCCTCGATCCTGTACTGCCAGTCCTCGGTGTTGACCTTGATCACATCGTAGTCATCCGTGCTCCCCCCGAGATAGTCTGCAGCAAACCTCGCTTCCGACCTCTCCTGGGTCTGGAAGAGCCCCCAGTACATCCCGTCCAGGTAGAGGTGATAATACCTGCTCCGGGTATAGGGCTGGTCCATATCACCCTGCAGGTCCCTTGAGAAGACATCGCGCAGCATCGTATTGCGGCTGTCTCCCTGGGCCCATGCATAGTTCTGCGAGGTTCTCAGGTCGATCTTGTCGTACCTGTCAACTCCCTCTTCCCCGAAAAGCGGATAGTTCAGTTTTGCATCTCCGTATTCTGACCTGAAAAAGAGCCGGAAAGCGTGTTTTGGAAAATCGTTGTGGCGGCTCCAGCCACCCCTGATCCTCAGGCCTGCATTGACGTTGAACCCTTCCGAGCCGTCCGGGTTGAGCAGCTCCGCCGAACACTCTCTCTCCCAGGCGAACCCGTGTCCCCATGCATTTACATAAATGCCTGTCTCCGGATCGAACAGGTTGTCCAGGCCGGTGATGATCGAGATGGAGGGAATGTCCGTCAGCGAAGGGATCATCAGGTCTTTGTATTCGGGGTGGTCCGAGATCCTGCCATCCATCTCCAGGTCCATGATCTGGCCGTTGACATTCCCCGTTGGCCAATCCCCTCCCGGGTATGCCTGGTGCAGCACCCGGTCAAGGAAAATAAAGGTCCGCGATTCGGGAATTGAAGGCACGGCGTCCCCTGTGGCAGAGGAGGCCCTTACGATGAAAGCCGGCGTGGCGGCACGGCCGTCATGTGAATCCGGATCAACCAGTATACTGGCTGTGCCGTTTGCCGTTAACGAGGTCCCTGAATACTGCGGATTGCTGCCATCGAGCGTGTAGATCACATCCCACGAAGGGTCTGCCGCCGAGATGTCCAGGTAGAACGGATCCTCGAAAAACCCGGACTGAACGCTGAATGTAAGCCCGACCGTATCCTGAACCACCGGGATGATCACATCAGCCTCCATGTCAAGGTCAAAGTAGAAATCGGAGCTCGTCAGGCTGACATTGAATCCCTGGATGGCAAGGGTATTCTCTCCCTCCACCAGCTCTACACCCTCCGGTTCCAGGAGGAATGACTCAAACTGGCCCGACTCATGATTTTCCGGGGCAAATCCGTCGTAGGTAAAAAGAGCAGGAGCATTCTCATTCAGGACCTCTTTCCCGTTGATCCAGACCGCGAACCCGTCGTCATAGTTGACCAGCAGCTGGATGGCCCGGAGTGAATCCACCCTGTGTGCCGTGAAAGATGAACGCATGTAAACCGTCGAATAGCCATTCATCATATCGTCAAGTAACGTCCCGCCTTCCCCGTCACCGTACCTGATGGGTGCACTCCCCGTACTCCAGCCCGAATCATCAAAACTGCTGTTGATCCAGTTTGCAGAGAGAGACTGTGCATCCTTCCCTTTCAGATACCTGAATTCAGAACCGGCAGGAAAATCAATCTGGCCTGAAACGGAGATGAAAGTCAGAAATAGAAACAGATGGCCGGTCAACAGCCCCTTCACAAGATAACTGGTTTGGTTGCGCATATACAAAGGTTTACGTGATTCAGGTAAAATCGTTACTGTCATCCCGAAATAAGTGACAGCAACAGGCCCGGAACTGACTGCATGGAGATCCTTACCTGAATATGATCTTCTGCGTTAACATCATGTCGCTGCCTGAAATCCTGACCACATATACACCCGGGGTGATGTTCAGCTGATCCAGCCAAATGCTCATGCTTTCATGCAGGGCGGTCTGATAGATCAGGTTCCCGCCGATGCCGTAGAGCCGGAACGACACCTCCCCGCAGGCCCACCCTTCAGGCAGCCTGATGTTCAGTATGCCCGATGTGGGGTTCGGGAAGAGCAATATCCCTTCATCCATCTGTTCTGCGGGATCTGCCGGCGACAGATAGGGATCGTTCCTGAATGGCGAACCCCCTATATAGCTGGATGCCTTCCAGTAGGTGTAATCCGCAGGATCCCCCACCGGGTCGTGCACGGCAGAGACAAGTGAGTATCCCTCACCGTCCGCCTCAGCAGGCCAGGGAGGGTGGTCATCATAAACAAAGTCGATCACCCGGGCCCCTGCGGTGTCCCTCAGGAGCACCTCCTCCCCTTCATTGGCCAGGTTTCTCTGGTAATTGCCGGAAGCTACCAGGCCATAGCGGGTGAAAAAAGCCGAAGGCTTGGAGGCAACCACGTAAAACTGCCCGGGTCCAAGCAGCGTGTTCCCCGGGAATTCATAGTAGACCGCCGAATCGAGTACCAGCCCGGAAAGGTTGATGGCATCATGGCCCGTGTTCTTGAACTCAATGAACTCCAGGTCCTGTCCCGGCAGGGTATCTCCCCTGAAAACCAGCTCAAGGGGGTGATAGTTCAGCTCGGTGACCACCAGTTGTGAAAAATCGTCCTGGGGTGCCATCACAAGCACCTCCCTCAGTGCGCTCCACTCCCCGTCGTCATAGATCCTGCTCCTGACCATCGCGGAAGCGCCAAATGTAAGTTCCGCCCGCGTGGTTCCTTCAAAATGAGCCTTACCGGAAGGCTCCCCTCCCACTGCACGGGGATCACTGCCATCGGTGGTATACCAGATCTCACCGCTGCTGTTGGTATTCTCAATGATGATATCCGCAGGCCCGCTCACAGGAATGACCCTTTCATGGGTCAGGTTGCCGTTGCAATATACCGCGGGTGTCTCCAGGTATGAAAACAGGCCTCCCTCTTCGAGCTGATCGAGCACGATGTCGGTCCGGTAAGGAATGAAATCATCCCTGATCTTGTTGACCTCGGGAACCCAGTGATCCAGCTTTGTGGAGGGAAAATCCAGCCATGTTTTTGCATCGCCCCACCTTGCCGACTCCCCGATGATGGCCCACTCTATTTCAGAAGCCCTTCTGTTCAAACGCGCCAGGCTCTTTTCCGGGGTCATGACTCCCTCATCTTCCAGGAACAGGTGGGCCCTGTCCCTGAACCTGATGCGGTATTCTTCGTTGTCTGTCAGTTTATGGTGGAGCCACTGGGGATGGAAAGCATCAAAATAGGAGACCTCCATATTCTTTCCATCGGTCCTCTCCGTCAGGTTTACACGGTCCTCGTACAATCCCATTCCCGGACCCACCTCTTCGGCGAACAGTGAATGCTCCGCATCATGATTGAAGAATTGAAAGCCGGATGACGGGTCCTCGCGGTTATAAATGGCAAAGAAATTATTGGGACCCTTGTTGCTGCCGAACGAGGATGTGGGAGAATCGAAATTGGCGGTATAAAAAATGGTCAGCATGTAATCGATCAGGTTGTCAATATCCAGAAGGACCTCTCCGCCTGCCACCGGATTCCCCGCGGCATCCCTTCCCTGAAGGAAGAAGTAGTCGGAGTTGTCCTGAAATCCTTCGCTGCACATGTCCCACAGTTTTTTCCATGCATCCAGGTTCCCGTCAGAGGCCTCGATCCGGTACCTCCAATCTTCGGTATCTACCTTCACGACATCATAGTCATTGGTATTTCCCCCCAGGTAGTCAGCAGCGAACCTGGCCTCTGACCGTTCCTGGGTCTGGAAAAGGCCC
>CAYXUD010000146.1:0-4366 GCA_964467775.1 uncultured Bacteroides sp. | reverse complement strand
AGATGATCTCGCTGGCTCCTCCCATCCACATCTCGTGCCCGGTCATCGACTTGGTTGAACTGACCGGGACACTTTTTTCCCCGAAAACGCTGGCAAGCGCAATGGCTTCATTGGTATCACCAACGGGGGTGGATGTGGCGTGGGCATTGATATAGTCTATTTCGGACGGGGCCATCTTTGCATGGGCCAGGCAGCGGACCAGTGAACGCGTGGGACCCTCCACATTGGGAACAGAGATATGATCCCCGTTGGAAGAGAAACCATAACCCCTGATCTCCCCGAGGATTTCAGCCCCCCGCTTCAGTGCCGACTCAAGGCTCTCCACGATCAGGGTGGCGGCCCCCCCGCTGGGGATCAGTCCGTCCCTGTCCCTGTCGAACGGGCGGGAAGCGGCCTGAGGATCATCCATGCGCACCGAAAAGGCACCGAGACCGTCAAAACTTCCCATCGATTCGGCATTGATCTCCTGCCCTCCCCCGCATATGATAATGTCCTGCAGTCCCTGGGATATGACCAGGTGTGCCATCCCGATGGCGTGCGAACTGCTTGCACAGGCACCGCTCACGGTGAAATTGATGCCCTTCAGCTTGAGGATAACGGCCAGATTCATCGAGATGGTCGAATTCATGGACTGGAAGATGGAACCTGAGCCTATGAGCGCAGTGTCCCTTTTCTCCCTGACAATATCCATGGCCTCTATGACCGGGATTGCCGAGCTGTCGTTCCCGTAAAGGATCCCGACTTCATTCTTTTCAAGGAAATCCATATCGATCCCCGCCTGCTCCAGGGCTTCCATGGTGGCCACGTAGGCGTACTCCCCCTGTTCGGCCATTCCCACCCTCATCCTTCTCGGGATCAATCCCTTGAGATTGGGCCTCTCGATCATCCCTGACAGGCAGGAGCGAAAGCCGAACTCCTTCCGCCGGGGATCAATGCCAATTCCGGAGCGGCCCTCATACAACGATTTTGTCACCTCTTCCAAACTCTTCCCGATGGTGGAGTAAATCCCTATCCCTGTTATGACAACTCTTTTCATCATTTTAACTGTACATCCCTCCGTTCACAGAAATGATCTCCCCGGTGATATAGGAGGCCCTCCCGGATACCAGGAAACTGACCACCGCGGCAACCTCCTCCGGCTCGCCGAATCTTCTCAGCGGGATCTGTGCCGATAACTGTTTCTCGTCAAGGTCCCTGGTCATCTCTGTCCTGATGAATCCCGGAGACACTGCATTTACTGTCACATTCTTCTTCCCCACCTCCATGGCCAGCGATTTGGTGGCGGCAATGACGGCGCCCTTTGAGGCCGCGTAGTTCACCTGGCCCGCCAGTCCCTTCTGTCCCGAAAGGGAGACGATGTTCACGATCCGCCCTCTTCTATTCAGCAGCATATTCTGGATCAGATATCTGGTAACAAAAAAGAAGCTGTTCTGGTTCGTGTCGATCACATCCTTCCACTCGCTGTCGGACATGAATACCATCAGATTGTCCCTCGTCAGCCCGGCATTGTTCACCACTACCTCGATAAACCTCTCCCTGTCCGACGCGTGCCAGTCATCCAGGACCTTCTTTACCATACCCGCGTCGGAGACGTCACACTGCATCAGCTCGCCATCCCCGCCGCCCGACCTGATCAGGTCCATTGTCTTTTCCGCCTCGGTCCTGTTTGACAGGAAGTTGACCAGGACGTAATATCCATCACCGGCCAGTCTAATGGAAATAGCCCTGCCGATACCTCTCGATCCACCGGTTACCAATGCAATGTTCATCCTACCATCAATCAGGCAATTTCACTCTTGTGTTGAACAGGAACTCCTTCAGGCGCTCGATGTCATGGTGCTTCGGTGTATCCTCGATGAAAACGGGAACGATCTCCCGGAGCTTTCTGTAATAGAGGGAGGTTGTCTCTGACAGCCTCTTCTCCACCTTGAGGTAATCCACCGCCTGCAGCAGGGCGATCATCTCGATGGCCTGCACCTGGTAGGCATTATCGATGACCCGCTTGGTGATCATGGCCGCATTTGCCCCCATGCTGACAATATCCTGGTTGTCATTGTTGGTGGGGATGCTGTGTACATAAACTGAATTCGAGAGGGCCTGATTCTCAGCGACCGTGGAGGTGGATGTGAACTGGATCCCCTGCATGCCCAGGTTCAATCCCAGCTGTCCGAGGTTCACAAAAGGCGGGAGCAGCTCATTCTGTTTCGGGTTGCAGAGGAATGCCAGGTGGCGCTCAGAAAGCATGGAGATCCGCGTAACCGCTATCTTGAGTTTATCCATCTCAAGCGAAACGTAGTCCCCGTGAAAATTCCCCCCATGGAAAACATTCCTGGTATTCAGGTCCACGATCGGATTATCGCTGACCGAGTTCATCTCGTCCGCCAGCACCTCCCCGGCATGTCTGATGGTATCATGGACCGCACCCAGTATCTGGGGGATACACCTCAGGGAGTAGAACTCCTGCACCCTTCTTTTAAAGATGCGGTTCTCCTCATTGTTGTTGTAGAAATATTCCTCTCTCCTCTCTATTAAACCACTGGTAGCTAATATCTGATCAATTATCCGGGCTATATAGAGCTGTCCTTTGTGCCTCTTTACCAGGTTCAGTTCCGGCGCAAAATGATCATCAAAAGAGTGCACGATCTCATTGATCAGGGCGGAGGCAACGATGGACCAGTCGAGCAACTGTTTGGCTTTGATTACATTGATGATCCCGATACCGGTCATCACGGAGGTTCCGTTGATCAGCGAAAGCCCTTCCCTAAGCACCACCTTGATGGGGTGAAGTCCCAGCTCCTTGAATACCTCGCCTGTGGGCCGGAGTTCACCCTGGTAGGTCACCTCGCCCTCGCCGATCAAAATCAGGGCCAGGTGGGACAGCTGCACGAGGTCCCCGCTGGCTCCAACCCCGCCATGCTCCGGGATAAAGGGATAGACATCGTTGAGGATCAGGGAACGCAGCAGCTCCAAACATGAAGGATGAATGCCCGAGTTCCCCTGTATGATGGAGATTAGGCGCACCAGCATGGACGCCTTCACGTAGGGGTCAGGGATCTTCTCACCCACGCCCGCCGCATGACTCCTGATCAGGTTGTACTGCAGATCCACCTGCCTCTCCTCATCGATCTTATACTGTGCCATCGGCCCGAAACCGGTGTTGATGCCGTAAATGATCTTATCCACGGCAAACTCCAGGAGGAAATCCAGGCTCTTACGCACCAGGTCAAGACTCTCCTTATCAAGCTCGAAACCTTGCCCGTTGAGAATAATCGCCTCGGCCTGGTCAAGTGTCAGATAATCTTTGGCCTTAATCGTGATCACGTAGTGGATTTTTTTGGAGTAGTATAAAATTACTTACAATTGCGCTACAGATGCATTTCATCTCCCGGAAAATCTCCAAATTTACAATTATTTTTCATCCGGCCCCCGGTTTCTGCGGTCCTATAATCATTTCGGATTCTAATTACTAACTTTGGGGGATGAATCATCAAGGAGCATCATGATATCAAGGAAAGCCATCCTGTTTTTGTCTCTCGTTCATCTCTGCATTCTGCCGGGCCTCTTTGCACAGCCCGGGAGTGCTGTTTATGACCCTGTTGAAGACCCGGCCACACTGGTACAGCAACTGAATCTTGCCTCAGCCGGTATTCAATCCATACAGAGCAGGTTCATACAGAAGAAGCAGCTCGAATTCCTGGATGAGACCATCGTGAGCAGGGGGCAATTCTGGTTCCGGAGGGAGAACCAGCTGAGATGGGCCTATGAGGAGCCATTTGAATATACCATCATCATCAATGGGGGAAAATTCATCATCAGGGACGGGGAATCGGTAACAGCTTACGATATCGGCTCCAACGAGGTATTCCGGCAGATCAATGATCTCATTATTGGTGTGGTCCAGGGAAACATTCTTGAACAGGACCGGTTCGAAATGCTGGCATTTGAAAATCCGGATCACTACCTGGTAAAGCTGGTACCCAGGGAAGAGGTGCTGAGGGATGTTATTTGCGGCATGGAGGTTTACTTCGATAAAAAGGACCTTACCGTATCTGAGATTATCATGAGGGAGAGCGAAACGGATCATACAGTGATCACCTTTTTTGACAAACGATTTAATGAGACCATACCGGATCCTGTTTTTTCCGCTGATCTTTAGCCTCTGTTTTCAATCGTGCGCCTCCACCCGGGATCTGGGTGAAGGGGAGCCTGCAGGTGGGATCCCGCTGGCGAAATTCAGCCTGCCCGGCAGCAGTGACGAATCCAGGCTGTTCAAGGCCAGGATTGCCTTTTACAAGCATGAATATTCCGGGCTTTTCCTGATAAAAAGGATGCCGGTTGACGGCTCCGTGCGTGTCCTGTTCCTCTC
>CAYXUD010000145.1:0-7637 GCA_964467775.1 uncultured Bacteroides sp. | reverse complement strand
AACCTGTAATACACATTAAAGGTAGTGCATTACAGGTGAATGATATATAGATTTCAAATATTTCTCCTACTTTTCCGCCGGCTCGATGGAGACGTATGATTTGTTGTTCCTCTTCTTGGAAAATTTAACGGTTCCGTCGATCCTGGCGAAGAGGGTATGGTCTTTGCCCATGCCCACATTGTTACCCGGGTGGTGAACGGTACCCCTTTGTCTTACGAGGATATTCCCGGCCTTCACCAGCTGTCCGCCGTAAAGCTTAACCCCGAGCCGCTTGCTATCTGATTCACGGCCGTTTCTTGAACTACCGGCTCCTTTCTTGTGTGCCATATCTAATAACTTTTGAACTTACAGACTTTTGACCACTACTTTTTCGATTCCTTTTTCGCTGCGGATTTGGCAGCCGGTTTTTTGGTGGCTGTGGTTTTCGAAGCTGCAGGAGCTGATTTCCCGGGGGCGGCGGCCTCTTTCTTTGCGGCGGCCTCTTTCTTTGCGGCGGCCTCTTTCTTTACCGTGGTCTCCTTCCTGGCAGTGGCCTCCTTCTTGGCGGTGGCCTCCTTCTTGGCGGCGGCCTCTTTCTTTACCGTGGTCTCCTTCCTGGCAGTGGCCTCTTCCCGGGTGGCTGGTTTCGCAACAGCCTCTGTTTTCTCTTCAGCCTCGGGCGCGGCTTTGGGCTGAGGTGCTGCCTTTTCCGTGATCGATTCGACCTGTATCTGGGTCAGGTACTGCCTGTGGCCATTCAGTTTCTTATAACCTTTCCGCTTTTTTTTCTTAAAGACGAGCACTTTATCTCCCTTCACATGGGCCAGGATCTTTGCTGATACCGCAGCCCCCTTCAGAACCGGGTTCCCGACCGAGACTCTGCTGTCGTGATCGATCAGTAAAACCTGATCGAAAGTGACCTTTTTGCCTTCTTCACCCTCGAGCCTGTGAACATAGAGCTTCTGGTCCTTCTCCACTTTGAACTGCTGCCCGGCTATATCAACGATTGCGTACATGATCCAATGCTTTAACCCTGATGTCTGAATTTGGGTTCGCAAAGATAGAAAAGATTGTATGATTGACAAAGGATCGGGTGATTTATTTTAAACCATCCTGGCCGGATGGCTTGTGCGATTAATCTGGTGATATTGTCGGAGTTATTTCTATATTTGTTACGAAAGAGTCCGAACCAGGTATGGGGAAAATAAAACTAAACGTCCTGGGTATTTCCTACAGCCAGACCCAATCAGGTGCTTATGCGTTGGTTTTGTCAGAAGAGGAAGGCAACCGGAGGATTCCGATCATTGTCGGGGGATTTGAGGCACAGGCCATTGCCATTGAGCTGGAAGGCCTTACCCCCCCGAGGCCGCTCACCCATGACCTCTTTAAGAACTTTTCAGATTCCTACGGGATCCGGATCCTGGAAGTAAACATCCATAAACTGGAAGAGGGCGTATTCTTTGCCAATATCCTGTGCGACAATGGAGACCATGAAATTACACTGGATGCCCGCACTTCAGATGCCATAGCGCTGGCCCTGCGGTTCCAGTGCCCCATTTACACCACCGAGGAGATCGTTGAAAAAGCCGGGATCGTACTGGACTTCGAGAAAGGGTCGGGTATCGAGCAGTCCGATGAGGCTGATGCCCCGGAGGAGATGGTGCCCCCGGCAAAGAAGCCCGGAAAACGGACCATTCACCCTGACCTGTCCGAAAGCAGCATGGAAGAGCTGAAAGCCCTGCTTGCGGACGCAGTGGCCAAGGAGGATTATGAGCGGGCCTCCGTGATCAGGGATGAGATAAACCGCCGGTCGAAATGATTGCAGATAGCATCCTGATAGATACTGTTGCCGCATTCCTACAGCAGGCTCCGGTTGATTCCATCCCCATGTCCAATATCCTTCCCGAGAAGACCGGTTTCGATTTTAACCTGGTGCGCCTTCTGAGGGGGATGCTTGGGATGGCAGCGGTCATCGCCATTGCCTGGGCATTCAGCAGCAACCGGAAGGCCATTTCCTGGAAAATGGTGGGGACGGGTTTGCTTTTTCAGCTGTTGCTGGCCGTCGGGATCCTCTATGTGCCATTCATACAGACCTTCTTTGAAGTCATCGGAAAGGGATTTGTCAAGATACTTGCCTTTACCAATGAAGGGGTGACCTACCTGCTGAAGAGGAACGATACGGGGAAGATCGATCCGGCCCTGCAGAATTTTGCTTTTACGATCCTGCCCACCATTATCTTTTTTGCCGCCTTCACCAGCCTCCTTTTTTACCTGGGGGTTATACAGCTGTTCGTGAAGGGATTTGGGTATCTCCTTTCAAGGTCCCTGGGATTGTCAGGCCCCGAAAGTCTTTCGGTGGCCGGGAACATTTTCCTGGGACAGACCGAGTCACCGCTGCTGATCAAACCCTATCTTGAAACGATGAGCCGATCGGAAATCCTCCTGGTGATGTCCGGGGGGATGGCCACACTGGCTGGAGGTGTCCTTGCGGCATACATTGGTTTCCTGGGAGGCGGGGACCCGGTGCAGCAGGTAATTTTTGCCAAGCACCTGCTCACTGCATCGATCATGGCCGCTCCCGGTGTGGTGGTGATCTCCAAGATCATCGTTCCCGAAACAGAAACGATCAATAAGAAGATGGATGTGAGCCGGGGCGAGGTCGGGAAGAATGTGCTGGATGCCATTTCCAACGGGACCGGGGATGGATTAAGGCTGGCCGTGAATGTAGGTGCCATGCTCCTGGTATTCATTGCGTTCATTGCCTTTATCAACTTTATTTTCGTTAAGGTCGGGGATTGGACATCCCTCAATGAAAAGATCGTCTCGATCACCAACGGGAAGTATGATGAACTGAGCCTTGAGTTCATCCTGGGCTATGCTCTTTCGCCCATCATGTGGTTGATAGGAGTGGGGGGCGAGGATATCACCCTTGTGGGATCGCTGCTGGGAAAGAAACTGATCCTGACCGAATTCGTGGCGTATATTGATCTGGCGGATATGAAGACCGCCGGGGTTTTCACCTATACCAAATCCGTAGTCATGTCGGTCTATATGCTATGCGGATTTGCCAATTTTGCCTCCGTCGGGATCCAGATCGGAGGTATCGGCGCACTGGCCCCGGGCAGAAAGGTGCTGCTGGCACAATTCGGGATGCGTGCGTTGCTTGCAGGGACCCTGGCTTCCCTCATGTCGGCCACCATCATCGGGATCCTCATGGGATGAACATGGATGGAAGGGAGAAATATGGATATGATTTTTCGGGGAAGTCGGTGCTTGTGGTGGAAGACACCCTGATGTCCTTCAAACTGATCTCGACAGTACTTCATCAGGTTTATGCAACCGTTACCTATGCCTCCAGCGGCCTGAAGGCCATTGAACTGTGCAGTGGGGATCAACATTTTGATGTGGTAGTGATGGATATCCAGATGCCCGGGATGAACGGCATCGAGGCCACGAAGGAGATCAAGAAGCTTCGTCCGGAACTTCCTGTGATCGCCGCCACTGCCAACATATTCGACAGCGAGGAGGTAGCCTGCAGGGAGGCCGGGTGTGACAGTTTCATTACCAAACCGCTTCAGTTCAGGCAGCTTTTCGAGCTGATGCAGCGCCATTTTGACAGGCAAACCTGAGGTTATGACACTCCTGCTGGTCATCACCAACCTGACCATCCTTCTCTATGCCACGGTCATGCTCCTGTTGCTGCGCGGATTCAGGGGGCTCAGGAGGCCGGTGCGTGAACAGCCGGTTAAAAAGAAGAAGGTCACGGTGGTCATTCCCTTCCGGAATGAAGCCGGGCAACTGCCGGCCCTTATCGGGGACCTTCTGCGGCAAACCTGTCCAGGGGACCTCTTCTCAGTGATACTGGTGAACGACCATTCCACCGATGGATCAGCGGCGGTGGTGAATTCCCTGATCGCCGGCAGGGCCGGGTTCTCCTGCCTCGATCTTCCTGATGGCATGGACGGAAAGAAAGCGGCCCTCCTCTATGCCAATTCTCATGCGGAAACCAGTTGGATCATCCAGACGGACGCGGATTGCAGGATAGGGGCCGGCTTCATAGATGCACATATGGGTTTTCTGGAGGAGAACCCTTCGGACCTGGTGGCCGGACTGGTGACCACGTTGACGGGGAGCGGGAGATTCCTGGAGGCTTTTGAGCGGCTCGATTTGCTGGGACTGGCAGGTGCCGGTGCGGGTTCTTTCCATTACGGCCGGCCCATGATGTGCAGCGGGGCCAACCTGCTCTATTCCAAGGAACTCTACATGGAGACACGCATGTACGATCCCGTGGATAAATGTGCCTCCGGGGATGATATGTTCCTATTGATAGGGGCAAGAAGACTGGGAAGAAAGGTGTCGTTCAACCCGGGCAGGAGGGCCATGGCCGCAACGGGGATCACCCCGGGAGCCTCAGCCCTGATCAGGCAGCGGATGCGGTGGGGATCCAAATCGGCATATTATGGGATGGCTGACATCCAGTTGGTTGCGTTGCTGGTAGCGCTGACCATCATGGTGGTACTGCTTTCGCCGCTCTGGATGCTCCTTCTCCCGGGTTCCTTCAGGTGGTTCCTCCCGGCCCTGGTGGTCAAAACAGGGTTTGATTTCCTGATGCTTACAGCCGTTACAGGGGCGACCGGACAGCAAACCACGCTCAGGTGGTTCCTGCCCGTTTCCATACTCTATTATCCCTATATGCTGGTGGTCACCGCAGGCTCCCTTCTCCGGCGTTCCCCCTGGAAATAACCCTTCCCTAGGTGAACCTCCTGCGCTGCAGCAACCTGTGGCTGAAATAGAGGGCCAGGCCGGTGTAGATAACCACCATCATGACATTCAGCCAGGCGGGAAGGCCCTTGGGAAGGATATCCAGGGCTGCTTCATCAATGGGTTCACTGCTGTTGAGCTTCCTCTGGAAGATCTCGATCAGGTCGGGCACCGGGGTCAGCCGTGTAATGGTACGGAAGGGCAGGTACCACTTCACTTCATAATTCCTTAAGAGCAGCCACAGTACCGGGTCCACGAACGTCCGCAGTGCCAGGAACGAGAGCAGCGACAATGCAATATTCTTGATCAGAAGGGCCACCAGCAGCCCCATGGCCATGTATGAAAATGATGACAGGAAATACCACCCCAGGATCCAGGTATTTTCCATGGCGATCCTGAAAGTCAGTTTATAACTGTAAATAAGGCCCAGTGCCAGCGAAGTGAGTCCAACCAGGAGGGTGGCAAAAAGGGAGAGCCCGAGGATGGCAAGCAGCTTCTGCAACAGCAGGTCGCTCCTGCTCAACCCGAAAACCACCTGGGTTTTGAATGTATGGTCGCTGAATTCCTTGGTGGTGACCATGATGATCACCATGGCAAGCAGGACATTGTATGGTTCAGTGATCCAGGTAAGGAACATCCATACGTCGGGGAACCTGAAAACGTCGCTGAGGGAGATCACGGGGATCTCCTTATCGATGGCGGGATAGATAATGATCCCCAGGGCAAAGGCCACGAAATAGATTCCCAGGGTGATGCGAAACGGATTGTAATTCAGTAATTTGATTTGCTCAATATGCAATAATTTCCGCATGGCAGAGGTGCTATTCTTTAACAAGCTCGAGGAACTGCGATTCAAGGCTGCGCTTCCGGCTGAGCATGTGGTGGATCACCAGCTGGTTTGAAAACGCGAATGAATTGATCTGTGCCGGGGTCACTCCATCCGCCAGGGTCAGCACCAGCAACCCGTTCTCCTCTTCAGATTCCCTCACAAGTCCCGACCCGCTGAGCTTCATCTTCAACAACAGATTGTCGCTGCACGAAACCTCGATGATCTCCTCTTCGGCAAGGAGCTCTCTGACCGGCCCGTCTGCCAGCAACTGCCCCTTTTTTAAAATGGCCACATGACTGCAGATCTTCTCAACCTCGTTGAGGATATGTGAGGCCAGGATCAGGGTCTTTCCCCCCTTAACCTGTTCTATGACCACCTCCCTGACTTCGGCAATGCCCTCGGGGTCGAGACCGTTGGTGGGTTCGTCCAGCACCAGGACCCTGGGATCCCCCAGCAGCGCGGCGGCCAGGCCCAGTCTCTGCTTCATTCCCAGCGACATGGCGGAAAACCGGGACCGTTTTCGCTCAATCAGTCTGGCCGATTCAAGGACACGGTCAATGTCTGAATAACCGAGGCCTTTGATATCGCATATGATCCGGAGGTTCTTCTCCAGGCTGAGGTATGGATAGAAGTGGGGGGTTTCGATCAGGGAGCCGATGCAGCGCCTCTGGCAGGCCTCCGGTTCCTGCCCGAACCAGCTGAAGGTTCCCCTGTCCTGCCGGATGATCCCGGTGACAATCGAAAGAGTGGTGGTTTTACCGCTTCCGTTGGGCCCCAGGATGCCGTAGGCCTGACCATCGGAGATCTCCAGGTTCAGGTTATATATGGCTTTAACTTGTTTATAGGATTTCGACAAACCCTGGATGGAAAGGATCTCATTCATGTCAGTTGGCCAGCTCGGAGAAAAACTTTATCCGGACCAGGCGGACCTCCTCTTCGCTGAAGTACTCCTCGCCTAGTTCGGTAAGCGCATTATCAACCGATTCCGTCTCCGCTTCCCGGAAGTAACTGTAAATCTCTTCAAGCTTTTCTTCATCCATGATCTCGTTCAGGTAATAATCGATATTCAACTTGGTACCGGAGCTCACAATGGCTTCAATTTCATCGATCAGATCAATGAGATCCATATTCTTGGCCTGGGCGATATCCTCCAGGGGAAGTTTCCTGTCGATGCTCTGGATAATATATACTTTCACCCCCGATTTGTTGATCACCGATTTGACCACCATATCCTGTGGCCGGATAATATCCTTTTCATCCACATAGTCCTGGATGACATCGACAAATTCCTTCCCGTATTTCTTGGCCTTCCCGGTACCCACCCCGACAATATTCTGCAGTTCATCAATCTTCACCGGGTACTGGATGGCCATGTCCTCCAGGGAGGGGTCCTGGAATATCACAAACGGGGGGAGGCTCAGCTGCTTGGCCATTTTTTTCCGCAGGTCCTTCAGTATATGAAGCAGCTCTTCATCCACGGCACCTGTACCCCCACCACCCGTAGCAACTCCTTCATCCGGGGCAATGTCGAAATCGTGATCCTGTGTCAACATGATCGAATATGGCTCCTTTAAATATCCGCGACCTGCATCGGTCAGTTTCAATAAACCGTAATTCTCAATATCCTTGGTGATTAACCCGGCAACCAGGGCCTGCCTGAGCACAGCATTCCAGAATTTGGCGTCCTTCTCCTTACCGGCCCCAAAGAATTCCGAATGATGGTGCTTGTAGGTCTTCACCGCACTGTTGGCGATACCTGAAAGAACATGAGCAATATGCTCGGACTTGAACTTTTCTTTGACCCCTAAAATAGCTTTTAAACTTAAAAGTATATATGATTTCCCCTCAAATTTTTCTTTGGGGTGCAAACAATTGTCGCAGTTGTCGCACACCTCCTCCATGACCTCCCCGAAATAGTTGAGTAACAGCTTGGGACGGCATACAGACGATTCTGCATATGCAACGGTTTCCAGCAACAACTGCTTCCCGATCTCCTGCTCTGCCACCGGTTTTCCCTGCATGAATTTCTCCAGCTTCTGGATATCCTTATAGCTGTAGAAAGCAATGC
>CAYXUD010000144.1:0-6458 GCA_964467775.1 uncultured Bacteroides sp. | reverse complement strand
CAACCGGATCTGATCCGGATCGGGTTTGGTATGCCTGTTTTCATTCCGGTCTTCCACGGGCCAGCATCTATCCTTCCTGGTATTAAATGTAGGCAATAATCCCAAATCCACACAATCCAAAGAATTTTGTAGTTTGTGTTGCTAAGTATTTTTTTTATCATGATTGATTGATATAGCCAACTCAGTTATTATGGAGAAGATCATTATTGAGATTATTTATTCTGCCGGTTCCGTCCGAAAAAGATCTTGTGGTCTTATTCTTTCAGAAGCGCACGTACTTTTTCAAAATCGGGATGGGTGATTCCGTCCTGCTCAAATCGATTTAGCTCCCATAAAATCTGGTCTTTGAATCTAATGCTATATTCACCTGAGGTCATTACGGAGTCCTTCCAGAGGTCAATAAGGGAGACCGCGGCATCATACTGATCACTCAATAAATATGCATAAGCCATCCCCATTTTTGAATAGGTGAATGTTGGATCAGCAATATAAGAAGCCTCGGATGCAAGTAGCGAATTATCATACTGAGATTGTCTGATGAAATACCGTGCAATCAGGTGGCAACGACTAGAAATCCGATCCCTGGGGAACTCATCAGTTTCACTGGCTGTTGCCAATCTGAAAAGATGAAGTGCCTTTTCGGCAAATTTTAGCTCAGGCGGTAATTTAAATCCCTGATAATATGCATAATATACAGGATCAAAAAAATACATGGCGCTTTCATCCAGTTCCTGCAAAGTTCCGGTTTGAAGAATTCGATCATACAATCTGTCCATTGTACGGGGTATCTCTTTGGATCGCTGGATCAAATACAACCGGAAAAGGGATTCAATTTCCTGCCTGAGACTTCTGGGGGTTGGATCTATTGAATTTATCTTATGGTATAATTCATGAGCTTTCAGGTAAGAATCATACTTCTGCGCCTCGGTGAATAACCTGGAGGAATCAAGATAGTATTCCGCGCTTTCAGTCAGATCCTGGATGCTTCTGTTTCGTTTTATCTCATTGAAGGAAATAATTCCATATTCGATTTTTCTGTCAATTGCCAATGGATCATATTCATTCAGTTCTCGAAATGGATCGTATTCGGTTTTAACATTCCAGTACCGGCCTGTACCCCCTGTCGTTATTGTGAAAATAGTATCCGTTTCAGGAAGGTAGATGGCACAGGGTGTTTGATCCAATGCATCGGGATCAGCGTTTCCCCCCGGTACTGCAAGGTCATTGTTATCATAGCTGAATAACTGGCACAACTCATTCCCTTCCAGATCCCATAGTCTGATGTTATCGCCCATCGCAGTGGAAATTATTTTTCCTCCATCCGGGGAAAACCCAACCGAGGTTATCATCCCCGTATGTCCCCTGCAGACCGCCCTCTCTTTTCCTCCCCTGTCCCACAGCCTGACCGTATTGTCCGTTGATCCCGAAAGCATCCATTTCCCGTCGTGGGAGAAGGCAAGGCACGTATTGCCCGAAGTATGTCCTTCAAGAAAGGACCAGACACCCGAAGAATAATCAATAAGCGCCAGATCGCTAAAATATCCCCCTATTAATATACTGTTCCCGTCCGGCGAGAATTTTGCATTTGTTACAGGATAATTATATTCATCCAACCAGAATCTTTCTCCTTCCCTGTTCCACATGCCCACCGTGCTATCCATGGATGTCGTTAATAGGGTATCTCCACTCGCCGAGAAATCAATGGAGGTGATTTGTCCATTGTGCCCTTTCAGCATCAATAAAGTATTTCCATCAAGATCATACACTCTGACCGTACCATCCTGGGAACCTGTTGCAATTTGTGTACCATCCGGAGTGAACCCTAAGGAAGTTATTATCTCCTTGTCTCCTTCGAATATCTGAATGAGTCCGCCCGTCATATCCCATAAATATGCATTCTTATCACCGGGACCAACCGTCAGGATCCTGTTACCATCCCTCGATGTCGTTATTCCAGGCCACTCTATTTCTTTCGGAATATGGAATTCATATACGGGAAGATATCCCAGGTTCCATTTTCTGATCGACCTGTCGATGGATACCGTGATAAGCGAATTCAAATCGGGTGAAAAGGAAGCTTTAAATAACCTGCCTGTATGACCCTGAAATGAGTGGAAAAGGTTTCCTTTTGTGTCCCAGATCCTTACTACATAATCCCCGGAGCATGTAAGGATCAGATTACCGGCAGGGGAGAAAGCTGAAAAATCCTTCGTTGAAAAATTCGCTGCAAAATCTATGAGCTGATTGCCTTTCAGATCCCAAAGACGGTTGTGGCCATCCGCTGAGGAGGTAAGAATCGAATTCCCATCCGGGGAATACTTCACTGAGAATGTCCAGTTATCATGGGCCCTGAATTGTGTGAGGGTTTTTCCTTCCGGGTTACAGATCCGAACAAGTCCGGTGGATGTACCAAATAACATTCCAGAACCATCCGGGGAAAAACTCACATCCATCACATACCCGTCAAATCCCACGAATTCATGTAATACGGAACCTTCCCTGCTCCAGAGAATTGCCGTACTGTCACCTCCTCCGGTCAGAAATCGTTCGCCATCAGGTGAGATGTTAACAGCCCAGATCTCCTTGTTATGTTTCCAGTATTCTTTAATCACCTTTCCTTCAAGATCCCAGAGACGGGCAGATCCGTCAAACGACCCTGTCAGTATATTTTTTCCGTCCGGGGAAAAACAGAGGGATCTTACAGTACCCTCATGCCCCCTGAATTCCTGGAGCCTGTTGCCGGAAAGATCATACAGGAAAACCTCTCCATCATCAGTTCCAACAGCAATCAACTCTCCATCAGGAGAAATATCCATGGCAAATATGGGCGAGTCACAGATGCCAAGCGTCTTATATACACTGTTCCCGTAATAGATCTTATTAATATTCTTCTGAATGCTTTTATTGGCCGGGTCCAGGCCGTGGGCGTACTCTGCTAGCCGCAGGGCTGAATTCGGGTCAGTCCTTACCAGTTCTGCCGCCTGGAAATTCAGGTTGGAGGCCCTGGATTTGGCCAGGTTCTCCTCTGACCGTTTTTTTGCTGATAACGCCCAGATGGTGAATCCCGTCAGCACCAGGATCAGTGTCATCGATGCCGCTGAAACCAGTTGCCTCCTTCTTCTTTTGGCCTTCAGAACTTCACGCTTGCTGCTTTCAATGAACCTCACTATGGCAGGACGAAGGATCAGCTTGTTTTCATAAGGGGCGATGTATTCCAGGTCATCCGTTCCCAGAAGTTTCTTTCTTTTCTCGAAGTTGTTGTACGCATTCTCAAGAAAGGCCCTGATCTCCAGCAGCTCCTTCTCCACCAGGGTGATCTTCTCATAGATCTTGGCGGCCAGGCTGTCATGCCGAAGCTCGTAGCGGCCGTTTTCGTCCTTGTCCCGGAGGATACGCAGGGCTATGAATTTCTGCACCAGGTTCCTCAGGGTAGTTTCGGTAATATCCTTTCCCAGTGTCCGGGCAAAATCCTGGATATCTTCACCGGTCACCTGCCGCTTGGTACCCCTGACCGATACAAAGGATTTCAGCACCACCAGTCCCATATCGGGATCTTCCAGCTCTCCGATCTGCTCTTCCAAAAAGGAGCCCAGCAGGTCCGAAACATCGCCCATCCCTGATATCAGGTTATGTGTAAAAAGAGGTTTTTCGTTGTTTTTTTCGATTGCCAGCCTGAACATCTTGTCCAGCAACACCTGCAGGTACGTAAGCTCCACCTCGGTACTCTCAGGACTCAGTTTTTCCAAAATGGCCCCTGTGAGTTCCGCCTCAATTTCAATGCCTGATACTTTGCACGGCTCCTCGATCACCTGGCGCGCACTGTGCCATGTCATCCTCTCGATCCGGATCCGGTTGGCCAGGAAAGTGGGAATCTCCTTTTCAAACTCAATGGCTCCGGCCAGGTACTCTTCCCGCATTACGAACAGCAAACGGCATTGCACCTCCGAATCGATGATCGTTCTTATCTCCTTGATGAAATCTGCCCGCTCCTGCCGGTCCCCGAAAATGAAGAGCTCCTCAAACTGGTCAAAGATGAGGTAAATGGGTTTGAAATGATCCAGGTAGAGGGATTGAAGCCGCTTGACAACAGGCTGGTCCTCTTTTACCGGGGTGATGGCCAGCCTGGTTATAGATGACTGAAGGTTGGCGCTGATGTCATTTCCCCTTCTGACATGAATAGGCAACCAGTCACTCTCCTGGAACTTATTGGCCAGGCCGCAGTTGATCAGCGAGGTCTTCCCAGTGCCAGAAACCCCGCAGACCAGGAGTACCCTGCTCTCGAATACTTTCTGGTACAGCTCTTCGATCTCCCGGTCACGGCCGAAGAAGATCTCGCGGTCTTCGCGGGTGTAGGCATCCAGGAATTTGAAAGGGGAGGTTATCATCTGTGCTGTCGGTGGTTGGTTCGGTCTGCCCTACCCGGTTTCAACCGGGGCTTCGGAGGGTGATATGGTGGCAAGCATCTCTTTGAATTCATCCACCAGCTGGCCGTAGTTGCTCAATGCACGCAGGTCGCATTTTTCGGTTACCTCGGTGCCCAGGTACATCAGGTGGTCGCCCCTGAATTTGGTGTACATGAAGATGTCCTTTTTGATCCCGAATTTCTCTTTGGTGTCCAGTACTTCAGAATGCGTATCGATGATCAGGGGGGAGAGGTTCAGGTATTCGTCGATGGACTTGATGGATTTCATGAGCAATACCGAGTGGCTTTCGGAGAACCCCTCCTCCTCGATCTCCTTGGCGGCAAAATCGGAATCGGAACTGTTCAGCAGGTCCACCACGTGCTGGAATCTGGCAGTTTTATATTTGGGTTTCTGGACCCTGATCTCCCTGACCGATACAAGCCTGTATTTGGCCAGGAAGGCGATCCTTAACAGGATGAAGGTAAGCTTCTCCTCGTACTCCACGCAGCGCTTTTCTATCTCCTCCTGGGTAAGGTTGATCTGGTAATGGCCGATCTCATTTCGTTCCGGCACCCAGAAATCGAGTGCATCAAAGAGTTTCTTATCCATCTGTTCTGTCATCTCAGGCATGAACCAGTCCAGGCCGGGATCCTGATAGAGCTTTCCGATGGCCCTGATAATCCAGGTGAAATTCCCCATGCTGAGAACCATCAGCCGGTCTGCCAGTTCTTTTGCTATGTTTTCCGCAAGTGTAGCTTTCTTCAGCTTGGTATCATGCCACAGCTGTGAAAGCATCACAAATGAGACGAACTGCATGGTGCGTTCAATGGTCTTGAAGATCTGGTCGAGCCTCATGCGGTTCAGTTCCCGCATCCCGGCGGAGAACAGCCGGCGCAGTTCAACCCCAATGGGCCATGGGAAGTTCTTGATGATCTGGTCCCCCAGGATCCGGTAATCCACCTCTTCTTCTTCTTCATCGACCATTGTATATTTTGAAAGCGCAGGCCTGTACTTCACCATCCCGCCGAAAACCTGCCGGATAAGTTCCTCGTTGATCTGGGCCATGATGTGTTGGATTGGTTAGGGTAGGATAAGTTACCAAATAATTCGATTGGGTGCAATTATCCGGAAACTCCGGTCCCTGTTCCCCGGGAGAAGGCAGAGCGGGCTCTATTCAGGGGCAATGTTCACGGTGATGATGGCTGTATCGGTTTTCGAATTGATATGAAGGTCCCTGACCAGGACGGTGATCAGCAGCTGCTGGTTCAGCTGGTAGTTGAAAGCGGAAGGGTCATGGACTGTCAGTGCCCCCGTATGGTCGTCAAGGGCGAAAATCTCCTCTTCATTGCCGGCAATGATCGCATAAAGCAGGGACTGGTGGGCCTCCTGGTCGGTGGCCTGGATCATTCCTATCAAATCGCCGGCTGCCGGCCCCTCTTCGATCTCGAAGGTCTGGTCCTCCACAACCGGTGCAAACTCATTCACATCATTCAGGATAATGGTAATGATGGCCGTCGATTCCTTCACCGGTTTGCCATCGTCAGAGACCACCACCGTGAGAATGATCTCGGTGTTCAACTCGTAATCCAGCATGGCAGGGTCCGCCACGCTGATCTGTCCTGCTGCCGCATCGATCTCGAAGGTCCCGGCATCATTCCCCCCGCGGATTGCAAATGAAAGGGACTGCCCCTCATCCAGGTCGTATGCACTGACAGTACCGATGATCGTACCGGCCGGGGTGTTCTCATCCACCGAAAATTCCTGGTCGGATACCTCCGGTTCATTGAGATTCTCCTTTTCACACGCAGACAGACTTACAAGCAGAACAATCCATCCTATGGCAGGCATCATCTTGTCCATTTCAGATCATTTGACAGGCAAGTTAGACATTCAGGAAAGCAGAACAATCAGATGCCGGGTTGTGACCGAAGTCTCTCAAGCTCCTTCACTGCAGTGGGGCCGATCTTAATCGCAAACTTGCGGGGCCAGGGATTCCTGGCCGACCGGTCCAGGATCACCCCCGGAGGGGGCAGGCAGATGAAATTGCTGTTTTTC
>CAYXUD010000143.1:0-12098 GCA_964467775.1 uncultured Bacteroides sp. | reverse complement strand
GCCACATCCGGATCCTGTCCGGAATAGTTGGTCCAGGTATAAAGGTTGTAGGCGGTACCGAAGATCCTCATCTCCCTGACCCGGATCTTCTGGGTGATTTTCGGACTCAGGATATAGCTCAGGGATATCGTTTTCAGTCGTAAATATGAGCCATCTTCCACAAAACGGTCCGAACCCAGCCAGTTGTAGCCTTCGTTGTATAGTGCCCTCGGGACATCGGTGATGTCTCCCTCTCTCCTCCACCTGTAATTGGTTGCCTTACTCTGGTTGTCGTAATTGTACATTTTCTCGGTATCCATGCGGGTCTGGTTAATAATCTCCTGCCCGACCTTGAAGTAAAGGAATGTGTTCAGTATGATGCTCTTGTACTGGACACGCAACCCGGTGCCCCCCATCAGGTCAGGGTTGAGGTCTCCCAGGTAGACAAGGTCCAGCTCGTCAATCTTCCCGTCATAGTTCTGGTCCACATATTTCGCATCACCCCCTTCAAACACATAGCCGGAGGGCCCGCCCATGATCATGGTCAGCGGACTGTCAATGTTCAGGCCATAGACCGGGTCGCCGTTTTCATCCCTTACAATGGCATCGTCGTTCGAAACGAAGACGCCCGCATACTCATATCCGAAGAATCCTCCCAGGGATTCACCGGGCGTAACGCTGATCTTGTAGTTTCCGTTTTCAAGCATGTTCCCGTACACCAGGCTGTAGTTTTCAGGAAGGCGCAATACCTTGTTCTGGTTCCTGGCAATGTTCATGTTGAGGTTCAACTGGAAGTTCTCCCTGCGCACGATCGTATAATCGATCATGAATTCGAATCCCCGGTTCTCCATCTCCCCATCATTCCGGTTGATGCTCTTAAAGCCGGTCTGCTCCGGGATCCCTGATCTCTCAAGGTAGAGATTGAGGGTCTTCTTCCTGTAATAATCCACCTCCACGTTCATCCGTCCTTTCAGACCGTAGAATGAAAGACCGGGATTGATCTGGTCAATGGTTTCCCATTTCAGGCTGGTCAGCTCCACGCCGGTGGGCTGAACTCCCTGCATATCCATGTAGGAGATGTTCGAGCCGGCCGTGTAGGTATTAAAATAGAGATAATTCTGTGCCGGGGAGTTCCCGCTTTGCCCCCAGCTGAACCGCAATTTCAGGTCATCGATGAACTGGAGATTGCTCAGGAAGGCCTCTTCTGAAATACGCCAGAATACCGAGGCAGTCGGGAAGAGGCCCCACCGGCTCTCCTTGCTGAACTTGGAGTTCCCTTCATACTTCGCACCCAGCATCACGCTGTATTTATCCTTGTAAATGTAACTGCCGGTGAGGAACAGGCCCATCGCCCGGTATTTGCTGTAATCGGCCCCGAAATAGGTAAGGTGTTTGTCATTGATCGGCTGATTCAGGAACGGGGAAGCCGATTGGCTCGATTCGGTCTTGTACCATCTGGTCTGTGTCTCCTCGGTGTCGAACTGCCCCATAAAGACCAGTTCGTGGTCGCTCCCCACTTCAGGCCTGTAGATCAGCTGTTCGAACGTATAGATGGAGCTTTTCTTGGAGAACTCGTTTACCGCATGGTTAGATATGTCACTGCTGTAATAGTACCCCAGTGCCTTGTAAGGGAGGAACTTCTCTCTTTTGTCATCGAAAATATCCAGGGTGACCGTTGCGTTAAAGATCAGTCGAGGGGTAATGAAGTACCTGCCGGTGAAAAGGGCCCTGGCATTATCCTTGTAACGCTGCTGTTCCCCGAGATTTGCAAAGGCCACCGGGTTGTAGGCATCCCTTGCGCTGCCCTGCAGGGTCTGGCTCGGTATGAAGTACTCCCCGTAATGGACATTGGCCGTGTCCCTGTCGTATATGGAGAGGTTGGGCATTTTACGGTAGGCGACGGATCTGAGGGATTTCCAATCTTTGAATTCAGGATCTTCCACGTCATAGGTGTTCTGCTGGTCATACCGGGTGAACATGATATCGGTCTTGAACTGCAGTTTCCTGGAGAGGTCATAGTCAAGCGAGCTGCGCAGGTTGAGTTTTCTCAGGTTGTTGCCGATGGTGGTTCCCCCCTCGTCAAAAAATCCCATCGACATGTCGTACCTGGTCTTCTCACCACCGCCCCGGACCGAGAAATCATGCTGCTGGGTAAATGCGTTTCGGGTGATCTCATCCACCCAGTTTGTATTCTGTGAATAGTTGTAATACTCTTCCCATTCAGGATCGAAAGCGATCTCCTGGCTGTAGAAGGTGTTGTAGTCATAATTATAATGTTCCTCGGTGATCAGGCGCGCATAACCGGCCCCGTCGAGCATGGGGATCGGATCGGGCTCCACGGACAGGGTGGATTTGAATGTATATTCGAACATGGGCTTGGATTTGATCCCCCGTTTTGTTTTGATCATCAGCACCCCGTTCGACGCCCTTGATCCCCAGACGGCGGTCGAGGCCGCATCTTTAAGCACCTCTATCGATTCTATGTCTTCAGGTGAAACATCGATCAGGCTCCCGAACTGCTCGATATTGGCACTGGCAAAATCGAAATCCTCTGCAATATTCGCATCATACGGGATCCCGTTGATGACAATCAGCGGCTGGTTCCTTGCGTTCAGGGAGGCGGTGCCCCGGACCCTGATATTCAATCCTGCACCGGGGTCACCCGATACAGAGGATATGTCCACGTTACCGATCCTCCCCTGCAGCATATCCTCCACGGTGGTCGACATGACCGATTTCATGCCGTCCAATTCCAGCCGCGCCACCGAGGTGGCCCTGTCACGCACGCTGGTGATGCCATCATGACCCATTTTTTCGCCTATAATCGTCACCTCCTCCATTTCGACGCTTTCCGGCTGAAGCTGGAAATCGATCTGTGTCCGGTCTCCCACCATGACGGTCTGTTTCTGGTACCCGATAAAGGAGACCTGGACCGGATTGTTGATATTGGAAACCTTGAAGACGTAGTTCCCGTTCAGATCTGAGACGGTACCACCGATAAACCTGCCGTTCTTATCAATCTCCACGATATTCACCGAGGGCAGGGTTTCCTGGGTCAGGGAATCAACGATCCTCCCTTTAATGATCGCTGATTGTCCCTGTGCATGATTCATCCCTGTCAACATGCATAAGAGCAATCCTGAAAGTAGTATGATTTTTTTCATAGCAGAAGGGGTTAGACTTTTTTACTCTGTATACCTCAGCACAGAGTTGATTTTATGCATCACGCCTTTTTTCACGAGGATGCTGGCATCTGCGTGGTCGACATGGACCACCTGCCCGGTAATATCCTCAACGGCCAGATCCTGGGGCGCATTGATGATCCTGACAGTAGCATTCACAGTTTCATTTTCCAGGGTATCTATATAGGTAAAGTTGGTGTCGAAGATGCCGGATTCCGCCCCGTCATCGAATATGACATCATTCACGACAAAATGGTACTTGGCAAAACTCTCAAGGGAATCCTTGCCACCGGTACTGGACGGGAATTCCCAGGGTATGATACCATCCATCCGGGCCTGCTCCATGGCTGCATTGGTAGGGATAAATGCAGTCCAGTAATCGGCCGCGGCCAGGAACTTCAACCTCGGGATGAACTCCTTGGTAAGGGCGTCCCTGTACCTTTCATCCAGCAGCTTCAGGTCAACCAGAAGCTCTGCGAATTCCGAGACTTCAGGGTCGGCCAGCGGGCAGTCGGGTTCGGTCGGATTGCAGATCAGGATCTGTCCCATCTCAAGCCTGGACATGATGGGATAATCCACTTTCACCAGTAACCCGTTGTACTCATTTACCACCACATCCTGGATAACCGCCGGGGTTCCTTTGACCATGTTCTCTCCCGCGGCAGCCTGGTTGTTCCCATAATAGATGAAGTTACCCGAGGTCATTTCCGCATATTTGGCTTCTCCTTCCATGTCGGGCAGCAGGCCTTTGTATACCTGGTCCTGTGCGAACATGGTTAAATCAATCTCCTTCATGGGGCCCCATTTCCCGTCAACCGGACCCCTGAACTGGACGACGTCAGTGGTGGCGTCATACCGGACGCCGTACTCCTCCAGCTTCTCGTTGGTGGTGGCAAAGACAGTCACATCTGCGTCAGGATTCGAAACGGTGGAAAGCATACTGGCCGCGTTCAGCACGAACAGCAGGGTTGAATAATCCTTGTCAATGAACAGGGTGCCCGGAACAGTCTTGAAAACATTGGGTTCAAGTATCCTGTCTATGTCATAGACAACCCCGTTACTGCACATGTAACCGGCTTGCAGGTCATCCGCCGTGAGGTCCGTTGGATCACCGAATGCGTTGAAGTAGCCATTCGCAATTTTTGACCTCAGCACGAGTGATCCCGAAAGCTGGGTCTGCAGGATGTAAAAGAGGGTAACCCTGGGAATGCTGTCAATGGATTCATAATACTTGAAGACAGTATTATCAAGGTAGCCCTGCATGATATCATTGGAGGGCAAAAAGGCGGTCCACATATTCTGTGCAGGAATCGCGGTATTGGTGGAGGGCCCCCTTTCATCCGCCAGGTCGAAAATAAGATCGTAGGATTTTCTGTACTCCACGTTCCTCTCTTCGTCAGTCCTGGAATTTCCATAGGCGGCAAACCGCTGCAGGAGGTCATAGTATACCTCGTACTTTTCGGGGTGCGCGATCATATACTCCTCGATGCTGGGCATGATCGGGACCACCCTGTCGAGGAAATAGATAAACCCGCTGGAGGTCCGGACCTCCAGTTCCTCAGGAAGTTCGGGATTGGGGATCACCATGGCATTGTGCCAGTTCAGCCCTCTCAGGTTATCAGGATAACCCAGCTCCCACGTGCTTCCCGGATACATGAAGGTGTAATCCCCTCCGGGGTCGGTGCTTCCGTAATCACCGAACCATTCCGCTGAAAAAAGAGGGACGTTCTTTTTGTTGGTATAGATCGTCAGTTCCCTGCCGACAAATCCCGGGGCATACTTCACGGTCTCCTTGTAGGGAATCGATTCGGCCGGGGTCTCTTTCCTGTGGAAAAGGGAGGCATACTCACCTTTGGGCCCCTGGAATTCACTCCAGACATATTCGTAGATCAGGTAGTACCTGGACCGCGGGTTCCTCAGAATATGGAGGGTGAAAAGATTGACCGCCTGATCCTGCGTAAGATCATCCACCGAACTGACACCGATCGACTGAAAATATTCCCCGAAGGCATCATCATCCGGCACAAAAAGCGTGAACAGCTGCTTGGTGATGGGATCTGTGTAGTTGGCCCGTTCCATAAGCCTCAGAAAGATGGTATAGTTCCCTCTCTCTTCAAGGGTTTCGATGCTCGAACCCCCGAGCCACGGAGGATCCTCAAACCTTTCCTGATGTTTGTCACATCCTGTCATCCCGAACATTCCGGCCACAATTGCGGTGGCCGTGAAAAACCATATCGATTTCTTCATTTTCGAAAATTTATAGCTGTCAAATTAATGCATATACAGAACAGATGCAATTTAGTTTCAGGTCTGAAAAACGCTCCTGAAGGAGGTGGTGTTCGGACCACCTCTCTTCGGGGCTTTTCCCGGATAAATATATGAAAAGTCATGAAAATGTTAAATATCTTTAAAAATAAGATGAATTCAGGGGAGGTGCTTTTTGCGCATCGGGCAATCCTAATTGCTTGTGGATGCTCATATTCCCCCAGCACGCATGATTATTTTGAATGATTCTGGATTAGGAACCTTGCCTGATTCAGGATCGCCCCGGCACCCACATCAACCAGTTCGAAGGATCTGCCGGATGGTACGCAAGGTTTTTTGACAGGCAAAGCAAGTCTCCAATTAACACATTTTTAACTCCATTTTCCCTTTCCGGCCTGCAGTGGCTGCAAACAATCCATTCCCTGATCTGTTAATCAGTCAGGGTATTTAAAGAATTGAAGATCCAAAAGTATTGAACATATGAAATCGACGGTGTTAAAAAAAATGATGGGTACCCGTCTCAACCTGATCCGGGGAGCCTGGCCCTTTTTCCTGCTGGCCGCCTTTCCCTGTGCACTAACGGGACAGACAAACCATGTGGTGGATGTCACCATGAATGTCTTTACCCCTTCAGAGATCACCATCCATGCAGGGGAGACGGTGACATGGACCAATTCGCAGGGGAGTCACAATGTGAACGGATCCCAGTCGGTATTCCCCGCCAATCCTGAATCCTTCGGGAACCAGCTGGGTACCGGATGGACCTACAGCCACACCTTCAACATACCCGGCACATACGATTACCAGTGTGATCCCCATGTGATTTACGGAATGGTGGGCCGGGTGATCGTGGAAGAGCCAGTCCAGGATTCCGTGACCATTCATTTCACAGGTATGGGCCCTCATGCCGGGCAGGACCTCTGGCTGGCAGTGACCGACAAGGGAAATGGCCAGGAGGTCGCAAGGATGAACCGGGTGGTAGAGGAGGCCTTCTCCATGGTTATCCCGGGGATTGAACAGGGGAGGAGTTACCGGATTGATTTCTATGTCGACCACAACGGGAACGGAATGTATGATGCTCCCCCTGCAGACCCCGCATGGAGGATTGAGATCAATGATGCCGCGGGAGATGAGATCATTGATTTTGCATACAACACCAACTTCACCGATATCTTTGGGACCACGGGAGTGGGATCGGGGTCAGCGGGTACCGGGGTGTCCCTCTATCCTGTTCCTGCCCGTGAGCTGTTGAACATTGTCACCGGGCTGAAGGTGGAGTCAGTTGCCCTGATCAGTGCCACCGGAGCCACGCTCAGGACACTCACAGGTGGCGGGTCCACGCATCTGGTCATCCCCCTGGATGACCTGAGCCCCGGTCTCTATTTTGTGGAGATCATGACTGCTGAAAAGCAGCAGGCGGTCAGAAGGCTGGTGAAAAAGTAATCCTTTTGCAGCGCAACTACTCCTCCACCCCGAACCTGAAAATGGTCTGGGAGATGTATTTCTCCCCGGGGCGCAGCACGGTGGATGGGAAACCGGGCTGGTTGGGTGAATCGGGGAAGTGCTGGGTCTCCAGGCACATGCCGCTGTTCTTCACAAAGGTTACATCTTCCGATACCAGCGTTCCGTCCAGGAAGTTCCCCGTATAGAACTGTATCCCCGGCTCTGTGGTCACCACCTCCACGAAGCGTCCGCTTTTAGGATCCATCACCTTGGCTGCCAGCACCTTGTCGCCAGAAGCACCATCCAGCACATAATTGTGATCGTAACCCACAGGGTTACCCCCGACCTCTTCAAACCTTTCACCGATCACGGCAGGTTTTCTGAAATCAAAAGGAGTTCCTTCCACGTTGGCCAGTTCACCGGTGGGGATCAGTTCACTGTTCACGGGCGTGTAGCGCGATGCATTGATATAGAGAATGTGGTCCAGGATGGTCCCTTTCCCGGCCAGGTTAAAGTAGGTGTGGTTGGTCAGGTTCAGAACAGTGGCTTTATCGGTTTCCGCCTCGTAGGTAATGAAGAGCTGGTCCTTCAGCAGTTCGTAAGTGACCACCGTGGTCAGCGTTCCCGGGTACCCTTCCTCCCCGTCGGGGCTCACATAGGTGAGCTTCAGTGCTGCCCTTTCATCAGGGGAGATCACCTCCGCATCCCACACCTTCTTGTCAAAACCGATGAACCCTCCATGCAGGGAATTTTTGCCGTTGTTGGCCGCCAGGTGGTAGGTTTCACCGTCAAGGGTAAACTGTGCATTCGCGATGCGGTTGCCGTAACGGCCCACGACGGCCCCGAAATGGGGATGGCCCGCCAGGTACTGGTCCAGGTTATCAAAACCCAGCACGATGTTGCCCGGTTTCCCGTCCCGGTCCGGGGTAAGGATCTCGGTGATGATACACCCGTAATTGATGATCTTCACCACGTAATCCAGCTCATTCTTCAGGGTGAACAGCATGACGGAATCGCCGTCAGGCGTGGTGCCGAAAAAGGATTTCTCGACCATGCATCTGGGATTCTTCTGCTGTTCAGGTGTATTCCCGCTTCCGCCTGATTTACACCCTGCGGCCAGGATTCCCAGGGCCATAAGGAGGGTAATGCCGGAAAGCAGGAAATGGTTGGATAAGGCCATCTTCTTTTTCATTGTTATAGTTTTGATTTGCTCGCTGCGCGAGTGTTTATATGCTCACTTCGTTCGCGTAAGTCAAACTCCAGCCTTTCGCCCCTGATCATCTCGTTGAACATCCCCTCCATGAACACCAGCTTCCCGTTGACCCAGGTATGGGTAACGGCGGAGTGGAATGTCTCCCCTTCAAATGGCGACCACCCGCACTTGTAATAGAGGTTCTTATGGGCTACGGTCCACTCCTGGTTCATATCCACGAGGACCATATCGGCCCTGAACCCCGGTTCGAGGAATCCCCTCTCCTTCACCCTGAAAAGCCTGGCGGGTGCATGGCACATCTTCTCAACCACCTTTTCAATGGTCATCTTCTTCCTGTGCACCAGCTCCAGCATGGCCACCAGGGCATGCTGCACCATCGGGCCGCCCGAGGGTGAAAGGAAGTATTTGCTTTGCTTCTCTTCAATGGTATGCGGCGCATGGTCGGTGGCCACCACATCCAGTTTGTCGTTCAGGAGGGCAGCCAGAAGCGAATCCCGGTCATGCTGCTTCTTGACGGCCGGATTCCACTTGATCAGGGTGCCTTTCCGTTCATAATCCTCCTCTTGGAACCAGAGATGGTGTATGCACACTTCGGCAGTGATCCTTTTCTTATCAAAGTCAGTCCCCTGTTCGAAAAGATCCAGTTCGCGGGCCGTGGAGATGTGCAGCACATGAAGCCTGGAGCCGTGTTTACGGGCAAGTTCAACAGCCAGTGAGCTCGACCGGTAACAGGCCTCCTCGCTGCGGATCCCGGGGTGGAACCTGACAGGAATATCCTCCCCGTGACTTTTCCGGAATGCCGCCGTGTTCTGTTGAATGGTCTGCTCATCCTCGCAGTGGGTGGCGATCAGGGTGGGGGATTGTGAAAAAATCCTTTCCAGGGCCCGGCGGTCATCCACCAGCATGTCACCTGTGGAAGATCCCATGAAGACCTTTACCCCGCAGTTCCTGGCAGGATCCAGCCTGACGATCTCGCCGGTATTGTCGTTGGTGGCACCCAGGTAAAATGAGTAATTGGCCATGGAGACCTCGGCTGCACGCCTGTATTTCTTTTCCAGCTCCTCTATGGTGGTTGTCTGGGGCACGGTATTGGGCATCTCCATATAGGAGGTGATCCCGCCTGCAACGGCGGCCTTTGACTCTGTGGCGATATCTGCCTTGTGGGTCAGGCCGGGCTCGCGGAAATGCACCTGGTCATCGATCACCCCCGGGATCAGGTATTTCCCTCCGGCATCGACCACCTCCACGTGGTCGGGCACCTCCGCCGGATCGCCCTCACCCGCCGCCCTGATGATCCCTCCCCGGACAAGGACAAAACCCCGGGTAATGATCCCGGAGTTAACGATCATTGCGTTCTTAACCAGATAGTTGTTCATAAAATGTTTTTTTCACGTTCTATCTCCGGCTTGCGGGGCTCCGGATCCATTCCGGCGGTACTTATGAAACCAGCTGTTGACCCTCAGGCGGATCACCCCCCAAATGGCCTCGCTCACGATCTTACCGCTCATCTTTGAGGTCCCCTCCCTGCGGTCGGTAAAAATAATGGGCAGCTCCACCACATGATACCCGTATTTCCATGCCTTGAACTTCATCTCTATCTGGAATGCATATCCCTTGAATTTGATCCTCCCCAGGTCAATGGTCTCCAGTACCTCCTTTCTATAGCAGACAAATCCGGCGGTCGCATCCCTTACCTTCATCCGTGTGATCAGCCTGACGTATACCGAGGCAAAATAGGAGATCAGCACACGGCTCATGGGCCAGTTCACCACGTTCACGCCGGAAATATACCTGGATCCGATGGCCACATCGGCCGACTGGTGGTTGCAGGCGGCAAAGAGCCTCGGCAGGTCACCGGGATCATGGGAGAAATCGGCATCCATCTCGCAGATATAGGGATATCCTTTCCCGAGGGCCCATCTGAACCCCAGGATATAGGCGGTCCCGAGTCCCAGTTTGCCTGACCGCTCCAGGAGATGGAGCCTGCCCTGGTATCCGGGCTGGAGCTCCCTGACCCTTTTGCCTGTCCCGTCAGGGGAGCTGTCGTCCACCACCAGCATGTCAGTCTCCGGGGAGAGTTGCATCACCGCATCGATAAGCTTCCCGATGTTCTCAATTTCATTATATGTGGGTACGATGACCAGCCGTTCACTCATCATGCAGAAGCCGAAACCACAAAATTACACCATTTTTTGCAGATTAAGCGAGGCGGAGATCAGGAAGGAATCTAAAGTACATCAAATCAACAGGATGGAAAATTGTCAAAAATAATTCGAAAAAATATTTGGTGTTTCAAAAACAAAGCGCTTATCTTTGCATCCGCTTTTCACAAGCCATGTTCTATAAAAGGCGAGATTTGTGCAGAAAGATTTTGGGACGAAGCGATAAAGTTCTTAACTTTGTCGTCCGTAAAATGCAGAACAGAGTTCTTTGAAAATACTGAAGTAAGATTTAGGTAAAGAAGTCACCTGAAATTCCAAATGAATTTGAGGAGTGAAGAATCTTGAGCAAATTTAATTCTTTTTACAATGAAGAGTTTGATCCTGGCTCAGGATGAACGCTAGCGGCAGGCCTAACACATGCAAGTCGAGGGGTAACGATGGCTTCGGCCAGGCGACGACCGGCGCACGGGTGAGTATCGCGTTTGTAACCTACCTCTGACTGGAGGATAGCCCGAAGAAATTCGGATTAATACTCCATAATACTATGAACTGGCATCTTTTTATAGTTAAAGCTCCGGCGGTTAGAGATGGGCATGCGTGACATTAGTTTGTTGGTGAGGTAAGAGCTCACCAAGACTACGATGTCTAGGGGGTCTGAGAGGATGGTCCCCCACACTGGTACTGAGACACGGACCAGACTCCTACGGGAGGCAGCAGTGAGGAATATTGGTCAATGGGCGAAAGCCTGAACCAGCCATGCCGCGTGAAGGATGACAGCCCTACGGGTCGTAAACTTCTTTTATAAGGGAAGAAACCCTCCGACGTGTCGGAGGTTGACGGTACCTTACGAATAAGCATCGGCTAACTCCGTGCCAGCAGCCGCGGTAATACGGAGGATGCAAGCGTTATCCGGATTTATTGGGTTTAAAGGGTACGTAGGCGGAAAATTAAGTCAGTGGTGAAATCCCGCAGCTCAACTGTGGAACTGTCATTGATACTGGTTTTCTTGAATGTAGTTGAGGTAGGCGGAATGTGTAATGTAGCGGTGAAATGCTTAGATATTACACAGAACACCGATTGCGAAGGCAGCTTACTAAGCTACGATTGACGCTGAGGTACGAAAGCGTGGGGAGCGAACAGGATTAGATACCCTGGTAGTCCACGCTGTAAACGATGATCACTCGTTGTTGGCAATACATCGTCAGCGACTGAGCGAAAGCATTAAGTGATCCACCTGGGGAGTACGATCGCAAGATTGAAACTCAAAGGAATTGACGGGGGCCCGCACAAGCGGAGGAACATGTGGTTTAATTCGATGATACGCGAGGAACCTTACCTGGGCTTAAATGTAAAACGACGGATCGGGAAACTGATCTTTCTTCGGACGCTTTGCAAGGTGCTGCATGGCTGTCGTCAGCTCGTGCCGTGAGGTGTCGGGTTAAGTCCCATAACGAGCGCAACCCTCATCGTTAGTTGCCATCGGGTAATGCCGGGGACTCTAACGAAACTGCCGGTGTAAACCGTGAGGAAGGTGGGGATGACGTCAAATCAGCACGGCCCTTATGTCCAGGGCTACACACGTGTTACAATGGCCAGCACAAAGGGCAGCTACCTGGTGACAGGATGCAAATCTCTAAAGCTGGTCTCAGTTCGGATTGAAGTCTGCAACTCGACTTCATGAAGCTGGATTCGCTAGTAATCGCGCATCAGCCATGGCGCGGTGAATACGTTCCCGGGCCTTGTACACACCGCCCGTCAAGCCATGGAAGCTGGGAGTACCTAAAGTCCGTAACCGCAAGGAGCGGCCTAGGGTAAAACTAGTGACTGGGGCTAAGTCGTAACAAGGTAGCCGTA
>CAYXUD010000142.1:0-3028 GCA_964467775.1 uncultured Bacteroides sp. | reverse complement strand
CCCTCCAGTTTATCAGGTAAGAGATAAAGGAGAGAAGCATGAAGATGGCTACCAGAAGGAAGACGATCCCCAGGGCATACCTGAAGCGGTCGTCCCTGAAAAAAGCAACCAGTGAGGTAAGGAACTGTACAAATCCTCTTTTCTTCTTCTTAGCCATCCTCCAAAGGGTAGAACTGACCTTCTAAGGTAATAATAACGGGATTTGTATGACTAATCTTTTGTAAACAAGCTGTTAATAATCTTCTCCATGGTCTCCCGGTTGACGGCCCTGTATTCCCCGGGTATGACAAAGATCCCCGATTCAACGATTCTGGATTCCAGTCTCGTGCAGGTCAGGTGCATCTTCAGCATGCTCAGCTGGATCCTGAAGTCGGTCAGCGGGAAATCCACCGAGCGGTAAGGCGTGCTGATATTGGGCCGTCGCACTGAGAATTCCCTTGTAAAGTAGATGCTGAAACGCTCCTCCCCGGTATCCACATCCACTCTTTCCGAGTTCAATTCCCCGATCATCACATTCTCCCCTGTGAATGTCAGTTCCAGCCGTTCCGGCTCGACGATGGCAGCGGGCAGTTCCCCGGGTTCGCCTGTATAGTAGACCTTGTTACCGAAGAAGTTGAGCAGTGTGGTAACCCTTCTGTGCCTGAGATCGGCGATCTGGATCAGGGAGAACTGGTTGAAGAATCCTTCGATTTTTGTGAGTATAAAGTACTTCGTATAGTAAGCATCCATGGTCCCAGGGAGGATCCTGGTCGGGATATCCCCGGCTTTCGCTTCGAGGTATTCGATCTCGTAACGGAGGTAATGGGATTCTATCATCTCGGGAATTTCAGTCCCGCGGCGGCAACCATTCACAAGTAATGCCAGGAGGAAAGGGAAAGTGAAAAGGTTTTTCCGGAACACTGTGAAGGGGATCAGTTTACCCAAAAATAGAAAAATATATTTATGTTTTAGAATCTGTTATCACCTGAAATGGGGGAGCCGGATTTATTTAGATTTGCAGGTAAAGCCTTTTACCGGAACATGAGCAAACTTGCAGTAGTGGCCCTGGGCGGAAATGCCCTGCTCAGGGACAACCAGCAGGGCACCATTGATGAACAGGAGCAGAATACCACTGACACCCTGGAGAACCTGGTCTTTCTGATCAGGGATGGTTATGACCTGGTCATCACCCATGGCAACGGGCCCCAGGTCGGAAACATCCTCATGCGCAACGATGCGGGGGAAAGTGTTTACGGAATCCCGCAGATGCCGCTGGATATCTGTGTGGCTGATTCCCAGGGGGGGATCGGGTACATGATCGAAAGGATGCTCCGGAATGTACTGCATAAGCACGGCATTCACCGGGAGGTGGTTACCCTGGTAACCATGGCACTGGTGCGGGAGAATGATCCCGCTTTTGGCAAACCCTCCAAACGGGTCGGCAAGATCTGCCACAGGGAAGAGGCTGAGCGGATTTCGGCTGAAAAGGGGTGGATCTTCAAGGAAGAGAAGAAAAGAGCAGGCGGATTCCGCCGTGTGGTCCCCTCCCCGGTTCCCGTTGAGATTATCAATGAAAAAGTGATTGAAACCCTGGCCCGGCAGGGTACCATCGTGGTTGCCTCGGGAGGAGGGGGGGTTCCCGTTTACAGGGATAAGCAGGGAAGGATCAGGCCATCCGAATCGGTCATTGATAAAGACCTGGCATCAGCCCTGCTGGGTGCAAGGATCGGTGCGGATGAGTTCTATATACTGACGGATGTTCCCTATGTTTACATCAACTACAATACCCCGCAGCAGGAGGTGAAGGAATTTCTCAATTATGCCGATACCATGAAATACCTGGAGCAGGGAATGTTCGGTGAGGGGGATATGGCGCCAAAGATCAGGGCCTGCCTCCAGTTCATCAGTCAGGGTGGGCAAAAGAGCGTGATCACGGAAGCCTTTAAGCTGGAGGACAGGCGTTACGGGACAAAAATCACCATGGAATATGAGAAGTAATAGTTTCTGTTAACTTTGTCAGCTTAATGAACCAATGAACCGGATATGGGCATCCAACTACAGAACCGGCATTTTCTGACCCTGCTCGATTTTACCCCCGAAGAGATCAGGTTTCTCCTGGACCTCAGCGAAAGACTGAAGAAGGAGAAGAGAGCGGGAACCGAATCCAAGTACCTGAAAGGCAAGAACATCGCATTGATATTCGAAAAGACCTCCACCCGGACCCGGTGTGCCTTTGAGGTGGCTGCCATGGACCAGGGTGCAGGGGTCACCTACCTGGGGCCGTCCGGAACACAGATAGGGCATAAGGAGTCCATGAGGGATACCGCCAGGGTACTGGGGCGGATGTACGACGGGATTGAATACCGCGGATTCGGGCAGGGGGTGGTGGAGGAGCTGGCAAAATATTCCGGGGTGCCGGTCTGGAACGGGCTCACGGATGAGTTCCATCCCACCCAGGTATTGGCCGATCTTATGACCATGATGGAGCATGCTGACCGGCCGCTGGATCAGCTGAAGTTCTGTTACCTTGGAGATGCCAGGAACAATGTGGGCAATTCGCTGCTGGTGGGTGCGGTCAAGATGGGGATGGATTTCAGGGCAGCGGCGCCTCGTTCCGTCCAGCCGGCCAGGACGCTGGTGGAGAGGTGCCGGAAGATTGCTGAAGCGACCGGGGCAGGGATCACCATCACCGATGATGTGAAGTCAGCTGTGAAGGATGCCGATTTCCTCTATACCGACGTATGGGTATCCATGGGTGAACCCAGGGAGGTGTGGGAGGAGCGCATCAGACTGCTGAAGCCCTACCAGGTAAACCGGCGCATCCTTGACCTGACAGCCAATCCCGGTGTGAAGTTCCTGCACTGCCTTCCAGCGTTTCACAACCGCGACACCAGGGTGGGAGAGGAGATTTACGGGAAATTCGGGCTGGAAGCCATGGAGGTCACCGAAGAGGTTTTCGAATCAGGCCATTCCATTGTTTTTGACCAGGCAGAGAACCGGTTGCACACGATCAAAGCGATCATGGTCGCAACACTCGGGAGCCTGTAGA
>CAYXUD010000141.1:0-5427 GCA_964467775.1 uncultured Bacteroides sp. | reverse complement strand
GGGAACTCGTGCTGGTCAGCGCAGTCCCAGACCGGTTAAAAGAGCTTGCGAGATTCCCGGCGATCGAGGGCAAGACCTGGAACCATCCCGTTCTGGTCGGTGATCTCTTACTGGTCCGGAACGCCCGGGAGATGGCCGCCTTCCGGCTGCCTCTTGCAGAGCACTGACGGGGTATGATGAAAGCGACACTGTTACCTGTTCTTCTGGCTTTACTTGCCTGCTGCCATTCCGGTCATCCTGAAAGGAGCGCCTTCTATCCGGGAGAGGCCTGGCCGGATCATCACGGGGTGCACATCAACGCCCATGGAGGGGGAATATTGTACCATAACGGCATCTACTACTGGTATGGCGAACACAAGATCGAAGGGAGTACTGGCAACACGGCCCAGGTGGGGGTTCATGTCTACTCTTCCAGGGATCTTTACAACTGGACTGATGAGGGGATCGCTCTGGAAGTGATTGAAGATGATACCACAGCAGAGATAACGAAGGGATGTATTCTGGAACGGCCAAAGGTCATATACAATGAAAGTACCCGCAAATTCGTGATGTGGTTTCACCTGGAATTTGCCAATATGGGCTATGATGCTGCCCGGTCGGGTATAGCGGTATCGGAGAATCCCACAGGACCCTTCAGGTTCATAAGGTCCGTCAGGCCGAACAAAGGGTGCTGGCCCGTCAATGTGCAGGAGTTCCACAAACGGCCGGTGGCCGACAGCGTGAAAGACAGATATTGCGGGGGATACGGATGCCTGCCTGCCCATGTGGACAGCATGAATATACTGGGGAGGGACTTCGACAAGGGGCAGATGGCCAGGGACATGAACCTGTTTGTGGATGATGACGGGAAGGCCTACCATCTCTACTCATCTGAAGAGAACAGCACGTTGCATATCTCTCAGCTGACTGATGATTATATGTCATGCTCGGGTCATTATGCACGTGTATTCATCAACAGGTACATGGAAGCCCCGACTATCTTTAAGAGTGCCGATGGCAGGTACTATTTCATAGGCTCCGATTGCACCGGGTGGGCACCCAATGCTGCCCGTTCCGCCGTGGCGGACCATATATTCGGCCCATGGGCCGAACTGGGGAACCCTTGTATCGGCACAGATTCGGCACTTACTTTTCACTCACAGGGAACATTTATCCTTCCCGTCCGGGGAAAAGAGGATGCCTTCATATTCATGGCCGACAGATGGAATCCGGAGAACCCCGTTGAAGGAAAATACATCTGGCTGCCCATCAGTTTTGCGGATGGTAAATTGATCCTGGAGTGGAAAGATGCCTGGGATCTGTCCGTGTTCGATGAACCAGTGGATCGGGAAAAGGATGCCGGCCCGGAAACCTCCCCGGTTTGAGGTTGCTTAGGAGTGACCACCACATCAGGTGTATCCAGGCCCTTGTCGCGTGGCATCAATAATAAATTATACCAATGACCAGATTTTATGGCACTTGAAAAGCATTTTATAAACCGGAGCGGCTGGTTGAGAGCGGCTGTCCTGGGTGCAAATGACGGAATCCTCTCAACAGCGAGCATTGCTATCGGAGTTGCCGCTGCGAGTGACATTCGAAATCCAATTGTCTTGGCATCATTGGCAGGACTGGTTGCAGGAGCCCTCTCGATGGCGGCAGGTGAATATGTATCTGTAAGTTCTCAGGTTGACATAGAAACTGCCGATCTGGACAGGGAAAAAGAGGAACTTGATGAAATTCCTGAAGCAGAATTGACCGAGCTTGCAGAGATATATGAAAAACGGGGATTAGATAAAGAAACAGCTTTAAAGGTGGCAGTCCAGCTGACAGAACACAACGCTTTAGAGACTCATGCAAGGGACGAATTGGGAATTAATGAATTTACCCAGGCGAAACCACTGCAGGCTGCTTTGGCATCGGGAGCATCATTCGTTTCCGGAGGCATGCTGCCGTTACTTGTTTCGTTATTTTTGCCAGTTGACGGAATGGTTATTTATCAATATGTATTTGCGACGGTTTTCTTAACCGGCCTGGGCGGTCTGGCTGCCATGGCAGGAGGTTCAAGCATAGTAAAAGCAATACTTAGAATTACTTTCTGGGGAACTGTTGCAATGGGAATAACTGCCCTTGTAGGTTATCTGTTCAAAGTTAATTTTGTTTAATGTTGTATATTTTTATAATGAAATGTAAATCAATCAAGCCCTTTCGGGCAGCCTTAGAGACGAGCCGGCATTTACGCCGGTCCCTTTATTACTCATTTAAAAATAGGAACCTATGATGCATCTAATCATGAAAAGAAGTCATATAATTTTGGTTTCCAGTTTTTTGATTCTCGGGTGCGGGCAAAAGGATGAAGCTCCTTCCCCGGCGGATAAAATTTCAGAGGAGACACCGTCTGCTTTCTCCATCACGGGCAAACAGGTATCCATATTTACTACGGCCGACAACACCGGGCTCAGGCTGGCCCTCACCGGCACCCGGGAATTTTCAGCTGCCAGCCAGCCTGTTGAATTGGAAGTTTCAGTTTTTGTCAATCCCGGCAAAACGTTTCAAAGATTCCTGGGGATCGGAGGAGCCATCACCGATGCATCTGCAGAGGTCTTTGCCCGGCTGCCCGAAAACAGGCAACAGGAGCTTTTAAAGGCCTATTATAACCGGGATGAAGGCATTGGATACTCGCTGGCCCGCACAACCATCCATAGCTGCGACTTCAGCAGCGGCAGCTATACCTATATCGATGAAGGGGACAAAGAGCTGAATACCTTCAGTATTGATCACGACCGTATCTGCAGGATACCCTTGATCAGGCGGGCGATCGAGGCTGCGGGAGGGGAACTCCTGCTCTATGCAAGTCCCTGGAGCCCGCCGGCATTCATGAAGGATAACAACAACATGCTGCAGGGGGGCAGATTGCTGGAAGAGTATTACCAGCCATGGGCACTCTATTTCACCAGGTTTATCAAAGCCTATGAAAGTGAGGGTATACCTATCTGGGGAGTGACCGTTCAGAACGAACCCATGGCGGTCCAGCTGTGGGAATCCTGTATCTTTACCGCGGAAGAGGAGAGGGATTTCCTCAAGTACCACCTCGGGCCCACCATGGAAAAGGAGGGCCTGGGTGACAAGAAGATCGTGGTATGGGACCATAACCGGGACCTGATCAACCACAGGGCCAATACGATTTTCGAAGACCCTGATGCCGCTGCATATGCGTGGGGGATTGGCTTTCACTGGTACGAAACATGGAGCGGGGGCGAAGCCATGTACAGCAACATCGGGAATGTCAGGGAATCGTATCCGGCCAAACATATTCTTTTCACCGAAGGTTGTATCGAGTCATTTGATCCTGAAAAATATCAGTTCTGGCCAAATGCCGAGAGCTATGGACGCTCCATCATTCATGATTTCAATGAAGGAACGGTCGGCTGGACTGACTGGAATATCTTACTGGATCAGCAAGGGGGGCCAAACCATGTGGGCAATTTTTGCTTTGCTCCCATCCATGGGGATACACATACAGGCGAGTTGATTTATACACCTTCCTACTATTATATCGGCCATTTCTCAAAGTTCATCCGGCCCGGTGCGAAAAGGGTCAGTACGGCTAGCAGCAGGAGCCACCTGTTGAGTACCTCTTTCATCAACGAAGACGGTTCACTGGCAACGGTGGTCATGAACCAGGGCGGCCAGGAGATCACCTATAAGCTGTATATCGGATCAGAGGCTGTGGAGGTAACGATCCCGCCCCATGCGATCCAGTCACTGATCATTCAGTAAGATGACAAACAGGATCATCAATACGCTGCTGCTTTCCGCACTTATCTGCGGACATGCACTGGCCCATTCCGGAAAACCGAAATACCATGTCATCATCGACACAGATGGTGCGATCGATGATATGCGGGCCATCTCCATGCTTTTGTCAGGCAACGATATAAGGGTACTGGCCATTACCTGCTCCGGGGGAACCCTGCCGCCCGACTCCGTTTTTATGAAAGTGAGTTCATTGCTTTCAGCATTCCATCATGAAGGTATCCCCGTGGGAATTAGTGAAGACACGGGCTTTAAAAATCCTGAATGGGAACAATTTGCCCGGGATATCCGGTGGGGCGATGAGGGATTTGCCCGGGATATACACGCAGGTCATGGATCTATTGAGATCATGGACAGGACAACGGAAACCTATCCCCAAAAAGTCACACTCGTTGCACTGGGGTCGTTAAAGACCTTTTCCGACTGGATCAAGACCAGAGAAAATGCAGCAGCCTCCATTGAACGGATCATCTGGTACAACAGCCATAACATCCGGGAGGGATTTAACTATCAAATCTCCCCCGGAAGTTTTGAATTCATCAGTAAAAGCGGCATCCCTTTCGAGGTGGTAACCAGCAACCGCGATGATCTAATGGTCGGTCAGGATTATCTGTACCGGCTGCAGGCTGCCGGTTCCGTATATGCAGGTCAGATCTATAACGTGCATACACAGCCACCCGTGGCTGAAAAGACCAGCCAGAGGCATTTGCATTTACGGGACGATATGGTGCCTCTCTATCTTACTGTCCCTGTCATGTTTAACATTGAAACAAAGCCGGGTGTCAAGCTTGTCTCACTTTCCCGGGATATACCCCCGGGCTTTGTTTATGAGACGATCGGGAAACTCCTTGCATCGGCAACCGGAACAAACAACAGGGTATTTGCAACGTTCCCTGTGGATACCGCTCTCTACAAGCCAGGGATTGCTGCAATGCTGAAAGAGACCATCGAAAAATTCGGATTGATCGAGTGGAAGGCCATCTGCATGACCAACGAGATCCATGGCCATACAGGGATATACTCCATCATCGGGGCAAAAATGGGCATCAGGGCCATGGAATTCTTCAACGTGGGTGTGAACAATATGGAGGTAATCACCTATGCCGGAAGCGACCCTCCGCTGAGTTGCTTCAACGATGGCGTTCAGATCAGCACAGGTGCTACCATCGGGCAGGGTTTGATTACTGTTTCCGATAGTGTCTCGGCTGTCCCGTCGGCGATATTTGAGTTTAACCATCAGAAGGTGAACATATCCCTGAGACCGGAGATCGCCATGCAAATGCAGGAGGAGATATCAGCGGGCGTGGCAAAATACGGGCTGCTTTCCAATAAATACTGGCTTTACATTGAAGACCTGGCCATGGACTACTGGAAGGGGTTTGACCGTCAGGAGATATTTACGATTGATACATTATGAAAAGGCACTTGATCATTCCGTGTGTTCTCATTTTTCAAATGAGCAGGACTGCTGTATTATCCGGACCGGCAGACCCGGCCGGAATACATACCTGGGAAATGGTTGAGATCACCCTGGAAGCGACCAGTAAGGTGGAAAACCAATATACGGATGTAACCTGCTGGATCGACCTGGAGGGGCCGGGTTTTTCAAAACGGATCTATGGTTTCTGGGACGGC
>CAYXUD010000140.1:0-69144 GCA_964467775.1 uncultured Bacteroides sp. | reverse complement strand
GGTGGCAAATCCTTCATTGATCCAGATGTCCTGCCAGGTGGCACAGGTCACATGATTGCCAAACCATGAATGACCAAGCTCGTGTGCGATCAGGTAGAACTCGAAATTTCCCACGCCTGTCATAGTCTGGTGCTCCATCCCCCCTCCCCACGGCCAGAGGTAGTGACCATATTTCTCCTCACGGAAAGGATAGGGGCCAAAAAGTGAACAGTAGACATCCATGATCTCCAGCGTCACATCGATCTGGTCCCGGTAAGTGTCGAGGCACCCCGGTACATCGTACACAAAATTCTGAACGGGGAAAGGCGCGGCAAACCCCTGGGGCTGTGACTCCAGGGAGTATTCGACATAGTCAGAAACCGCCAGCGAGATCAGGTAAAATGCGATGGGATAATAGGACTTCCACTCAAACCTCACCTTCCCGTTGGGAAAATAGGTGGTGCCGGTATGCCTCCCCTGGGATACGGCGGTCAGGCCGTAATCGGTGGTAATGAGCAGATGCACCGAATCTGCCTTGTCCCCCAGGTTCTCCTTGCAGGGGAACCAGTCTTTTGCATAAAAAGGTTCCGAGAGGGTAAATGTGACCGGAACACCCCAGTTTTCATCCACCGCGTTTATCATTCCCACGCCGGTCTGGCCCCCGTAATAGATCCGGGTGATCACCACGTTTCCCGAATCCAGGGGAGCAGCCAGCGGGATCGTGATCTCATTGCCCCGGTGGGTGAAACTGTTTTCCTGCCCTGCCACTTCCACACGGTAGACGTCCAGGCTGGCGATGAGCTCGAAGACCAGGGTAGACAGCGGGTTGTCCACGACCTGGACCAGGATGGTCGCACTTCCCATGATCTGGTCGGAGCGGTTGTCAACCTCTACATCAAGACCGTAGAACTTCACATCATAACAGGTCAGCAGGGGGTTGTCATTCAGGGTGACCGGGGTTCTTTGAAACAGCTGCCGTTTCTCAACCATGCCATGGTCCCCGGGCCCATCCTGCGGGAATGCCTGTGCCCGGATACCGCCTGTTGAAACCGTCGCCATGGCCAGGGTCAACCCTATGAATACGCACCTTTTCAAGATCTTTTCCTGCAATGATGCGGATAAGTTACGAACCTCAATCTTTTAAAGCAAATGGTCGCCTGTCAGCCGGCCCGCATGTGCCGTATTCTGAATGTCCATGTGCCCAGGACAAAATAGAGGATCGTAAGTATGATGATGGCGACCATTTCAGGGATAGTATCCCTGATTTCCATGCCCCTGATCAGGACCTTGTTCAGCGCCTCCACAGCCCATGTGGGTGAAAGGATGTCATTCAGCATCACATCGTACCCGCCGATGGTGAAAAGCCTCCCTCCGCTGATGGGGAATGCGGCCCCGGTGAAGAACATCAGCAGGAACAGGGGGAAAGTGCCGATGATGGCCACCTCCTTGATGGACCTGCACATGGCCGCTACGATCAGGCTGAAACTGATCATCGAGAGTGAGGTCAAAAATGCAATGAGCAGGAGGAATCCCAGTGTACCGGGGATCAGCGAATAGCCCAGGGCCACTGCTGTCAGCAGGGCCAGCACCAGGGAGAGCAGGGCAATGATGATCTGCACCAGGGAGATCCCTCCCAGGAATTCCACTGCACTGAGCCGCGAGATCTTAAGCCTCTCCAGGGTCCGGGTCTCAGGCTCCCTGACGATCGCAGCCGAAGCTGAGAATATGATCATAATGATGGAAAGGATCAGCAATCCCGGCACGTAGAGTTCAAATTCAGAGCGGTCCCCGGAGTGCCCCAGCGTGGTCTCCTTCCAGCTCACCGGCAGCCGGATCCCGGTCATTTCAATGACGAAAGAGTTGATCAGCTCCTCGGTCCAGATGGCCCCGACAATATATTCCACCCGGGTTACATCCCCCAGCAGCTCCAGCTGTGCCGGAAGTTCAGCCGTGCCGGAAGGTTCGAGCAGGGACCGGGAGAGGTTCTCCGGGATCACCACCACGACATCTGCCTTTTTGCTCTTCAGCAACTCGATGGAGATTTCCCTGCTCTCACCGGTGGTGCAGGTCAGAACGGGCATCTCCCCTTCAGCGGCCAGCTCCCGGAGGGCAAGGAGCAGTGTATCACCAAGGTTCACCTTCAGACCACCGGCGGCGGATCCCAGGTCCCTGTTCACAAGGACAACATCATAGCTGACATCTTCCGGGTCCACCATCAGGAAATAGAGGGCGATGAACAGCGGGGCCATCACCACGGTCAGGATCAGGATCCAGCTGTCCCGCAGCTGTTCCCTGATACCCTTGACAAAGACATAGTACCATCTCATGGTCTCAGGCGTTTCCCGGTCAGGTGAATGAAAACATCCTCCAGGGTGTTCTCCCGCATCTTCATCTCTCCCACGGAGACCTTCTCTTTTTCCAGGACCTTGTAGATCTCGTGAATCCTGGGCACCAGGTCCATGGATCGAATGATGCAGGTCTCAGCATCCATGGTCACAGTAAAATCCCTGGCCGACAACTCCTTTTCTGCGGCGGACAGGCTGCCGGCCTCCATGCCGGAGAGTTTCAGCTCCAGGATATCTCCCTTTCCGATGGACCGTTTCAGGTTGTACGGGGTATCCAGCTGGAGCAGCCTGCCCGAATCGATGATGGCCACACGGTCTGCCAGCCGTTCAGCTTCGTCCATATTGTGGGTGGTCATGATCACTGTCTTCTCCCTGGCGGTCTCCCTGATGAACTCCCTGACCATCACCCTGCTCTGCGGATCCAGTCCCGCTTCCGGTTCGTCGAAAACCAGGATCCCGGGATCGTGCATCAAAGCCATGATCACGTTCATCCGTCGTTTCATTCCTCCCGAAAGCGTGGAAGCCAGCTTATTTCTTTTCTCTTCCAGGCCCATCATGGCCAGCAGCGAGGCTGCCCTTTCCTTAGCGACCCTGCCGGGGACATTGTACATCCTGGCGCTGAAAACCAGCTGTTCATAACAGGTCAGCTTGCTCCAGAGGATATTTTCCTGCGGACAGATGCCGACTTTGGAACGCACCCCGGAACCATCGCCAGCCCCCAGGCTCCTGCCCCCTATCAGCACCTCTCCCGAAGAGGGCCTGAGCAGGCCGCACATCATCCTGATGGAGGTGGTTTTTCCAGCACCATTGGGCCCGAGAAAACCAAAGATCTCTCCATGCCTGACCTCCAGGGAGAGGTGGTCTACCGCACGGAGACCGCCGTAATCCTTTACCAGCTCCCTGACGGCAAGCGCAACCTGAGGGTGGTCCGGGGAGGATGTCATGATACTGCCAAGTTCCGAAATTCTCTCATTTTTTCAAACACCCGTTCACCGGCCCGTAAGGGGTTGTTCATATCGGGCATTGACATGGGTGCAATTAAGAGTTAGATTTGCAGGTGGCCTTTACTCCTTAACCTCTGAATATCTTCGTTCTTTCAGTTTTTTTTAATCTCTAAATCAAGATTATGAAAATCGATAAGAGAGCATTTGCATTATCAGCCGGTATCGTGCTGGGCCTGGCGATCCTGGTGATTACCTTCGTCTTTATCATTTTCGGGCAGGAAGGGGTGACCCTTGCCAAGATGCATAAATTGCTGCCCGGTTACCAGGTGGTCTGGTGGGGTGCATTTCTGGGACTGCTCTGGGGATTTATCTACGGCGTGATAGGCGGGTGGATATTTGCCTGGCTCTATAACAAGCTGGCAAAGTAAGGAGGCATGGAGCATCGTAAGGCTCCTGCATCAGAAATCCGGCACTTTTATATCTTTGCTGCTGTATTCATTCAATCAGCCAGCAATGCCCCGGATATTCACGCCCGTTGACATCACCGGAGAAGAGAAAGAGATCAGAAAAGACTATTTCGACCGGCACACCCCGGTGGTGCTTTGTGAGGATTCAGCCAGGAAAGGTGAGAAATTCCGGGTGAAGGTGAGGCTGGGAACAGCCTACACCCATCCGGATGACCCTGATCACCATATTAAATATGTGCAGCTCTGGAACCGGGAGACCTTCCTGGCGGAGGCCCATTTCGCCCCGGGCGCCCTGGGGAACAGGGCCGGACATGTGGAGGTGGATTTCTATATCGTGCCGGGTTCCGTAAATATGAACCTCTCGGCCATGGCTGTTTGCACCAGGCACGGCCTGTGGCAGAGCGAACCCCGGGAGGTGACAGTCGGATAGCCTGCCCTAATCAACCAGCTCTTCGGTCTCTTCCAGCTCCTCGTAGCCTGAAGTGCCGATGAATGACACGAAGGAGATCTTCCATTCACCTTTGATCTTTTCCAGAAAGCGGACCTGGATGCTGTTGATCTCGGTCACATCGTCACCGTAAGTGGAGGTCCATTTCTGATCGCATACCACGAAAGCAGAGCTCGGGTATATTTTCATGCGGTAGTTCGATTTTTCCACGCTGATATGCAGATCCGGGCCGAGGTCATCCTCGGTCTCATCTCCGCTCATATACCTGGATACCGCATCCCATCCCTCGAGGAAGACATAGCTGTCAGCGCCGGCTGTCAATCTCATATTGAGAGAATCGTGCACATGGGTGGCATACATCGCTTCAAAATCCCGGGCAAGATAGGCATCTGTCTCCCTGTTGATCACATCAATAATGGCGGCTCTCTCCTTTTCCATATCAAAGGCCGGCTTGCAGCCGGATAACAACAGGGCCGGAAAAGCTGAAAAGATTAGTATGGAATATCTCATTTTGTAACTGGTTTAAGTGAACGAAAGGGTAACTGCAAAATACAACAATGCCCTGTTAAAGTCAATTTATTATTACATTTGCTCTGTTGAAATCACACCTTTTCATAGCGTTTTTTCTGCTTTTCCTGGCCGGGAAAGGAGTTGCTTCGCCATCCGATCATCCTGTACCTGAAAAAGGAATACTTGACCTGAGTGTTTCCGGGCTGGACCGGAACAGCCTCTATAACCTGAACGGTGAGTGGGAATTCTACTGGGAAAAGCTCCTTGCGCCAGGGAGTTACCAGCAGGAGAAGAATCGTGGATCCGGTATACTGGTAAGGGTGCCCTCCTACTGGCATAGCTATTTGATCAACGGGGAGCATCTCACCGGGTACGGTTACGGCACCTATGCCCTGACCATCATTCTCCCTCCCGGGAACGGATCCGCCCTCTGTGTTGATATCCCGGTGTTCGACGTGGCTTACAATTTCTACCTGAATAAGAGGCTGGTGGGAACCAGTGGTACAGTCGGGACCACCCGTGGGGAGGAGAAGCCATGGTATAAGTCCTCCCGGTTCTGCTATATCCCCGACAGCGACACCCTTCAGCTTCTTATACAGGTTTCCAATTTCCATCACAGAAGGGGCGGATTCTGGCAGCCGGTCCTGGTGGGCGGAAGCGGAAAGATCCTCGACCGTGCAGAGCGCAGGAGGATGTACTACTATTCCACCAACGGGGTGCTTTTCTTCTTTACCATCTTCTTTGCCATTTTCTGGATCTTTTCCAGGCGCGAAAACATCATGCTGCTTTTTGCATTGACAACCCTCGGGATCCTGATCCGGTCACTCAATACCGGCCTCTATTCATCCAATTCCTTCATAGTTGCCCCCTGGGCGTGGCAGATCCGGATGGAGTATTTCGGGACCTACCTGGCACATATGGCAGGAATGATCTTCCTGCACAGGATGTTCCCCAAAAAGTACATGAAACATGTGATTACCGGTAATACCGTTGTAACGGCCCTGTTGATCCTGAGCGTCTTTACCATGCCTCCGAGGATGTTCTCCTACGGGATGCTCATTTTCCAGCCGCTGATCCTGCTCTTCCTTACCCATTACCTCGTGCTCAGTTTCATAGACACTTTCAGGGGAAGAGTGATGAGTGCTATTTTCTTTCTATCCCTGGCCGTTTTCATAGCTACGCTGGTCAATGACATCATGCTTGCCAACTCAGCCGGATCAGTAAGCACCAATTACGTGTCGCAGATCTCATTCCAGGTTTTCATACTTGCCATGTCCGTGCTGATCATCATGCAATGGGTCAGCAACTACAACACCAGGCTCCAGCTGGAGTCATCCCTGAGGTTCAAGAACAAGGTCCTGTCGGTCATCGCCCATGACCTGAAGAACCCGGTGGCCAGTATTGCGCAGTTCTCCAACCTGCTGGTCACCAAACCCGGGCTTTCAGACAAACGGCATATCATCACCTCCCTGCAGGAATCCTCCCGCGCTGCGGTCACGCTCCTTGATAACCTGCTTTACTGGGGCAGGAGTCAGGCCGACGAACTGGTGGTGTCTGCTGAAGACTTCAGCATTGACAAGCTGGTCCTTGAAGTGGAATCACTCTATATGCATATGGCCACCCAGAAAGAGGTGGCACTCCGGTCAAGCGTATTCCCCGGGACTGTTGTTCACGCAGACCGGGCCCTTGTCAATATTGTGATCCGTAACCTGGTCTCCAACGCCATCAAGTTCACTCCCGGCGGCGGGACGGTGACGGTCCAGGCGCAGCCCGAGGCAGACCATGTGCGTATTTCGGTCACCGACACAGGGATAGGAATTAAACCGGAGTTACTGAAACAGTTCCGGAAAAGCGGGAAACTCATAACCAGCATTGGAATAGAAAATGAAACCGGAACCGGTCTGGGACTCCAGCTGGTCAGAGACCTGGTCTCCAGGAATGGAGGGACGCTGAAGATCGACAGTACGCCCAGGAAAGGATCAACATTTACATTTATCCTTCCCGGTGGAAAAACAAAGGATTCGACATGAAAATAGTAAAAACTTCGCTGGTTGAGGAAAAGCAGAGCCGGGTTCTCCTGGTCAGAAAGGGCCGGGATCTGGTTCCCTTCATGAAGGAGGTGAAGCAGCGCGCCTATGTGGAAAAAAGATTTGGTCAGGACAAGGAATCAGCATATCTGAACCTGCTTGATCACCATCTCTTTGTCAGGCGCCTGGAAGAGGAAAAGAGGACGTTGGACCTGCGCCTGGAAGATGCGAGAAAAGCGGCGCATACCCTCCATGCTGCGATCAACGATGCGGGGGTGCAGCAGATTGTGATCGTCAATTGCGGGGTATCCCCCGAGGAAACCATCGCTTTTGCAGAAGGCCTGGCGCTTACAAGCTACCAGTTCCTGAAATACAAAACCGGGTCAGCCATCGGCAATGAGCCGGAAGGAGAAAGAGATGACAGGAAATTCAGCCTGGAAGAGATCCGGCTGCTGGACCAGGGCCTTACCGATGATCACCTACTGAAGCTGGGAAACCTGGTACGCGCCGTTTACCTTGCCCGGGACCTGATCAATGAACCTCTTTCCTACCTGACGGCCCGGCAGCTTTCGAAAGAGATGGAAAAAATGGGTGAAGAGGCAGGATTTGAAGTGGAGGTGTTCAATAAGAAGAAGATCGAGTCCCTGAAAATGGGAGGGCTCCTTGCGGTAAACAGGGGAAGCCCGGATCCCCCGACTTTCTCCATTCTTACATGGAAACCGGAAGGTGCAGCAAACAATCATCCCATTGTCCTTGTAGGAAAGGGCGTGGTATATGATACCGGAGGGCTCAGCCTGAAACCCACCCATGACTCGATGGATTATATGAAATGCGATATGAGCGGAGCCGCTGCGGTGGCCGGTACCCTTTATGCGGTCGCAAAGAACGGACTCCCTCTCTGGATCATAGGCCTTATTCCGGCTACGGACAACAGGCCGGACGGGAATGCATATGTTCCCGGGGATGTGGTGACCATGTATGACGGGACCACCGTGGAGGTTCTTAACACGGATGCGGAAGGACGGATGATCCTGGCCGATGCGCTCAGTTATGCCAAACAGTATGATCCGGAAGTGGTTATCGAGCTTTCCACACTCACCGGGGCAGCTCATATGGCCATTGACAAATACGGGATTGTCGGGATGGGCAATGCCGGCAAAGAGATGATGGACCAGCTGAAGGAGAGCGGTGATTATACCTCAGAAAGAGTTGTGGAATTCCCCTTCTGGGAAGAATACACCGAGCAGCTCAAATCTGAGATTGCCGACCTGAAGAATATCGGCGGGCGCTATGCCGGTGCCATCACTGCCGGCAAGTTCCTGGAACATTTTACTGGTTATCCTTTCATTCACCTGGATATTGCCGGGCCGTCCTTTAACAAGATCCCCTTCAACTACAGGGGGAAAGGAGGAAGCGGAGTGGGTGTCAGGATCCTTTATCACTATCTTTTGAACCGGTCATTGTGAGCAGCCAGCCGATGCATGGAAAAATCAGAATAGGGATCTCCCATGGGGATGTGAACGGAATCAGCTATGAGGTGATCATCAAAACCCTGATAGACGCCAGGATGAGTGAGATCTGCATTCCGGTTATTTTCGGATCTCCGAAAGTGGTGGCCTACCACAGGAAAGCCCTGGAAATAGAGAACTTTTCACCCGTTAATATCCTCACCCCGGCAGAAGCAAAGGGAAACAAGGTCTACGTGATTAACTGCGTGGATGACAATATCCGGGTTGAGCTTGGCAAAACCACCGAAAGCGCCGGCATCGCTTCATACATGGCGCTCAAGGCCGCCACCGATGCCCTTGAGGCAGGCACTATCGATGCACTGGTCACAGCCCCGGTGAGCAAGCAGAATATACAACAGGCCGATTTTAACTACAGCGGCCATACCGAATACCTGCAGGCCCGTTTCAAGGCGGAGGAGGTGATGATGCTGATGGTGAGTGACCTGATGAAGGTTGGGCTTGTGGCCGGTCATGTGCCTCTCGCGCAATTGAGCTCATTGATCACACCCAGCCTGGTCACTGCGAAGCTGAAGATCCTCTCACAATCATTGTTGATGGATTTCGGGATCAGGAATCCCCGCATTGCCGTCCTGGGACTCAATCCGCATGCGGGGGAGAACGGACTTCTTGGCAGGGAGGAACAGGAGGTGATTATCCCTGCCATTGAACAGGCCAAAAAGATGAAAATTTCGGCCTTCGGGCCTTTCCCGGCTGACGGATTCTTCGGTGCAGAACGCTACAACCAGTTTGATGCCGTCCTTGCCATGTATCATGACCAGGGTTTGACGCCTTTCAAAGCACTGAATATGGAAAGCGGGGTGAATTATACGGCAGGCCTTCCTGTGGTAAGGACCAGTCCGGCCCATGGAACCGCTTTTGAACTCGCAGGCAAGAACGAGGCATCGGCTGCCTCCTTCAGAAACGCCATATATACGGCCATCGATGTGGTCAGGAACAGGAAAACCTATCAAGAGATCACCAGGGATCCGCTTCCTGCAGGCAAAGCACTATCAGATGACAGGGATGAATCACCGGAAGACCTGGAATCCCCGGCTGAATAGCGCGCCGTCAGCCTCTGAGAGGCTGCAGGAATGCTGCCTCTTTGCATTCCTGATGTGACTACTGCATGCGCTGATGGTAAACAAACTGGAACAGGTTGTCCTCCAGCGGGAAACAGAACATCAGATAGTCCGGGTGGCTGTGCCGGGGAAAGAATACAAAACCGCTGACCACCTTGCCTGGGGGTACCTGGCCCGCTCTGAGGATCTCCTCTTCAACGACCTCCCTCTCAAGGGTCATCTGTTCCATTTCAGCGGTGATCCTCCTGTCCCGTACCACATAGTAATGGGCTGTCCCGACCGTATGGAACAGGGCATCCATGATACAGCCGGGATTTTCTGCTGCCACGAATGCAGAGGCATGGGTGATGATCCCGATCCCGGTTTCAACAAAACCCAGGAAGGAGTTGAATCCTTTTTCGATCTCAACCACTTCCAGGTCCTCTTCGTACCCTTCCAGGATCTCTTCCGGATCTCTGGCCATTCTTGGCGGCAGCAGGGATGAATCTGCATCGGCGCTCTCCAGCAATTCATAATAGAAGTCCGCAGGATCGAAGGCAAGGGAGTGACTGGTATTGTTAAATATCACCAGGTCGAACACGAGGTTCTCCTGGAAAATACCGTCAAATCCAAGCTCTGTCTCGATATTCCCGTTGCTCAGGGTGATGTACTCGCGCCCCATCTCGAAGTGCCCTTCGGGTGCCTCAGGAAACAGTGTTGCTACCGCCTGCGGCTCGGCATTGCAGATCAATCCCATGCCAAGGATGATCACGGAGATCTGTTTTTTCATGGTGCAGGGTTTTTTTAACCAACCTGGCGCAAAAACCCTGCCGAAAAAACCCGTCAGCCAATCAGGGCACGGTAATCGTCGGCCGAAAGCAGCTCATCGATCTGGGCGGGATCTGAAATCCTGATCCTGATCATCCAGCCTTCACTGTAAGGTCTGGAATTCACCAGCTCGGGAGCATCTTCCAGGGCAACGTTTACTTCAACAACCTCACCATCCAGCGGCATATAGAGGTCCGAAACGGTCTTTACAGCTTCAATGGTGCCGAAAGTATCCCCCCTGGAGAGGGTTTCTCCCCCGGTCTCGATCTCCAGGAACACCACATCCCCCAGTTCCTCCTGGGCAAAATCGGTCACACCGACCACGGCTTCATCTCCCTCAACACGAATCCATTCATGCTCGCTGGTGTACTTCAGATCATCTGGTACTTTCATAGTAAATGGGTATTGTTTATCGGTTACTATTAACCGTTCTTTCAAATGTAATCATTCCCGTTATTAATCCAGCCTGCTTTTGATCATAATTCTCCCTACAGGGTAAAGGTCAGGCTGAATCCAACATTGTAATTGGCATTGGGGTAACTATTTGATATATATGGTGTTGTTATTCTCTGGTCATAGAAAGCCCGGATGGTGAACTTATCCCCCAGCATGTAGTCGATGGAAGCTTTCACGCTGAAGATCCGTTGTCCGGCCGTTATCTCGCTGCCGGAAAGATCCTCAAGTTTCCGGATCACCGTGCGATTGTTCCGCATGGAGAAATCGACCCTTACATTCAGGTCGCTGCTGAACTCCCTCTTGTTGAGGACCAGTGCTACCTCGTTAAAACGGTAACCGGCCCCCACAATGAACTCCCCGCTGTTCACCTCGTTCACCTGGGTGTTGGCCATGTTCATGGCGACGGTCCGGCTGCGCCTGTATTCAATGCGGGTGGTCAGGCTGTTCTTCCAGTCCATATTCAGGTCGATCAGGGGGCTGAAACTCTCATTGATGCTGACCGTATTGATGTTCTGCTCCACCATGAAGTTCCCCTGAAGGTCTTTGGCAACCGGCACCCCGTTGATGGTATCGTAGACAAAGAAAGGATTATTGATGAATGAACCGACACTGTATGTGGAGCGGTAGGTATGGTTCATGACAACGGAATTCATATATTCCCGGATCACCGCGATCTTGCCCAGCCCATCGAACCTGACCTGCCAGTTGGGAAGGATCTCGAGGATGGATTTCACTGCATTCAGCGAGATCCGGTTGGGATCCTTGTTCCCGTAAGCCGCCAGGAAGGCAGGGATAAGCACCTCCTGGGAAGTGGGTCCGAAACCCTGGTAGTACCCTGCCGAATCCTGCAGCACGGTCCCCGTCCTGGCCATGTAATCCAGGGCAAGCCTTTCGGAGATGCTCTTCCGGTACTCTTCTTTCAGTTTTAAAAATGCTTTCGACGATTCAACCTTGTCATCGATCTTTTCAAACGAGGTCCCCAGGGAGATATAGGACATGCTGAAATTGCCACTGTATACCCTTCCCCTGGCTGTATCTGCCGGCAGGTTCCCGAACGGGTCGGCGGTGTAATATTCCGAAAGATTGGCAGTATACATCCGGTTTCCGGTCAAATCTATCTTCAGCCCGTTGAAGGGCTCGATGCTTGCACGGATCGTTAACCTGTCGGTCTGGTTCATATTATAGGGATCGTTCAGGTGCTGGTCCCTGGACAGCATATCCCTCCGGAAGGCCTGTTCGGCATAGCGTTCATCCTGCCACCCGGCAATAAATCCCCATCCGGGTGCAAGCTGGCCGTTATAGTTCTGCATTCCGAAATAATCGGTACCCGGAAGGTAGCCCGGGAGGAGGGTCCCGCCGCTTTTTGAGTAGGTCACATTGACGGTTCTCAGTCCCATCAGGACCCTGAGGGTGGATTCGGTCAGGAAGATCAGTGGATTCTCACCCTTTTCGATCGTCCCGGTTACAGTGACAGTGGCGCTTCTCACCGCCTTATCGGATGTGATCCTGATGCGTGTATCGCTGAGGATCTCGGTGGTCACCTCCACGGGCTGGTTGTTCTCATCAAGGACCTCCACGGCAATGTTCTCCGTTCTGAGGTTATGGATCACATAACGGCCCTTCCCCTCCCTCAGGTAAAGGTTGTCCCTGCTGAAGACCCGTTCCTTTGTCCGGGTCTCAGCCGCCCTGGCCCTGGTGCGTTCATTCCGGTACTTGTCGTTGATCTCCTTCAGGTAATTTATCTTGTTGTAGAGGTTCACCATGTTCAGCTGTCCTGTGAGCTGGACCGTATTGGAGTTCTTGATGGTATTCCCCAGGTTGATGGGCCCGTATTCAGGATCGTCAGGGATGATCGGGCCCACATCCCAGCCGTAGGTCCCCCCGTAACGGGCATTGGCACTGGTCCAGTCCAGCAGCGGGATCTTATTGATGGGAATGTTGTAGGAGAGATCCAGCTGGTGAAAATAACTGGTGGTGCGTCCCCCTGCAAGGATGCTTCTCCACAGGGAATCCCGGTAAACCTCGTAGGTGTCCAGGTCCCTGTTCCACCGTCCGTCAGGCTCATCGATCCTTGCCCGGTTGGTGGAGGAGAAATCGAACCTCAGGTTTTTCGTCAGGTCAAATTTCAGGTCAAAATAGCGGTTCCACATGAAGTCCTTCTTGAAGGTGGGGGACACGATGAAATCCGGATTGTTGATGTTCCTTACCTGCTTTTCCAGGTAATAACGGTCCATATCGGTCCGGAATGAGATCCTTGACGGGGTGTAATTGAAATTGAAGTCCTTGACCAGCCTCAGCCAGTCTGATCCCAGCCAGCCGGCTGATTTGAAGGGCTCGAAATTCCTGGGCCGCGTGTTGAAATTATAGCTGATGTTCCCCCGTACCTTCCTGGTGTTATAGAACTCCAGGTTGGGATTCCTGCTGACCATCTCATTGAGCGAGAAACTGGCCGACCAATTGGCCAGGCTGTAGATCCGTTTTTTGGTGCCCGCTTTGTTCATCCTCACATTGGTCACCGCGAAGGCTTTGCGTTCCACCATATCCCTTGCATTGCGGATGATCGAATCGCGTTCAGCCTCCGTCTCTGCCTCATCGATGGCCTCCCTCAGGGGGATGTCCGGATCCAGCGGATTGTATTCGGGATTCACAATGGCTTTTGAATAACTGGCAAACACGGGGATGTTCACCCCGCTCTCCTGCTTGAAGAACTTGCCCATCTGCAGGTTGGTGGAGAGGTCATACTGGATCACCTGCTCCCTCTGGCGCTCATTCACCTTCTGCTCAATGCTTCCGAATCCCGGCTGGCTGGTGTTCCCGGCCAGTGTAACATTTCCGAAATCAGCGAGCTTGAGGGTGGCCCTCCCGGTGGCGGCCCAGCCTCCCTTTTCATTGAAGTCGGTCAGGCGCAGCTCATTGAGCCATATCTCCCCGGATTTGGGCAGTCCGTCGTCGTTGCCAAACGGGTTGTTCCCCGATTTAGGGTTCCTCACCCCGATCATGATGGTGCGGATGCTGCTCATGTTCGGATTTCCTGAAACAGATACCCGGTTGCCGCTTTCATCGATCACCGAAAAGACAGAAGTGATACTCACCTCGCTGTCCGGATCGCTCATGGCCCTGTTCCTGGCCTGTTTGACCTCCTTGAACTGGTCCAGATCGATCTCGAACCTGTTGGCCCGCGGCCAGACGATCAGCCGGTCACTTTCACTGTCATTGTTGTAACGCCCCGGGGGTGTGAGCTTCATGGGCACCTCGTATTCATAATAGTTGCCCTGGTAATCTGACCCCAGCCGGATAAAAGCCACCAGTTCATTTTCCTGAAGAGGTACGCCGGGGATGGCTTCGGCATGGGCTTCCATCTTAATTTTCCTGTACTGCCGGATATCCAGTTCCGTATTCTTGTAAGCTGCCCGGGCATCTCCATCCGCCAGGTCGTAGACTTTGAGAACGATCGACTGCTCGTTCAGTTGCCTCAGCTGGGGCTGGGTCGGATCGATCTGACGGTTGAAGCCCGGCGGCAGCACATAGTTCACCGGGGTTTTCCCTGCATTCTCTTCAATGTTGACGGCCGAAATGGCCAGTTCGCCCTCCCGGGGCTCCACCCCGGTCCAGTCCTCCCCTCCCTGGGTGAACGGCAGTGCATACCTTCGCCACTCACCCCGCACCAGGTCCAGTTTTGCAAACCGGAGGTAGGTGGTATCCTCGAAACCCGTCAGGAACATCCTCATGAAACGGATGGTCTTGAAATCGGAGATATCTCCCACCGTACCTTCAAAACTGTAAATGGGGATCCTGAACTGGTACCAGGTCACATCCGCCGTTTTTTCATTCTCATACACCACCCGGTCCACCACCTTATCCACGATATGGTTGCGTCCCACCTGCAGAGCGTTCTTGTCGAGGTCCACCCGGTAAACGAAATAACTCTCTCCTTCACTGAGGGTATTGTCGCGGTTGATATCCTCAATATCCGGAAGGGAGGTTCCCGAGGTGGGATAGGATTCGGGGTTGTCAAGGTCGCTGGGGGAGTTGCCTTCGTGGTTGTTATAGTTTTTGTAACGGCTGAGGATATCCAGCTGCCGTGCGTCATACTGCGTACTGCGGTAGTACATGTAGTTGTCCGACGACGGATCTTCAAAAACGGCGTCATGTGCTTCCGCGGAAAGGGACCCGGATGTGTATAGGTCCTCGATCCGGTTCAAAAAATCATCGGGCTGCTCCGAAAAGAATTTCACCTCATCCCCTGAGGAGAGCCCGTCCAGTCCGACGTCCTGGTATTTCCTGGTTTCATCACCGGCACTGAACCCCTGTACCAGCGACTGAGTAAGGGGAACACGTCCCCAAACGGTGGTGTCCACCTTCTCCACCTTTTCAGAGGTCGGCAGCCCGTTCTCAAAGGTCTTCCGGGAGTCCTTCAGCACATCCTCCGAGATATTCCCGAGGTTAAAATAGAGCTGCCCCCCTTTGTGATCCGGCATCTCTGCGAAGGGATCCATGAGCCAGAACTCGATGAACTCCACATTGGCCTGCTCAAAATCGCTGGAATAGATCTCCCTCATGATCCCCCCCCACCGCTGGCCGGGGTCGAGCAGTTTCCCGTCTCGATCAATGCGCTGATAATCATAGTTATAAGGCCCCCTCTCATCGGGATAATAGGCCATGTTCAGGACAGAGATCCGGGTAGGCACACCATTCGGGTTCTCCTTGTTCGGGAAGATGTCCTGTTCATACACTTCATACACGTAGGCGCTGGACTGAAGATCGGGATTGGCCTTGATGTAGTCGGGGGTACGTGATTCGTTGTTGACGAACAGGGGATCGATGTGGTACCAGGCAAGTTTGGCCCTCCCGTAGCCATAAGCCAGGTTGTTGTTAAGTTCCGCCTCAGGAAAAAATCCCCGCGGGGTACTTGCCAGCTTCCAGGATGAGAACTGTTTAAGGTCTATCGATGTTTCGCTTCCCTCAAAATCATCGATGTAGGCATTGCCCTCCTTTTGAATGGCACGGGAATGGCCCGGCACCAGCTGGGCAAACTCTCCGACCACCGTCAGGGATGATGGCGCCTTGGTCTCCAGGAAAGGGAGCTTGTCCACCAGGGTGGTGATCAGCTGTGATTCGGTGCTGTAGTTGCCGTTCAGGCCCCAGATGGTATTGGAGATGGGCTCATCCCCGATATTCACCTTCTGGGTAAGGGGGCGTTCGGTCAGGTGCATGGCCGTTGCCCCCAGATTGAATTTATCCGATATGCGGTAATCCAGGTGGGTCCCCACAAGGGTCTTGGTCTGGAAATTGAAGAGCGACTGGTTCTCCAGGGAGATCCGGATGGGTGTCCCCGATTCCAGGATCCCCTGGTTGATGATGGTCACCCTTCCCAGCATATAGTCCACCATGTAATCCTGTCCCTCCACCAGTTCCCTTCCCCCGGCCGTCACCTTCACTGAACCCTGGGGCACATTCATGGCATTGAGAAGGATCTCCGAGCTGCTGGATGAAGAGTACTCCCCGGCTATCAGGAATTTGTTCTTCTCGGCTATCTGCTGCGCCTTGGTCTTGGTGGAGTCATAGAGCTCCTGGAATACATATTGCTGGACTGCCAGTTCCGCTGCATCCCCCTCAATGCTGTCCCGCAGGATCGCCTCCAGGTCGCTGCCGAAAGGTTCAAGCAGGGGGAAGAATACCCGCCCGTTCGAGGGATTGATGGTGACCCCGCTCATGAAATCGAAAATCCCGTCAGGGTAAGGGTCCCGCTGGGAATTCATGTTATCCATATTGAGCAGCCTGATCAGGATGGTCTTGTTCAGGTTCCCTTCGGGGATATAGTTGATGGCATTCCCGGTTTTGTCATCCCTGTAAAGCACATCAAGCGTGAAATCGTTCTGGCTCACCTGGTAGGCGCCCAGGGCGTAGACGTTTTTCATCATCAAATCCCAGGTGTAGCTGTTGGGGGTGAAGTTGGTCGTCTTGATCAGCTTCAGCACCAGGGATGAGGGAGCGCTGATCCCGCTGGACTGGGAGAGCTCACCCACCTTGTAGGTCTGGCCGCGATAGGTGTATTCGTAAGCCACCGCCAGGATCTCATCGGTATTCAGGGCCGTGTTCAGCGAGATGTATCCGAGCTTGTCACTGTAGGTATATTCCCTGGGTGAAAGCAGCCTTGCATTTTCGATCTTTTCAAAATCCACACCCAGGACCAGTCCTGCATCCTCCAGTTCACTGGTGGCATTCTTGATATCCCTGATGGCCGCATAGGTGGTGGTCAGTTCCAGGTAGGCATCATTCACCTCGTTCCTCGGATGATTCCCGGTTTGCCCTGGATTGCGGCTGAAAAGGTCAAAATAGGGTTCGGGCTCTGCCAGGTCGGTCACCGCGACGATGTTCCTCGACTGCTCGAAATTGGTGGTCTTGTTGGTCACCCATACCTCTATGCGGGTGATGGAGACATCGGATGTGATCACCGGCAGCCGGGCCAGTGCCCGGTTATAGTTGTCCCGGAAATAGTCTGAGAGAAAGAAGTGCTTGTTGGCATCATAATCATCCACGGTGACCGCGTACTGGCTGAGTTGTGCACCCCCCTGAACATCGATCACCGAAGATTCGCCGCGTTGCTGCGAGAAGACACTGGTAACGGTAAGCTTCCCGAATTGCAGTTCGGTCTTCAGGCCGAAGAGGCTCATGCTCCCGTTGATCAGCGATCCGGGGAGGGGCAGGTTTACATTCCCTGCCTCTATCTTCTTGATGATCTCATCCTCCTTTCCCGAATACTCCAGCTTGGTCTGGTTTTCAAAATCAAAGGTGGCCTCTGTATTGTAGCTGATGTCCATATTGAACTTATCCCCGATGGACCCCGCCACGTTCATGATGATCTTTTCATCGAAGGTGAATGATGGTACGCTTCGCAGCCTTTCACTGATGTTGGGGTTGTCCTGCTTCGAGAGGTTGAATCCGAAGATCAGCTCAGCGCTGCCGGATGGAACAATGTTGATGGTGTTGGAGCCGAATAGTTTGTCGAAAGCCTCCCCGCCAACCTGTATGGGCGGGATAAAGGAGAGCTGGCCCTCCACCGACTCCCCGCTGGATTTCATGCGCCAGTAATCGTTCACCTGCTGCTTGAACTCATACTGCTGGTACTCCTCCATGGTCATCAGCGTGGGATTCCGGTAGTTCCAGCTGCCGATGGTTTCGGTAAATATGTACTTCCCGGTCAGGGGATCATACACCACCCGGGATTTGATATTGGAAGGATTCTGCAGGTAGAGGGGTGAATTGAGCGAGGAGGATGAGAAGGGATAGGATCCCCTGGTGGTAAAGGGGTAATTTAATGTTGTATCCTGTGCGTTCGATTCTACCGCCAGCAGGAATCCTAAGGCGGTCAGGAATATATGGGTATACCGAAGGCTCACTATATAAACTTCAAGGCAGCCTTCACTACCTCCTCAACAGAAAGTTCGGGCTGCTCTGATAAAATACGGGTCAGGATCTTCTCCACGGTTTTCTTTGGAAAACCCAGCGCTACTAAAGCAGATAACGCTTCCTGACGGCTGGTATTGTCCTGTGAAATGAATAATTCATCGATTCCTGCACCTTTCCCGACCCTGTCCTTCAGGTCCACGATGATGCGCTGGGCCGATTTGGCTCCAATCCCCTTGATTCCCTGGAGTACTGATACATTCCCGGAAAGGATTGCCCGGGTCACCTCATCTGGGGAGAGGGAGGAGAGGATCAGCCTGGCCGTATTGGCCCCCACCCCGGAAACTGAGATCAGGGACCGGAAGATCTCCCGCTCCTCCCTGCTGCTGAAACCATAAAGAAGCTGTGCGTCTTCCCTGACCGCAAAGTGGAGATATAGCCGTCCGCTCTTCTGATGGCTCACCTGGCTGTAGGTGAAGACAGAAATGTGGATATAATAGGCCAGATGATCGGCCCTGACGATCAGGTAGGCAGGTGATTTCTCTACAAATTCCCCCTCGATAAACTCAAACATACCAGTTGGGTTTGGTATGCTAAGATAGTAAAATCGGGAAAGGTTAGAGGGTTTTCTTCATCTCGGTTTCCTCGTAGGCTTCTACCATATCACCCACCTTGATATCATTGAAATTTTCGATGTTCAGGCCGCATTCCAGGCCGGAGACCACCTCCCTGGCATCATCCTTGAAACGTTTCAGCGAGCCCAGCTCCCCGCTGTAGATCACGATCCCGTCCCTGATCAGCCGCACCTTGCTGGATCGCCTGATCTTTCCTTCCCGGACCATGCATCCTGCAATGGTGCCGACCTTGTTGATCCTGAAGGTCTCCAGGATCTCGAGTGTTCCCACGATCTCCTCCCTGATCTCGGGGGAAAGCATTCCCTCCATGGCCGATTTCACCTCTTCAATGGCATCATAGATGATGGAGTAGAGGCGGATATCGATCTGCTCTTTTTCAGCCAGTTTCCTGGCACTAAGCGAGGGCCTTACCTGGAACCCGATCACAACGGCGTTTGAGGCGGCAGCAAGCAGTATATCCGATTCCGAGATCTGTCCCACCGCCTTGTGCTTGATATTCACCTGGATCTCTTCCGTGCTCAGCTTGATCAGGGAATCTGACAGGGCTTCGATGGATCCGTCCACATCCCCCTTGACGATCACATTCAATTCCTGGAAGTTGCCAATGGCGATCCTGCGGCCGATCTCATCCAGTGTAATGTGCTTGGTGGTACGCAGTTCCTGCTCACGCTGCAGCTGCTCCCGCTTGTTGGCGATCTCCTTCGCTTCTTTATCGGTATCCATGACGTGGAAGCTCTCCCCGGCCTGGGGTGCACCGTTCATCCCGAGAACCAGGGCGGGGGTGGATGGTCCGGCCTCCTTGATCTTCTTGCCACGCTCGTTAAACATGGCCTTCACATGGCCGTAATGGTGCCCTGCAAGCAACACATCACCGATCTTAAGGGTCCCCGATTCCACCAGGACAGTAGCAATATTGCCCCGGCCCTTGTCCAGCGCAGACTCAATAACTGTTCCACGTGCACGTTTACTGGGGTTCGCCTTCAGGTCCAGCATTTCTGCTTCCAGCAAAACTTTCTCGAGCAGCTCCTCGATATTGATATTGCCCTTGGCGGAGATCTCCTGGGACTGGTACTTACCGCCCCAGTCCTCCACCATGTAATTCATGTTGGCCAGTTCCTCCTTGATCTTCTCGGGATTGGCTGTGGGAAGGTCGATCTTGTTGATCGCAAATACGATGGGGACACCTGCGGCAGCTGCATGGTTAATGGCTTCCACCGTCTGGGGTTTTACACCGTCATCGGCTGCCACCACGATGATGGCCACATCAGTGATCTGTGCACCCCTGGCCCGCATGGCGGTAAATGCCTCATGGCCCGGTGTGTCAAGGAACGTAATCCTCCGGTCACCCTCCAGCTCCACGCCGTAGGCGCCGATGTGCTGGGTGATCCCTCCTTCCTCTCCGGCTACCACGTTGGCTTTGCGGATTACATCCAGCAGCTTGGTCTTGCCGTGGTCCACATGTCCCATCACCGTCACGATGGGAGGCCTGGGCAACAGGTCTTCCTGATCATCATCATCCTCCCTGATCGATTCAACCACGTCCACGCTCACAAACTCCACCCGGAAGTCAAATTCATCGGCCACCAGCGCCATGGTCTCAGCATCGAGACGCTGGTTGATGGAGACGAACAGTCCGAGGTTCATACAGGTCTGGATCACCTCGTTGGCCGGAACATTCATCATGTTTGCCAGTTCGTTGACCGATACAAATTCGGTGACCTTCAACACATTCCTCTGCTGTTCACGCTGCTCACTCTGCTCCAGCAAACGCTGGTGGACCGCATCGCGTTTCTCACGCCTGTATTTGGAGGTCTTTGATTTGGTTCCCTTGCTGGTCAGCTTGGCAAGTGTATCCTTGATCTGCCTTTGAACATCTTCCTCGTTCACTTCGGGGCGGGCCAAACGCTTTCTCCTCTTCCCCATTTTTTCCTTTCGTGCCCCTGCTTTCTCCCGGTCGGTCAGGTCAACCATCCCTGCCTCCTTCCTGATCCGCTTTCTTTTCTTCTTCTCCAGGTGCAGGTCACTGTCCTTGCTGGAAGCCACAGGCTTCTTCTTTTGCTCTCTCTTCTCCGGAAGGTCGATCTTCCCCACCACGGTGGGACCACTCAGCTTCTCTACCCGGGTGGGGATCAGGTTCTGTTCTTCCTTCTTCTCTTTAACCGGTTCAACCTCTGTCCCTGCTTCCGCAGCTGCATCCTGAGCTGATTCATCAGCCACCTCTCCAGGGGCCTCCTTGCCGGCATCCTCAACCGTGTCAGCCCCCCCGGCCTTGCTCTCAGCCGGTTCAACTTCCGCCTCCGGCTTTTGACTTTCGGCTTTTTCCTTCTGACCGGGTTGCGCTTTCTGCTTCACCGTCTCCAGGTCGATCTTGCCAACCACCCTGGGACCCGGTTCCTCTTTTTTTACGGCACCCTCCCCTGTTTCCACAGTCTGTTCCTCAGACTTCTGACTTTCTGCTTTCGATCTGGCCGCCTCCTCTTCTTCTGCTTTGGCTGCGCCGGCTGCCCGGGAGACTCCTTTCCCGTCCACGGGAAATTTCTCCACTGTCATTTCAGTGATCTTATCGGTTTTTCCGGCGGTCTTATCGGTAATGAGCAACTCTTCGGCCTCCTCCAGGTCAGGTCTGGCAGCAACATCATCCAGGGAGAGGGATTCCTGCCTCTCGCGGAGGTTCCTCAGGGTCAGCTTTTCCGATTCCTTCTTCACGCTCTGGTCGGTGCTGTACTCCTCCACCAGGAGGTCATACAATCCCGGATCCAGCTTGGTGTTCGGATTGGAATCGATCTGATGGCCCTTCTTGCCAAGGAAATCTATAATGGTGGTAATCCCCACGTTGAACTCCCTGGCAGCCTTGCTGAGCCTAGTTGCCTTTCTTTCATTCATAGATCTCTATTCAAATTCTGCTTTTAGCACGTTGACCAGTTCCGTAATGGTCTCCTCTTCCAGGTCGGTCCGTTTTACAAGATCCTCAACACTCAGGTTAAGCACTGATTTGGCGGTATCACAGCCGATGGCTTTCAGCTCATCCAGGATCCATCCTTCGATCTCATCGGCGAACTCCTCCAGGTTCACATCCTCGTCATCCTCATCCGCCTCGCGGTAGACATCGATCTCATACCCCGTGAGCTGGCTGGCCAGTTTGATGTTCAGCCCGCCTTTGCCAATGGCCAGGGACACCTCCTTGGGCTGCAGGTAGACCTCTGCCCTTTTCTCTTCGTCGTTCAGCTTGATGGAGGTGATCTTGGCCGGACTCAGCGCCCTGGTGATGAACAGCTGTATGTTCGTTGTATAATTGATCACGTCGATGTTCTCATTCTTCAGCTCGCGGACAATCCCATGGATCCTTGATCCCTTCATTCCGACACAGGCTCCCACCGGATCGATCCGCTCATCGTAAGATTCAACCGCCACCTTGGCCCTTTCACCCGGAACCCTGACAATCTTCTTGATGGTGATCAAACCGTCGAATATCTCCGGGACCTCCAGTTCAAACAGGCGTTCCAGGAAGACCGGCGAGGTCCTTGACAGGATGATCAGCGGATTGGCATTGCGCATATCCACCTTCACGACCACCGCCCTGATGGTATCCCCTTTGCGGAAATAATCCGAAGGGATCTGCTCGGTTTTGGGAAGGATCAGTTCATTCCCTTCATCATCAAGGATCAGGATCTCCCTCTTCCAAACCTGGTAGACCTCACCTGTCACCACATCACCTATGCGGTCCTTGTACTTGTTGTAGAGGTGGTTCTTTTCCAGTTCCATGATCCTTGCGGAGAGGTTCTGCCTCAGCGCCAGGATGGCGCGCCTTCCAAAATCACCCAGCTTCACCTCGTCTGTCACCTCCTCGCCCGCTTCATAATCCTCATCGATCTCCTTGGCCCTGCTGAGGGTGATCTGAATATTTGGATCCTCCAGTTCATCATCTTCCACCACCTCACGGTTCCTCCAGATTTCGAAATCGCCTTTGTCAATGTTGATGATGATGTCGAAATTCTCATCTGTGCCGTATCTCTTGAGAAGCATTCCCCTGAATACATCCTCCAGGACACTCATCATGGTCACCCTGTCGATATTTTTCAATTCCTTGAATTCGGAAAATGTCTCTATCAGGTTAATATTTTCCATGTTACCTCTGTTGAATCAAATCAATGATAAAATTTCTTTTGTTCTGATAATCCCGTCAAATCGTATCTCCCTGCTGCTGCCCTTCATTTTCAGGACAATGGACTGTTCCGATACGCTTTCCAGTTCACCTTCCAGGCGGTGTCCATCCGCCAGGGTAACCTCTACCCTTCGACCGGTATTTTTTTCATACTGTTGCTTCACCCTGAACGGGGAACCCAGTCCCGGAGAGGATACTTCGAGGGAATAGTCCTCCACATCCCTGTCCAGCCGCTCATTCAGAAAACGGCTGATCCCCGCGCATTCATCGATGGAAATCCCGTCGGGCCGGTCGACATAAATGCGGACGGCATTCCCGGGTTTCACATCCACCCCGACCAGGAAAATACCGGTTCCCCTGATATGTTCTTCAACCATTCCTGAAATCGCTTCGTTCGTAATCATTTATCACCGTAATAAAATAGGGGACTTCAAGCCCCCTAAAACAATATCCTCCTAACGACGACGCAAAATTACAAATAATCGTTAAAATAGCAAAAACTGGAGCGTTTTTTCGCTGATACAAACGCTATTAAAACAATAAAAGAATATTTTTGTGCCACAAACCTGCCATATGGGGAAAGGGCCCTCAACCAACAAACTGAAAATAATCAACGATCCGGTCTATGGATTTATCAAGATCCCGTTTGAAATAATCTTTGATCTGATCGAGCAACCCGTGTTCCAGCGGCTGCGGCGGATCCGGCAACTCGGCCTCACCCACTATGTCTACCCCGGGGCCAACCATACACGGTTCCAGCATGCTGTCGGAGCGATGCACCTGATGGGACAGGCCATAGGGGAGATCCGCTCCAGGGGTCACGAGATCAGCGATGCCGAAGCGCAGGCCGTCACTATTGCCATCCTGCTCCACGACATCGGGCACGGACCCTTTTCGCACTCGCTGGAAAACAGCCTGATCAGGAATACCTCCCATGAAGTCATCAGCCTGATGCTGATGGAGCAGCTCAACAAAAGCTTTGACGGGGCCCTGGACCTGGCCATCAGGATCTTTAAGAACGAATACCACAAGAGATTCCTGCACCAGCTAGTATCCAGCCAGCTGGATATGGACCGGCTGGACTATCTGAAACGTGACAGTTTCTTCACCGGTGTGACTGAAGGGGTGATCGGGTCGGACCGGATCATCAAAATGCTGAACGTGGTCAACGACCAGCTGGTGGTGGACCAGAAGGGGATCTACTCCATTGAGAAGTTCCTGATAGCCCGCCGCCTCATGTTCTGGCAGGTATATCTGCACCGCACCGTGGTAAGTTCCGAACAGCTTCTTGTGATGATGCTGAAGCGCGCGAAGTTGCTGACAGCCAGGGGGGAGGATCTATTCGCCACCCCCGCACTCTCCTATTTCCTGCAAGATGACCCGGGCAGGTTTGATCCTTCGAACCAGGCCGTTTTCCTGGAGCAGTTCGCCTGCCTGGATGACAACGATATCATCACTTCAGCCAAGGTCTGGTGCGGCCATCCCGATCCTGTCCTGCCAGCACTGTCGCGGGGACTGGTGAACAGGGACCTCTTTGCAGTGGAACTGGATGACGAACCTTTCGCACAACGGAGGGTGGAAGAGCTGCGGGAGAAGGTCTCAGTCCATCTTTCCATCCCTGCTGAAGATGCAGGCTACCTGGTGATCTCCGACAGTGTGAGCAATTATGCCTACAGCGACCTGGACGACAGGATCTCCATACTGGGCAAGAATGGAAAGGTTCAGGACATTGCCGAAGCCTCCGATATGTTGAATATTTCGGTTCTTTCGAAGACAATCCGGAAATATTTCTTATGTTACCCCAGGTTTTTGAAGGGGATATTCCCATGAAAACCCTAACCAAATAAGAAGCGAACCATGAATTTTACTGCAGCCGTTATTGCACAATTCCTGAAGGGCAAAGTGGAAGGGAACCCAGAGGCCAGCATCAGTGATGTTTCAAAGATCGAAGAGGGGAGGCCCGGGACACTCTCCTTTCTGGCGAATCCCAAGTACGAAAAATACATCTATGACACCAAATCCACCATTGTGATCGTCAATGATGATTTCAAGCCCCAGCAGGGGGTCGGGGCCACCCTGATCAGGGTCAGGAATGCCTATGAATCGTTTGCCGAACTGCTCAGGTTCTATGAGCAGAACAAACCTAAAAAGAGCGGTATCAGCAAACTTGCCAGTATTGCGGAATCGGCTGTGCTCGGCAAGGACCTCTATGTGGGCGAATATACCGTGGTCCATGAGCATGCCCGGCTGGGCGACGGCGTACACCTCTATCCCCAGGTCTACATCGGCGATCATGTGAAGATCGGGGAGGGAACGGTTATTCATGCCGGGGTGAAGATCTATGAGGGAAGCGAGATCGGGGCCCAATGCGTGATCCACGCCGGGGCCGTCATCGGGGGTGACGGCTTCGGATTTGCCCCGAACCAGGAGAACAGGTACCAGAAAGTCCCGCAGATGGGCAAGGTGATCATCGAAGACCACGTGGAAGTGGGCGCCAATACGACCATTGACCGTGCCACCATAGGCTCCACCATCCTGAGGAAAGGGGTGAAGCTGGACAACCTGATCATGATCGCACACAATGTGGAGGTGGGTGAGAATACCGTCATGGCTGCACAGACAGGGATCTCGGGCTCCACCAAGGTGGGGAAGAACTGTATGTTCGGTGGTCAGGTGGGGCTCATCGGGCATATCACCATTGCTGACGGGGTGAAGATCGCCGCGCAGTCGGGCATTCCCAAAAGCATCAAGCAGGAGGACACGGTGGTCCAGGGTTCCCCCCCGCTCGACTTTATGCATTTTCAGCGCTGTTACGTTGTTTTCAAAAACCTTCCCAAGCTGAGGGACCAGGTCACTGAGCTGGAAAGGAAGGTATCGGACCTCGGTAAATAGACCCTGTTCTGTTTGATATATTTTTGTATATTTCGGCGGCCGAAATTTAACCAGATCGAACCCGATTTTCATCCATGGCGGAGAAACAGAGAACCCTGAAAGCACCTGTTACTTTTTCCGGAAGAGGATTGCATACCGGGGTGGAGGTGAACATGACATTCAAGCCTGCCCCCGACAGCCACGGATACATTTTCAAACGGGTCGACCTTCCGGGCCAACCATGCATCAATGCACTGGCAGAAAATGTGGTGGACACATCCAGGGGGACCACCATCGAGGAGCACGGGGCCAGGGTCTCCACCATCGAGCATGTGCTGGCCTCCTTTGCAGGAATGGGGATCGACAATGTGCTCGTGGAGGTGGACGGACCGGAAACCCCTATCATGGATGGGAGTGCGCGGGAGTACGTGGCCGCCATTGAGAAGACCGGGACGGTTGAACAGGCGACAGACCGGAAATACTTTATTCTGAAGGAGAAGGTGGAGTATTATGATGAGGAGCATGGTATCCACATCATCGCCTATCCAGATAAGATCCAGAGCATTAATGTCTTAATTGACTACAACTCGAAGGTGCTCGGGAACCAGTACGCTTCGCTGGAGGACCTGGAGCAGTTCAAGGATGAGATAGCGCCCTGCCGGACTTTTGTTTTCCTTCATGAACTGGAATTCCTGGTAAAGAACAACCTGATCAAGGGGGGTGATCTGAACAACGCCATCGTGATCGTCGACCGCAGGGTGGAGCAGGAAGAACTGGACCGGCTGGCAGATCTCTTTCACAAACCCAAAGTGAAGGTGCAGCCTGAAGGCATCCTGAACAATGTGGATTTGCGCTTCCCCAATGAGCCGGCCAGGCATAAATTGATGGACCTGATCGGGGACCTGGCCCTGGTAGGCCGGTGGTTCAAGGCCAAGATCATTGCCACACGCCCCGGCCATCAGAGCAACAACGAGTTTGCCAGGGCCCTGAGGCAGGTGATGAAGAAAGCGGCCCTGCAGAAAAAGATCCCCGTTTACAACCCCAACGTGGAGCCGCTTTTCGATATCAATGAGATAAAGCGCAGGCTTCCTCACCGTTACCCTTTCCTGCTGGTGGACAAAGTGATACACCTGGATGAGAAATCGGTGGTGGGCATCAAGAACGTGACCCTGAACGAACCTTTCTTTGCGGGACATTTTCCCGGAGAACCCATCATGCCCGGGGTGTTGCAGATAGAAGCTGCTGCCCAGGTTGGAGGAATGCTGGTGCTGGGAAGTGTTCCCGACCCTGAAAACTACTCCACCTATTTCCTGAAGATCGACAAAGTCAAATTCAAAAGGAAGGTGGTTCCCGGGGACACACTGATCCTGAAGATGGACCTGCTTGAGCCCATCCGCAGGGGAATCGCACTGATGTTCGCCGAGATCTTCGTGGGGAATCAGCTGGTGATGGAAGGCGAACTGATGGCGCAGATCGTAAAAACCAAGAGCAATGATTAGCAAACTGGCCAATGTACATCCCGGGGCAAAGATCGCCGCTGACGCTGAAATCTCACCATTTGTCACGGTCTATGAGAACGTGGAGATCGGTCCCGGCTGCTGGATCGGACCGAACGCGGTGATCATGAACGGGGCCCGGATCGGGAAGAACGTGAAGGTCTTTCCCGGGGCTGTCATCGCGGGAGACCCCCAGGACCTGAAGTATGAAGGGGAGGATACCATCGCAGAAATAGGGGATCATACCACCATCCGGGAATATGTGACCATCAACAAAGGGACAAAGGTCAGGGAGAAGACCGTCATTGGCAGGGAGTGCCTGATCATGTCCTACGTCCACATTGCACATGACTGCCTTCTGAAGGATAGGGTGATCATGGGCAGCTATTCCGGCCTGGCAGGGGAGGTGCAGGTGGATGACTTCGCCATTATCAGTCCCGGCAGCCTTGTGCACCAGTTCGTCAGGATCGGTGCCCACGTCATGATCCAGGGTGCAAGCAAGGTGAATAAGGATGTGCCACCCTTTTCCATGTCAGGAAGGGAGCCCATATCCTTCACAGGGATCAATTCCATCGGGCTGAGAAGAAGGGGTTTTGACAATGCCACCATATATGCCATCCAGGAGGTCTACCGGATCATCTACCAGCGCGGCCTGAATATTTCCGATGCCCTTACTTTTGTGGAAGCGAATCTTCCGGCTTCCAAGGAACGGGATGAGATCCTCCTGTTCATCCGTGATTCCAAGCGCGGGATCATCCGGGGCTATTTCGATGATAAGGAGGACTGAGTTTTCGCTGAAAGATGCCTGCAGCATTGCCGCCATAACCATATTCACTTTCAACAGATGAATGTTTCAACAAAATACTCAAGCTGGCAGCTTACCACCCTGGTTGCCCTGCGAATGCTGATCGGATGGCATTTGTTGTACGAGGGGATCAGTAAGCTGATCCATCCGGAATGGTCATCCATCGGGTTCCTTGCCGAATCCAGGGGGATCCTCTCCGGGTTCGCCGAATGGCTGATCTCCAGTGAAAACATCCTGAACGCTGTTGATTTCCTGAATACCTGGGGCCTGATCGCCATAGGGCTGGGACTGATCCTGGGGCTTTTCACCCGGATTGCATCCTATGCCGGAGCTGCCCTCCTTCTGCTCTATTACCTGATGAACCCGCCCTGGATCGGATTTGAACCTTCAGGGCCGGTGGAAGGGAACTACCTGATCGTGAATAAGACGATCATCGAAGCCGTTGCATTGTTGCTTCTGGCCGCATTCTCTGCTTCCGGCAGGTTCGGGCTGGACAGCCTGATAAAGTTGAAAAGAAATAAACCATAACGTCATGCCTTCAGAGTACAGATCCGGAAGAAGAAACATGTTAAAGGCACTTGCCGGGCTGCCTGTATTGGGTGCCCTGGGAATAGAGGTGTTCAGGAAGATCAGGTTTGATGAACGGCACAGCATCCGGCGCGAGATCATCAGGGAACTGGGACTGGAAGACCTGATGTCCAGTGTAAAACAGGTCACACAGAGTTCCGGGGATGTGATCCGGATCGGGATTGCCGGGTTCGGCATAAGAGGGCCCCAGCTGGCAAATGCGCTGGGCTTCATGGAGAAAGAACAATTCAATCAGACGGTGGGGAGTGGATCCCTTGATGCCCAGATCCGGTATGGCAATCTCAATGCAGCGATCACCGGTATCTGCGATGTATTCGACCGGCATGCTGAGAACGGCCTGGCCACCGCGCAGCACGATATACATACCGGGGGAGAGTTTGCAGGCAAACATCCCGTGAAAAGGTACCGGCATTACCACGATATGCTTTCGGACAGGAGTATTGATGCGGTCATCATCGCCACACCCGACCATCACCATGCAGAGATGACCATAGATGCCATCCGGGCCGGGAAGCATGTCTATTGTGAAAAGAGTTTGATCCGCCGCGAAGAGGAGATCTATAAGGTATATGATGCGGTGAAGAAGAGCAACCTGGTATTTCAGATGGGGCACCAGATTCCCCAGAATGCGGTCTTTCAGCAGGCAAGCGAGATCCTCCGGAGGGGAGTGCTGGGCAGGATCTCTCATATTGAAACAACAACCAACCGGAACAGTGCGGATGGTGCATGGATCAGGCATCTCGACGCCCAGGGCAACCCCAAGCCGGGGAATGAACGTTCCATTGACTGGCAGCAGTGGCTGGGGGCTTCCCCTCAGGTCCCCTTCTCCATTGAAAGGTATTATGGCTGGGCACGCTATTTTGATTATGATACCGGGCTGTTCGGGCAGCTTTTCTCCCACGAATACGATGCCGTGAACCAGCTGCTGAACATCGGGATCCCTGAAACCGTGGTGGCGACAGGCGGACAATATTTCTATAAGGATTTCGGGGATATCCCCGATGTCCTGCACACCGCGTTTGAATACCCTGACAAGGGACTTGCCCTTACCTACAGTGCCAACCTCACTTCCTCCAGGCCAAGGAGCCGCACCATCTATGGTCAGGATGCGTCGCTGACCGTAGGGGAGAACCTGACAGTCACCCCGGATGGGGGTTCAAAAAGATTTGCCGGCCTGATCAAAAACGGCCTGGTCGATCCCTCCTCTCCCATGCTGGAGATCCTGAAAGGAGCCAGCCCCAGGGATGCGGTGGATGCGGTCACCACTGCCACCTCCCAGTATTATGCTTCCAGGGGACTCACCTCTACCACCATTGACGGCCGTGAGTGGGATGTTACGCATCTGCATCTCAAAGAGTGGCTCGACTGCATCCGCAACGGTGGTGAAACCTCCGCCAATATTGATAAAGCTTTCGATGAAGGGGTCGTCATAGCCATGGCCGACATCTCATACCGGGAAAAGTGCCGTACCGGATGGGATCCGGTGAACAGAAGGATCGTGAGATGCTGACCGGCATCGCCGCCTGCTAAATGTTCCCGGCCGGCCGGGTTACCGGGAAAAGGTGTTCCATCCCTGCGCCTGGAGGGGAATGGCATGGCCGTCATTTCCCACCAGCAGCGCTTTACCTTTCCGGTCCGTGATGTTCCCGATCACACTGATGCCGCCGATGGCAGATACTTTATCTAAGTCCGACAGGGGCACGGTGAACAGCAATTCATAATCTTCCCCCCCGTGCATGGCGGCAACCAGGGGTTCAAGCCGGAACTCCCCGGCAGCCCTGGATGTCTCCTCAGCCAAGGGGATGCGCTCATCATACACCTGGCAGCCACAACCGGAAGCCTTGCAGATATGGAGCAGTTCGGAGGAGAGACCGTCGGAGATATCGATCATGGCCCCTGGCCTTACCCCGGCCTCCTTCAGAGCCAGTAACACATCCACCCTTGGCTCGGGTTTCAGGAACCGCTCCAGCACATAATCATACCCCTTCAGTTCGGGCTGGAAACCCGGATCCGCTTCATGGAGCTGCTTTTCCCGCTCCAGGATCTTCAGCCCCATGTAGGCAGCCCCCAGATCCCCGGTCACACAGATCAGCTGATGTGGCTTTGCCCCGCTCCGGAGCACCAGTTCCTCCTTGAGAGCAGTCCCGATGGCCGTGACCGTGATCACCAGCCCGGTCACCGAAGCCGAGGTATCTCCCCCCACAAGGTCCACCTTGAATCTTTCGCAGGCCAGCCGGACACCTGCATAAAACTGGTCCATGGCCTCCACAGAGAATTTTCCCGAAATACCCACCGATACGGTGATCTGCCTGGGGGCAGCGTTCATGGCATAAACATCCGACAGGTTGACCACCACCGCCTTGTAGCCCAGGTGCTTCAGGGGCGTATAGACCAGGTCAAAATGGATCCCTTCCAGGAGGAGATCGGTGGTCACCACCTGGTAATAGGTACCGTGGTCGATCACCGCTGCATCGTCCCCCACCCCTATATATGTGCTCTCCTGCCTTTTCCTGAATCCTGAAGTGAGGTGATCGATCAGTCCGAATTCGCCTAACTCCTCGATGGTACGGATCTTTTTCGGGGCCATGCCGGGAGTTGTTAAATCTTGAACAATTCAACCGGATTGTTGTAATGCAAATGTAAGCACAAGTTTTTGTATATTTGCTTCCTATTTTAAATTAATCTAATTTACAATTAATGGATGACCGATCAGGAGAAGATACTCAATGAGGTCACGGGCAGTGATTACAAGTTCGGTTTCCACACGGATATTGACACAGATACCATCCCGAAAGGATTGAACGAGGGGGTGATCCGCCTTATCTCGGCCAAGAAGGAGGAGCCGGAATGGCTCACCGAAAACAGGCTGAAGGCATTCAGGCACTGGCTGACCCTGAGAATGCCGGAGTGGTCGCATCTTCGCATCCCCCGGATAGACTACCAGGATATCATTTACTATGCCGCTCCCAGGCAGGAGGCCAGATACCAGAACATGGATGAAGTGGACCCGGAACTGATCGACACCTTCAACAGGCTGGGGATCCCCCTGGAGGAGCAGAAGCAGCTGGCCGGTGTGGCTGTGGATGCAGTGATGGACAGCGTGTCGGTGAAGACCACCTTCCAGGAAACGCTCGCCGAGCTGGGGATCATCTTCTGCTCGTTCAGTGAGGCGGTCAGGAACCATCCCGACCTGGTCAGAAAATACATGGGTTCGGTGGTCCCTTACACAGACAATTTCTTTGCGGCGCTTAACTCAGCGGTCTTCAGCGACGGTTCGTTCTGCTATATACCGAAAGGGGTGCGGTGTCCCATGGAGCTTTCCACCTATTTCCGGATCAATGCAGCCAGCACCGGCCAGTTCGAGCGCACGCTGATCGTGGCCGAAGACGATTCATACGTCAGCTACCTGGAGGGATGCACGGCTCCAATAAGGGATGAGAACCAGCTGCATGCCGCCATCGTGGAGATCGTGGCCATGGAGAACGCCGAGATAAAGTACTCCACGGTCCAGAACTGGTATCCCGGGGATAAGGAGGGGAAGGGGGGTATCTTTAATTTCGTGACCAAGCGCGGGATCTGCCGGGGGGACCACTCGAAGATATCCTGGACACAGGTGGAGACCGGGTCGGCCATTACCTGGAAATACCCCAGCTGCATCCTCCGCGGTAACAATTCGGTAGGTGAGTTCTATTCTGTTGCGGTGACCAATAACCGCCAGCAGGCAGATACCGGCTCTAAAATGACCCATATCGGTAAGAATACCCGATCCACCATCATCTCCAAGGGAATCAGTGCGGGGAAGAGTGATAATTCGTACCGGGGACTGGTGAAGATTATGAAGGGGGCCGAAAACGCACGCAACTTTTCCCAGTGCGACAGCCTGCTGCTGGGCGACAAGTGCGGGGCACATACCTTCCCCTACCTGGAGGTTGACAATAAAACGGCCATCGTGGAACATGAGGCCACCACCTCCAAGATCGGGGAGGACCAGATCTTCTATTGCAACCAGCGGGGCATCGATACGGAGAATGCCGTCAGCCTGATCGTGAACGGCTATGCCAGGGAGGTGCTGAACAAGCTGCCCATGGAGTTTGCGGTGGAGGCACAGAAGTTGCTGGCCATTACCCTGGAAGGAAGTGTGGGGTGAGGATGAGCATATTAAACAAGCAACAGCAGAATATCATGTTAGAGATAAAAGATCTGAGGGTGAAGGTGGAGGACAAGGAGATCCTGAAGGGGATCAGCCTTTCGGTGAAAGCCGGGGAGCTTCATGCCATCATGGGACCGAACGGGTCGGGCAAAAGCACCCTGGCCTCGGCGCTGGCCGGGCGCGACTATTTCGATATCACGCACGGCAAGATCACCTATGAGGGGAAAGACCTGCTTGAACTGGCCCCTGAGGACAGGGCCAGGGAAGGAATCTTCATGGGATTCCAGTACCCTGTCGAGATCCCGGGTGTGAGCATGGTGAATTTTCTCCGGACCGCCATCAATGAGAAACGGAAATACCTGGGGCAGGATCCCCTGCCGGCCGGGGATTTCCTCAAGCTGATGCGGGAGAAGAAGAGTGTCGTGGAGATCGATTCCGACCTGACCAACCGCTCTGTGAACGAAGGTTTCTCAGGCGGGGAGAAGAAAAAGAACGAGATCTTCCAGATGGCGCTCCTGGAGCCAAAACTTGCCATACTGGACGAGACCGACTCGGGGCTCGATATTGATGCCCTGCGTATCGTGGCCAACGGGGTCAACTACCTCCGTTCACCGGAGAATGCCATCATTGTGATCACACATTATCAGCGTTTGCTTGAGTATATTGTTCCCGATTTCGTACACGTTCTTTACAAGGGCCGCATTGTTAAATCGGGTGACAAGACCCTTGCCATGGAACTGGAAGAACACGGATACGAGTGGATCAAGCAGGAAGTAAACCCGGATGCCTGAGGAAAAAGAGGGAAGATGGAGACACTGAAAGCTTTAAGCACAGCAGACAGGTACATTGAGCTGTTCCACCGGAACAGGGAGATGATCGGCAATGGTGATCCTGAGTTCATGAGCCAGCTTCGCAGCAAGGCGATCCGCTCCTTCGGGAGAACAGGATTTCCGCTCCGGAAACAGGAGGATTACCGGAACACCCACCTGGAACCCGTTTTCGGCGGGGAACTCTCCTTCCTGTTCAGTCCCGGGACCATCAGCTTTGACGGCGCGGAACTTTTCAGGTGTGATGTCCCGATGCTGGATGCCCAGGTGCTCACCGTATTGAACGGTCACTTCTACAACCCTGGGGAGCCCTCCCTGTATGAGCTGGACGGCGGAGTGATCTATGGCAGCCTGAGGGAGGCGATTCACCGGCACCCTGGCCTGGTGGCGCGCTACCTGGGGAAGAACGCCCCGCTGAAAGAGGAGGCGTTTGTTTCACTCAATACAGCTTTCTTCCAGGACGGGATCTTCCTTTACGTGCCCGATGGCAGGCATCTTGAAAAACCGGTACAGATCATCCACCTGCTGCTCTCCGATAAGAACCAGATGGTTCACCACAGGAACCTGTTCGCGGTGGGGAAGAATGCATCGGCCCAGGTCATCATCTGCGACCATACACTGTCACCCCACCTTTTCCTTACCAACTCGGTAACCGAATCGTTCACAGGTGAGAACGGTGACATGGATATTCTTCGTCTTCAGAACGAACACAACAACTCATGCCAGGTGACCAATACCTGGATCAACCAGGAGCGCCATTCCCGCTGCCAGCACGGGACCATCACCCTGCATGGCGGGATGGTCCGGAACAACCTTCATGTGAAGATGAAAGGTGAAGGGGCCGAGACCAATGCCCTGGGCCTCTTTTTGATCGATAAAAGCCAGCATGTGGACAGTTTCACCGTGATCGAACATCTCAGTCCGCAATGCACCAGCAACCAGCACTATAAAGGTGTCCTGGATGATGCCTCAACGGGTGCATTTAACGGGAAGATCCATGTCTATCCCGGTGCGCAGAAGACCGAGGCATACCAGGCAAACAATAATATCCTGCTCACCGACACTGCCAGGATGAACACCAAACCCCAGCTGGAGATCTATGCGGACGATGTGAAGTGCAGCCACGGAGCCACGGTGGGCCAGCTGAATGAGGATGCGCTGTTTTACCTTCAGTCACGGGGGATCCCCAGAGATGAAAGCAGGCTGATGCTGATGGAGGCATTTGCCCATGACGTGATCTCTCGGGTCAAACAGCCATCACTGCAGGAGCGGATCTCCGGCCTGGTGGGCAAGCGGTTGCGGGGTGAGCTTTCAAGGTGTAACAGCTGCGCCATGAACTGCAACGATTAAAACCCTTCCATCCGATGGAATTCGACATAGAACGGGTCAGGAACGATTTCCCCATCCTGCGGCAGCAGGTGTACAACAAACCGCTGGTTTACCTCGATAACGGTGCAACCACCCAGAAACCGGTGGCAGTGACCGATACCCTCAGGGAACTCAATGAATTGCACAACAGTTCCATCCACAGGGGCATCCATTACCTGAGCGAGCAGATGACCGACCGATACGAATCAGCCAGGGAAACAGTCCGCAGTTTCCTCAATGCCGCATCCACCAATGAGATCATCTTTACCAGCGGGGCCACGGGATCGATCAATGCACTGGCATTCTCCTTCGGAGAAAGGTATGTGGGGAAGGGTGACGAGATCCTGATCACGGAAATGGAGCACCACTCCAACATCGTCCCCTGGCAGATGCTCTGCCAGCGGAAAAGTGCCAGGCTGAAGGTCATCCCTTTCAATGATTCAGGAGAGCTCATGCTGGATAGGCTCGATCCCCTGCTGACGGACCGGACACGGATCGTGGCAATGGTACACGCCTCCAACTCCCTGGGAACCATCAACCCGGCCAGGGAGGTGATCCGCCGGGCCCATGAAAGGGGGATCCCCGTAATGCTCGACGGGGCGCAGATGGTACAGCACGGAGAGGTGGATGTGAAGGCCCTGGATTGTGATTTCTATGTGTTTTCCGCCCATAAGATATTCGGCCCCACCGGCTCCGGCGTTCTCTACGGCAGGGAATCGATCCTGGAGGAGCTGCCACCCTACCAGGGGGGCGGTGACATGGTGGACCAGGTTACTTTCGACCGGACCACCTACAGCAGCCTCCCTTTCAAATTCGAGGCGGGAACCTCCAATTACACGGGTGCCATCGGCCTTGCCATGGCCCTTGAATATGTCCGCAGGACCGGAATCAGGGAGATAAGCCTTTACGAGAATGAACTGATCCGTTATACCCTGGAGAGGCTGGGCGAGATCCCCGGTCTGACCCTGTTCGGAAAGGCAAAGGAGCGGATCTCGGTATTCTCGTTCCTGCTCAGGAACATCCATGCATACGATGCGGGGATGATCCTGGACAAGATGGGCATCGCCGTGCGTACCGGCACACACTGTACCCAGCCGGTGATGGATCATTTCGGCATCGCGGGAACCATCAGGGCCTCCCTGGTGTTCTATAATACAAGGGAGGAAGTGGACCAACTGGTCCGTGGGCTTGAAAGAACCATGCAGATGCTGGCTTAACAGAACTTACAAAGCATGAATCTCAACGATACACAGCATGAAATTGTAGATGAGTTTTCGGTGTTCGAAGACTGGCTGGACAAGTACAACTACCTGATCGAACTGGGAAACAACCTTCCTGAGATAGATCCTCGCTACCGGACCGGTGAATACCTGATCAACGGTTGCCAGTCAAAGGTCTGGCTGCATGCGGAACTGGTGGATGGAAAGGTCATGTTCATGGCCGACAGCGATGCGGTGATCGTCAAAGGGATTGTGGCCCTGCTGGTAAAGGTGCTCAGCGGACGCACCCCTGATGAGATCCTGGAGAACAAACTGTTTTTCATTGAAGAGACCGGGCTCAGCCAGAACCTCTCGCCCACCCGCTCCAACGGATTGCTGGCCATGGTTAAGAAGATGAGGCTCTATGCCCTGGCCTACCAGGCCAAAGGGGCACAAAACTCAAATCCATGAATGAACCACTCGATTTTCTGGAGATTGAAGGGAGGATCGTGGAGGCACTGAAAAGAGTGTATGACCCGGAGATCCCCGTGAATATTTATGACCTGGGGCTGATCTACGAGATCGATGTCACCGATAAGAGCGAGGCTGTGATCAGCATGACCCTGACCGCTCCCAACTGTCCGGTGGTGGATATGCTGCTGATGGACGTGGAGCATGCTGTGGAGGCTGTTGATGGCGTGGAAAAGGTCCGCATCAACCTGGTTTTTGATCCTCCCTGGGATCAGTCGATGCTTAGCGAGGAAGCCAGGCTGGAACTCGGTTTGCTTTAAACAAACCCCTGGTGCAATGATAAAGCATTAAAGAGTCAGCACCAAGCTTGCCGTTCGATAAGATGGGACAGCCACCATCCATAAAAGAGATCTCCAGCGCCATCCGGAAGGAGGCATTGCGGCTGGGATTTGCCGGTTGCGGGTTTGCCCGGGCGGAAGCCCTTCCGGACGATGCCCTCAGACTGAGGGAGTGGCTCGACCAGGGCCGCCATGCAGGGATGGCATATATGGCCGGCCATTTCGACAAGCGTACCGATCCGACCAGGCTGGTGGAGGGCGCAAAAAGCGTGATCTCACTGCTGTACAACTATTATACGCGCAAGATCCAGCGGGATCCCAGTGCCCCGGTGCTCTCAAAATATGCCTACGGGACGGATTACCACCTCGTGATGAAAGCTAAAATGAAGGCCCTTTTCAATTTCATCCGGTCGAACTTCGGCAACGTGGAAGGAGGGATTTTCGTGGATTCAGCCCCGGTACTGGACCGCGCATGGGCACAGAGGGCCGGGCTGGGCTGGATCGGGAAAAACTCCAACCTGATCTCCCGCACCACCGGTTCATTTGTCTTTATCGGGGAGCTGATCATTGACCTGGAGCTTGAGTACAACACGGCGATCGAAGGTGATTTCTGCGGCAGCTGCACGATCTGCATTGATGCCTGCCCCACAGGCGCCATTCTTTCAAACCGGACCCTGGACTCGGAGCGCTGCATCTCCTACCAGACCATAGAGAACAAAGGGGCGATCCCGGCATCGCTCCTGAGCAGGTTGTCCGACCGTTTTTTTGGATGCGATATCTGCCAGGATGTCTGTCCCTGGAACCGCAAAGCCGTTCCCCACCGCGAGGTAGCCTTCGAGCCCCCTGAGGAGCTGCTGGAAATGTCTGCCCGCGACTGGATCCAGCTGGACCGGGAAAGGTACAACCGCCTCTTCCGGCACTCCCCGGTAAAAAGGGCCGGATACGGCAAACTGAAAGAGACCCTGGTCTCCATCCTTGAAAATACCCGGGATTAGCTTTTTTCTGTAACAACCTGCACGGTTATCCGTCTTATGGGTAAATCCACAAAGATAGCCGTCATGAAAAAGCTTGTTATATCTGCCATAGCCCTCCTGTTTATTGTCTCATTGTCTGCCCAGCCTGCCGGCTACTACCGGGTCTACCAGGCCTACAAGGGCGAGAAGGGGGTGACCTGCATTCATGTTCCCGGGTTTCTCATGAAATTCGCCGGACTGTGTGCCGGTCTTGACCACCACGAAAGACAGTTGCTGCGCTGTCTTCGTTCCGTTACCGTCCTGACCATCGAGGATCAGGGCCTTTACCCCGGTGTGAATTTCGCCAGGGAGATGGACCATTCAAGGATGAAGAACGACTATAACCTGATGCTGGAAGTTCACGATGGAGACGAGGATGTGATCATTGCCGCCCGCGAAAAGAGGGGCAGGATCACCGACCTGATCGTGGTGGTGGGAGGCGAAGAGAACACGCTGGTCCATCTGCGCGGTCGAATGAAAAGCGACCTGCTTGAGGAACTGGCAGATGTTTCCGGAGTAAAACAGCTGCAGGTCACCGCAAAAATATGATCCGTTTCGTTTTCATGTGCGCTCTTCCTGCTGGTTCTGTGTTTTGATTGTATCGTAACGTCCCCATACAGTTAATTCCCGGGCGCAAGTTCTTCTGTGCCCTGGATTGAAGTCCCTGCTGCCATGTAACCATATTTGTTAATTTTATGCTTGCTTTTAAAACGAATCTTTTGAAAAACATTTTCAAAACCGGAAAAGCAAGTACATACCTTATATACATCCTGGTCATTGCATTGCTCGCACAGGGAATAACAAGAAAAAGGTACAGGTCAGCGGGGTATATACACTGGGATGTGATATCTTATTATGCCTACCTTCCCGCTGTATTTATCTATAAGGATCTCAGTTTGAAATTTATTGATGATCTGCCCAGAGATTTTGAAGGGTCCATCTGGCGAATCCCAACGGACAACGGCAGGTTTACACTGAAGTATCCCATCGGCACGGCCATAATGATACTGCCGTTTTTTTTCACGGCTCATATTATTTCCAACCTGGCAGGTATAGAAGCCAGTGGTTATTCATGGCCATATCATTTTTTCATCTTAATTGCAGCCCTCTTTTACCTGCTGGCCGGTTTGCTGTATCTGAGAAAGGTCCTGCTGAGATACTTCTCAGAGTTGACAGTCATGATATGCATGGTGATCCTGGCAATCGGGACCAATATTTTCTATTATGCGACCGTAGAACCCGGGATGTCGCATATTTACAGTTTTTTTCTCTTCTCGGCATTTATCTTTCATTATACCAGATTTTACCGGGGGGACAGGTGGATTGATGCACTCTCAAGTGGATTGATTTCAGGCTTGATTCTCCTGGTAAGACCATCCAATAGTATTCTATTGCTGTGCTTCATACTGTTATACAGGGGACATTTAAGGATGAAGGATTGGTACAATTATTTATGGAGGAGGCGGTTCAGACTCCTGGTCATGTTCACTGTTGTTCTGTGCATTGTATTTCTGCAATTCTCGTATTGGAAATTCAGCACGGGAAAATGGATCTATTACTCATACGGGGAAGAAAGGTTTTATTTTCTGAAACCTCATATCATTGAAGGTCTGTTTTCATACCGCAAAGGCTGGCTGCTGTATACCCCTTTAATGACCCTGGCAATTGTTGGTTTTCTTTTTCTGAAGAAGAAGGCTCCTGATCTCTTTTATCCCATCCTTGTATTTACCATTTTGAATATTTACCTCGTTTTCAGATGGTGGTGCTGGTGGTATGGAGGAAGTTTCAGTGCCAGGGCACTCATTGAAAGCTATGCTCTTCTGTCAGTACCAATGGGTGCAACGGTGGAAAGGCTCTGGAAGTCAGGTACACTGGCCAGGGTCGCCTCAAGTTTGATTATTATCTTCTTTATTTATGTTAATATGTTCCAGTCCAGGCAATACAGGATCTCCCTGCTGCATTATGAAAGCACATCAAAGGAACTATACTGGGCCGTTTTCCTCAGCAATGAGAAACCCGGGAACTATGAAGAATTGCTCGATCCTATTGATTCGGAAAAGGCATTCAGGGGCGAATGAATGTCACGAGGAGGAGATTATGGTGGCCACAACGCGACGGGTTACACGCAGACCAGGCTCAGGGCGGCCCGGAAAGATCCCGCCAGGACTCTGAAATATGTTTAACTGATTGGATACAATGAAGCCAAGAACATTGGTCATCGGGCTGGGCAATATACTTATGGGGGATGAAGGAATAGGGATTTATGCCATTGAAAACCTTCAAGGAAAGCCGGGGCTTGAAAGTATAGATCTGCTGGATGGAGGTACCGGGGGATTCCACCTGCTTTCACTTTTCAATGAATATGATCATCTTATTCTGATCGATGCAGTTTTAACCGAAGGAAACGCAGGTGAGGTAAAGATACTGCGTCCAAAGTTCGCCGCTGATCTCCCCAGGTCCCTGACCACCCATGATATTGGATTAAGAGACCTTATACAAACCGCCGAGCTCCTGGGTGAACTACCGGATATTCACCTGATTTCAGTGAATGTGAAAGATGTGCATCATGTAGGGATGGGTGTATCACAGGTGTTAGAGGAATCTCTCAGTCAGGTCTACCAGGCCGTACTGAAGATACTTGACAATCAGTATGGTTGATCAATTCTCCGGCTTCAGTTCCAGGATCCATTCTATCCATTGATCCATGCCCTCTTCTGTTTTCGCAGACAGATCCATGATCCGCAACATTGGATTTATCGCGAAAGCATTAGATTTTGCCTTCTCCATATCGAAATCCACGTATGGTAACAGGTCTGTCTTATTGATGATACAGATATCGGCCTGCTCAAACATGGTTGGATATTTGATCGGTTTGTCCTCTCCTTCCGTCACACTGAAAATGACCACGCGGACTTGCTCACCGAGTTCGAACAGTGAAGGGCAGATCAGGTTACCGACGTTTTCAATGAACAGCACAGTGCCCTGATCCAGCTCAAGCTTTCTGACGGCTTTTCGGATCATTTCTGCATCGAGATGGCATCTATTACCGGTATTGATCTGCACTACGGGTGCCCCTGCCCTGCCAATTCGTTCAGCGTCATTCAGGCTCTGCTGGTCACCCTCAATAACAGCAACCGGCCGTTTTCCTTTCAGTGATGTGATCGATTTTTCAAGCAATGTGGTTTTTCCCGATCCGGGAGAACTCATCAGGTTCAAAGCTGCAACATCCTTTGCCTCGAAATAACCCCGGTTTCTCTCGGCTATCAGGTTGTTCTGAGCCAGTATGTCCTCTTCCACCCTGATCCGTTTCTGCTGAGAGTGATCATGATGATCGCCAGGACTATGCTTGTGATCGTGGCTGTGATCGTGGCTGTGATCGTGGCCATGGTCGTCCTTATCTACCTCACCAAGGCGGGAGATCTTTACATTATTGGTTTCATCACTGCATCCGCAAGTATCACACATATTTATAGATTTATTCGATTAAAAGAGATTTGATCTGTAACTCCCCTCCCGTGGCCAGGTATGTACCTATTTCCCTGCATTCCGGACATCTTCCGAATCTGCCATCAGGGGTAAATGAATGTTTGCATCTGGGGCATTCGGCAAAGGGCTCAATCCGGTTGATCCTGAACTTGGTATGTTCAAGCATCGTATCCTTCACAGCTGCCTTCAGCCCGAATTCCAGGGAAGTATACTCTATTCCTGACAGAGTCCCAATATCAAGCTCTACCTCCAGAACGGAATTTGCAGATGCTGCCCTGGCCTGTTTTATCGCAAGATCTACTATGCTTATGGCAATGGTCAATTCATGCATGTTTTATCATGTTACATCAACATCCTCCGGTGAGCTCCGACCGCCAGCTGACCCGCTGCGATTCCCTGGTCATTTACGGGGATTTCCCCTGGAAGATAAACTTCAAAATGTTCTTTTACCAATCTGTTCTGGATTATTTCGGATAAATACTTGTTCTGAAAGGTGCCTCCTCCCAATACGATCCGGCTTAGTCCCAGGTCAGCCCTGATTTGCATTGAAAGTCGAAAAACCAGTTCCATTATAGTATTGTGAAATCTGGATGAGATGACTCCGGGCGAAGCCCCTCCTTCCAGATCGTTAACGATTTGTCTGATCATAAGGACAAATGAGATCTGGCCGTTTCCCACTTCAAAATCGTAGAATCCTTTTTCAGAGGGATCAATCACTGATTCAAGGAGCATGGGGGCTTCGGCCTGGTAAGTCGAAAAATAGTTTAAGCCGATGATGGCAGCCACAGCATCGAACAATCTTCCTGCACCGGACGTACGAGGTGTGTTGAGCTGCTTGTCGACCAGCAGGATAATCTGTTCTGCTTTATCTCTTTTAAATGCATGGATCAGGGGGACCTGCAGATCAAATAATGCTTTCCCGTAACAATGATACAGGTATGACAATCCCATCCTCCATGGTTCCTTGATGGCTTTGTCACCGCCGGGCAATGGAACATATTCAAAATGGAACAAACGTTCAAAATCGAGGTAATCTGCCCTTATTATTTCCGCACCCCAGATATGGCCGTCGGAACCCAGTCCCGTTCCATCAAAACTGAATCCAAGCACTTCCCCTTCCAGGCCTCTGTCCAGCATTACGGAAGCAATGTGGGCATGATGATGCTGAACCCGGATATGCCGGATCCCCGGATTCTCTTCAACCAGCCGGTCAGCAAACCGGCTCGACAGGTAATCAGGATGCAGGTCGCTGACCACCAGCTCCGGATAGAACCTGAACAGGCGACAGAACCTGCTGTACGCCTCAGTGTAAAACTCCAGTGTTTCAAGATTTTTCAAATCACCTATATACTGACTCATAATGACCTGGTTCCCTTTCCCCATGCAGAAGGATCCTGTCAGTTCTGCACCTGTTCCAAGGATCCCTTCCACATTCAGACTTGTTTTGATGGGAGAGGGAGCATACCCACGGGCACGCCTGATCACCATGGGTTTCCTGTTCACCACGGTCACTACCGAGTCATCGATACGGTTATATATCTCCCGGTTGTAGGAGACCACACCATCTATATGGCCTGAAAACAGAGCGGTAACCTTTTCATCGGATATGAGGATGGGTTCATCTGAAAAATTCCCGCTGGTCAATACCACAGCGGGAGTCTCCAGGTATTGAAATAAGAGATGGTGGAATGGCATATAGGGCAACATTATTCCCAGTGTTGAAAGGCCATCCGCAATGCCTCTTGTGAATGCTCTTTTTTTCTTTAGCAGAACGATAGGCCTTCGCCAGGAAGTGAGCACCTTCTCTTCAATTGCCGATATTTCCACATATGCTCTGGCTTCGTCCGCACTTCTGAACATGACGGCAAAGGGCTTTCCATCTCTTTGCTTCATGGCCCTGAGCTTATGCACTCCTTCCTCATTAAATGCGTCACACATCAGGTGGAATCCGCCTGTACCCTTTACTGCCAGCAATCCGCCATCAGATACCAGTTCCTTTACACCGGACAGAAGCAGGCTGAGATCCCGGGTCGGCCCATTGCGGGTGACAAGCTTGTATGCCGGGCCGCACTGGTTACAGGCAACAGGCTGTGCATGAAACCGTCTGTCTGTAACATCCTCGTACTCTGACCGGCATACGGGGCACATCACAAAGGGCACCATCGTGGTATTTGGACGGTCATAGGGCAGACCGGTAATGATTGAAAAACGGGGGCCGCAACGGGTACAATTGATCAAAGGATAGTTTATACGGTGAGGTTGTTCAAGCATATCGACAAGGCAATCTTCGCAGACCGCAATATCGGGCCCGATTTCAGTCACTGCATCAGAAACATTCTCACTGGGCTGGATTTGAAACGAATCGAATTGCCTATGGCTGACTTTTTCTATTTCAACAGACTCAATGGATGAAACCTCCGGAGCTGAATGAAGCAAATCATCCCTGAACCTCAAGACGGTCTTGCGGGTCCCGTTCACCAGAATGGTAACCCCGTCATTCCGGTTTTCCACCCACCCGTTGAGCTTATGTGATTTAGCCAGCGTGAAAACAAACGGACGAAAACCAACCCCCTGGACCAGGCCAGAAACCTTGAGTCTGTATGTCTGCAATGTTTCCACCCGTTGCTTGTAATGAATGACCTGAAATAGTAATTGTCAAGATAAAAAGAAATATCTATAGTTTGATACCGATCTATTTTGACCTATATTTATTTAAAAATAGAGGTCTTCATGTGTCTGGCAGTACCGGGACAGGTCATATTCATCGATGACCACGATCCTGACATGAAAATGGCCCGGGTCAAGTTTGGTGAGGCCATCAGGGAAATATGCATCCAATGGGTTGATAATGTGAAGATAGGGGATTATATCATGGCCCATGTGGGCACTGCACTGAGTAAGGTTGATGAAGAGGATGCCTTAATGACTCTTGAGGCACTCAGAGCTATGGGAGAGATCAACCCGGAGTGTTGAAGCTAAAGATCTATTTTGAAACATATTGATGAATATCGGGACAAATCTCTGGTGGACATACTGGTTCATGAGATCAGGCGGGAAACGACCAGGAAATGGACCCTCATGGAGATATGCGGTGGCCAGTCACATTCCATTATGAAATACGGCCTCCATGAACTCCTCCCCGCAGAAATTTCACTGATCCACGGTCCCGGATGTCCGGTCTGTGTTACTCCCCTGGAAATCATTGACCGGGCTGTGGAGCTCGGGAGATATCCAAATGTGATTCTGACCTCTTTCGGAGATATGATGCGGGTACCCGGGACACATTCAGACTTACTGAGTGTCAAAGCGAAGGGTGGAGATATCAGGATCGTATACTCACCGCTGGATGCACTTGAGCTCGCGGTAAAAAATCCTGAGAAAGAGGTGGTGTTCCTTGCTGTTGGATTTGAAACCACAGCCCCCGCTGTGGCCCTGGCCGTTAATCAGGCAGGTAAAAAGGGTCTGGATAATTTCTCTGTCCTGGTCTCACTTTTCCTCATTCCCCCCGCCATTGAAGCACTGATTTCAGCGGAGGATAACCGAATTGACGGATTCCTTGCGGCAGGCCATGTCTGTACCGTCATGGGTGATCACCAGTACAGGGCCCTTTCGGAAGAATACAAAATCCCCATTGTGGTTACTGGTTTTGAACCTGTGGATATATTGCTTGGTATCCTGAAAACAGTAAGTATGCTGGAACAAGAAAGGTACGGGACTGAAAATGCATATGGCCGTTCGGTCCGGCCAGAAGGGAATGTTCCCGCCCAGAATCTCCTGCATAAAATATTCGTGAATACGGACCGCAAGTGGAGGGGTATCGGGACCATCCCCGGAAGTGGATTATCTCTGGACTGTGCGTATGAGAAATTTGATACAGAAAAGAGATTTAACCTCAGTCACATCGCATCAGGTGAGTCTGAAATATGCATGGCAGGTGCTATCCTCACCGGTCATAGTGTACCCTCTGATTGCAAGGCATTTGGAGTTGCCTGTACACCAGAAAAACCAATGGGAGCACCCATGGTATCCTCTGAAGGAGTTTGCTCGGCCTATTACAGGTATGCCCGTGTAACGACGGCTGATCAATAATAACCACAACCCGATGACTGCTTCCGGCAGAATGAACCAGCAATGTCCGATTCCTAAAGAAGACTACGAAAACATATTGCTGGCACACGGTGGAGGGGGGAAACTGACGCATCAGCTCATTCGGAGGATGTTCTTTCCCGCGCTGGGAAACAAGATTCTTGAACAGGCACATGACGGGGCACGTATTCCAATGATTGCAGGGGAGCTGGCCATGACCACCGATTCATTTGTGGTGGATCCTATCTTCTTCCCCGGAGGAGATATCGGAGATCTGGCCATCAACGGTACGGTCAACGACCTGGTTTGCTGCGGCGCCGAGCCCCTTTATATTTCCCTGGCTTTTATCCTGGAGGAAGGATTCCCGATGGATGACCTTTGGAAGATCGTGCAATCTATAGAGAAGTCGGCCCGGAAAGCCAAAGTAACGATTGTTACCGGTGATACAAAAGTGGTTGAAAGGGGCAAGGGAGATAAGATCTATATCAATACTACCGGGATCGGACAGGTGGTTCCCGGCCTTGAGATCGCTCCTGAAAACTGCAGGGAGGGAGATGTAGTGATCATTAACGGTTCCGTCGGAGACCACGGAATTGCCATCATGTCAGAGCGGGCCGGAATGACATTTGAACCGGGTATCAGGAGCGATACTGCTCCTCTGAACCGGATGATGCTGGATGTCTTTCGGAATCAGCCGGATATTCACTTAATGAGGGACCCTACCAGGGGCGGACTGGCCAGTTCCCTGAACGAGATCTGTCAGTCTTCGGGAATGAGCATTAAGCTGTTCGAGGATCAGATAGAGGTGTCTGAAAGCGTAAGGGGGGCATGTGAGATCATGGGATTTGATCCGCTTTATATTGCCAACGAGGGAAAGATCCTGGTCATTCTCCCCTGCGAACATTCTGAGCAGGTACTGGACATTATGCGTTCTCATGATACCGGTAGAGGGAGCCGGATCATTGGTCATGTGACAAAAAACCATGGTGGTGTGCTTCACATGGAAACCATTATCGGCAGTACCCGGATCATCGATATGATATCGGGTGAGCAATTACCCAGAATTTGCTAATATACAATTGACTATGAGGATCCCACAACCCATATCCATCATGACGCAAAACAGCAGAATGAAAAATATACTGAAGATGGCGGCGAAAGCGGCAGCTTCGGATTCCCCCATTCTGCTGGTTGGTGAAACCGGGGTTGGAAAAGAGTTATTCGCTGATTATATACACAGGATGAGTGCACGGAGTCATCATCCCATTGTGAAGATCGGGCTTTCCGTCATGCCTCCTGACCTGATGGCCAGTGAGTTATTCGGACATGAAAAAGGTGCATATACAAGCGCGGTCAATTCGAAACCCGGACTGTTTGAAATGGCCACCCGGGGCACCGTTTTCCTGGATGATATCGACGATACCCCAGTCGAGATTCAGAGTAAATTATTAAGGGTTCTTGAGTCACAGGAGTTAATACGGATTGGTGGTACGGAAACAAGGCCCATTGATATCAGGTTGATTTCATCTTCAAAAGTAAACCTGAACGACCTTGTGAAGGCAGAAATGTTCCGGTCAGATCTTCAATACAGGATCGATGTAGTGAGGTTCGAGATACCTCCCCTCAGAGAGAGGACTGATGATATTGAAATCTTATGCAATTATTTTGCAAGCAGGTATGCTCCGAATAAAAAGATCCAGATCTGTCAGGATGCATTGAAATGCATGGAAAGCTATCATTGGCCGGGTAACATACGTGAGTTGCGTAATGTCATCCAGCGGGCCACGGTTTTTGCGCAGGATAACATCACAATGAATGAACTCCCCCCTGAAATAAAGGACAACAATCCCCTTGAAAAGATAATCGGTGACTGTACGGTCTGCTTCAATGCCAAAGGAATGTACCTGGATCAGATCCTTTCATGCATAGAACGTAAACTGATCCTGGAAGCATTGGCAGTATCCGAAGGAAATCAGTCGCAGGCAGCCCAATTGCTTCATCTCAGACTCTCTACTTTCAGGGACAGATGGAAGAAATATCAAAAAACAAAAGGCGATTGTAATGAAGGATCATAGTTGCGGATTTCCGCAAGTATTATTGCGGATTTCTATAAATTTTGCATAAAAGCGCTTCAACCTTTTCATTCGATTTTCGATAATATCTTTGTAATCAACTCTTTATCAGGCTAATACATTATTTATGCCCATCAACAGCATATGGCACTGTTATTGCTTTAACATCGCGATTAATCATGCTGGCATGATGGAGAGAGGGGACTCAAATACCTATCGTTTCTACGGTGAAGTTGCAGGGGTAATATATTCTGAGGATGCATCAGTTATCAAATTGGTATGCAAATCTGGTTCAATAATCATTCAGATCCCCTATGATCCGAATGTCAAGCTGGGAGATCGCTTCCTGGTCACAGGAAAACTGAAGCTAATATTAACTGAAAAATTACCCGTTAGTTATGAGCAAAACTTCGAAAACGGTCTATGAGGAAATTCGTAGTCAGGGATTCTCCCGCCGGGAATTCCTGAAGTTCTGCGGTACCATGGCGGCCATGCTGGGACTCGAAACATCCGGTGTTGCCCAGGTGGTAAAGGCAATGGAGACAAAAACGCGTATCCCGGTGCTCTGGATGCACTTTCAGGAATGCACCGGCTGCAGTGAATCATTCATCCGCTCCTCTCATCCGGTGATCGCAGATATTGTTTTTGACTGTATCTCACTGGACTATACAGAAACGCTGATGGCTCCCTCCGGCTATCAGGCAGAGAAATCATTTCACGATACCATAGAAAAACATCAGGGCAACTATATCCTGATGGTTGAAGGATCGGTACCCACAAACAATGCAGGTTACTGCACCACAGGAGGTAAAAACGCACTGGATGACCTGCAACTGGCTGCAGCAGGTGCGAAAGTGATCATAGCACTTGGTAATTGCGCCTCTTTTGGCGGACTTGCAGCTGCTTCACCCAATCCCACAGGTGCAAAACCCGTAAAGGACGTGATCCAGGGTGGTTCCTTTATCAATATTTCGGGCTGTCCCCCCATCGCCAATGTCATGACCGGAGTGGTGGTACACATGCTGACCTTTGACAGTATACCCGAGCTGGATGAACTGGGGAGACCGAAAGCCTTCTATTCCAGCAGGGTGCATGATACCTGTTATCGCAGAACCTTCTGTGACAGGGGTCTTTTTGAATCGTTCGATAGTGCCAACACCAAGAAAGGCTATTGTCTTTACTTTTTAGGCTGTAAAGGTCCCATCACCTATAACGCCTGTGGGATCATGAAATGGAACGACGGTGTGAGTTTTCCGATCCAGTCCGGACATCCCTGCATCGGATGTGCCGAGGCCAATTTCTGGGATGGTGGCGGCTTCTACACCCGTATGGCGGAAATTCCGGAATAAATCAAAAAATCTTAAGATCCAAATCATGGCAAAAAGAATTGTAATTGATCCCATTACACGAATTGAGGGCCACCTCAGGATCGAAGCCGAGATCGAGGACGGCATGGTCGTGGATGCCTTCAGTTCCGGTACCATGGTCCGCGGGCTGGAGATCATCCTGAAAGGCCGAGATCCGCGTGAGGCATGGGCATTCACAGAAAGGATCTGCGGTGTATGCACTACAGTACATGCGCTTTCTTCCGTAAGGGCAGTAGAAAATGCAGTGGGAATAGTAATCCCGCCAAATGCCGACCTGGTCAGGAACCTGATGTTCTGTGCCCAGTTCATGCAGGATCATGTCATTCATTTTTATCACCTGCACGCACTGGACTGGGTGGATGTGGTATCGGCCCTGAATGCAGATCCCGGAGCAACCTCTGAGCTGGCAGGGAGTATCTCAAACTGGCCCAAAAGCTCCCCCGGTTACTTTTCCGATCTTCAGAAAAGGCTGACAAAGTTCGTTGAAAGCGGTCAGCTGGGCATCTTTGCCAACGGTTACTGGGGGCATGGCGCCTATAAGCTCCCCGCTGAAGTGAATCTTATCGGTGTGGCGCATTATCTTGAAGCCCTGGAATGGCAAAAGGAGATCGTGAAGATCCATTCGATCTTCGGAGGCAAGAATCCCCATCCCAATTACCTTGTCGGGGGTGTTCCCTGCTCCTTTAACCTGGACAACAGCAATACCATCAATGCGGAGAGACTGGCCATGGTCGGTAAATTGCTGACCGATGCCCAAACCTTCATTGAACAGGTATATATCCCTGACCTGATGGCCATAGCTTCCTTTTACAAGGATTGGGGAGCCATCGGAGGAGGCTTGACCAACTATCTTGCATTTGGTGACCTTCCTGTCAATGGCATTGCAGATGTGGATGCATATAAATTCCCCAGGGGAATTATCCTTGACCGCAACCTTGCCGAGGTGATTTCACTGGATGCTTCCGATCCGGAACAGATCCAGGAACAGATCGCTCACTCTTACTATGACTATACAACCGGTGATGCCAAACATCCCTGGGAAGGAGAAACCAACCTGAACTATACCGGTCCTGAACCTCCTTACGAACACCTCAATGTGGAGGAAAAGTACAGCTGGTTAAAAACCCCCAGGTGGAGGGGAAAGGCTATGGAAGTCGGGCCACTCGCCAGGATGCTTGTGGGATATGCATCAGGCAGGGATGAATTCAAAGAGGTGGTGGACCGGGCACTTCAGAAACTGGATGTACCTGTCGAGGCGTTGTTCTCAACCCTTGGACGAACTGCGGCCAGGGGACTGGAGACCGTCCTGGTCGCAGGATGGGCACATGAGTTCTATGATTCACTGCTGGCCAACTTAAAAAACGGGGAGAGCGAGACTTTCAACAATACTTTGTGGAGACGCTATACGTGGCCTCCCGTCGCAAAGGGAATCGGCCTGTCTGAAGCACCGAGGGGAGCCCTTTCACACTGGATTGTCGTTAAGGACGGACTGATCGATAATTACCAGATGGTGGTTCCCAGCACCTGGAATGCCTCACCCCGTGATGGCGCCGGACAGCGTTCCGCCTATGAAGCTTCCCTGATCGGCACTGCTGTTGCAGACCCGGAGAAGCCACTCGAGATCCTGAGAACCATACACTCATTTGATCCGTGCATCGCATGTGCGGTACACCTCTATGATGAAAAAGGCTCCTATGTACACCAGGTAAGCACTTTTTGACGGAGCTACTTTAAGGTTCTGCAGACATAACTGTCACCATGATGCTCCTGCTGCTGCGGGGACCGTCAAACTCACAGAAGAATATGTTCTGCCAGGTGGAAAGTCCCATTTTCCCAGCCACGATGGGAATGGTCTCCTGGGGTCCCACAAGTCCTGCCTTCAGGTGCGAATCCCCGTTATCGTCCTGGTGATCATGTTCCCAGACCCCTGCAGGTATCAGCCTGTTCAGCAGGTTCACCACATCATTCTGAACCGATTCATCCCAGTTCTCCTGGATCATGATCCCTGCCGTGGCTCCCTGGGCATAGACATTGACCAGGCCTGTCTTTACGCCTGATTCGGATACGATGGCTTCCACCTGCCGGGTGATATCGTAAAGGCCGTTGTGGGCGGATGTATTAATCTGTATCGTTCTTTGCATTATCTTTACCCAAGAGTTTTCTCAGTTCCTCCAGATCCGCTTCATCTTTTTTACGTCCTGTTGAAGATTTATTTTTAAAAAGGTCCTCAACCGAGATTACAGGAATACGAAGATTGTCTTCTAATTCAATATGGTCTCTATTGATGAAAGCTTCGTCAAAACTGACACCAGAGATTTCATTAATAATTTCAATTCTCAATGGAGTTCTGCCAATTCTGAATACATTACCTTTTAGTGTAAGCATTGTTCTATCAAACTCGGGAACACCAAATTCACGAAGAGCTGATTGTATCAAAAGAATATTTTCATCAGACATCCCAATAAAAATATCCATATCTGCTGTTACACGGGAATAACCATAAAGGCCAACTGCCCATCCTCCGACCAGAAGATACCGTACATTATTGGAATTTAGTAACTTCAAAAATTCTTTGAAGTCTTCCGGTAGTTGCCTCTGGTCCATAAAAACATTCTCTAAGGTAGGTTATTAAAGCGAAACGATCCTGGGGAGTTGTCTTTTTCACCTCCTCAATTACCTGGATCTCATTTTTCTCAAACGAAACCGATGTAATATATGATCTGTCAATATGCATTATTCTATTTTTGAAAGCTGTATTCCTTTACAAAATTAAATAATTCCTTAAGACTGCTTCCAACAGGTGAAACTCATTATGGCCGCGTAAGCGGTTAAGTGTTTATGAACACGTACGGAATATACTGTTTGTTAGTGGCTGGCTAGTCACAAAACAAACCAATTCCTGAATTTTATTTGTTTTAATATTTTTACCGGTGGGGATATCTTCCCGATCCACTTCCTCTTGGAAAAAGAACCGAAAACAGAATACTCATCGCCAGGGTACCGGATATTACATACAGGGAATAGACCGGCTTATACCCTATATGGGGAAGCCATTCATGGGCCATGAGTTTTAATCCCACAAATACCAGCAAAATGGATACCCCAACTTTTAAAAGATAAAACCGCTCTACAACCTTTGTGAGAAGAAAAAACAGAGATCTCAAACCCAGGATGGCAAACACGTTTGAGAAAAATACGACATACGGATCACGGGTAATCCCGAATATTGCAGGAATGGAATCCAACGCGAAGATCAAGTCCGAAAACTCGATCACTACTACAACAATTAACAAGGGAGTGACGAAAAACAGGGAATCCTTCCTAATAAAGAATCGATTGTCAACAAATTCTGGATAAACCCTGAATCTTTTCGAGAGGAACTTGACTACCGGATGATCCCTGGGCTGCACTTGGGCCTCCTTATTTCTGTCTCGGTACATTTTAGCTCCCGCAAACAAGAGATACAAACCGAACAGATAGAGCAGCCATTCAAACCGGGTGATAAGGGCTGAACCGGCGAAGATAAATATGAACCGCATGACAATGGCTCCCAACACCCCCCAGAAAAGAACACGTTTATAATCTTCCTTCCTGACGGAAAATGCCTTGAAGATAGCCATCATAACAAACAGGTTATCTATAGACAAGGACTCCTCTATCAGGTACCCCGAAAGAAAGTTGATCGAAAGGTTCTTTCTGAGGATGATGAGTCCTTCCTCAAAGTTGCCCTGAAAAGGAGAGAGATAAGGATAATACCTGTCCAGCACAGCGGCAAATTCTTCCGGCGTGTTTAGGCCATGTATAGAATCTCCGAAAAACCGAAGAAATACAAAAAACAGGAATGCAAGAGAGACCCAGACTGCGGTCCAAATAGAAGCTTCCTTTAATGATACCTCATGGCTTCTTCTCCCTATAAGAAGCAAGTCCATCATTAATATTCCCAGAATACCAACCAGGAACGATACGAAGAAAATTAGATTGCCTGCCATCTATTCTTCAGGTAGGTAAGGAGCAACCTCAATCCCAGTCCGCTACCCCGGCCGAGACGATGAATTTCATCACTTCAGCAGGAGGAATCGCGACGGGACGGATGAGCTCTCTGGGAACAAGGAAAAGTTCCCCGGACCAGTTATATGAATGAGGGAAATAAATAGCCACTTTATCTTTCTCCTCAATACGGGATAAATCCTCTTCTGTAAGGAATCCGAGTTTTTCAAGCCCCAGGGATTTGTTCACCAGGACAAGAACCGGTTTATTGAATTTCCTTTCTTTCCCCACAAATGCAGAAAACAGATCATTGAATGCAGAAAAGATCACCTTGAGGATAGGAATTCTCTCCAGGAGCTTGTTAAATAGTAGTTTTATGGGTCTTGCAATAAAGGTTTGCCCAAGAAAACCAATGATAATCAGCAGGATGATTATGATAATCAGGCCAAGACCCGGTATATGAATACCTAAAAACCTGTCTAATGATTCCTTGAGCAGGCCATCAACAAATCCAAAAATCACATAGAGGATGTAGATTGTGATTCCTATGGGGGCTATGTACAGCAGCCCCTGTAAAAAATATCTTGCCAGTTTTTTCATAATAAAGAGTGCCTTAGGAATTTTACAAATTTACAGTAAAAATTTCCATCAAATGATTCCCCAAAATCAAGAATTACTGAGAATTCAGGGGATTAATCATCCATCACACAAAATATCCTCAAAGGGGGTATATCAATTTGAATTATATCATTATACCTGCCGTAGCTCCCTGAACATAGACATTGACCATGCCTGTTTGCACGCCGCTTTCTGATACAATTGCCTTATTTCAAAAGAAAGCATTTCCTGAAAATGATGGGATAGGGCTTAAATCAACATCTTGTATTCAGGTGCTATTACTTCTGGTGGAAGACTAGCCCTTTCCAGGCAGGGCTATTGATACTTCACCCATCATTCATACCTCAATGCCTCCACCGGGTTTCGGCGGGCTGCTTTAAATGTCTGATAGCCTGTGGTAACCAGGATGATCGCAGCAAGGATCAGCGCGGCACTGAATGGTATCCAGCCGGGAGGCGGGATCTTAAAGTTCCCAGGCAGGGCACTATAGGTCAGGAAGGCCAGTGGAAGGGCAATGGCCAGCGAGATGCCGAGCAAAATAAAATAGTCACGGTTCAGCAGCAGAAAAAGATTGGAAACTGAGCTTCCATTGATCTTCCGTATGCCGATCTCTTTTGTGCGCCGGTCGATGGAATGGGACACCAGACTCAACAGTGAAATGATTGCCAGCAGGATGATGAAAATGGCAAAAAAGCTGATCGATTTCTTCACGGTCTGATAGATCTTGAAGCTGTTCTCGTTCACGATAGCTGTTTGCATGCTCCTGAACTCGAATGGATCATTGGGAAAAAGGAGGTTAAACTCCCGGGTGAGAAATTCCCGAACCTCTTCGAGCATTCCTGTTGAATATCGAAATGCAAATACCTGGTCTCCTTTTATTTGTCCGTCCGACAACAAAAGAACAGCGGGATCGATCTGGTTGTGAATATCCATAATATGAAAATCTTTGACCACGCCTACAACGGTCCACCGATTATCATTTATTTTCTTTCCAATGGGATCATCCCAGCCAAAGCACCTCCATGCCGTTTCATTAATGATGCATGAACCATTCAGATCGCCTGGAAACTGATCCGAGAAATCCCTTCCTTGGATGATTTTCATATCCATGGTCTCAACAAAATTGTAACTTACCCGATTGGGGCGAAAAAAAATTTTCTCTTCAGGTATTCCCCCTTCCCAGTTCAGCATACCTCCTTCGGCCTTTACAAAAGACAGATTTGACGACATGGAAGCATCTTCAATTCCGGGATGCTGGATCAAGCGGCTTCTTATCTGTGCAAAATCCTTATTGGATTGTCCGGTGGAAAGCCTGGCATACAAAAGATTGCTACGGTTAAACCCAAGATCCATTTTCGACATATGAACGATCTGCAAGACAAAAAACAGGGTAAGACAGATGAGAAAGATGGATATGGTAAACTGAATGGTTACCAGCACTTTTCGGATATCAAACCTGGAGCCTGCACTGTTAAATACGCCCTCTTTGACCAGTTTCACCACATTCTTGGAAGAAATCACCCTGGCCGGATAAATGCCTGCAATAATGCCAATAAGTAGGGTACCTCCTATAAGCAGGGCTATAACCACCCAATCCTGTGCCAGGTTCAGGCTTATGTCCGCGTTCACAAAAGTGTTAAAGAGGGGAAGCACGTAATTTACGGCCACCAGGGCAACAAGGGACGAAGCCAGGGCAAGTATCAGGGTTTCTCCCAGCAACTGGCTGATCAGAGAGGATCGTTCCGCTCCGGAGATCTTACGGATGGCGATCTCTTTTCCCCTTGTAGATGCAGTGGCTATGGTGAAGTTCACATAGTTAAATACCGACATGCTCAGGATAAACAGGCCGATGACCCCAAAAATGGACAACATGACATATAAATCCTTCTGACCGTTAAAGCTGAGATGCACTTTTGAAAGGGGACAGATTTCAAGCTCTTCAAGTTCCCGGCCTTCAAATTCAGCGTATGCGTTTTTTATCCTGGATTCGGCCTCTGCTTCGCCCACACCGGGTGATAGCAGGGCAAAGGTCATCATACTTCTATTCCAGCTTTCATCCCGGACAATTCCCTCAGTTCGTTCCAGTGTGCTGAAAGAGATAATATAAGCCGGACGTATCGTTGAGTTTTTCGGAAGATCCTCATACACGCCAGTCACTTTAAAATCCAGCTTCTTTTCAAAGATCACGTTCCGCCCAATGGCACTTCTGTCCTGGAACAGTTTTTCTGCCATGGAGCGGGAAAGAAGTATGGAATACGGATCCGTCAATGGATTCTCCTTCTCTCCTTCCAGCAGGCGGTAAGTAAAGACATCCGGGAAGTTGTGGTCAGCCACTATGCCGGTTTCATCATACACCTGGTGTTCGGGGGTTGTGGACAGGAATTTTCCACCCTCCTCCCGGATCACCGTAACTTTCTCAAAATCAGGATATCTTTCAAGTAAAGAAGCCGTTATGGAAGGCGAATGGGGAGAAATGTCATTGCCATCATGCGCATGGGCCACCCTGGTGTAGTAGCGTTGAACACGGTAGATCCTGTCGTACTTCAGATTGATTTTATCCCAGCTGAATTCATAACGGATGAAAAGGGTTACGATCATAAATCCCATGATCCCTACGGTAAGCCCAAACAGGCTAACCACAGTAAATGATTTGTTCTTCAACAGATTCTGTATCGCGGCCCTCCAAACCTCAAGATTCATCATGTCTTCCTTTATAAATTATTACCGGCTTTTGTCATACTGCATATGCCGGATGAACCCTTTTCCCGGAGGAATCCGAAACAACCTTTCCATCAAACAAATTGATGGTCCGGTGCGCAAATCCTGCATCACGCAGGCTGTGCGTCACCATTACGATGGTTGCCCCCTCCCTGTTGAGTGCTGACAACAGGTTCATAACTTCAATGCCGTTCTTTGAGTCCAGGTTCCCGGTGGGCTCATCAGCCAGGATAAGCCTGGGATTGGCTACGACGGCCCTGGCAATGGCCACACGTTGTTGCTGGCCCCCCGATAGCTGCTGGGGATAATGATATGCACGATGCCCTATTTTCATCCGATTCATTACCATATGTACCTTTTGCTTACGCTCTCCCAGATTGACTCTCCTCGCAGCAAGCTGCGAGGAATCATCGATTAATTTCTTATTTTAATTGTGCTCGCTAACCCCGAAGTAGAACTTCGGGGAATGCGCTCGCGTAATTCATATTATGATAACTCAGGGGCAGCCGGATGTTTTCGAATACCGTGAGTTTCTCCATCAGGATGAAATTCTGAAACACAAAGCCGATACTTTCTCCAAGCAGCCTGGATTTCTCTTTACTGTTCAGATTTCCGGTATCCTGGCCACTGAAACGGTATATCCCGGCAGTGGGCTGATCAAGCAGACCGAGGAGATTCAGCAGAGTGGACTTGCCACAGCCTGAAGGCCCCATAATGGCCACAAATTCCCCCTCTTCAACATGCAGATCCACTTCCCGAAGTGCATAGGTCTCCATTTCCTCTGTGCGATATATTTTGGTCAACTTTTCAGTATGTATCATTCTATAAAAACTTAAGTCAGTGAAAGCTACATTACAATCCCAATGCCGAAACTATTAATCTTTTGTTATTCAAATATATAAGCTTTTCCCTCGTCCGGATATGTGATAAGAAACTTTACACTCCTTATTGGTTTATTTTACATTGTATTACTTTAGTTCTTTATGAAGGGAAAAGTACTCATCATTGACGATAACCAGAGTGTACTCACCTCTCTCGAAATGCTTCTTCAGAATGAATTCGGGGAGATATATACCTTGAAGAATCCGGCCAACCTTTTATCAACCATCCGGCAGAAGCAAGTGGATGTGGTCTTGCTGGATATGAACTTTAAGGCTGGAATAAATACAGGAAACGAAGGAATGCACTGGTTGCAACAGATTCATGAAAGCGATCCGGCCATCAGCGTGGTTCTGATCACAGCCTATGGGGATGTGGAACTGGCTGTCAGGGTAGTTAAGATGGGTGCTTTTGATTTCATTTTAAAACCCTGGGACAATGCCAAACTCATCAGCACCCTCCATGCCGCCCTGAATCTCAGATACAGTAAATTGGAGAACAGGGGCTTGCGTGAAAGAACAAGAAATCTCAAACAGGCCTTTATGCCCCCGGAACAAACAATCATTGGTAAATCGGCCTGCATGAGAGAGGTATATGGCCTGGTCCGGAAGGTTGCCCGTACAGATGCCAATGTGTTGCTGACCGGCGAAAATGGTACCGGAAAGGAGGTGATAGCCCGGGAGATCCACAGGTTGTCTGAAAGGAATAATGAAGTGATGGTGGGTGTGGACATGGGAGCCGTGAGTGAAACCCTGTTCGACAGTGAACTCTTCGGGCATACTAAAGGATCATTTACCGATGCAAATGATGACCGGGCCGGGAAATTTGAATTAGCCGATAAAGGAACATTGTTTCTGGATGAAATTGGCAATCTGACAGTAGGATTGCAGTCAAAAATCCTGGCCGCTTTGCAGAACAGGACCATCACCCGCATTGGAAGTAACACACCGGTCGCCATAGACATAAGACTGATCTCAGCAACCAACAAAGATTTGCAGAAGCTGATCGATGAGGGACAGTTCCGGGAGGATCTTTTATACCGCATCAATACAATAACCATTGAAATCCCACCCCTCCGGGAACGAGGATCCGATGTCCTTTTGCTGGCTGGTTTTTTTCTGAACAAGTATGGAGTAAAATACAATAAACGAGGTATAAAGCTTAAGAATGATGCCGAGCTCAGACTTATGAATTACTCCTGGCCAGGAAACGTGAGAGAACTTCAGCATAGCATCGAACGGGCGGTAATCCTAAGCGATGGCCCGGAGATTGAAGAAAGCAGCCTGGGATTGAACACTCAGGTTGAGATCCCGGGCAGATTAACGACTCAAACCCTTGATGAAATGGAGAAACAAATGATCCTGGCCAGCATTGAAAGAGAAAAAGGGAATATGAGTGCCGTCGCTAAAAGCCTTGGGATCAGCAGGCCTACTCTGTACAGCAAGATGAAACGATATCACATCAAATGACAACCAGGCATTTTGTCAGAGCCATCATTATCCGGATCATTCTCATGCTTGGTCTGACAATAACGGGATGCTATTTGCTTTTCTTAAAGCATCAGCTGTTCTGGAGCATTACAGCATTTCTTTTCGTTCTGGGCACAGCAGTAAGCGCGCTGAACTATTTCAACCGGGTGAACCGGTGGATTGCATCTTTCATGCTTGGCATCGAGAATGAAGATACTTCACTGCTCTAACTACTACAAATGCACCTTTGTCAAAGCCATCCTGAGTCATCTCTTGTGTCTCTCCAGGAATCAGCGTTTGCTTAAAAGTCAAATCTCCGAAACCGGCATCTGTGAGATAGTTGCACACCTGCTGTGTGGAGAAGAAGGTAGCCTCTTTGTAGAAGACGCTCGTATTCCGCTTTTTCCTATACTGTTTTCCCAATTCACTTTCTTTATCCACAAATCCCACAATGATACATCCGTGGGGCTTTAACACGCGGAACGCTTCCGTGAAGGATTTGAGAATATCGTCAACAAAACAGATAGTCGTTACCATCAGCACAAAGTCAAATTCGGAATCGGAGAACGGCAAGTCTTCCGCTACATGGCGGAAAACCCGGATCCCCTGTTTTTCGGCTTTGATTGCCATCTTCTCCGATGGCTCCACGCCAGTCTTTATACCCAAAGGCACAGCGAACCTGCCCGAACCAATGCCAACCTCCAAACCTTTGGCTTCTGGGGAGGGGATCAGTTGGAGGATCGCCTCCAATTCGGCATGATATGCGTCGCGGTTCTTTTCGAACCACTCATCATATCTGTCGCTATATTTTTCAAATGGTTCTATTTTGGGCATACTAAACTCAATAATTAGTATTTTTTGTATTTTATCTCATTTGTGGTTATACGGTTAACGACTTTGAGCTGAGCAGCTCTGAGCGAAGCACCGAACAAAGAGAGGCGCGTAGTCGAAGAGTCTGCTCCAGTGAATGGTTAAGCTGACGAGAGAGGTCGTTCACGCTGAATTCGATAGAAGATGCCCGGAGCTGCAGCTATCCATATGAGTACGAGGACCCATACACGACCAGCGAGGATGTTGTAGTCATGAAACAAGCTTGCCCAAGGATGACCCATTACGAAATGTCCAAACAGGAATTCAAAGATTACGGTTAGAAAAAACCAAGTCAAACCAAGTCGAAGGGCTTCCTGCACCGAGGTAAGTTTCAGCCATTTGAGGATGAACCAGACGTAGATCCCAAAGAGCATAATGAAGCTTATGGCGGATAGCTGATGGGCGTGCAGTTCATTCAGGAAATGTCTATATAACGAATTACGAAGAAGCCCATTGACTATTGCTATCGGGATACCTGGAATCCAGGAAATGAGGTATTTCCAGTTCATGCCTGTTAAACAGTCTTTTACCTTGATTTTACTTCTGTGAATTATCAGTCAGGATATCCTTTAATAAGTCCAAGATTTTTACCTCATCTGTTTCATCTGCCTCAAGTACTCCCCAACCATATTGATGTTGGAATAATCCATCATAGGCTAAATCATGATAGCTTCTTATTATGTGCGGTATTTCATTAATATCAAGAATTTCCTTAATTCTTATCGCTTCAATTTCACTGCTAAGGGTTAAGATTCTTTTATTCATATTCGATATTTATGATTGGGTTTAACGGGGGAACTCATCCGCCGCGACCAGCGGTCAGGTGCAACGCCTTGTTATACATAGTTTTAATTTATTTTTTCAAAGTAAGGAATATCTGCTAATTTAACTGAAAAAACATAAGTTTCAGTACCAGAATAAGTCTTTCCATCATATCCTTTCCAATTTCCTGGAGGAATTATTACTTCATGTTTTGCAGATCCTTTTTTCAACACCGGAGCGACCAGTAATTTGTCCCCAATCATAAATTGTTGATTTACCGTAATATAATTTGCAGCAGGAAATGAATATTCTAAAGGTCGCAAAATAGGGGTGCATTGTTCTTTTGATTCTTTTACAACAGTCATTATGTAATCAACAAAATGTTCCCTGATACTGATGGCTTTTCTAACAGCTTCTAAATGAGTGGAATCTAACCCTCTCCATGGAGCAACTGAAAATTGCATCATAGACATTAAAGCATGACATTGAGCAGACCTGACAATTAACTCCTGATCCAAAACAGCATCGTTGAGAAAAGCAGTAAATTCGCCCCCACCAATTAAATCAGGGCATGATTATGCATATCCCATCAGCCCCTCAAGGATCATATTCGGAACCAATTTATTTAAATCTTCCCAGCTATGATTTTTGTCTCTTCAACGATTGGCTATGGGTTGACCTCCCATTTTCCAATTAGCCCGATATTCGTTTAAAGGGTAATCAAGACCTGTCTTCACGAATAATTCAGTATGTTCGTTTGGAGTAACATCTTTGTAAGCTTTAACATTTTCATAATATTGGCTGTCCCCGGCACCAAATTTAAATCCGTCAACGCCATATTCTTCCATTAGAAAATTCAGTTGTGATTTAACCCATGATACCGTTTCAGGATTCGTTAAATCGAGCAAAGCACTGACACCATTCCACCAGCGTACCATCTTTGCTTGTCCATTCTCATTTTTTAATAGTAATTGAGATGCTTCCAATTTTCTATAAACATCACAGTCGGGACTAATAAAAGGACACACCCAAAGCATAACTTCAAAACCTTTATCGTGTAATGACGAAATCATTTTTTTTGGATCGGAAAACCTTCCAGGATGGAAGGTCCATTTCCCATAATCTTCTTGCCAGTTATCATCAATTATAAAAACTCCTGGCGGAAAATTATTCTCTAAAATACCATTTGCATAAGTTAGAATATCTTTTTGATTTTGATTATAAATAAGCTCTATCCATGTATTGTATTGTGGCTTCAGAAAAAGATCTTCATCTGGCGATAAAGAATAGAATTACTTTTATTAATGTCTTTTTCATTTCTTTAACAATGTATAACAGTGGAACTGACCGGTGCCCGCTTTGCAGTTGCTAAAACCCGTGGACGATCCCGGTGTCCGGTTTAGTGATCCTAAGTAGTAACCATTTACGACCTAATTCTATGTAACTCAATTGGAAGAACTGATTGGAAGTTAATGAAATCTTCATCTGTGGTAAAAATTGACATTCGAAGGCGAGTCGAAATTGCACATAGTAAGAAATCAGTATTTGATCCCTGGATGCCATTTTTACGCGCTTTGTTGAAATATTCTGAAGCCAATTCATAGTCTTCTGTTTCAATGTCAAGGTCCTTGAATGCCCTAAGATGTTTTTTAAGAATCCCAAATTGTTTTTCCGATCTGATTCCATTGAGAAGCTCTTGTCGAACTGGCCCAATGAGCTGTACGCGGACTTCTTTTATCAGTTCTTCAAGCTCTTTAACATATTTGTTTTCTACAGCCTGACTTCTCCTTAGAGCTAACGACCAAATACTTGTGTCGACTATAACTTTCATTTTACTGCTCGCTGTTTTTTGTAATCAAAGTCCTGATCGTAGTCTATCGAACGGAAAATCTGAAGGATTTCAGACTGCTTCCTACGCTGAATATACTCCATCAGGGCCTCAGTAACAGCTCCTTTTTTAGTCCGGTGTTTGCCTACCAATTTAGCTTCTTCAATAAGCCAATCTTCGATAGCGAGATTTGTTGCCATGTGTAATCCTCTTTAGTTTTTCTACACACAAAAATAATACTTCTTATGTGTAAGTCAAAGACAAATAGCTATTATTTCTTTCATATAACGGCGGAATTAACCGGCGCCCGCATTACAGCTGCCATTACCTGCAGCACCGGTTACAATCGCAACCTTATCTTGATACATCATGATCTGTTATGGGCTTTATTCATTTTTTTATTATCACACCTGCTTTCAATAATGGATCCAGCAGATTAGCTGCTCCACCATGTTCGATTATCTTACCATCCTTAACACAGTCGATATTTACACCTGTGAAAGTTATTGACTTTCCGGTTGGCTTCATGCCAAACCATTCATTCATATAGGTTCCAGTAACCGAGTAAACAGTCGCAACCCATTCACCTTCTGACATTTGATTGTCGATGGTTAGTTTCAAATCGGGAAAGACGCGTCGCACCCCAAGAACATGATCAATTGCTCCTTTTACTCCAATCTGATAGCGTTCACCATCATGCACTTCTATATAATCCTCTGCTATGAATTCACGGATGTTTGATACATCTCCCGTATTTTCAATTTCCTCGATATAACGGCGAATAATAGTTTTGTTATCACGTGCTACCATATCGAATACAGTTTTTATCCTAATGCCCATTACGGTGAAATCAGTGGAATAGTGGTCTGGTACAGCACCTTGTTAGCTGGCATCTTCATCTGTGATTTGTGTTTGAATTCTGACGCCCATTTGTTCTATATCGTCGAACAATCTGTCGGGATCCACAAGCTGCCCCATCATATGAAGACCAGGCCTGCGGATAGATCCATCAAGATATTGCTTCAAGCATGCAATCACCGGAATGATCGTAAAATCATAGGCACTGTTGTGTTCGGAAATAATCTTGATTCTTCTTGGTTTTCCCGCCTTTGCTCCTTCAGCCTGAAGCAGAAATACCACCCCCTCTTCTTTACTTGAAAATCTATTTATCCCAAAGACAAATAACTTTGCCCAGAAATGCCGAAGTGAACCTTTCCTGATCTTCTGTGAAAGCATCATCAACGGAAAGAGGAAATAATCTATAAACCAGTTGAATCCGATCGTAAAAACACCGGTTTCCCGCAAGCCGAACATCTTTGGTAATGGTCTGATCTCAACCATATCAAGGGGCATACTGTTCCGAATACCAAACCGTTTCCCATATTCAATTTTGATGGCATCTTTGTACGTTCCAACTTTCCATCTTCCATCTTGATAGAATTCAGGGTGATAGTCGGCTATCTCATCGATTATCTCATATACTGATTCGGCTTTTTCAATTCGAGCATTGAAGCTCCTCGGAGCAAGCTCCGAGGAATCTTCGATCCATAAATTATTTTATTTGTGCTCGCTTACCCCGCAGCAAAGCTACGGGGAATGCGCGAGTGGGATTCATCGCAAATGCAATAATCGCTGTATGATACTGGTCGAAATATTGAGAACCTTTGCGGATATATGCTGCTGGCAGCCCAGGGTGAAAACCTGCCTGCGTGATAAAGCAGCGTCCAGCTTGCTTTATCTGTTGCTTCATTGTTTCCAGCACTGCATACACATCCTGCTGGAAATAGATATCCAGGTAATCAATGTTTGCTTCAAGTGCCGCTTCAGCAATCTGCTTCGCCCATTTTGTTGTAGTAGCAGCAACTAGCACAAAATCGATGTCATGAAATGCCTTGCGTAGACTGTATGCATCTGAAGCATCAGCATATCGGGCTGAAATTCGATCTTGTGAGAATTCCTTTTTCAATTTATCCGCTGCCTCTTCGGCTTTTTCGAGTCTCCTGCCGGCGATGATCACATTCGCATTGGTTTCTTTGAGAAGATACCGGGAAAACACTTTCCCCGTTCCGCCGTATCCACCTAAAACAAGTATTGTCATTTTTCTTCTATATTAGTTACCTTCTTTGAAAACTGATGCCTGCAAAAGGGCGGTGGAACTAAGCGGCAAACCTCAATGCCGACGACTCCAGTGCCTGAAACCTGTAAGCGGTTTGTCTGCTTGAGTGATTATACCACACTTTCCGGTTCACTTTCTTCAGCCCGGACATCAGCTCAGGAATCTGGTCACCATTCGTAGGCACCTCCCTGGAGTTCGTAACCAAATTGAAACTCTGAATGCCCAAGGACGATACCTGAAGCTAACGGGTGATTCCCTTGGAGGCTCCACGAGGAATTTCCATCGCATTGCTGAATTCGGTGTCCTGCAAAAGCTACGCGCACTACGCTGGTTAATGAATCGGACCGTGGAGGGTATATTGCTTGCATTCCTGCGGATCCTACTCCTCCTGTGACCGATCCAGATGGCATGCACTCGGTGACTACGTTCAGGCCATCAACATTTATGATCCCTCGCCACCTCTTCTCATCATCCTGATAAAGCTTCACGTTTCCATATGTTGCATAATGTCCTTTTTCGCGCATGGCAACAACGTACAAACTATCGGACATCCAGAATTCCAAGGCTAGGAATGGTTGCCCTGGTCCGAGGTCAACTTCTGGATCTGACGAAGCCACCCGGGCAAACCACAGCGCCGCAGCACCGTGTTCTGGCCAGTCCGGAGTATACCCATCTATCATGAAGTTCCGCATTCTAGCGATCTCAAGGAATGAAATACCCCATTTCCCCTGACCTGGGTGATTGGAAAGATAATCCACCGCCCATCCTATCCCAACCGAAGCCAATTCCCCCACCGTAATAAAACGCAAAGCAGTTGGAAGCCGACTTTCAACAGTGGTCGGATCAAACAAGACCCAACCGACGATCTCCTCCGGTTGACTTATGATCCAGTGTGTCTGGGCACCATTGGGAAGGGCAGGAACCTGGGCATGAGTCTTTACACCTAGCAGCGTGGAGCTGGCAAGTATCACCGTGAATAAAATTAGTATCATTCAATCCGGTAGTAAAGTTCGAGGATGGATTTTATAGTCGAGTGAGCCAGTTACCATCTGTCTATGCGGTATAACGGTGCAACTCTGCGGCAGGGAGCGTGGCGCGACCTTTGCCTTCTTTTGCAAAGTGCGTGACACGCTTCATTATCCGCTGTAGCGGCTTGTTCGGCTTTCATTTTTAAAAATATATTCAGCTTTCTGTAATGCTGTTTTTGCAGCCTTCACTTTGTCTGCCTTAATCAGTATGTAATCAGTATCAAATGTTGATAGCGTGAAAATACTTATTTTTTCCGTGGCCAGAATAGCCAGAATATCAGCAAGGATCCCGGTTAGTGCAAAATCCAGAGGCCCTATAATCTTTATACAGGACCAACCTGTTTCTGCTCTCTCAGAATCCAAATGTATCGCAGATGAACACACAATGGATAGTTCATCTGTTGTCTTGCTGATACTGTAGAATGAACTCTCGTATATTGTATCTGGGATTTTGGTGTTTGGAGAAAGCCGATGGATGGTAAACTGGCCTTCACAAATGCTTAGATTTAATCTCATTTCTTATTCTTTAATTATCGCACTGAAACCGAACGGTGGAACTAGCCGGCGCCTGCTCCACAGCAGATACTAACTGCTGACAATCCCGGCGTCCGGTTTAGTGATTATAAAACATTATTCTTATTCGTAAACTTTAAGTTCAGGATGTTTTTTCGCTTCCTCGATAATTGGTCCCTTCGATATAAATCCAAGCGCAATATAACTGCCTCTGACAGTTAATAGAAGACTATTGTTTTTCACTCCGTATTGTTTGAGTACCTCTAAAGGAACAGTAATACTCCTATCAAGGAGTGGAACAACGCTATAAATTCTGGATTGATACTTTATGCACTTGTTGAACATGGATTCAGGATTTTCCAACTCGGGATGAGCAAGAAAAATACCGGACAACTGTGAAGTTTTCAATAAATTCAATGTGGTAAGGCCAAATCCACCAGATTTTTTGCTGCCTGGGATTAAATAAATATATTTCTCTTTTGAGAATCTATACTCATCAAACGCATCAGGAGGAATCACGATCTTTCCTTTTTCATTTACACGCGTCCATCCAAAAGTGTTTTTCCCTCCTTTTACCAACTGTGGCATGATTTATTCTATTCTGACCTTATAACGGTGGAACTAACTGGCGCCAGCACTACTGTTACTTTTGCGCACTGGCGATCCAGGCGTCCGGTTTAGTGATTCTGCTGGTTACTCTTCTCCAAGTGCTTCAAGATCAGCCAGATCTTTTTTACGCCCTATCGCTCGTTTGTTGGCTATGTACTGTGTTTTGCCGATGTAAAACACAGATACGTCACCAAAATAACTTTGTTCTTTCGAGGCATCGGCATCCTCCCATGTTACACCGGTAATAGATGTGATTATATCAATACGTACGGGGGGGACTCCAAGTTGAATTACTTTGTCTTGATCTTGAAAATCTTCGAAAGTGATATCAAGAGAACTAAAACCAAAATCAGCTAATGCGTTGATAATGCGCTTAGCGTTTTCATGATCTGGTTTTACGAAAACATCAATATCTCCAGTAAACCGAGGTGCGCCATGATAAGCTAAGGCGTAACCCCCAACGATCATGAATTTTACTTTATGTTCGTTCAATAATGCGAGAAACTCTCTGAAGTCTTTCTGAACTTCCATAATATTGACGTCTTAGAATTTCAACAGCAGATATTCGCTCTTCATGTGAACGATTTTGCCAATAAGCCAGATCGTCCAAAATGGAATTGTCGTCAATTTTACGTTTTGCTATGACTTTTCTCATCATTTGTGAAGATACCATTTTTACGTTTATGAGACCTATATTCCTCAGCAGAACGGTGGAACTAACCGGTGCCCACTCAAGTTGCTATTGTATGAATGCGATCCTGACGTTCGGTTTAGTGATTTATACTCTCCGATAGAATGAATCAGTGGAAACCGCTTACATATTCATTCTCATTATTGATGACCATTACTGGTAATAAAGATTATTTGAATCCAATCGCAGGATAACCAACCCAATGGCGAGATGTTGCAATTGCAGTCTGGCCCATTCTTAAATCAACCACTTTCAAATGCGTCTGGTTGATACTTGTTGCATAGGCTACGGGGATTCCCGTTAATGGGCTGCTAATCTGCAAAGACTGCAGATACAGTGAGGTCAACAATCCGAAAGGAATTGAATAACGGCCGCACCAAGTCCATTCGTATTCTTTGAAATTATCTTTATTTACCGTATATGCATAAAACCGGGCAATTCTTTCCTCAGTCAATTCCCCTTCAAAACACGTTCTAATTATTTCCCGTTCATAAGATACCGCCCGTAAATTGCCTGTACTGTCCGTTCCATATAAAGCGTAATTTTTCTCACCCCAGTCTTCATCGCCGTAATGCACCGCGTCGGATGAAATAAGCAGGGCAATATCTTCTCCCCAGTGTAAGTTTTTCTTGCTCATAATTGTGAACAGCGCCTTGGCCAAGCATTGACTTATGATTTGCATCCTTTTTAAACCCATGTATGGCACCAGAATGCTGATAATCTCTATATTCCGGTCCTGGTATTGCAGAAACGGAATTAATGCCTCGACAGAATGCTCTACAATTTCCATAGAATCATTTATAGCGGCCATGTCCCCAGGCAACTGACTAATTATCTCATCTCGGAGTGAAGAAACTTTTACCGCTCCGTAAGGGCCGTGCCATGATTTAAAACTGTCAAAAACCAGTTGATTTTCCATATTAAATAAACTTGCTTTATGGGCCACGCCGAAAATAATGACCGTACTTGCTTTAATATTTCTTAACACTGCTGGGTACAGCCAACCCACATAGGTATAATCATCATGAGGACAGATAGCCGTTCTCCACACTGTTCCAACTTCTTGCTGAGAACGAATTAAATCATCATGATTGAGCACTTGGATTCTGGCCATAACAGAATCCATCTGCCAGTCCAGATGAGCAAATCCAACCGTATCAGCTAACCCGCGTGTCAAGATTTCAGGATTAGATTGGCCTTGCAGTGAACTGCTTAACAGAACGCCCCCGAAAAACAAAATAACCAAAACAAATATTTTCATTATATACTTCACTTTGTGTAGGCTTTGCGCATTTTTCTATTTCTTAGAACCAATAATGTTTATTCCATAAGTATAACGTTTGCGTGAGCCGCCGAACGGTGCAGGCTTAGAACCCCTGTGAATTGTAACCAATATTGGCATTTTACGCCGTGGTTTCTCCGAACGAAGTGAGGTCGGATCTACGCCTGGTTAAGCAGTCCATAATCTCATGCTTCCAAAAACTCTGCTACCCGCCGATTGAATACGGTTGGGGTTATCAATGCAATCGAATGCGCTCCAAGACCTTTTTCAAACATATGGTATTCAGCCTGCGGATACAGTTGCTTCATGCCGTCAAAATAGTTGAACACAATATCATCTTCTGAAACGGTGATTAACATCTGCCCGGCCCACTCTGATAAATCACCCGCATCAAATTTATAGTTCCTTACAAAATCTATCATCAGATCGATATGTGTGATGATCAGGTCCTTTGTCAGTTTGCTTTTGAGTTCTCTAAACCAGCCTTGGTACCATTCAAGCCACTCTGTCGAATTATGTTCGATTTCTTCTTTGTCAGGCTTCGCTAGTAATTTGAATACCTTTTCAGTCAAAAACGCTGGCATACTTTTGAACAGGCCAAAATCATATTTGTAGTATCTGCTTTCTCTTGATGGATAGAAGGTGTGTCCCAAGATTACTTTGTCAACTATTGTTGGATTGTTCCGCAAAAAACACTGCGCAATCAGACCACCTTCGCTATATCCCATCATATTGAATTTGGTGATGTTCTCGGATTCCAATATTTTGCTCAGTGAATCTGAATATTCATCCATCTTGGCATCTGACAAGACCGGACAGGTTGGCGCTATGACGCGATATGTGCTTTCAAATTCCACTATTTG
>CAYXUD010000139.1:0-8080 GCA_964467775.1 uncultured Bacteroides sp. | reverse complement strand
ATGAGGAGGTGCCATTCGAAGAGGCGAAATCGCTTTATGAGAAGCCCTCTGTTGACCGCAAACCCGGAGAGGCCAAGAAGATCCAGGACTATGTTTTTCACTGGATCATTCAAAAATCGGTTGAGTACGGTCTCCCCATCCAGATCCACACCGGATATCTTGCCGGAAACGGGAACTGGCTTGAGAATGGCAGGCCGGAGAAACTGAATAACCTTTTCCTGGAATATCCCGGTGCAAAGTTCGTGCTGTTTCACGGGGGTTATCCCTGGACAGGGGAGTACGCAGCACTGGGCAAGATGTTCCCCAATGTCTACCTGGACATCGTGTGGCTTCCGCAGATCTCCCGGGAGGAGGCCGTCCACGCACTGGATGAGATGTTCGACGGGGTGCCCTACAACAAGTTTTTCTGGGGCGGTGATTGCGCTTTCATTGAAGAATCGGCCGGTTCGTTGGAATTCGGGAAAGAGGTGGTGGCGGAGGTGCTCTCGAAGAGAATAGAGAGGGGACTGCTTACCGAGGATGTGGCCGAAGAGATGATCCGGCGGATCTTCAGGGAGAATGCCATCGAGACTTTCCAGCTCGAGAAAAGGCTTGGAAGGAGCTTCTGATCCCCCGGAGTTGATAGTCCCGTGGTAAATCGTTAGATTAGACCTCTTTTCAGAGGATGGCTCTATTGGCTGAACAGTACAAAACAGAGGACCTCTCGAGGCTGTGCGTACACACGCAGACGACAAGGCCCTGGAACCTGTTCCAGTGTACGGAGCACTACGCCCGTGCAGGTATACGCGGGATCTCTGTCTGGAGGCACCTGCTGGAAGGGATCTCACTGGTGCAGGCCCGGCGGCAACTGAATGATCATCATATGGAGGTGGTGTCACTGGTGCGCGGGGGATTCTTTGCATCGGCCGATGCTGCATCCAGGAAGCGCTCCATCGAAAATAACCTGAAGGCCGTCGGGGAAGCTGAAGCGATAGGGGCCCCTTTGCTGGTGCTCGTATGCGGGGCGGATCCCAGGCAGTCCCAGTCCGCTTCAAGGGAGCAGATCGGGGAGGGGATCTCTGCCATTCTTCCCCGGGCTGAAGAGGCGGGGATCAGGCTGGCCATGGAGCCGTTGCATCCCATGTATGCGGCGGACCGGTCGGCCATTACCACCATCGGTCTGGCCAATGACATGGTTGAAGAGATCGGTTCCACCCTGCTTGGGATCGCGGTGGATGTTTTCCATCTCTGGTGGGATCCATTGCTGCAGGATGAGATCCGGCGCTGCGGGAAAATGGGAAAACTGTTCGCCTTCCATATCAGTGACTGGAAACCTGGCATGAGCGATATGTTGAATGACCGGGGTCTGATGGGCGAGGGATGCATCGACCTGAAACTGATCCGCAGCTGGATGGCCGAATCGGGCTTTAACGGTTACCTGGAGGTGGAGGTATTCTCGGAGAAATACTGGTCCATGGACCAGGAGGCATACCTGGAGATGATCAAACAAGCCTATCTCGAACATGCCTGACAGGAAGATGAAGCAGCACCGCATAGGGATCATCATGAACGGGGTCACCGGGCGGATGGGGACCAACCAGCATCTCATGCGTTCCATCGTGGAGATCATCCGGCAGGGAGGCGTTCAGATCTCTCCCCGGGAGTGCATCATGCCCGACCCGGTCCTGGCGGGGAGGGACCCTGTCAAACTGAAGAGCCTGGCTGAAATGTCGGGTGTGGAGAGATGGTCCACCGATCTTGAAGCGCTTCTGAAAGACCCTGATTATGAGATCTATTTCGATGCGCAGACCACGGGGCTCAGGGCGGAGGCCGTAAAACGTGCCGCCAGGGCAGGGAAGCACGTATATTGCGAGAAACCTGTGGCCACTTCCACCTCCGAAGCACTTGATCTGGTAAGAGCATGTGAGGAAGCCGGGGTGAAGCATGGCGTGGTGCAGGACAAATTGTGGCTGCCCGGACTGCTGAAGCTGAAGCGGCTGATCGGTGATGGTTTCTTCGGAAGGATACTGTCGGTAAGGGGGGAGTTCGGATACTGGGTTTTTGAGGGTCATACGGTTAAGCCGCAGCGGCCCAGCTGGAATTACCGGAAGGAGGATGGCGGGGGGATCATCATGGACATGCTGTGTCACTGGAGATATGTGCTTGACAGCCTGTTCGGAGGGGTCAGGGGAGTGTTCTGCCTGGGAGCCACCCATATTACGGAGAGGATCGATGAGGCGGGCAACCCGTTCACCTGCACGGCCGATGATGCGGCCTATGCAACATTTGAACTGGACGGGGGCATCATTGCACACTTCAATTCCTCGTGGGCCACAAGGGTCAGGCGGGATGACCTTTTTACCCTGCAGGTGGATGGGACCAGGGGATCGGCGGTGGCGGGACTGAGAAATTGCCTGGTGCAGGAGGATGCGGATACCCCGAGGCCGGTGTGGAACCCGGATTTACCAGGTCCTGTCGATTTTTTCAGGGATTGGACCGAAGTATATGCGGACGAGGAATATGAAAATGCCTTCAAAACCGAGTGGGAGCTGTTCCTCAGACACGTGGTGAAGGACGAACCTTTCCCGTGGGATCTTCGCGAGGGTGCCAAAGGAGTACAGCTGGCGGAGAAAGCGATGGAGAGCTGGGAATCCGGATCATGGATGGCGATCCCGGATCTATTTTAAAAAATGTAGAAAAAACAGATCATGATGAAACAATCTGCTCTTGTCACCGGAGGATCCCGGGGAATCGGACTGGGGGTGGCACGGGAACTGGCCCGGGCCGGATTCAACCTGGCCATCAACGGGGTGAGGGACAAGGCTCTGGTCGCCGGCACCCTTGACGATTTGAAAACTTATGGGACCGGGGTCATCTACACCCGCGGGGATATTTCGAATGCCGCTGACCGGAAAGCTGTTTTTCAGGAGGTACTGGGGGCATTCGGACAGCTGAACGTGCTTGTGAACAATGCCGGCATTTCTCCTCTCCAAAGGAAGGATCTCCTGGTGGCGGATGAAGAGAGCTATGACAGGGTAATGGAGGTGAACCTGAAGGGGCCCTATTTCCTGACCCAGCTGGTTGCGAACCATATGGTGGAGTTAAAAAGGGCGGACAGGGATTTCAGGGCATGTATCATCAATATATCATCCATCTCCGCCACGGTGGCCTCGGTGGAGAGGGGGGAATACTGCATTTCAAAAGCCGGTGTTTCCATGGCCACCAGGTTATGGGCCACGCGGCTTGGTGAATTTGATATCCCTGTCTATGAAATCCAGCCAGGGATCATTCGAACAGATATGACTGCCGGCGTTCAGCAGGAATACGACAAACTGATCGGAGAGGGGATCTGTCTGCAGGAACGGTGGGGGATGCCCGGGGATGTTGCAAAGGTGGCCCTGGCCATGGCGACCGGCTCTTTGCCCTACTCCACGGGTCAGGTCGTGGCAGTGGACGGCGGGTTAACGATCCCCAGGCTATGAAAAAGAGTTCATCCTCAAGGAACCGGAAGCGGGGAGCACTCATCATCATAGCAGTGCTCCTTGTAGGGATCACTTTCAGCCCGCTGATCCTGAGACCTGGCAGGACCGATCCTGAATTCCTCTCCATGCCCTTCACCCTCTGGACAAGCATGATCATTTCGATGATCCTTGTTTTGTTGACCTATCTGGCAAGCAGGCAGATGGATGATAAGTAAAACCCGGATATGATGCTTACCTGGCTGGTCATTGTGGGATCCGTCTATGTCTCGATCCTCCTGCTGCTCTCCTGGAGGTCCAGGCGGTTGATCCAATCCAGCAAGGATTTCCTGCTCGGCGGTTCAAACATCGGCCTGGTGCTTGGTTTTATGACCTTTGCCGCCACCCTTTTCAGCACTTTTACCCTGATGGGAATGCCCGATTTTTCCCGGACCCACGGGATAGGGGCATGGATCTTTCTGGCTTTTTCAGATGCCGGGATGGTATTTTTAATTGTCTGGTTTGGCTACCGGCTGAGAAAAGCAGTTTCAGCAAAGGGTTTCAGCGGGATGTCGGCACTGCTGCAGGAGTGCTACCAGAACCGGTGGGCAGGGAATCTCTATTTTGCAGCCGTATTTATTTTCCTTGTTCCCTACGTGGCTATCCAGATCAGGGGGGTGGCCATCTTCCTCATTCAGGCTTTCCCTGATTCCCTGCCCGTTTGGGGATGGTCCCTGATCATCGTTTTCGTAATGCTGGTCTATTCGGAGCTGGGGGGGCTAAAAGCCATTATTTATGCCGATTTCATGCAGGGGACGCTGCTGCTGGTCATTGTCTGGATCATTGCACTTTCCTGTTTGCATGCATCAGGAGGGTGGTCCGCCATATTCGCAGGGCTTGAGGAGGCGAACCCGGAACTGCTTTCCACACCCGGACCGGAGGGACTTCTGAACAGCCAGTTCCTGATCGCTTCATTCCTTGCCATCCTGATGATCCCGGTGACCCAGCCCCAGCTCTCGACCCGCCTGGTGATCATGAAGGATTCGAGGGCCATGTACCGGATGGCTGTCGCGGTGGGCACCTTCGCCATGCTCGTCATATTTCCGACCATCATTATCGGTCTGCACGGGGCCCTCCGTTATCCGGAGGCCTCGGTGGCCGATTTCCTGGGACAGGTTCTCCTGCATGACCGGAGCGGAGCGGTCGCCTCAGCTGCCATCATCGGCCTCTTTGCTGCTGCCATGTCCACATCGGATTCACAGCTGTTTGCGCTCGGGAACGAGCTGCGCGGCCTGATCTCAAGGAAGGAGAGCGATTCCCTGCTGCCCATCAGGATGGCCATCGTCTGTTTTGCACTGGCTGCACTCATCTTTTCTCTCCTGAGTTCAGATCAGCTGGTGCTGCTGGCCAGGATCAGTTTTGCAGGGACCGCCATGATGGGGCCAATGGTCATCCTGGGTATCTTTTCCAGAAAACCCATGGGTTCATTTATGATCATCGTCTCCGGACTGGCGCTGCTGGCATTCATCCTTTCACAGGCAGCTGTCCTGCCCGGTATGATAGGGCCCCTCAGGATGGACCTTCTGCTGATGATCATTCTGGCTGTTTCAGCCTGCTGTAACTATTTGGTCCGGCAATAAGCGCACTATTTTCTATATTTACCTAAAGATTTTTTCCATGATCGAGTCTTTTCAATTTTCATCATTGCCTGAAATCCGTTTCGGTAAGGGAAAGCGAAATGAACTGGCTGAGGCTGCCGGAAGATTTGGAAGGAATGTGCTTTTGCTGACCGGTTCCTCATCCATCCACAATTCCGGACATGGGGATGAGATCATTTTAGGCTTCAGGGCAGCAGGCTTTACGCTGAGCCAGGAAGTGATTGCCCATGAACCCTCTCCGGAGCTGATAGATGGCATTGTGGAGAGATGCAGGGGATGTGGTACCGAGGTTGTGGTGGCTGTGGGGGGAGGAAGCGTGATGGATGCCGGGAAGGCCGTTTCGGCCATGATCCCGGTGGAAGGGAGCATTAAAGAGTACCTGGAGGGTGTCGGGGAGATGGAGCATCCCGGGGAAAAGATCCCGTTTATTGCCATGCCTACCACATCGGGTACCGGGAGCGAAATGACAAAGAATGCGGTTATTTCGGAGGTTGGGGACCAGGGATTCAAAAAGTCGCTCCGGCATGAGAATTTTATTCCCGAAATCGCCATCATCGACCCGGAGATGATGCTGTCATGTCCGGCCGCACTTACGGCCACTGCAGGAATGGATGCCTTTACACAGCTGCTGGAGTCCTATGTCTCCAGGCAGGCCAATCCCATGACGGATGCACTGGCGCTGCAGGGACTAAAGCAGATCAAGAAGTACCTTCTGAGGGCTTACCTTGAAGGGGAGAATAACATCGAGGCCCGTGCGGGCATGGCCCTGGCGGCCATGTTCTCCGGGATCACCCTGTCACATGCCGGACTGGGCCTCGTGCATGGATTTGCTTCCCCTCTCGGTGGATTTTTCGACATTCCCCACGGGGTGGTATGCGGATCCCTGATGGCCCCGGTTTTTGCACACACCATTGATAACCTGATAGACCAGCCTGATCATCCTGCCGTTCAGAAACTGGTGATCGTGAGCAAGGTGTTTGCGGATTTCAAGTATAAGCAGGAGAGGGAGTACCTGCAGGCGTTCAAGGAAAAGCTGCTCCACATCACAAGCCTCCTTGAGGTTCCCAGGCTTTCGAAATATGGATTTACAGAGGAGATGATACCCAAAATTATCCAGCATACCTCGCATAAATCCCACCCCGTAAAACTCACCGGGGAACAGCTTGAAGATACCCTAAAAAGCAGGATTTAGTTCGTACATGATCGTATCCGCGAGGGACTTGACACTTTCAGTCTCAATGCTGAAGAAGTGTTCCAGGATCTGTTTCATCTCATGACCTTCCGTACCGGTGCTGGGCAGGTTCCTTTCGATTTCGTGTGATTGCCAGACGCTGCGGTTCGTAAAGGGATTGAGTGTCGGATCGTAATTCACCGTCTTCCCATCCTTGAAGAACTTCACAGGTTCATCATCATATCCCTTGATATAGATGATCAGGCTGTCGTAGTAAAAGGAGAAATACTCGTATGCGTCCAGGCCATCGAAATTGATGGAATAGAACTCACCGGTGAATCCGGGTTGGATCCAATCACCATCGGTGTATGCTGATGTATAGGGAAGTGCATAGATCGGGATGCTGGTATCATTGTGTATGGAGATCCAGGACATTTCACTGTCAGAGCATCCCACAAGTAAAAGGAGCATCAGAATCCCGGCCAGTTTTCTCATTTTATCCCTTTTGATAACTCAATACCCGTGTTGGACAAAAACAACCTGATCGCGATGGCCAGCAGGATGATCCCGAAAAACTTCCTCAGGATATGCAGACCGCTGGGCCCGAGCAAACGTCCAAACAGGGTTGTGAGTCTGAGCACAAGATAAACAATTATCATATTCAATGAAAGAGCGACCAGAATATTTATGGAATGGTATTCAGCCCTGAGTGAAAGCAGGGTGGTAATCGATCCTGCGCCGGCAATCAATGGAAACGCGATGGGAACAATGGCGCCGCCGCCACTGGCATCATGTTTGAAAAGCTGTATTCCCAGCACCATCTCGATGCCCATCAGGAACAATATGACCGATCCTGCAATGGCGAAGGAGGATATGTCCACCCCGAAAATGCCCAGCAGCGGTTCCCCGATAAACAAGAACAGCAACATGATCCCGTAGGCAATCAGTGTTGTTCTTACTGGAAAGATATTGCCTGTCTTGGATTTAATATCAAGGATGATCGGAATGGTCCCTAGGATATCAATGATGGCGAAAAGCACCATAAAGGTGGCCAGGATCTCTACAATGTTGAGGTGACTGAACAAAGGATCTGGATTTAGGAGAGCAAATATGCAAATTTTTTCTCTCTTATTCTCTGGTCTTTATGGTACAGCCAATGGCCTTGGTGGTGGCCGGTGAGGGAGTTTTGCCCGATTTTACCGCGGAGATGGCATCCTCAAGGTACCTTTTGGTAACACCCGAGGCATCCATGGCATTGTCATCAATGGACCCGATATAGGCCACCTTGAATTTGCCTCCTTTGTTCTCAAGCAGGAAAATATGGGGAGTACGTGTGGCTCCATACGCCTTATAGACCTCCTGTGTTTCATCTTTGAGGTACGGGAAGGGAAAAGCCTTCTCATCGGCTCTCTCTTTCATCTTCTCAAAGCTGTCACCGGGTTGGACCTCTTTATCATTGGGGTTGATCGCCACGACGGGGAAACCCTGGCCTGCATACCTGTTGTGAAGCTGAATGATCCTCTCTTCGTAAGCCTTCGCGAAAGGACAGGTATTGCAGGTAAATACGACAATAACACCTTTCTGCTCCTTGTAGTCAGAGAGCGAAACTGTCTTTCCGTCCACACTTTTCAGTGAGAAACCCATGGCTGTGTCGCCCGGCTTCAGACCGGCATTGAATCTCCTCGCCGCTTGCGGCGAGGAATCATCGATTGATTGTTTATTTTTATTGTGCTCGCTTACCCCGCCGCAAGCAGCGGGGAATGCGCTCGCGTAATTCAAGGCGATCAGCCCTGCCATCGCCAGTAGTGTTGATA
>CAYXUD010000138.1:0-41674 GCA_964467775.1 uncultured Bacteroides sp. | reverse complement strand
AGGACCGACTCCTCCACCAGCACCTGGTTCACGATGCTGGCCGATAATCCGCGGCTGGTGATCGTCCGCAGCTCCTCGATATTGTACACCAGGCCGCCGCCTGTCCCCCCCATCGTATAGGCGGGCCTGATCACCACCGGGTAGCCCAGTTCGGCCGCCACCGTCTCAGCATCCTTCAGAGTATTCACCGCCCTGCTCCTGGGCATCTCGATTCCCAGGCGGTTCATCGTCTCCTTGAAGGCGGTGCGGTCCTCCCCCCGCTCAATGGCATCCACGTTCACCCCGATGATCTTCACACCGTAAAACTCCAGGATCCCGCTTTTTGAAAGCAGCGATGAGAGGTTCAGCCCCGTCTGTCCCCCGAGGTTCGGGAGCAGCGCATCGGGCCTCTCCTTCTTGATGATCTCCCTCAGTGCATAGGGATTCAGGGGCTCGATATAGGTGACATCGGCCATTCCCGGGTCGGTCATGATGGTCGCCGGGTTCGAATTGACCAGCACGATCTTGTACCCCAGTGACCGCAGCGCCTTGCAGGCCTGGGTCCCGGAATAATCAAACTCACATGCCTGACCGATAATGATGGGCCCCGATCCGATGATCAGGACCTTCTCGATGTCGCTGCGTTTTGCCATGGCGGGTTCTCTCTGTTAGGAACGATGCGGGTGACCCTGGTCGCGGGGGGGTCCGACCAGGCATCAACCTCTTAAAGATGTGAAATAATTCCGGAAAACCATTCCAGTCAGCCCGGTTGCGTATCAAATAGTTATCGACACTCCGGGGTTGATATCCTGACTTCGGGATCGATGGTTCTTACCGGATGGAGCATCTGGTTGGTCAGGAAGCAAAAATAATGGCTATCTTGGAGAATCAATAACTGAAACCTAACGTGAAAAACTGGATTCATATGAGCAAGAAGAACTGGCTGATCATGGGCATCATTGCCACCTTTGCCCTGCCGGCATCGGCCCAGGAGGCCCTCCGGGGAGGGACGGAGATCGTCTCCCCCGAGATCCATGATGACAATACGGTGACATTCCGGGCGCAGGCACCCGATGCCGGCCAGGTGAGGGTCTCCGGCGACTGGATGCCCGCCGAGGGGTGGACACCCGGTTCAGCACCGATGGTGAAGGGTGAAAATGGAGTCTGGACCTATACCACGGAACCGCTGGAACCCGAATTGTACGGATACTCCTTGATGGTGGACGGGTTCAGGACCCTCGATCCCAACAATGCCTTTGCCAGCCGTGATATCGCCACGCTCACCAGTATCTTCATCATCGGGGGCGGCCGGGCGGACCTCTACAGGGTCAACGATGTGCCCCACGGTTCGGTCACCCGGCGCTGGTACGACTCCCCCGGCCTTGGAAAAGACCGGAGGATCACCATCTATACCCCGCCGGGGTATGAGACCAGTGAAGATGCGTACCCGGTCCTCTACCTGCTGCACGGGGCAGGCGGTGACGAGGAGGCCTGGATCGAGCTGGGAAGGGCCGCGCAGATCATGGACAACCTGATCGTGCAGGGAAAGGCAAAACCGATGATCGTGGTGATGCCCAACGGGAATGTATCCCAGGAGGCGGCACCCGGCGAAGGGAGCCGCGGGTTCTACAAACCTCAGTTCATGGTGCCCGGGACCATGGATGGCACCTTCGAAGAGACCTTTATGGATATTATCCGTTTCGTGGAGGAGAGCTACCGCGTGAAGGCGGAAAAGGCAAACCGGGCCGTGGCCGGGCTTTCCATGGGGGGATTCCATTCATTGCATATCTCCAGGTACTACCCGGATACATTTGACTACGTGGGACTCTTCTCGGCCGCGATCCTTCCTTCGCAGGATAGGAGCTCGAAGGTCTATAACGACATCGACGGCACCCTGAAGCAGCAGATGGAGAACGGGTACAAACTTTACTGGATCGGGATCGGGAAGACCGATTTCCTCTACAAAAACGTGGTGGAGTACACCAGGAAGCTGGATGCCCTGGGCATGCCCTATACCTACCGGGAGAGCGAGGGAGGCCATATCTGGAAGAACTGGAGGGTCTACCTATCGGAATTTGTCCCGCAACTCTTCAACTAACCGGAGACTTCCGGATCGCCCGCAACGGGGGCTAATACTCGAATGCCTTGAATGAGTGCGGTTTGAGGGTGACCTCGTAGACATAGGCATCCTTCCCCATCTTCCTCCCTCGGAATGACGGTGCTTCCCTGAATTCCCCCTCCACCGGGTTTCCATCGATCACATCCACAAGGCGGTTCCCGTCTTCGCCGAGCAGGATCCTGATGGTGACCTCCCGGTCCAGGAACGACTCCACCACGCAGGAGCGGTTGTCGTATACAAAGAGGCTGACCTCCCCCGGTCCCTCCAGCCTGACCCCCAGGTGGCCGGCAATGTTTTGCCGGAAGCTGTTCAGCACGGCCGGCGGCATGGTGTAGAAGTCAATGAAATTATCCGGAACGGTCAGCACATAGAGCTCACCGGAAGCGTATGAGGCACGGTGCAGGAGGGGCCAGCCGTTGGTGTCGTCCAGGGCGGAAACCACCTCCCAGGAGTCGTTGGTGTAGTAGCTGATCTGCGGGATCAGGATCTCGTGATCGGTCCAGGATGTGGGCCCCCTGCCGGCCCTGAACTCCCTGACGCTCGCCCTGCGTTCAGTGACCCTCAGCTCCACGATATCCTCGATGCCTTTGCCCTGGAGTGCCCTGTACAACCCCGATGTGATGGTGACGCTCTTCCCTGCACGCAGCTGTTTCCTGATCTTATCCACGATCATAGGATCATGGCCTGCAGATTCCGTCAGCAGGACCATATCCTCCCCTTCGGGGAATTCAGGGACAATCTCTATGGGGATCCCGATCATCCCCAGGTAGTTCTGCAGGAAATCCTCCCCCGCGGAATGCCAGGGCTTGTAGCTCTTCACCCCCAGGGGATTTCCCAGGTGGCCCAGGACCGGGTCGATCACTTCGAGCGAATATCCTGCCACCCGGGCATACTTCGCGGGTTCGAACAGGGAACCGTCCTCCAGCCTGACGGGTTCCTTCATGGTGTCAAAATCGAAACTTGTTCCTGTTCCCTGCCACACGGCACGGGTATTCTCCCGGATGGGGGAGGCCATCTGGCGGATATCAAACAGGGTGATCTCGGGGGCCTTTGCAAAGAGTGTAAGCCACAGTTGTTCAGCGTACCTGTCCAGCGGGTCGGAACCGCCCGTGTCCACCCAGCCTCCACGGTTCTGGCCCGGCTTCAGGTTCTCAAAATAGCGGAAGATGGCATAGCCGTGGTATTGCTGCAGGTGCTGGTTGCCAGTGCGGTTGCGGGTCTCCGTCCCGGTATAGATCCCGTCGAAAAGCGCCGGCTGCTCCTCCAGGTTGAAGCCGCAGCCCTGGAAATGTTCATACCAGTTGGGGTACTTGATCACCACCTGCACACCGGGGTTCACCGCTCTGGCGGGTTCAAGCACCAGTTCCACCGCCGCCTCCTTCATCAGTCCCAGCCGGTACTCCGACCAGCTCCTGTCCCCCTTCGCCGCTATGCAGAGATCGCACTTGCAGTTTGTAAAGAAGAAGTCGTCCAGGATAAATTCATTAAAGAAACGTGCCGTATAGGTGGCGATCTCCTTCACTTTGGCCCTCTGTTCGGGATTCGAATAACAGAAAGTCTCAAAAAAATTGCCTTCATTGATGGTGTAGGTGATGCCGCCGGACACTTCAACCCCCCTCTCCCTGAAAAAGCCAATGGCCCCCTCCAGGGTCTTTTCATCCACAACCAGCAAGTCCCGGTGGGTCTCCAGGTAGACCTTGTCCACGTGAATCTGTTTCGAAAGTTCATCCCAGGTCTCCCTGAGCCATTCCATGTCGCCCATTTTCTCCACCTCGTAGGCGCGGCAGTAAACCGCCACCCTGAAATGCTCATAGGCCCATGCGGGTCCCTGTGCCACGGAGAGCATCAACAGGAGGGCGGGCAGGAAAATTTTAAGTTTTTGCATCATCGTCTGGATTTTTAGGGTTTCGGGAACCCCGGTTCTGCATGTTCTAAAATAGCGGATTGTTCTGAACTACGCTCCATATTCAACACGGTTTTTGATATAGAGAATTCCCTGGATTAGGACGGGGATGCCAAAAAAGGCCCATGGCCCTGAATCCCGGATTTCAGCGTATGTCACATATCCGAAAAGCAGAAGGGCCGACCACAGAAGGAACAGGATCCCGGCTGCCAATTCCCATCTCCATGATACCGCAAAGCCTGATAAAAACAGCAGCAGCATCAATGGGAACAGGACAAAGGGCAGGCTGAAATAGTCATGGGGATGCCCCAGTGCGACTTCTGAAATCACCACGATGGCATATAAAACAGCGTAACTGATGAGAAGGACACGAAGGATGAAACGCCATTGAAGCTTCGGCGGTGGCGAAGGGGTCACTGAGGCCTTATACCAGTTCAGCAGCAGCAAGGCCCCGATCACGAGGCCCGGAACGGACATGATGCTCAGCATCCCCGAATCAATGCCCCTGGTCAGCAGGAGATCAAAGATCCATATTCCCGTTGCCCAGCCCAGGAAAGTGATGCCGGCCGCTCTCTCAAAATTCCATGAGAGGGAGAAACCCGCAACCAGCACCAGAAAAAGGAACAGGAACAGATAGTCCACCCACTTCTGAAAGGAGAGTTCGCCGTCAATGACCGAGCTGATAACGGATGCCAGGTACAGTGCAACGTATACCCCGGCTATGATCTGGAGTATCCTGACTGATTTTGTTTTCATATGATTTAGCATTTGTCACTGATAAAATTAATATTTGCAACGGACAAATGGAGTGATGGTCAGATGAACACACTTTTTAACGAGATCAGGGAGTTGCTGGGAAAACCGTACAGGGACCTGGAGTTCCTTCTCGGGTGCTTCTCGGAGGTGCTCGAAGAGAACGGGGAAAAAGAGCTGGCCGCGCAGTTGCCCTGGATCACGGGGTCCGAGCCGGTCTTTACCCCGGATAACAGGCAGGATCTCCTTCATCTCTTCTCCATCTGTTTCCAGCTGATGAACCTTTGCGAGGTGAACGGGGCCGTGCAGAACAGGAGGCGCAGGCAGGAAGCAGAAGGGCTGGGCAGCGTGAACGGGTTATGGGGAAATGTGCTGACGGACCTGAAAAACAGGGGGGTTGGCGGGGCGGAGATCCTGGAGAAGTTCCGGCAGATCGAGGTGGAGCCCGTGCTGACCGCCCATCCCACGGAAGCCAAGCGCCCCGTGGTGCTGGGACTGTACCGCCAGATCTACCTCCAGATGCTGAAGCTGGAGAATTCCATGTACAACTCATACGAGCGTGCAGGGGTGAAGCATGACATCAAGCGGATCCTCCACAAGCTCTGGTTCATCGGGGAGATCTTCGTTGAAAAACCGGCCATTGAATCGGAACTGGAGAATGTGCTGCATTACTTCTACAAGGTATTCCCTGAAGTGTTGCCTTTTCTTGACTACAGGCTGAAACAGGCATGGGAGGAAGCGGGGTTCGACCCCTCCCTGTTGGAGGACACCGGGAAGTTCCCTTCGGTCACTTTCGGGAACTGGGTGGGAGGGGACCGCGACGGCCATCCGCTGGTGACAGCCCGGGTGACTGAATACACATTGAAAGCATTCCGGATGCATGCATTCCGGCTGCTGATCGCCCTGCTGGACGATCTGGGAGAGAAACTGAGCATCTACTGCAGGCCGGAAGAGCTGGCCCCTGAATTCGGGGTGCGGCTGAAGCAACTGTTGCGGGAAACCGGGACTGCCGGGGCAGCGGACAAGCATGAGCCGTTCCGGCTTTTTGTCAGGACCCTGAAGCAGAAGCTGCCGGTGGAAAGGCGGTCAGGAGGCGGTATCGACCTGAAAGATTCCGAATACTCCTACAGGAGTTCAGCCGGGCTGGCGGATGACCTGAGGATCCTGAAGGAGGCCCTGACCCGTTACGGGGCCCGGTCCCTGGCAGATCATGATGTGCAGATGGTCCTGAGGCACCTTGATATTTTCGGGTTTCACCTGGCCAGGCTCGATATCAGGCAGAACAGCCAATATTATGAAGAGGCTTTGCTGGATTTGGTCAGGACCAGCATGCCCGGCAGCTATGCAGGGATCTCAAAGGGAGACGGGGCACTCGGGCAGTTCATTGAGGAGGAGCTGGCCCATAACCGACCTTTCATCACCCGCCCCGAGCTTCTGGAGTCTGACATGGCAAGGGAAACGGTGGAGACCTTCCTGACACTTGCCGGGCATATCCGTAACTATTCGGAACGGGCACTGGGCAGCCTGATCGTGAGCATGACCCGCAGCGAACGGGACCTCTTCACGGTCTACCTTTTTGTACGGGAAGCCGGGCTCTCGCGGCAGACACCACGTGGCATGGTCTGCCCCCTGCCGGTAGTACCACTGTTTGAAACGATCGATGACCTGAAGAGGAGCCCGGGGATCCTGGATGCATTCCTGTCACACCCGGTGACGCGCAACAGCCTTGAATACCTGAGGGAAAGCCGGAACCGGCTGCTCCCTGTCCAGGATGTGATGATCGGTTACAGTGACAGCAACAAGGATGGCGGGATCCTGGCCAGCACCTGGCACCTCCATGATGCGCAGGTGAAGCTTGCCGAAGTGGGAAGAAAACACGGTGTGGAGATCCGGTTCTTTCACGGGAAAGGGGGGACCATCAGCCGTGGCGCGGGACCCACCCACTGGTTCCTCAGGTCCCTTCCCGATGCCGGCCAGAACAGACTGATCCGGATCACCGAGCAGGGGGAGACCATCGAAAGGAAATATGCGAACAAGGTGAATGCAGCCTACAACCTGGAGCTGCTGCTGGCGGGTATGGCGCACAGGGCAGTCCTGAGACAGCAAAGCATGCCGGAGCAAAGTACTGACCGCCAGGAACTCTTCACCTGGATGGCCGATGAAAGCCTCCGGGCATTCAAGCAGCTCACGGGCCACCCCTCTTTCATTCAGTTCTACGAACAGGCCACTCCCATCGACGTGATCGAGTCGAGCAGGATCGGCTCGAGGCCTTCCCGGAGAAGGGGGGAAAGGACGCTGGAGGACCTGAGGGCCATCCCGTGGGTATTCAGCTGGACCCAGTCCCGCATGCATATCTCCAGCTGGTACGGGGTGGGTTCCACGCTCTCGAAAATGAGATCGGAGGAGCCCGGGAAATACAGGCTTCTCAGTGAGCTGGTCCGGAAAGATGATTTTGTCCGCTATGTGCTCACCAATATTGATACCAGCCTGGCGGCCACCGATGAGGGGGTGATGACCATGTATGCGGGCCTGGTAGAGGAGACCGGGGTCCGGGAGGAGATCCTGGGTATGCTGCTGGCCGAGTTGTCGCTGGCCAGGGAGATGATGCTGGAGTTGCTGGGAAGCCCCATTTCCCGGCGCCGGGTGAACCACTACCATTCCACGCGCCTGAGGGCTGAGGCACTCCTTCCCCTCCACAGGGAGCAGGTCCAACTGCTGGGCGAGTGGAGGAGGGCCCGCAGGGCGGGCAACCGGGTGGAGGAGGAGCCGCTGCTCCGGGACCTGCTCCGAAGCGTGAACGCCATCGCCAATGCCATGGGCACGACAGGTTAAATGGAGGATAGGCCCTGATTTGAGTCATCCCGGTATTCCGTGGCTGATCAAATTGCACTATTTTAGGGGAAACAACCTGGCAACCATGACCGATTTCAGTCAACCCGTCACCCTCGGGCGCACCGGCCTGCAGGTGGGCAGGCTGGGCATCTCATCCAGCTACGGGGCCCCGGCGCAGGCATTCGAGGAAGCCTTTGAAAGAGGGTGCAACTACTTTGTGATCGGCAGCTTCATCAAGGGCCGGTCCAAAGAGATGATCAGGGCCATACGGAACATCACCGCACAGGGCAACAGGGAAAAACTGGTGGTCTGCATGATGGAATACACCCACTCCTACCTGGTCGGGAAGGGACATTTCTACAGGGGACTGAAGGCGCTCGGGCTGGACTTCGTGGATCTCCTGGTGCTCGGGTACTATCCAGGCAGGCCAAGAGAAAGGGTAATGGACCTTGCCGGCCACCTGAAGGAGCGGGGCGTGGTGAACCACCTGGGACTGGCAGGGCACAACCGGAAGCTCTTCCCGAAACTGAAAAAGGAGGGCCGGTTCGACCTGTTCCATGTCCGCTATAACGCGGTGAACAGCGGGGCGGAGAGGGATGTTTTCCCTTACTGCGGGGGTGAGGACCGGCCCGGGATGGTCACCTATACGGCCACAAAGTGGGGCCAGCTGCTGAAAGAGAGCAAAATGCCTCCGGGTGAAAAGCCGTTGGGTGCGAGGGATTGCTACAGGTTTGTCCTGAGCAACCCGGCTGTGGACCTCTGCATGATGGGGGCCAGGACCCTGGAGATGATGCGGGAGAACCTGGAGACCCTCGATGCAGGGCCCCTCAGCCCGGGGGAGATGGAGCGGATCCGCCGGATCGGGGACCACCTCTACGGGAAACCACGGTTATAATGATGCCAGCAGTTCCTGCAGGCCTTCCACCCGGGGATCCATGTAAATTGCAAATATCAATTGCAAATTACATGGTTATTTCATCTATCTCCGCTATCGCCTCCAGCTCGATCAGGCTCCCCCGCGGCAGTTCGCGGGTGGGAACGACGGCCCTGGCCGGCCGGTGTGCCCCGAACCGGGCCGCGTAGACTTCATTCACCTCTCCCCAGAGGGAGATGTCCGAGATGCAGACGTTCACCTTCACCACCCTCTCCAGTTTTGAACCTGCGGCCTCAAGGATGTTCTCGAGGTTATCCAGTACCTGGCCGGTCTGTTCGGTGATGGATGGTTCTATCCCGCCTGTGACAGGATCGATGGGCAGTTGTCCGGATACAAAGACCCATCCGCCCGATCTGACAGCCTGTGAGTAGTGCCCGGCCGGCCGTGGTGCATTTTCTGTGAATACGAATTCCATATTATTTATTTAGAGTTTAGTGAGCTTATCAATTCCCCGTCCAGCGTTGTATACTCCCCCATCAGGTGGGCCGTCAGGCACGAATGGACGGGAAGGAAACAGAGCATATCGCCGATGCTCACGCGGTCGAACAGCTTCCCGGTATTTTCCAGGATGCCGTGCTCCTGTGAGATCCCGGTGAGGCAGGTATCCCCCGGTGGCACTGTCCAGCCGCCTTCCCAGGGTATCCCCGGGTGATCCATTTCAGCCTGGACAACCGGCCAGCCTTTTCCGGCCGGGATCCCCGGACTGCCTTTTCCGGCCGGGATCACCACCCGGCCATATACCTCCCGGTTGCCGGTTACGAGTGACTCTTTGGAAAAGTGCACCGCACCGCCATGGACCAGGATCCGCCGGCTGTCCCGGTATTTGCCCGTGACCGGGCAGGCCAACGCGACCGCGATCTCCTCCAGGGTGCAGGAACCGATGGAGTGCTGGAAAAGGTCGTAGAATACAAAGTTGCCGGGGGTGATCTCGTCGACACCGGTGAAATCCTCCTGCGTGCTGCAGTTGGGGGTATCCCCATAGAGGATCACGGGACCGTACCGGCTGAATATGCGCTTCAGCCTCTGCAGGTCCAGCAACGCTTTCCGGTGGATCGCATCCCGCTCCTTCCGGCTGCCGGCTTTATATGAATGCCCCGCATGGCAGTAGAAGCCTTTGAACTCCAGTTTCCTGTTGGCGGAGGCAGCAACCATCAACTGCTCCATGGCCCCGGTATCTTCGGCCCTGATCCCGCTCCTGCCGTACCCGGTATCAATGTCAAGGTAGAATATGGTATGATGCCGCAGCTGTTCCAGGAACGGCAGGGTATCCGGGTTATCCAGCAGGATGGAGATCCTTGCGGAACCCGACAGCCGGTTGAGCCTGTCAAGGTCGTGCGGGTTGAACGGGAATGCCACCAGGATCTCCTCCCAGCCGGCACGGGCAAAGTAGGCAGCCATCCGGAATGATGAAACGGTGATCCCCGTTACGTCAAAATCACGGAACCAGTCCCCTATTTCAGCCGACTGATGGGTTTTGAAATGGGGCCTTAAAGAGAGCATGTGGTCACGGGCTTTCCGGGCCATCCTCTCGATGTTATCCAGGCATTTCCTTTTATCCAGCAGAAGGGTGGGCATCCTGAGGCAATATCAACCTGTTTCTCCCTTTTGCTTCTGCCCGAAGACGAAACCGATCCCGATCCCGATTCCCCCGGTTCCCACTGAAGCCCGGTAAAACCTGTTGCCGCCTGGTTTCTGGTACCGGTAACCCAGCACGATGACCGGCATGAAAGGTATCTCCTCGAAGGATGAGCCGGCATCCGGGTAAAGATAGACAGGATGCCAGGACCCGCCGAGCCTCCACTCAAAGTGGTGAGAACTGGTTCCTGTCAGGAATGTAAAGGCTGCGTAAAAACCGAGAACCATGCTATTCGCACCGTCATAAAAGGAGGTAAGTACCCCGGTGCTTAGCCCCAGATGCGTTTTCTTCATGTGCCAGAGGTGGTCGTAAGTAACGCTGATCGGTGTGGCCATGAGCAGCGTTCCCACATTGAGGGAAACCGAGGAGGAGCTTGCAGGCCAGCCGGCGGTCCCCTGTCCGTTCACTCCCACTGCCAGGATGGTCATGATGACCAGTCCGGCTGAAACGATCTTTTTCATCGATTAAACACTTTTAATCGATCTGTTCGTCTCCCCAGGGATTGGACGCGGGTCCCATGTTCTTTCGCCACTCGTGGCGCCACCGGTGCATGTCCAGGTAATTGATCACCGGCATCAGTTTTCTCTCCTCTTTGCCGGGAATGGGTTCAAGCCTCGAGGGCCTCTCCAGGTACCAGTAGGCCACGCTGGCCAGTTCAAGGGTGAGGCAGTTGTTGTGCCCGTGCTCGATGGTAACCAGCAGCGATTCATCAAAATAGACGGGATCGTCGATATGGAACCGGTAGCAATGGGTCCTGCCCAGCCAGCCTATATCCGAAGGAGTGCGGGCATAGCCGTAATAGGGGTGCTGGTATTTCTCATTGGGGCACCATGATGAATTGAAATAGTCCTCCGTTCCGGTGCCGTGCAGCGAAGGCATCTCAGCCCCGTCGATGAAGAACATGTCATCACCCTCGCCGTACCACACCGGGGTGGGGGAGTTGACGTAGTAATTGATCCCCACATAATGGCCTTTGCCCTTTGTTTCCAGGATCTTGTAGTTCCGTTCCCCCGCGGGATTCTTTCCCACCTCGGGGGAGAGGAGGCTCCACTCGTTCTCCCCTTCCGGCGGCGCTTCGGTGACCTGGTGGTTGTACCATGCATGGAAATAGGCCATGTTCGCAGGGGGCTGCTCCATCTCCAGGTAGTCGACGTAGTAGTAGAATGCCCCGATCGTTAACTCTGACTGGTTCTCGATCTCGATCCGGGCGCCGCTTGCAAAGGGCATCTTGAAATAGCAGACCATGGCATTCCCCTTGACGGGCGAAGCGGCCAGCGGCAAAGAGGCCCAGGGGTAGGTTTCGTCCCAGCCCTGGCCGAAGAAGGGGCCGATAGGGGATTCCACCGAAGGGTACTCACTGCCGTCCCAGTATATCCTGAGGATAATATCCGAACGGCTCAGCCGGGGGGCTTCCGGGCTGATGGTGATCCAGATGTGGTCGATCATCCCGGCGCCTTTAATCTCAGCGATCGTTCTTCTTTCACCAGGCTGGATATTCTCGAACCGGTCGTTGTTGCCCCCGGTTCTGTCATAGCTGCTGATCCGCCTGCTTTTCACGCCATGCTTGATAGTGGTGATGTTCTCAAGGGAGCTCTGGGAAACAACTGCAGTGCTGATCATCAGGCCACAGACCAGTAAAATAAAATGTCTATTCATCTTTCGGGTGTTAAAAAAGTTCCAAAATATTATCAATAACCTTAGTCTGGTGAATACACTCACCAAAAACAGGCATAATTTGGTGAGTTCGTCATTTTTTGGGTTTTCTGGTCAATATTTCCGAAAGCGCCAGGCTTGAGATGCAGAAACAGAGGAAGAGGTAGAATCCCCCGAGGAGCTGCGTTCCGTTGGTGGTGAAGATCTCCACCGGGTCGGAGGATTCCCTGAGGCTGTCCAGCTGGCTCCCCACAATCCCGTTGAATCCGATATAGGCCATGAAAATAGCCACCACCATCACATCTGCCATGGACCATTTCCCCGATTTGATCACAAAGAAGCGGATCAGCATGTTTTCGTTCAACCGGCCGATCTGAAGCGAGTAAAGGTATGAGCTGATCAGTTTTGAAAAGGGGAAGACGATACTGAAGGTAAAGACCAGAATACCCACAAAGATCATCTCGAACGACCCCTCCCTGATCAGGATCTCCACGATGTCGGTGATGCTCTTGGTCTGGAAGAAGATGATGTTGTCCCTGAAGACCACAGTCTCACCGATAAGCTTTAGCCGCAGCAGGTCGATCCTGGCTTCCAGGTCGATCATGGGGGTGGTGATCCCCCCCACCAGCAGGCAGAAGGATCCAAGGATAAGGAACGGGGTCTGGAGCCGGCCCGGGGGCAGACCGCTGACCGTATTAATCAGGAATATGAGCAGGACAGCAAGCAGGATCAGGATGACATGGCGGTTGATCTCTTCCGTCTCCTGGCCGATCTCACCTGTCAGCAGATTCCTGCATTCAGCCAGGTCCGCGCATTCGTACTTTACCAGCAACTGATCCAGGATCTGCGTGCTGTCGAGGTTGTAGGTGGCGTCTGTGAGATCGCCCAGTTTATCCGAAAGGTAGTGCTGGATGCCCTGTTTCGTTTTGGGCTGGTTGAGCTCATCCAGCACATCGCTGGCAAACGAGGGTACGCTGTCCCTCAGCTGGTCCATGTCCAGCACCATCCCCATCAGGAATTTCTTCATGCCGGCGAACTGGCCCGAGGTCTTCTCCTCGATAATGACCTCCAGGTCATCGAGCAGGTGGTAAAGGATGATCTCCAGGCTCTGCTGCAGCTCCTGCCGGTTCTCGGGGGTCAGGTCGAACTCGACGATCTTCTTGGTCAGGATCAGGGTGACCCTCTCTGTCCACTCATCCGCATTGAGCAGGCCGTATCGCACGTGGTTGATCTCCGCCAGGTCGGTCTTCGCTTCCTGGTTCTGCTTAGCCTTCATGATCAGCTGGATGGTTAGCAAGATGGCGACCGCCACAAGGCCTCCGCTGACCACCACTTTCAGAATCGTCCATGCCAGTTTCCCTCTGTTCATTGAACTGTTGGATTTATCCGGGACTACAACCGCATAAGTTAATCAAAAACCGGCTTATTCGGCAGCTAAGGCTTTAATTTCGTAACTTCCATTTCATTCAGAAATATCATTGCCATGAAACATGTGATCATTGCCTCATTGCTGCTGGCTTCCGGTTTCCTTTTCGGCCAGAAGATCGAGGAGGAGCCGTTCTTCGGTGTGGAAACCGCCGACGGGATGCAGAACAACCCGGAAGTGCCTGATCTATATTACACTTCAACCTGCTTCAAGCAAGTGCTGGTATCCAGGATGAAGCATGGAGTGGATATCCTGGAGGGGCTCCGGCAGATCGTGGAGAAGGAGCAGATCCGGAACGCGGTGATCATCACCGGGATCGGCTCTGCCACATGCTACCATGTGCACGTGGTCGACAACCAGGCATTCCCTGTAAAGGAGGCATTCATCAGAAAGGATGTGCCCGTGGACATTACGAACATTTCAGGGTATGTCTTCGACGGGAGGGTCCACGCCCACATCACCCTGTCGGACGAACACATGGCCATTGGCGGCCACCTGGAACCCGGGACCAGGGTCTTCACCTTCTGCATTGTCACCATCGGGATCCTGGAGGAGGGTACTTCACTGAAAAGGTTCGATGACAAAAATCTTCGCTGATGTGATCAGGAGTATCGGCCTGACAGCAGTCCGGCCGAAAGCATGAGTCTTTGAAAGGTTCGCCGGATAAACATGGAGGCGGACTGGTTGTCAAAGGGTTCGCGACCTTCCCTGAGATTTTTGTAAAATTCGGTTAAATTTGATCTTCGGTTTGATCGGCATTTCGCAGTGATATTCAGCTCACGGCTGCCCCCGCACCGTTCCTGCGGGGCCCCATCCAGCAGGTTCCTGCATCTTGCCTGACGAAGAGGGGTTGATGAAGTGGTTTGCCTTCATGGCCGTGAAACTGAAAAAGAAAAACACAAAATACCGGAAATGAAAGCACTGGTCCTTGTAGAGTATAACAAACTGGTATATAAGGATTTTCCCGATCCGGTGGTGGCTGATGATGAGGTCCTAGTGAAGGTGGAGGCCGTGGGGATCTGCGGTTCGGACGTCCATGGCATGGACGGCAGCACCGGCAGGCGGATCCCGCCCATTGTCATGGGGCACGAGGCGGCCGGGGTGATCGCATCCCTTGGAAGGGATGTGTCAGGCTGGTCGGCGGGGGACCGGGTCACCTTCGATTCGACCATCTACAGGCTGGATGACTGGTATACAATGAAGGGTCTGTATAACCTCAGTGACAACCGGGTGGTGCTGGGAGTATCCCCCGGGGAGTACCGCAGGCACGGGGCATTTGCAGAGTATGTGAATGTGCCGCAGCACATCCTCTACCGGATCCCCGACGGGGTGACCTTCACCCAGGCTTCCATGGTGGAACCGGTGGCCGTGGCGGCCCATGCGGTGGAGCTGACCCCGCTCTCCTGGAACGATACGGCCGTGGTGGTGGGAAGCGGGATGATCGGCCTGTCCGTGATCCAGGTGCTACGGGCCAGGGGCTGCGGGATGATCATCGCGGTGGACCTCGATGAGAGGAAACTGGAGCTGGCGGGCAGGCTGGGGGCAGATGTGGTGCTTAATCCTTCGAAAGGTGATATCGGGAAGGATGTGGAGGCGCTGACCGGGGGGAGGGGAGCCGATGTGGCGTTCGAGGCAGTGGGAATCACCGAAACGGTGAAGACCGCTATCGGCATTGTGCGCAAAGGAGCCACGGTGACCCTGGTGGGGAACCTTTCACCCGCCGTGGAGATCCCGCTCCAGGCAGTGGTGACCCGCCAGCTGAGGCTGCAGGGAAGCTGCGCCATCTGCGGGGAGTACCCCGCCGTGCTGGAAATGATCGCCTGCGGCGAGTTGAATGTGGATACAATCCTGAGTGCGGAGGCGCCCCTGTCGGAGGGGGCCGGGTGGTTCAGGAGGCTCTATCAGAAGGAACCCGGACTGATCAAGGTGGTGCTCAAACCGGGGGAACGGTAAAAGTGCACCTAATATATTCAGATAATCAGACATAATGATGGCCGAACAACTGAAAACAGCCCTGGTGGGTGTGGGGAAGGTCACTGACCTCCATGCCAGTGCACTGGTCCGTTTGCCTGAATCAAGATTCACCGCTGTCTGCGGCCGTAGCAGGGAGAAGACAGAGAACTACGCAGACAGGTTCGGGATAAAGGCCTACACGGATGTGGCCGGGATGGTGTCAGGGGAGAAGATCGATGTGGTGATCATCTGCACCCCCCATCCAAACCACCGGGAGCCGGCCATCGCAGCCCTTGAGGCCGGGGCCCATGTGCTAATCGAAAAACCGCTGGCCTCCTCACTGGAGGATTGCGATGCCATGATCGAAACCTCAAAACGTTGCGGGAGGCAGATCGGCATGATATGCCAGCGCAGGTGGTACCTGCCGTCACAGCGCGTCAAAAGGGCCATCGATGAGGGAAAGATCGGGAAGCCTCTCTTCGGGACCGTCAACATGCTTGGATGGAGGGACAGGGCTTACTATGAAAGCGACCCGTGGCGGGGAACATGGAGGGCTGAAGGGGGAGGTGTGCTGGTAAACCAGGCTCCGCACCAGCTGGACCTCCTGCAATGGTACATGGGTGAGATCGAGGAGTGCTACGGTTTATGGTCCAACCTGAACCACCCCTATATCGAGGTGGAGGATACGGCCAACGCCATATTGAAATTCAGGAACGGGGGCATTGCCAACATCATCGTCTCAAACTCCCAGAAGCCGGGCATCTACTGCAAGGTCCATATCCACGGTGAGAACGGGGCCTCGGTGGGGGTCCAGACCGACGGGGGCGCCATGTTCGTGGCAGGGATGACCACGATGCTGGAACCCCCCGTGACAGATATCTGGACCGTGCCGGGAGAGGAGCATATGCTGAAAAAATGGGTGGAGGAGGAGTCCGGTTTCTTCAACGGGCTTACCGACCCGATGGAGTATTACCATGAACGCAACATCGAGGATTTCCTCCGGGCTCTCCTGGAGGGCCGGGAACCATTGATCACGGGGGAGCAGGGGAGGGTTACCGTGGAGATCTTCACCGCCATCTACCGCTCCACACGGGACCGGAGACCGGTACAATGGCCCCTGAAGCCCGAGTGCAGGAATGATTTCGACGGACGGACCGGTCAGATCCCGGTATAAAACTATCTTAGGATGAACCAGAAGCCTTTCAGGATGACCCGGTCGCGCATCCATATCCCGGTCATGGGAATGCTCTCGCTTTCCCTTGCCATGTCGTGCAACCGGCCCGGAACGGGCCGGGAACACCAGGAGGTGGTTCTCTGGTACGGTGAGCCTGCCTCTGAATGGAATGAGGCCCTGCCGGTGGGCAACGGCCGCCTGGGGGCTATGGTGTTCGGGGGGGTTGAGAGGGAGCGGATCCAGCTCAACGAGGAGTCCGTCTGGTGCAGGAAGGGAGGGTATGTGGACCCTGATGGCACAGAGGCCCTGCCTGCGATCAGGAAGCTGCTGTTTGATGGAAGGTGCGCGGAGGCCCAGGACCTCGCAGTGGAGAAACTGCTGCAGGAGAGGCTCCCCTCCGGGACCAATGCCTACCAGACCCTGGGGGATATCACCATCGAATACCTGGATACATGCAGGGTATCGGGTTACCGGCGGCTCCTGAGGCTTGACAGCGCCCTGGTCAGGGTGAACTTCAACAGGGGTGGATCCGGCTATCAGCGGGAGGTCTTCTCTTCCGCTCCCGATGAGATGATCGTCTTCAGGGAATCCGCAACAGGCGGGGGGACCATCAACTGCGTGGTCAGGCTCTCGAGGCCGGGCGATGGCGAGGAGGTAACAGTGGAGGGGAACATCATGACCATGAGGCAGCATGTGGAGAACGGGCAGGGGGTCAGGTACGAGACCTGGCTGCAGCTGATCCCGGCCGGGGGCGAAATTCATCCTCACAGCGGCGGCCTGGCCGTGTCGGGTGCCGCCGCCCTGGAGATGCGGCTGTGGGCAGCTACCGACTATTCCGGCCGGAACCCGGCCGCCTGTTGCCGGTCCGTCATGGAAAACAGCCTGAACCGCACGTATGGGGAGATTCTTTCCGGCCACGTAGATGATTACCAGTCCTTTTTCAACAGGGTTTCCATCGACCTGGGGGGGTCACCCACGGAGGGTCTTCCAACGGATAAACGGCTCAAACGGGTGGCCGGATATGATGCGGATCCCGGGCTGGCGGCCCTCTATTTCAATTTCGGCCGGTACCTGCTCATCAGCAGTTCACGTCCGGGAAGCCTGCCCGCCAATCTCCAGGGGATCTGGAACGGAGAGCTGGTGCCGCCATGGAATTCGGACCACCACATCAACATCAACGTGCAGATGAATTACTGGCCCTCCGAGGTAACCAACCTTACCGAATGCCACCTTCCCTTCCTGGAGTTCATCGGGGAGCTGAGGGAGAATGGCCGGGAGACAGCCCGGACCACCTATCATTGCAGGGGATTTGTGGCCCACCACACGACCGATGCCTGGCACCAGACCCAGCTTTTCGGTTCACCCAACTGGGGGATGTGGCCCATGGGGGCTGCCTGGTCCTCCACCCATATCTGGGAACATTTCCTCTTCACGGGGGATACGGCATTCCTGGCGGAATACGGGTATGATGTGATGCGCGAGGCGGCACTCTTCCTCTCCGATTTCCTGGTGGAGCACCCTGGAACCGGGAAACTGGTTACCGGGCCCTCCATCTCCCCTGAAAACCGGTTTGTCACGCCTGCCGGTGACACAGCGGCCATCAATATGGGACCGGCCATGGACCTGCAGATCGTCCGGCACCTCTTCACTTCCTGCATCGATGCTACTGAAATCCTCGGTGTGGACCATGAATTCAGGGAGTTGCTGCAATCTCAGCTTGACCGGCTGGCGCCGGTCAGAATAGGCAGTGACGGCCGGATCCTGGAGTGGTCGGAGGAGGGGCTGGCAGAGGTCGAACCGGGACACAGGCACATGTCCCATCTTTACGGCTTATACCCCTCTCCCCAGTATAACTGGGCAGATACCCCCGAATACATGGAGGCTGCAAGGAGGGTGATCGAAACCCGCCTGCAGCACGGAGGGGGGCACACCGGCTGGAGCCGGGCATGGATGATCAATTTCTATGCCCGCCTGAAGGATGGGGAGCAGGCCCATCACCACATCAGCAAACTGCTGGAGAGATCGACCCTGCCCAACCTGTTTGACAACCATCCTCCATTCCAGATCGACGGGAACTTCGGCGGCACGGCCGGCATCGCGGAGTGCCTCCTTCAGTCCCACGCGGGGTATGTGGAACTTCTGCCTGCACTGCCTTCGGCCTGGGAAACCGGCAGCGTGACCGGTCTGGTGGCCCGTGGTGGTTTCCAGGTGGATATGGCGTGGGAAAAGGGAGCGCTCACAGGCGTGAGGGTGTTGTCCGGGCTGGGAGGGCCGCTCACCCTGAAGGTGGGGGAAAGCCAGCTATGCCTGGAAACATTCGCCGGGCAGGAGATCTCCCTGGACGGGATGCTGAAGTTCCACTGATCCCCGTTCCGGGGAGTGAACGGCAGCATTATCCAGGCCAGCTGATCTGCGAACCCAACTACTCTTCAGGACCTGGTTTGTAAGAAGGATGCCTGGGGCCCTGTCCCAGGTAAGGGACCCGGTCGAATGCTTCCGCCCCGCCCACCACCCGGGGATCACCGGTCAGTTCCAGCTGCTCCATCAGTTCTGCAGCCAGGCTATCCCGGACCCCTGCATATGCGGGATCACCGGCCAGGTTCACCAGCTGGTCCGGATCGGTCCTGCAGTCATAAAGCTCCTCGGCCGGCCGTTTTCCGAAAGCGAGTTCCCACAGCTTCCTGCAGTGTTCATCCTTCTCCCTGTTCTCCACCATGCAGCTCTTGGTGGGGCTGTTGTCGCAGTCCCCAAGCCAGCAGTAGGGAATGGCTGCCTTTTTGTAGTCGGGTGTTCCGGCGGGCCAGCGGCCGGGTTCAAAATTGCGGATATAGAGGTAGTCGTGCGTGCGGATGGCCCTTATGGGATAACCGACCATGCTATCCTCCTGGCAGGGTACATGGCGCTCTTTTCCATGGAGGACATACCCGCGGTTTAAGGTGTCAACGAAACCATCCTCCGGGCTTGAAAAGAGATCCGCCATGCTCTTGCCGGTCATCACCCCAGGGACAGCCACCCCGGCCAGCTCAAGGAATGTCGGGGCCAGATCGGTCATGCTGATCAGGTCATCCAGGACCCTGCCCGGAGATTTGATCCCTGAACCCCACCTGACGGCCAGGGGCACGCGGACCCCTCCGTCATAGTTGTTCGCCTTGCACCTGGGGAAGGGTATGCCGTTGTCGCCCGTCACCACGATGATGGTGTTCTCCAGCTCCCCGTACTGCTCCAGTATGCGGATCGCACCGGCCACCAGGGTGTCAAACCGCTCCACCTCGTAATAGTAGTCGGCTACATCGCTCCGGACGATCTCGTTGTCGGGAAAGCAGCCGAAAAGGCGGATCCTGTCCAGCTCCATCCCCGCACGTGCCCCGGACCCCTCCTCGTAGTCCCTGTGGGGGTCCCACGAGCCCAGCCAGAAGCAGAAGGGCCGGTCACCGGTCCGCTCCGCCATGAACTGTGCAAAGCCTCCCTCATTGTAATTCGGGCCCGCAGGGTGGCGTTCCCAGTTGGAGATATCCCCGGGCCCCCAGCTTTTCCTGTAATGCCCGATCCTGTATCCTGCATCCTCCAGCAGGAGGGGGAAGACCGGGATGGAGGGGTCCAGCGTGCTCCAGAGGTTGGCACCCGGTCCCAGCCTCCAGTGGTACTGCCCGGTCAGGATGGCATTCCTGGAGGGCGTGCAGGAAGGGGCGGAGACGTAGGCATGGTTGAACAGGATCCCTTCACCTGCCACCCGGTCGAAGGCAGGGGTCTGCACCACGGGGTCCCCGTACACCCCCGCATGGGGCCATCCCCAGTCATCGGCGATGGCGAACAGGATGTTGGGCCTCTCCAGCGGTTTCTCCCTGCAACCTGAAAACAGGAGGGTTGCCGTGATCATCAGGGAAAACAGGAACTGTTTCATAAGGGAAAAGGTTTTTATCATGGTATTGGCTCGATTTTGTGTATAATAGTACCTTCTTTTTCTGTGTATGCAATCCACCCTGAAAATAGCAAATCTAACATTGAAATGAAAAAATATCTCACCCTGTTGTTATGGCCCTCACTGGCCCTCTTGCCGGGATGTATCTCTTCCCCTGAATCGAACCAGAAGGAGCCCGACTGTTACGTCGCCGCCTATGTATGGCCCTCCTGCCATGACGAGCCCAGGAGCAGGGAGGTGCTGTGGGGGGAAGGCACCGGGGAGTGGGAGATCATCCGGAAGGGGGACCCCCGCTTTGAAGGTCACTACCAGCCCAGGGTGCCGCTGTGGGGCTACGAGATGGATGATGACCCGGTGGTATTTGAAAAGAAGATCAACGCGGCGGCCGACCACGGGATCAACGTTCTTGTTTTTGACTGGTACTGGTATGACGGGAAACCCTTCCTGGAATCGTCCCTGAACAATGGCTTTCTGAAAGCGGAGAACAGGGAACGGATGAAGTTCTTTATCATGTGGGCCAACCACGATGTGAACGGGACCATGTGGAACCGCTACCGCTACCCTTCAGATACCCTCCTCTGGGAGGGGGAGGTGACCTGGGAGGATTACAGGGTGATGGTGCAAAGGATCATCCGGCAGTACTTCAAACAGCCCAACTATTTCACCATCGGGGGCGAACCCGTATTCTCCATCTTCAGCTTCCGCGACCTGGTCAACAGTTTCCGGGGCCTGGAGGGTACCAGGGAGGCACTGGACTATTTCAGGGAGGAGGTGGTGAAAGCGGGATTGCCCGGATTGCACCTTCAGCTGATCACCATGGGGATGAGCGGTGAGGCCGGCATTATCGAAGATGAGGAGGCAAACGGGATGGACCTCAACGGGATCGTGGAATACCTGGGCATTAACAGCATGACCACCTACAACTGGAGGATGGCCGGGATCCGTGAGGATTATATCCGCTGGGCCGGGGATGGGATCGCTTTGAGGAACCGCTGGGATTCAAGGCTGGAGATCCCCTATTTTCCGGTGGTGTCCATCGGATGGGACAATACCCCCAGGTACGCAGGGCTGGGCCGGGAGTCGGTGGTCCATACCGGGAACACCCCCGAGAGTTTTGCCGCATACCTGCAGCAGGCCAGGGACTACCTGGGCCTTCACCCGGAACAGCCGCGGATCATCCTGATCAATGCCTGGAACGAATGGGTGGAGGGGGCCTATTTGGAACCTGACATGAAGTGGGGATACAGCTACCTGGAGGCTTTGAAGAAGGTGATGTCCGGAGCTTACGACGCCTATTGATCAATCCATTCCTTAAAGGCAGCCAGCCTCTCCCTGCTGATATAGATTTTCTGATCTTCGGACTGATGAAGAACAACTTTCAGCCTGCTTCCCGATAGGGTGATCATATCCCTGATGGCGCCATGGGAAATGATGTACCTGCGGTTGATCCGGTGGAAAAGGGCCGGGTCAACCATCTCTCCCAGTGCTTCGAGGGTATAGTCGATGGCGTAATTCCTGTTGTCGCCTGTGTGCAGATAGGTACCTTTCTGAAGGCTGTAAAAATAGAGGATCTCTTCCACGTCCACCGATCTGAGGCGGTCGCCCACCCTGACCATGAAGCGGGACTTGCAGGGTTTGCTGATCATCTGCTGAATGCTTCTGAGCAATCCTCTGTCAATGACCGGGGGTGCCAGCTGCCGCGTGAAGTACCGGTGGTATTTGTCCAGTGAAGATCTCATGTCTCTCTCGGTGACGGGCTTTAAAAGATAATCCACACTGTTGACCTTAAAGGCTTTGATGGCGTACTCATGATAGGCTGTGAGGAAGATGACCGGGACCTCCAGCTTCACCTGTTCGAAGATTTCAAATGACAACCCGTCAGCAAGCTGGATATCCATCAATACCAGGTCCGGTTTTTCATTTTTCCCGAACCACCGCACTGAGGATTTCACGGAATCGAGCATGGCCACGACCCCGATCCCCGGATCGATGATTTGAAGCATGGTCCGGATCCTTTCGGCCGTCAGGTGTTCATCCTCAATAATTAAAACATTCATGGCCGGTCAGTTTATAACGGGATGGTTGGAACGATTACCTTAAAATCGTTCGATCCTTCCTCAGTGAGCAACTGCTCACCGGTAAAGAATGCCATCCTTTTACGGAGGTTGTCGATACCCATCCCGGATGATTTTTCCGTGACCCCTTTTTTCTGCAGGTTGTTGCTGATGACCACGGCACTATTTTCTGTGGAGGAGATATCAATGACCAGGGGATGATCGGCCGATGCTTCGTTGTGCTTGATTGCATTTTCAACCATCATCTGCAGGGAGAGCGGGATCATCATCCGGTGAGGATCCAAATTGAGGTTGATCCGGACCTGGAGGCTCTCCCCGAAACGGATCTTCTGCAGATATATAAAATCCTCCAGGAATTTCACTTCATCAGTGACAGGTACCAGTTCATTCTCCCTCTGTTCCAAAAGATAACGGTATACATCCGACAGTTTGTGGACAAACTGCGTGGCTTTTTCCGTATCCGTATTGATCAGGGTAACCAGGGAACTGAGGCTGTTAAAGAGGAAGTGGGGCCTGACCTGGTCCCTGAGGGACTGGTACTGGAGTGCCAGGTGGGCCCTTTTCAGTTCCTCCTGCTGGATGGTCGCTGCTTTCCAGTTCTTGAAGAAGATGATCGAGTTGCCCACAAGCAGCCCCAGGATCATAAAAAGGTAGGCGACCTTCAGAACTGGAAGAAGCTGGGCACTGATCTCTCTGAAGCTCAAACCTTCCCTCAGCCATATCCATACGGCGAATCCCAGAAATACAATGATACCGGCACACAGGGTCAGTGCAAGAAACTGAACGATCAACCGCTTCACCGGGTAGGTCAGCCACGGGACCTTCCGGTCAAGTACCTCGATAATATAACCCATTCCAATCCATGCCGGATATCCAATCCCTATTGAGAACAGGCAGTTTGTCACCACCACCTTCAGGGACCAGCTATCCAGGGGAAAGGTGAAAAGGGAAATTACAGTGCCCATCAGGGAGAGGATCAGCATGACTCCCAGTATCCTCAGGATCTGATTATAGGGTTTTTTAAGGGTCATCTTGAACATGGAGTTCTATGATTACTCAGCCAAGATACTTAATTGGTCGAATTTACTGAAGTTTCTCAAGTTCGGCCCTGTTGGCCTCCTCTCCCCAGCCCGGCCAGAGCGGATCGCCGTTGTGAAACGCCCGGAATTTTGCATCGGCTTCCACGAAAATGGGTGTGGCTGCCCCGGGTCCGCCCCCCATGGAGGCGGGCAGGTTCAGTATGTGGACCGCTTCCAGGAACAGGGCCCTTGGATTGTCGGAATTGGAGGCTTTCGCTTTTTCAAGGGCTTTCCCCATTTTTTCCATGTATTCCATGCCTCTTCCCATTGGGTCCGCCGTAACCCATGAAGGGTAAAGGAAAGCCTGCAGTGCATGCAATTCTGACTCGTCCGGACAAATGGTCAATGCCCTGTCAAGATTTTCCTGCGCCCTTTCCAGGACCTGGTCCTTTTTGGTACCGTCGGCCTCTTCAAAACTCATGATGATCAGGCCGTAGGCCCCGTAGTAATAAGGCAGCCAGAGCGTTTTTTCAGCGCTTGCGATGCGTTCAAACTGATTGATGCATTCAAGCATCTCATCATGATCCGAAGCGTTCTCCATTTTTTCAATGGTGGCGAGCATGACTTTCAAATACTTCTCATCCTGTCCGAATGAAGCGACGGAAAGCAGGATTATTGTCAGGATGATCCAAACTGTTTTCATGGCAGTATTTATTGAAGTTAGAATGTTGTGATTCAAAGTGATATCATAAAAAGTAGCACAGCCTGCGTGCCTGTACAGGGCACGATGGCCCGGGAAGCATAGACTCCGTCTTCACCCGGATTGGAGGAATAGCGGTATCCATATACATTCTTGAATCCGAACAGGTTGGTGATGTTCATATGAATGATGCAATCTTTCCGGAACAACCGGGTCACATAGGTGAGGCTGAGGCTGATGTCGTTGTAGGGCCTGGTCCGGCCGGACATAAAGCCGCCGGAGTTCTTGTCATCATAGGGCCTGCCGCTGGCAAAGGAGTATGTAATTCCAGCAAATGTATGGATCGGAGTGATGAATTGCTTGAAGACCAGTGACAGGTTATGGGCTGAAGCAAATGGTGGAGTGGCGCTTTCGGGGTAATCCCTGTAGTCCCGGAGTGTTTTTAAATAGCTGTATGAGATCCAGTAATCCGCCCCCTTCAGGGTTTTCTGATCACGCCAGAAGAGGTCGAGCCCACCCGCGTAACCGAAGCCCTTATTGTTGTAGCCGGAAGCATCCACACTGTACAATTCGCCGTATTTTACCAGGGCATCATATTTTTTATAATACGATTCGATCCTGAAGGTCCTCCCCTCCTTCCTGTACTGGAAATTGAGGATATAGTGGTCCGACCGTTCGCAGTTCAACTGGGGAGCAAACCTGAGGATTTCATTCTCCGGTTTCTGGCGGTATTTGCCCCAGGCCAGTGAAACCTGGCTGAATGTTCCTGTTTTGTAGGCTGCGGAGACCCTTGGTGCCAGCAGCATCTCCCGGAGGAGGGTGGAGTATTCACCCCTGGCCCCCACACGCAGGGCCACCTTTTTTGTGATCTTCAGCTCCGATTCAATAAACAGGGAAGGCTGCAGGTCATCCAGTTGAAGGTGGATGGTACTGTCCATGACAACCGACTGCCGGTAGCACTCCCGGATCACATCACTCCCTATCCTGATCTTCATCCATTCGGAAGTGAGGTGTGTGAATACAAGCTTGAAAACAGCCGCTGTATTGTTTGTCTGGACCGGTATCTCATCATAGGAAAGATCCTCTGCATCCCTGCTGCAGGCAACCCCTGTTTTAATGAGCCAGTGATCATCCAGCTGGCCGGAATAGGAGGTGTTGGCGTAAAGTGAATGGTTCTTCAATTGAATCCTCTCCAGGGTGCCCCACTCAAAATTGTCGTAATTCATCTCCATAGTATTGGTATTGAATGAGATGAAAGATTTCAACAGCCCGGATTCACCCACCCGTCTCCTGAACATCGCCATGCCATCCATCAGAACGGGATCTTTGATCCAGTCCACATTCTGCTTAAAAAGTTTGTGATGAAGGGCATTGTTGGCATACAATCCTGTCATGGCCAGCGAGGCGTTTTCCCACCTTTTGGAAAATGATGCATTGGCACCCACTGTCATGATGCAGAAACTGGACTTGTCTTCGGTTTCAAGACCGTTGGTGGTGAGATCGACCACAGCAGAGAGCGCGTTCCCGAACTCGGCCGAGTAACCCCCCGTACTGAAGAGGGTCTCCGAAAAGAGCAGAGGAGAGAAACGTCCCCGTGTAGGAATGTCGGGCATGGAGGAAAAATAGGGCGACTGGACCAGCATTCCATCCATGTATGTTTTTGTTTCATGTCCTTCACCCCCCCTGACAAACAGCATCCCTTCCTCCCCAACTTTCTGGGAACCCGGCATGGTGGCACAGGCCCCGTAAATATCACCCATGGCACTGGCAGTGGTGGCAATATCGAAGGAGGTCATGGTGGCCGATTTCTTTTTGTCACTGGCGCTGAACAATCCCGCCGTGATGGCCACCTCATTGAGTTCACTTGCCTGCTCTGACAGGACAACCTGGAGGGAAACATCATTTGATCCAAGTTCAAGCTCCCGGTAGTATTTTTCATGTCCGATCACACTGACAACAAACAGTTGCTGTCCGCTCAGATCGGTGCGAAGGGCAAAGCTCCCTGTTGAATCTGAAATGGTTCCGTCATAGGAACCCTTGATATAGATATTGGCATCTCTGACCGGATTCCCTTTCCTGTCGGTCACCATTCCTGAGATTTTATGCTGAGCGCCGGCATTCAATGCCAGGCAGCTGAGTAATATGAGCAGTAAGTGTCTCATCCCGGGTCCGTATTGTTGAAGTAAAATTACCCGGGTAGACGGGAGGAATAAAAATAAAAGGGACCGAAGGGCCAGATCAGGAAGATGAATGGTCAATTACACCGGTTAAACCGTCATATGCCAGCAAATGATGCAAATCAACAAAACAGGAACCCTGGCAGCCTGATGCCTGCCATCCGGCCCTGCTGAACGGTCTATGGTGTTTGCCGGCTAAAGTCTTTCCAGTTCCGTCCGGTTCAGGTCTTCCCCCCAGGCGGGCCAGAAGGGATCCTCGTTGCTGAAGCTTTCAAATTTGGCGGCTGCCTCTTCAAAGATGGGTTTGGCCGGGCCCGGTCCCCCGCCCATGGATTCGGGAAGGTTCAGAATGAGCAGGGCCTGGAGGTAATATGTCCGGGGGTTCTCCGGGTTCAGCGCCTTCGCCTTGTCCAGGGCGGAGGTGAGGTCCTCGATATATTCTGCCCCCCGCGTGAAGGGATCCACTGCGATCCTGGCCAGTATTGCCAGGGCCTGCAGGGTGTAAAGCTCAGACTCGGAAGACTCAAGTTCAAAAGCCCTGTCGAGTGAGACCTGCGCCCTGTCCAGCAGGGAATCAACCCGGGGGGCTTCCTGGTTCCCGAAGCATGCAAATGTGAGGACCCTGGCTGAATGATAGAGCGGGAGCCACTGGTCGCTGTACCTGCCGGCAATGGCATCGAACTGGCCGGCGGATTGAAGGGATGCTTCCGGTCCGGTAACTCCCTCCATCTGTTCCATGGCAGCGGCCATCAGTTTTCTGTATTTACGGCTTTGTGAAAACGAGGCCACCGACAGGGTGGCGATCAGCATGAGCAGTAAGGTTTTTTTCATGGTCATAAAAGTTTATAACGATATGGGGGTTTAATTGGTTGCCTGTTTGCGCAATATCTGTAAGAGAAGCAGCGAGACAAGGGCGCCGGCTGCATAATGCACCATATCCAGCCACGAAAAGGAGTTCCCGATGAGGGTCCTCCCCAGAAAAGTGGCCCGGACTGCCTCGAGGAATTGGGGATGCCAGCGCTGGAGGAGTTCAAGGATGCAGGTGATGAGCCAGACAGCCAGTGTAATCTTCCACCCCCTTGACCGGATGCATATGACCGAAAAGAGGAGTGTCCAGAAGATGACATAAAGAACGCCGCCCAGGGAGTTATTGACCCAGTGAGATGCCGGGCCGCTGTAAACCTTGGAATAGAATCCCAGGGGAATGACGATGGCAAGGGCAGCGAGGGTCCGGTGGTTTCGTGTTATGAATCGTATGAATACAGAAGGCATCATTGCAAAAATAGCAGAATTGTCATTGATACGGATTTTTTAATTTAGCAAAGCACAAAAAGAAATTCTCCATGAAAATCCTCCATTCTATGTGGATCTGTTTTCTCATGCAGGGCCTCCTTGGCCAGGGTGTTCTGCCGGAGGACTGGGGGCTCAGGGCCTTCAGGATCGATGATCCGGATCTTGGTGAGATCAACTACTATGTAACGGAAAAGTCAATAGAGCAGGACAAGCCGGTTCTGTTCATGGTCAGCGGCGTCCGTGGTCTCCCTGTCATGCTGGTGGTGCAGAGCGGGGAGCACTCCATCCAGCTGGGGACCATACCCCCTGACCAGATCAGTGCCTATTCAGAAGCCTGCCATGTGGCATTCATCAGCAAGCCCGGGACGCCCTTCTGCGACACCTTCATGGTCGATGAGATCAATCCCCTGCAGAACCTGGAAGATTACCCGCCTTCGGAGGAGTATATTCAAAAATGCGGCCTGGACTGGGAGGTGGCAGCCAGCATCAGGGTGATCGGGGAGCTCAGTGAACGGCTTCCCAATTCCCGGAAAAAGATCGTCGTACTGGGGATCTCAGAGGGCGGGCAGCTGGTCCCGAAACTGGCCCGCGAGTGCGACAATGTAACGCACCTGGTAGGTATGGCCACCACCGCCCTGAACCAGTTCTACTCAAGTGTGATCAACCGCAGGATGGACGCGGCCATGGGACATATCACCCACGCTGAGGCCCAGGAGGCTATCGACAGCCTCTTTGCGGTATACAAACAGATCTACAGTGACCCGGAAAGTACGGATAAGTGGTACTACGGGCATCCCTACAAACGATGGGGGAGCTACTGCAGCGATATTCCCCTGGAGCACCTGGTGGAACTTGATATTCCCATACTCTATGTGAAAGGAAGTGCAGACCGGAATTCGCCGGTCCTCCAATCGGATTACATCATGCTGGAATTCCTCAGGCTGGGCAAAACCAACCTGACCTACAAGGTGTTGCCGGGCGTGGATCACTGGCTCAGTGAGACGGTCGAGGTGGATGGCAAACAGGAACACATCTCACACAGGAAAGAGATGTTCAGCATAATTTCAGAATGGATAGAACAGAATTGATACCCATGAGGCTATCCTTGGGATGGTTGCTGCTGGTGCCTTCGATCACCATCTGTGCACAGAACTATGTCATTCAGGAAGATAACCGGATCGTGCTGGACAACGGCTGCCTCGCCAGGGAGATACTGGTATCGGACGGGTCGTTCCATTCCACCAGCCTCACCCTCGCCGGTTCGGACAGGAACTATATCCATGAAAGCAGGGAGTTTGCCTTCATGCTGAACGGAAGGGCTGCTGACGGCCTGTCGGGCTGGGAGATGCTGCGGGCGGAGGAGACAGCGGACGGGCGGTCCGGCAGCGGGGTCCGGGTGGTCCTTGCAGGCAGGGATGAACTGGCTGGGCTGCAGCTGGAGGTGAACTACATGCTCTACCCGGAACTGCCGCTGGTGAGGAAATGGATCAGGTTCACCAACACGGGTGCGGAGGAGTTCATGATCGAATCGCTCAACGTGGAGGACCTGGCCACGGATCTCTCCCATGTCCAGACGGTGGTGCTGCACAACTATGCACGGATGAAGCATCTCGGCCGGTTTGTCGGGGACTGGGACGATCCGGTGGTGGTGCTGCACCAGCAGTCTGACCGCCTGGGGATGGCCGTGGGTAACGAGGCGCCGGGGATCCTGAAACGCACCGCTTACCATACTACGGAGAACAATGTGGAGGTGGGGCTCACCCACCCGGAGCAGGATTTCCCGTTCCGCAAATGGCTGAAACCGGATGAAAGCTGGGAGAGCCCGAAGACATTCATCTGCCTCTACAGCGGCTGCGGCGACGGTTTCGCGGTGGTGGACGGGCCGGCCAATGATTTTGTCCGCCGGCACATGGCCCCCCGGATCGTGACCAGGGAGGAGAAACCCCTCTTCGTCTACAACACCTGGAACCCTTTCCGGACCTTCGTGAGCGATTCCCTGGTCCGGGATGTGGCAAAGGCCGCGGCCGAATGCGGCATCGGGGAGTTCATCATTGACGACGGGTGGCAGGTGAACACCGGATCTGCCACCTCGCCTGATGCCTGGGGGAACAATTACGGCGACTGGAATGTGGATGAGAAAAAATTCCCTGGAGGGTTCGGTCCCACCTTCGATTTCATCAGGTCCCTGGGGATGAAGCCGGGGCTCTGGATGAGCATCGGTTCGGCCACCGAGGATGCCGCCGTATACCGGGAGCACCCGGAATGGTTCGTGCAGAACATCAGGAATGAGCCAGGGAACCTGCATTCCATGCATGATGCGGATTTCCATACCAGCTGTTTCGGCACTGACTGGGTGGATTACATCAGGGATGTGATCATCCGCCTCTCCAGGGTGTACGGACTGGCATACACGAAGCTCGACTTTGCCGTTGCAGCCAGCGCCTATGTGAACGACCCGGCCATCTCGGGCTGCTATGCCACCGGCCATCCCTACCACAGGGACCACAGGGAGTCGTTCATCGTGATCTATGAAAGGCTGCTGGCACTGTTCGACCAGCTGCACAGGGCATGCCCGGGGCTCTTCATCGATTGCACCTTCGAGACGGCCGGGAAGCTGCAGCTGATGGATTATGCCATCGCCAACCATGCGGACGGGAACTGGCTCTCCAATTTCGAGGAGCCGTCGCCAACGGGCCCTTTGAGGATCAGGCAGATGGCCTGGTGGCGCTCCCCGGCGCTCCCTGCCGCCTCGCTGGTGATCGGGAACTCCCGCATGGACGATCCCGGCTTTGAACTGGCCCTGAAGTCCCTCATCGGCACCCTGCCCATCGTCCTGGGCGATCCCCGGAAGATCCCGGAGGAAGAGAGGATGCGGATCCGGGCCTGGTCCGGGTGGATGCAGTTGATGCAGGAGCGATACGACTACATCTCCTACCGCAGGGACCTGCCCGGTTTCGGGGAGCCCCGGGAGGGTGCATGGGACGGGTGGATGCGGATCAACAATGATACCCGGGCCGGCGGGATCGTCGGGGTGTTCCGCCACGGGGCGCTGGAGGATACCAGGCGGGTCTTTGTGAAGGGGCTCCGGCCGGAAGGCGAATATGTGGTCCGGCTGGCTCCCGGCGGGGAGGAGATCCACCGTGCATCGGGCAGGAAGCTGATGGAGCAGGGATTCCCGGTGCAGATCCCCGCTCCTTATGACGGCAGGATCTTTGAGATCGGGCCGGGTCAGTAGACCACCATCATCTTCGTCTGGAAGAAGCCGTTGCTCTTCATGCTGTAGAAATAGATCCCGGGATCGAGATCCTCGTCTGTGATCTGCACCGAATGGTCACCCGGTTGCTGCCCTTTTCGTTCGATCCTCCTGACCACCACCCCCCGGGCATCATACACCTCGATCAGCACGTCACACACCTCCGGGAGGGAGTAGCCGATCTCGCACTGCCCCGTAAAGGGATTCGGACGGTTCTGTCCGAGGCTGAACCCGGCCGTGGTGTTCATATCAACCTTCGTGTTGTCCTGCAGCCACAGGTATTTTTCTGCCGCCAGGTCGGCATTGCTCTGCAGCTCCTCCAGGCTTGATCCCGTTACGACGGCAAAGCAGACCTGCAGGGCTTCATCCTCACCGAGGGTGTAGGGGCCTGAGCCGATCCACATTCGCAGCTCTTCCGGTTCGGTGATCGCGGTGTCATTTACTGTCGAGATCCACCGGAATGAGGAGTCACGGATGTAGAGAAAACTTCCTTTTCCCGTGAGCCGGGTCCCGGACACCCCTTCGAGGGCCACGAAACCATAATAGTTCGGGTCCGGGTCCCCTCCGTCCAGGTACTGGTAGGCCAGGTTCCTTGAAAGGTCAAACCCGCCCAGGTTCCGGTCGTGGTGATCCCCGCCCCCTACGTCCCAGTCGGCATACAAGCCGGCATAGAGCCCATCCAGGGAACCCGTTTCGGATTCCAGGTTATAGCGCAGGATCAGCACATCTTCCCCGGCATTTGAATAGGAACGCTGGACCACACGGATGCCCAGGGGAAACGGGGATGACAGGTCATTAAAGGCACAGGTGGCCACCTGGTCCCATTTCCCGGGAACGCTTTCAAAACCCGCGATGGGGGAGGTGTTCCGGAAATCGCTGTTGATCCCGAAGGATCCCAGCTGTCCGTTCACTATTCCCGTTTCAGAGGTCCCGAGGATCAGGCCGCCGCTGAAAAGCGGATCGATGTTGCCCTTGTAAACGAGCCCGTCCCCGTAGCTCCAGTTGGGGGCCGCGTGCCCGATCGATCCGTTCTGGAAAACAGAGACCTCCATATTCCCGGTCTTGTGGGTCAGAAATGGGGGTGCCAGGTTCTGGGGAATGCTCCTTGACCACACCCCGCCGTATGCGGTACTGGCGTAGAGCATCTGGCCGGACACCTGCAGTTTTCTGATATCCAAAGAGCCCAGGCCGTCATTGAATGTCATCCAGCTCTCCCCGCCATCCCCTGAAACCAGGATCCCGCCTGCCTCGCTGCCGGCGTAGACCACCGAGGGATTTTTGGAATGGTCCATGGCAAGCGAGGTGATATTGTCCTCCGGGCAATCCAGCCGGACCCAGCCTGTTCCGTCCTTTCTCCACAGTCCATCCTCCGTGGCCACAAAAAGGTTCGACCGGTTGTCCAGCTCTATGTCCTGTACATTCTCAATACCATCTTCGGGCTCGATGCTGGACATGGTGGCGGTTTGCCCTTCGATCTCGATCAGGAATACCTGTCCTGCCCGTTCCTTTCCCACATAGATCATATCCGGATCCGCAGGATCCATGGTCAGGCATGAACCTGATACGGGAAAGTTGTTCCAATGGTCTCCCCCGTCGGTGGTAAGGGCCACCACCCCGAACCCGGTCAGTCCGGTGCTGAGGAACCAGGGCTGTGCGCTTACCAGGACCGTATTCGGATCTCCGGGTTCGATGATGATATCGGAGATCTCGGTGCGGTTGCTGGCGGGTGTCCCGTTCACAAAATCAATGGGGCCGGCCCACGACTGGCCATACTCCTCTCCCCTGTAGAGCCTGTACCCTCCCGATGCCGAACTGCTTTTTGCAGCCCAGAAGGTGGAGGGATGACTGGGATCAACGGCCAGCACGTTAAAGGAGGCAGAAAGGTTGCCTGGCACTATCTCCCAGGTGGACCCTGCATCGGGCGATCTGTACAATTTCAAGGCTTCATCGGTGGCTGCATAAAGGTTTGAACCGTTCTGCGGGTCCACCACAAAGTCGTTCACCACAGCGTTATTGATCCCTGAATTGATCTGCTCCCATCGGCCTTCGCTTCCTGTGGACCTGTATATTCCCCCGTACATGGTGGGCAGGTACCAGGCATTTGCATCCCCTGCAGCCACCTCCGCGCAGGGAGGTGAAATGACCGGCGGCAGCCCGGTGCCGATAATGAAATCCCACTGGTCTGTCTCTTCCGTATAGATCCATAGAGGCCTGTCCACGCTGTTGGACCCGATGATCACCGTGCCGGGTTGATCGGGGTGGACCATCAGGATCCCGGGATTGATCTCGCCCGCATAGGGAATATCCACCTCCTCCCAGCTGTCACCCAGATCGGGCGATTTCATAAGCTTCGTTTCGAATGCAAGGGGGCTCCCGCCGTAGATGGCGATCAGAACCCTTTCACCCTGGCTGTTCTTCAGGATGGCCAGGTTGGCCGCCTGGTCGGTGCTTGAGGTGCTGATCTTCTTGTCCTCCCAGGTTGCCCCGCCATCCTGGCTGATCAGTATGCCGCCATAAGCCGGGCAGTAACCGTTGTTGATACCGGCTGCATAGATCCAGTCGGAGCTGTCCGGATCCACCACCACCCGGTTCACCATCCTCCATCCGCACTCATTCCAGTTCTCCCAGGAGATCAGCGGACCGCCCGTCGTCCATCCGTCAGTCACCCGGTAGATCGCAATCCAGTCACCGTCGCCCTTCAGGGCCTGGCCCGTCCCGAAGTAGAGCACATCCGGGTCATTCGGATCGGTGTCCAGTGAATTGATGGTGTGTTCATAGAGCCCCATATACCTCCAGCTCATGCCCCCGTTCTCGCTCCGGTAGACCCCGCTCTCGTAGGTGCCTGCCAGGACCAGATCCGGGTTGGAGGGATGGACCTTGATGGAGATCACCTTGTAGAAACCGGGGAAGCCGGTCCTGGTCCATGAATCCCCGCCGTTCCCGGACCTGTAAATGCCGTTGTCACTGCCTGCAAATAAAATATCCGGGTCGGAGGCCGAGACAGAGAGGCAGTTGATTCGGCCCCCGTCCGGCCCATGGCTGGTCCAGTGGCTGTTTTGTGCACTTAAAAAAGAGGGTGCGGTCAGAAGAAAGAGGGACAGGGTGATCAGAAAACGTAAAGTTGAGATGGATCTGTGCATGATCTGTGCTTAAGAAGGTTAAAGTGTGATGAAAAGAAATGTTCGTGTTGCATTCGAACGTTTTAAACTATTCGAATGATACGGAAAAAAAGTCAAAAAAACAAAGATATACAACCTGAGCCTGGAAACTTCAACGGCAAGCCTCCGGTTCGACGACCACCGGCGTCATATCACTGCTCCTTTAACCACTGGTCAAGCCAGCCCCTGAACTCCCTCTGCCACAGGATCCCGTTCTGCGGGCTCAGCACCCAGTGGGTTTCCGAGGGGAAGAAGAGGAGTTTGCTGGGGACACCGAGCAGCTGAGCCGAGTTGAAGGCGGCAAGCGCCTGGGTATAGGGGATGCGGTAATCATGCTCGCCGTGGATCACCAGGATGGGGGTGTCCCAGTTCTGCACGTACCTGTGGGGCGATCCCGCATATGACTTCATGGCCGCCGGGTTGTCCTTCTCCCAGGGGGCACCCCCCTTCTCCCAGTTGTCGAAGAACATCTCGTCCGTGGTCATATACTCCATCTCGGAGTTGAACACCCCGCAGTGGGCGATAAAGGCTTTAAAACGGCCCTGGTGGTTGCCTGCCAGCCAGAAGACCGAAAAACCCCCGAAGCTGGCCCCGACGGCACCCAGCCTCTCCACGTCAATGAAAGGCTCCTCCTTCATCACGTCAATGGCGCGCAGCAGGTCCTGCATCGCTTGCCCGCTGTTGTCCCTGCTGATCTGGTCGGTCCACTCCTGGCCGTGCGTGAGCACGCCCCGGCGGTTGGGGGCCACGACGATGTAGCCGTTGGAAGCCATCTGGCTGAAATTCCAGCGGTAGCTCCAGAACTGGCTGAGGGGCGACTGGGGACCGCCCTCACAGTAGAGCAGGGCAGGGTATTTCCTGTTCCTGTCGAAGTGGGGCGGATAGATCACCCAGGTGAGCATCTGCTTGTTGTCGGTGGTGGTGATCCAGCGCTTTTCCACGGTGGGCATGGTGAGCTGGTCCAGCAGGTGCTTGTTCTCAAAGGAGAGCTCCGTGGCCTCTCCGGTGGCAGGATCCACGCTGTAGATCTCCTCCGGCCTGGTCATGTCCACCCTTGTGGCAATGAGGCGGTTCCCCGCCACTGCCACGGAGTGGTAGTCATGGTCACCCGAGGTGACTGGTGTGATCACGGTGGTTTCAATATCCATGCGGAAGAGCTGGAAGGTGGATTGGACACCGGCAATGAAATAGAGGGTCCTCCCGTTGCCGGCCCAGACGGCCCCGAACGGACTGTAATCAAACGTCGGGGTGAGGTAACGTTTTTCGCCCGTGGCCAGGTCCATCTCGAACAGCCGGTCCTTGTCCGCTTCAAAGGTGGCCCGCTCCATGCTGAGCCAGTAGATCCTCTTCCCGTCCGGGGAGAAAAAGGGAGCCTTGTCGTATCCCGGCATCCCCCCGGTAAGGTTCCGGGTGCTCCCCGATTCCAGGTCATAGAGGTAGATATCGGAGTTGGTACTGAGGGTGTAATCGATGCCGGCCAGTTTCTTGCAGGTATAGGCGATTGCCTTGCCGTCAGGTGCCCAGGAGATCTCCTCCATGCCCCCGAACGGCATCAGGGGGGAATCATAGGGCTCCCCGGGCATGATGTCCGTTCCGCCCGATATCTCCTCCCCGTCGAAGTCAGCCACGAAAATATGGCTGTAGGCGCCGTCTTCCCAGGTATCCCAGTGCCGGTACATCAGTCCGGTAATCACCCTGCCATCGCTGCCGGGAAGGTCGGGGTAAAGGTCATGGACTGTACTATCCACCTGGACCTCCCTGGTGTAGAGCACCCTGTTGCCTGAAGGAGAGAAGGCCAGGCTGCCGATCCCGCCCTCCACACCGGAGATCTGGCGCTTCCCGGACCCGTCGGGATTCATCACCCAGGCCTGGAGATCCCCCGAGGCAGGGGAGAGATAGACGATTCTTTCACCATCGGGATGCCAGATGGCATTGGACTCCTTTTCAGGGGTTTCGGTTAGCCGGGTTTTGGCGGAGCCGTCGATATTCATCACGAAGAGCTCACGGTTGCTGCTGTTCTGTTCAATGCTGTAGTAGCTCACTGCGTAGAGGATCTTTTCGCCTGAAGGAGAAACCTCGGCATCCCCGAGCCGGCCGAAGGACCAGAGGACTTCCGGGGACATGATATCGGTCGAAAGCTGCAGAAGGTGCTTTCCGATCAGCGGTTCTTCAACATCCTTTTCACCGGATACCTGGCATGAAACCAGCATTCCGGGCAGGATCAACAGGAAAAGGGACTTTCTCATGGGGTTCTTTTTTCGGTTATGGTCAAAAGTAGCAAATATTCCCCCTCAGCCGTCAAAAATGCTGCCCGGCATAACGGACGATGTTGCAGAACCGTGGAAATAATATAGATTTGTAATCCGGAGATTTGAATATTACCCGGCGAAATCTTAACTTTGAGTATATATGAATATCCTATAAACCAATAATTTAATAAATTATAAACCGAAGAAGATGAAAAACAGTGTTTTAATGAAAGGATTGACGGGATTGTCATTGATGGCCTTTTTGGCAGTTGGATGCAACAAGGAGGAGAATCCACCCCTGCCTTCACAGCAACTCTCCTTTGATGCGGAAGAGGTGCTGGCAAAGGTTCCTGCCGGGCTGAAGAATTCACAGGATGAATATGCACAGGATTGCTACGACTTCATCGAATCCGCAGTGGACATGTCCGGGTTCATCAGCAATATGGAGGTGCCCGATGGTGCGACAAAAACATCGAAGAAATCCGCCATGGGGGGGGACACCTGGAAGTGGACATGGAATTACGGCGGGGAATCATTCACCTTCTACTGGACTTACGACGAGGACAACTCCAAGCGCTACTGGACCATGGAGATCCAGTTCGGGTCGGGACCCAGGTATGACTATATAGAGGCCTGGGAGACCAAGGACGGAAGGCAGGGAGAGGTAAAGTACAACTGGGGTTGGGCTGCCATCTACTCCGGAGAACCGGTAGAGGATTATGAATTCCTTTACTGGAGGTATACCTGGACGCTCGATTCCTCTGGTAAATACCATATTCAGTTCCGCTGGGATTCTGATGATCCTGAGTACGATTACTTTGCCTACTACGACGTGGTCATCAACGGAGACGGCTCCGGCACCATCGATTACTATTACATTGATCAGCTCTTCTATCACATGGAATGGGATATTGCAGGAAATGGATCCTGGGTCTATTACATTGATGGTGAAGAGTTTATGAGCGGCACCTGGACGGCAGGCTAATTCCCTGCAGAGAAGGTCCGCTGAATACGTGAAGCAGTTCTGACCGGTCCGCTTTGTACTGGTGAGAACTGCTTCTTCATTCAAAACCAACCAACCAATAAACCCGATATGAAAAGATGCATCATCCTTCTGATAGCGGCTGCGTCATCGCTTGCCCTTTCCGCGCAGCAGACCATTGACATCCTCCAGCTTTCGGGCCGATACGGGTTACCAGGGGAGTACCGGGACGCGGGCTATGGCGGGAAGGCCACCGAATGGGGATCGATCAACTCCTTCACCGCGGGATTAAGAATCGGCGAAAAGGCGCTGTGGGCCATCAACCTGAACCATTTCTACTTCAACGTGCAGGGTGACCCGGATCCGGCATTCCCGGATACGATCGCCAATCCGGTGAAGGTCAACGGGATCATACTCAGAACCGGGCTGTTGTACCGTTTCAGTGAAGGCCGGTCGCTCCAGGTGCTGGTGGCCCCCAGGATCATGTCGGATTTTAAAAACTTCGATGGAAACAGCTTCATGATGGGCGGTGTGGTCTCCTATGACAAGAAGTACAGGGATGAACTGACAGTCGGGTTCGGGGCACTGTACAACAGGGAGCTGTTCGGGCACTACCTGGTCCCTTTCATCAACCTTTACTGGCAGTTGGGCAGATGGTGCATCAGGGGGATGATACCGATCACGGCCAGGGTGGAGTACTCGGTCAACAGCAACCTGACGGCCGGGTTTAACCACTTCGGCCTGATCACCACCTATTACCTGGGTGACGATGCCTGTAGAGGCACGGACGGCCAGGGGGCCTACATGGAACGGCAGAGCATTGACCTCTCCCTCTTCGCCAGGCAGCGCATTGCAGGGAACATATTCGTTGAAGGGATGGCGGGGATGGCCGTAGGCAGGAGTTATAAGCAGTACGGCCTGGATCAGAAGGTTGACTTTGCCATACCGCTGGTAACCTTCGGGGATGAACGGGTCCCCGAAAAGAACATCACCGATTTCGGTGGCGGGCTGATCCTTACCCTGAAGCTGATCTATAATATGCCCCTTCCTGAATAGAGGGTTACTCCACCCGTTCCAGGATGAATGCCACGTCCTGGCCCATATAGCGGGCATGCCCCTCTTCGATCTTCAGCACCGGGACCTCGAACTGCAGTCCCTTCCTGCCGGCTTCCAACATGGTACCCGGTTCAGGTTGCTCCATGCCGGCCGGGGGCCTTCCCCGGAAACCGCGTTCCGGTTCACCCAGGAACCTGCCCCTCCAGGTGTGGTATAGCCGCAGCCTGTAGGTCCCGCTTTTTATATCCGGCAGGGTGATGGTCTTCCCCGACATATCTGCACCGGCATTGACAGCCCAGCCGAAGATGAGCTGATCACTGCCGATGGCATAGGCATCGCCCCCGGGATTGCTGGCTTCGACCGGTTCAGGTCCGGTCAGCTTTGAGAGGGGAATGCTTTCGGTAAACCGCCTGAGGCTCATCAGCTGGCCTGTCACCACGTTGTCATTCAGGGAGCTTGAATAGGACCACCAGAAGGGCGACATGGCCGTTCCGGAGGCAAGTGTTACCCAGAGCGCATTGTGGAACTGGGCCTGGTAACCCGGCATGCTCATTTCGTAGAAGGTATGGTCCCAGCCCGTTTCGGGGATGATGGCCGGTTTCTCCCAGCCCCTCCAGAGCTTATCCACCTCCCCGTGATAGTTCCTGTAGCTGTAGGTAAGCGGATGGATCTGGTCCATTTCGATGCGGCCGGTGGCATTGATGGGGAATCCCTGGGCCTCGTAGATCTCCCTGCCGGGCATGTCGAAGACCTCGTAGCCGCGGTCCCACCACTCCTCCATACCCCCGCTGCGGGTGCCGGTGGTCATGTGGTTCCAGGGGTCATGCTGCTTGAAATAGTCATGGACCTTCCGGGCCCAGGCGGCTGCACCCACGCTGTCGCCCATCGCCCATCCATCGGTTCCGTTCACCTCGTCGATCACGAACCAGATGGCCAGTGACCTGCTGTATCCCCAGCGTGCGATCATGTACCTGTATAGTTTTTCCTGGAATTCCCAGGCTTCATCGCTGCTGTAGAAATCCCTGGCATCGCACACCAGCTGGTAGGGGTGGCGGTGCCATGCAATGTTCCCCCCTCCCCATACGGTTTCAGAAAGGAATGAGTGGAACCAGAAATTGAGCGCCAGCTGCATATCGCGGCTCTCCAGCTCCTCGAGCAGTTCATCGATCATGTTGCAGGCAGCCTGGTCATACCTGCCCATGCCGCTTGCCCAGGTCTCCAGGGGCGCAATCAGCCTGCTGATGAAGTTCACCCCCTTCTCCTTCAGTTCATCCAGAACCTCCGTTTCGGTCCGCCCGTTGTACCACATCCCCACGCCATACCAGGGGGTTCCGTCCGCATGCTCCAGGTAACGTCTGTTCTGCGCTACCCGGATGGGACCGTGATACGCGGAGGGTACCACCTCAAATCTCCCCGGGTCGCTCGTTGCCTCCCCGTTCCTGTCCCTGACCGAGACGCTGTATTTCCAGGTTCCCGTCTCTCCCGCCGAGAACCGCACGCTGAATGAACCCCGGAAGGATTCCGTGTAGAAGCCTGGAACCTCCCATATTTTTCCGGAGGGGGACTCAAATTCAGCCATGATATCGAGCTGCTCCGGATCAAAGGGATTCCCGAACTCTGCCTCCATGCTGAGCGAGATCTCCAGCTTTTCATAGAGCCCGATGGTATCCCGGAACTGGAACACCCGGTTGATGGAAGGCTGGGAATGGAGAGCAACTGCGGCCGCAGTCAGCAATAAGATGATGGCAGGAAATTTTTTCATGATCCGTTTTTTTGGGTTTGTATGATCATCGGACAATACCGGGCAGCATGAACTAAGATAGGACAAATGTTTGATCCGGTGGTCAAATTTTCGGATGTTTGTACCTGTCATGAGAAGCATCGCCCTCATCCTGGTCCTCTTCCTTTCCCTCCCCATGCCGGGGCAGAAGTGGGAACGGCTGACCGGTCAGTTCAGGCTCCATTATGAGAAGGATGAGTATGAAGCGGCACTTGACGATGCGCTGAAGGCTCTGGACCATTCTGTGAAAAACTTCGATTCCACGGATGTCCGCTATATGGTCTCCTATTACAATGTGGCCCTTGCATACCATGGCCTGTCGGAGATGGAGATGGCCAGGCCGGCCATCGCGGCGGCATTTAAGCTGATGGCCCCGGTCTTCACCTATGACCCCAGCCATGCGGAGGTGTGCGAGCTCTATGGCCGGATCGAGACTTCCCTGGGTTACCACCAGAACGCGGAAGCTTATCTCTCCCGTGCGCGCGATATCAAGATCTTCCTGTACGGGAAGGAGAGCTATGAATACATCAGGTCGCTCTATTTTTTGGCTGAACTGGAGATGGCCAGGTCGCGGTGGGACGAAATGGCCGATGTCCTTGAAGAGGCGCTGGAGATCCATGAGCACCATTTTATCAAGGACCAGGATTATGCACGGTTCGCCAACTACCTGGGACTGATATATATGAACAGCGGCCAAAACGCCAGGGCCGCCCTCAATTTCCAGAGGGCCATTTCCGCCTTCACCGAAACGGATATTGAAAAGAACTTCACCTTTGGCCATGCGAACAACAACCTGGCCCTGATCTATTATTACGAATCGGATTTTGAGCATGCTGCCCTCCATTTCGAAAGGGCCGATTCCATCTACCAGCTTCTGCTGGAGGGTTATTCCGAGAATTACATGATGCTGCTCAACAACATCGCGTCACTTTACTACAGCTGGGGGAAGGCTGACCTGGCGCGCCAGGCCTACCGGCAGCTGGAGGGGTACCTGGCACTCTATCCCGACCCCACGGACCTGAACTACCTGCAGGGTGTCGAAAACACGGCCCATTTCTATGCCGGTTCGGGGGAGCTGAAGAGGGCGGAGGAGTACTACCTGAAATCCATCGGGATCAGGAGATCGGTCCCGGAGCCGGACAGTATTGACCTGGCATGGACCATGCTTTCCCTTGCATCGGTCTACAGCGAGGGATCCCGGCCGGACCTCGCGGCAGAGATGGCTGTGGAGGCTTTCCTGATCCTCAGGGATAAGCTGGCCCCCGGGGATCCTGACCTGGTCTGGCTCCTCTCTTTCCTTGGACTGTCCCACTTTGAGTCCCGGCAGGAGCAGAAAGCGATCTACTATTATGAACTGGCGCGTGAACAGTTCGAACTGGATGACACTCTGCACTGTGAAGAGGAAGTTTCGATCTACAACAACCTGGGGATCCTCTACCATGAGCAGGGGATGCTCCGCGAGGCCATACGGTTCCTTGAAAAGGCCCATGCGCTGGACCCGGATGAGCCTGCGACCCTTATCAACCTGGGGCTTGCCTATTTCGACATGGGGGACCATCCGGGGGCCAGGGCTAAATTCGATGAGGCCAGGAAGATCTATGAAAGGGAGTACGGGAGAGATCACCCCGATTATGCCAATGCACTGATCCAT
>CAYXUD010000137.1:0-1593 GCA_964467775.1 uncultured Bacteroides sp. | reverse complement strand
AACCTGTCACACCGTTCCCGGTGTTATCCTGCAGAAGTGGAAATCCCTGCGCATCCGGATCCCTTTCCCGCGCCCTGATATCATATGAGATCCTCGCTGCCACCAGCCCCGTACGGTTCGAAAGCCGGCTGCTGAAACGGTGGGTCATCACCGATCGCAGGCTCATCATCGTGGTGTAGTTCTTCAGGTATTCGTATTCCATGAAGCTGCCACCAGGCACCACCAGCTCCACCTGTTCAGTGAACCGGTTCATCGCGGAGGTGAGGGATGTCCTCACCGAAGTGTTCTCAGAAAGGATGATCTTGTGTGTCAGGCCACACATGGCGATGGTCCCCTTCCAGGTGTACCTGGAACGATCCCAGCTGGAGACCCACCCTGTTGTGTCTTCCACGGGCTCCGAACCGTTCCTGTCCAGTCCCCCGATGGCCCATATGGAGAAGATCCCCGCCTTTCCTGCCGGGAAGTTCAGTTTGAAACTCAGATCCTGGTAGACGGGCAACTGCCCCTCGGGGATCAGGTCCTTCAGGAGGGCGGTGGTCGCATACCTGTAATTGAAGAGATAGGAGGCCCTCTTCCCCTCTGCGAAAGGACCCTCACCGAACACATCAATTCCCAGGGTACCGATCTGCAGGCCCCATCCGCGCTCCTCGTTGTCACCGGCACGCAGGTTCATATCGAAGACACCCGAGAGGGCGTTCCCGTATTCTGCCGGAAAGGCACCCGTATAGAAATCCGAGTTGTTCAGAAGCTGGGAGCTCAGCAGGGAGACGATCCCGCCTCCTTCCACCAGCATGCTGGCAAAATGGTTGGGATTGGGGACGCTTACCCCCTCGATCCGCCAGAGCAGTGCCTTGGGCGCATTCCCGCGGATCGACAGCGCATTGTCATTGGGGCTTCCCCCGGCCACTCCTGCAAACGAAGCCGCCATCCGGCCCGGATCATCGAATCCCCCTGCATATCGCCGGGTCTCCTCCACCGTAAAGGTCCTGGCACTCAGGACCGCCATCTGGTTCAGGGGGATATCCTTACGCACCTGTGCCTTCACCTCCACCGGGGTGATCTCGGAAACAGCCTCCTGAAGTTTGAACTCAAGGACCACCGGCCGTGATGAACCCACCAGCACCTCCGCCATGGCCATTGGCTCATATCCGATAAACCGGGCCTCCACCGTATAGCGGCCCACCGGAACTGCTGTAAAGCGGAATGCCCCGTTCTGGTCGGTCACCGTCCCTGTGTATTCCTGCCCCGATCTCAGCACCACCGTTGCCCCCGGAAGCGGCACTCCCGTCGTGCGGGTCACCACCACACCGCGTACTGTCTGAACCGGGGTCTGCTTCTTCTCCTGGGCCTGCAGCCAGGAGCAGCCGGCAATCAGCCAAATCACACACGAACAGAGGAGATCCCTTGGCACGCTCATTCAGTATTTTATATACATCAATATAATGAAACCGTTTGAATTACGCGAGCGCATTCCCCGAAGTTCTACTTCGGGGTTAGCGAGCACAATTAAAATAAGAAATTAATCGATGATTGACTTCGTCTAGCTAAAGGTTCCTCGCAGCTTGCTGCGAGGAGCTTCAATATTCCTTGGTA
>CAYXUD010000136.1:0-1590 GCA_964467775.1 uncultured Bacteroides sp. | reverse complement strand
GTCCCGAATACCTGACGGGATACCTTGCATACCGTGGAGACCGGTTCCTGGAACAACTGGTCCTGGGCAGTTACAGGCTTCATCTCGGGCTCGGGCTTGTCCAGGGCACAGGCATGATCCATTCAGCCGGGGGAGTGTTCCTGGCTCCCGTAAACCTATCTTCCCTGAAACCCTATGCCGGCCTGAGCGAATCGGGCCTGCACAGGGGCCTGGCATGCAGGCTGAACCTGCGCCCCGTTACCATCATGGTGTGGTCTTCTGCCCAGCCCATGGACCTGTCAGCAGGAGAACTTTTTCAGGAAAATACGGTGACCGACTGGGTCCCTTACAGGCGGGAATCGGGACTGCACCGGACCTCCGGGGAAGAGGGCGGACGAAACCTGGGATACCTGGCCAATGCAGGGATCATGGCCTTAACCAATTTCAACAACCTCTTTGCCGGGGCCCATTTCTCCACCGAGGTCAGCGGACTGACCGGGAAAGGGAGGGACAGCCTGGGAATGGACAGCACCCCGTTTTTATACCATTCCATCAGCATCTTCTGGCGCTGGCAAAGGAGGAAACTGGAGACCTTCGGGGAGTATTCCATGGGCAGGCTGCACAGATCGGCCATCCTGGCCGGGGTCCGTTATCACTTCAGCGACTTCCTGTCGGGGTGCCTGCTCCTGCACCATTACGGAACCGGCCACAGGGAAACCTTCTCTTCTGCGTACGGTTCGGGCAGCCACGTCAGCAATGAAAGGGGAGCCACCCTCTGTTTGCAGGCAGAGCCGTTTGGAAGGCTTCTGGCCGGTCTCTCGGTTGAATTGTTTGATTATCCTTCCCCCCGCTACCAGTGCGTGGTCCCCTCATCAGGTGCCAGATACAGCTTTTCCCTTCAGAATAGCGGAACAGGCAGGCTGCAATGGAGGATCCGGTATATGCAAAGGATCTGGCAGGATACACCCGCCGGTGAACAGCCCGGTGTCCGTACCGTTTCAGAACACCGGGCATGCAGGGTGGACGGCCGCATGGTATATGAACCCGGAAACAGCCTCCGGTGGCAATCCAGGTTCATTGCCTCCTTCGACCGGGATGAAGCGGCCTCCGGCTATGCAGCTGCACAGCAGGTTGAAACGGTGCCATGGGAACTGCTGAAGGTCACCCTTCAGTTTGTCGTATTCAACATCCCGCAGTGGGAGAACCGGGTCTACCTCTATGAGCCGGGCCTTTACCATCATTTTGATTTCCCGGCCTATTACGGGCAGGGGCAGAAGATAACGGCGGTCATCTCGTTGAAAGCGGGGAGGAGGATCACCCTGGAGGTCAAAGCGTCAATGATCACCTTCCATGACAGGGAGCAAACCGGGTCCGGGAATGATGCGGTGGAGGGACCGCGGAGGTATGATGCGGAAATGCAGCTGCGGCTGAACCTCTAATCAAACTTAATATCCATGATGTTGATCTGGATGTTCACCTTTCCGCGGAATTCATTCTCCATCAGCTGGTAGCATATATCGAAAGGGATGCCGTCGCAGACCTGGTTAAAGGCTTGTCCCTTGTGAAATGCAATGGCAGGGAACACCTTGAAGGGATTCTCTTCCTGGATCA
>CAYXUD010000135.1:0-26477 GCA_964467775.1 uncultured Bacteroides sp. | reverse complement strand
TGGTCACTGTCCTGAGGATCCTGGTTGGCTGGCATCTCCTTTACGAAGGGATTGCAAAGCTGATGAGCCCTGTGTGGAGCGCCAAATATTACCTGCTTGGATCAAAATGGATTTTTGCAGGGTTATTTCACTGGATGGCTTCGTCTCCCGGTATCATGAAGGTGGTCGATTTCCTGAATATCTGGGGGCTGATCCTGATCGGAATCTCTTTGTTTATCGGGTTGTTCGTCCGCTGGTCCTCGATCTTCGGGGCTGTGTTGCTTCTTTTCTATTTTGTTGCCTACCCTCCGGTCTTTGGCTATACACTTGGCACAGTCGCCGAAGGCAATTACCAGTGGGTTGATAAGAACCTGATCGAACTATTTATCCTGGTTGTATTCGCGTTCCTTCCTACAGCATTTTGCTTTGGGGCCGACCGCTGGCTCAGGCGCTGGAAGGAGGAGAGACCAAATGCGCCGATGCCGCCATCAGACGCGGAAGGAGGGTACCCAAATAAACGCCGTGAATTGCTTCGTGATATGATCAGTGTCCCTTTCCTGGGGGCATTTGCCTATGTGATATATAAGAAAAACAGATGGGACAGCCTGGAGAAGAAATTCCTGGCCGATCAGCCGGATGCAGTTTCAAGTGCTACCCTGAAAAGTTTTCAATTCACTTCACTTGAAGATCTGAAGGGGACTGTGCCAAAAGGAAAGATCGGGGAATTTGAACTGAGCCGGCTGGTGATGGGAGGAAACCTGATCGGCGGCTGGTCCCATGCGCGGGACCTGATATACGTGGATAAACTGATCAAGATGTATCACACTGATGAGAAGGTGATGATGACCCTGCAGCTGGCAGAGGAATGTGGAATAAATGCCATCATTTCCAATCCGGCACAATGCCGCATTATCAGTAAATACCGGCAGGAAACAGGTGGAAAGATGCAGTTTATTTCAGATTGTGGTGCCGGGAACAGCTTTATCGAAGGGATTGAAGTGTCATTAGAGGGCGGGGCACATGCCCTGTACAGCCATGGCGGGCAATCTGATTTCCGGGTATACAATAACGATCCATCTTTTTTTGATGAACTTGCTGAAGGCCTTGAACTGATTCGCAGCTATGGCAAACCGGCAGGTATCGGGGCCCACCGTATCGAGACCATAAAAGCGTGTGTGGCGCAGGGCATCAAACCGGACTTCTGGGTGAAAACGCTTCATACTGACGATTACTGGTCCGCACAGGTTGATCTTGAAAGAAAGGATGTTCCGGAACCTGGCTGGAAAGACAATAATTTTTGTTTGAAACCGCAGGAGGCAATTGATTTTATGAGCGATCTGGAAGAGCCCTGGATTGCTTTCAAAACACTGGCGGCCGGAGCCATAAGGCCTGAAAAGGGATTCAGGTATGCATTTGACAATGGCGCCGATTTCATATGTGTCGGCATGTATGACTTTCAGATAGTTGAGGATGTCAATATTACATTGGATTGCCTTGCCAGTGTGAACCGTACACGGCCCTGGAGAGGATAGGATACTGTTCCATGCACCGGCTGAATATCAGCCTGCCGTGACTGGGCGGAAGAGACTTTTTAAATGAATATGATATGAAAACAATCCCGGTTTATTCAAATGCCACAGGAAGGACCAGCCGCAGGAATTTCCTTCACTCGTGTGCTGCCTGTTCTGCCTGCCTGGCAACCATGAACGTAATGAGCCTGAGTTCCTGCAGCAGGGGCGAAAAACTGAAGCTGCGAATTATCTATTCCCTGCACGATGTTGTTCAGCCCGGTCCTGACTGGCCCAATGTGGGGTATGATTTTGGTCCGGTCATGGAGAACTTTAACAGGGTGCTGGCAAGCAGCTGTCCTGAATTTGAATTTATTCACTCCATGGCATCCGGTCCGGAAGAAGCAGAAAAAATAGTGGAAACGGACCGGGATGCCGGGGTGGGGGGATATATCGTATTCCAGATGAATTGCTGGAACAGGGTGGTCCAGACAATAGCGACAACTGCCAAACCCGTGCTCTATGTGGATTACAAGTACGCCGGCAGCGGGGGATTTCTTGTTTATACCGCCGGATTTCTGAGGGAGGGATCGGAAAACCTGGGATTTGTTTCATCTTCCGATATGGATGACCTGGTGGAAGCTGTGAAAGGATTCAATATCATCCGGAAAGGAGGATCTGTTCCCGAATTTGCAGCAGCTACAAGGCGTATCCGGCTGGATGCAACCCCTCCACCCGGAAACAGGGTAGTTATCCCGGACGATCTGAGCACATTATCACCGGATGAATGCCTCAGCCGCATGAAATCATCACGTATACTTGCCGTGCTTGATGAAGGATCCAGGCCTGCAGATCCGGTCATGGGTATCCCTCTTGAGTATATCTCATTTGCTGTCGTCAATGAAGCCTGGAAACACGCTGACAGGGATGAATCCCGGCATATTGCAGAACGCTGGCAAAAGAAAGCGGTGGAAGTGACGGATGTCTCTTTTGAGACCCTTCAGAATTCTGCAGCCATGTACCTGGGAATGAAGAAAGTCTTAAAGGAATATGGTGCCAATGCCATTACTGTCAATTGTCTGGGAGGTTTTTACGGCGGGCATATCCATGCCTATCCATGTCTTGGATTTCATGAACTGAACAATGAAGGTCTGGTAGGTGCCTGTGAGTGTGATATAGCTTCAACCGCAACCATGGTGGCATTTAACCGGATGACAAATGGAAGGCCGGGATATATATCCGATCCGGTCATTGATACAGCCCGTAGAGAGATCATCTATGCCCACTGTGTTGCCGCCAACAGGATGTTCGGTCCCCGGGGACCCGAGAATCCCTATTCCATCATGACCCATTCGGAAGACCGCCAGGGGGCATCGGTCCGTTCGATCATGCCTGTTGATTATCTGACCACCAGCATGAAGATCAGCCAGGGCACGAAAGAGATCCTGTTGCATCAGGCCATCAGCAGGGATAACGATCCGGATGACCGTGCCTGCAGGACCAAATTATGTGCTGAACCTGTCGGGGATATTGAAAAACTGTTCACCATGTGGGATACATGGGGATGGCATCGTGTTACTTTCTATGGTGATCTTAAAGAATCAGCCTATGCGCTTGCCGACAGGATAGGCTGGAAGGTGGTGGAAGAGGCCTGAGAGCTCGCTTCTCCTTTTCTCCGAAAACAAAAACCTCCCCGGCGGGAGGTTGTGTTGTCCTGGTCATGGAGGCCTGCTTGATATCGAACCACTCAAAGTTCAAGCCGTATAACTCCAGGTGCCTGTCCAGTTCCTTACGCAAGACAAGGATTTGAAATTCAGCCAATATGTAATATTGTTTTTACTAAAGAAAGTATCACCGCATATGTTTCTTTAATTTTTGTTTTTCACTGAGCAAATAGGTTTTGTATAATTAATTCAAGTTGCTATTTATATTGCAGTAGCTCCGATTACCGGTGTGGAATACCCTCCCTTAGATCGTTGGTCATCTCTCACTTATCGCCATGACGAACACGATTGACTCTCCTCGCAGCAAGCTGCGAGGAACCTTTAGCTAGACGAAGTCAATCATCGATTATTTTCTTATTTTAATTGTGCTCGCTAACCCCGAAGTAGAACTTCGGGGAATGCGCTCGCGTAATTCAACATATTTCGGGTAAGAGCTCTCTAATGACCTGGTAAGCCTTTGTTCCACATCAACCCGCAGATACTCGATCATACGGCTGATACTGGCTTTGCTGTAATGTTTACCTATTACCTCGCCGAACACTTTACCAACCAGGGACTTGTGATCGAAACTTCTGAAACCTGGTGGTGATGAGGTGAGAAGCACCGCGATCCTGTTGTTCTGAGGGGATTGATTACATTTGGGGATAAAATCTCATGGTATGATAAAAATGTGCTGGGCTCCCGTGCTGCTTCTCTTCCTGGGCGCCGGGACCGCGCATGCTGCAGGCAGCCCCGGGGAAGGGGGTACCGGTGACCTGGCCGCTTTCTGTTCGTCGCTGAAAGGATTCAACCTGCTTGGGAAATTCGATGTGTCGTGGAGCAATACCGGATATGCCGAGAAGGAGTTCAGTATGATCCACGGGCTGGGGTTCAATTTCGTAAGGCTCCCCATCGATTACCGGACCTACACGGAGCCCGGGAACTGGGATGCGTTTGCTGAATCCGGGGTGCTGGAGATCGATGATGCGGTAAACTGGGGAACGCTGTATGATGTGCATGTCTGCATCAACCTGCACCGGGCCCCCGGTTACTGCGTGAACAGCGGCGATGTGCCTGCCAGTCAGCAGCTGAACCTCTGGGAGGATACCGTTGCCCAGGAGGCCTTTATCCGGCACTGGGAATATTTTGCCGGCCGTTACAGTGACGTGCCGCCTGAGAGACTCAGCTTCAACCTGGTGAACGAACCCAGCAACGTCACGGAGGGGGTCTACGTGGACCTGATGACAAGGGCCATTGATGCGATACACGCGATCAGCCCGGACCGCATCGTTTTCGTCGACGGGATGAATTACGGCAGGGAGCTGATCCCGGCACTGAAGGATACGCCGGGTGTGGCCCAGTCGATGCACTGTTATGACCCCTTCGGGCTCACCCATTACAAGGCCGAATGGGTGGCAGGGTCCGGGGAGTGGCCGGAGCCGGTGTGGCCGATCCTGCCGGTTTCGAATTACCTTTACGGGCCCTGGAAAAGCGAATACAGAAGCGCGCTGGTCATCGAAGGGGATTTCCCGGAAGGAACGGAGGTGATGGTGAATGTCGGGCAGGTCTCGGTGGAATCGAACCTCCTGGTAAAGGCGGGGAGCGAGACCATCCTGTCCAGGCATTTTCTCTGCACCGCGGATACGGGCGCCGATTTTTCCAGGGTGGTGGAGACGGAGTGGGGCTACCAGAATATTTCCAACAAGGACTTCTCGGGCGTAGCCACGGAGGCGGCAGCCCGCCTCTCTTTCGAGAACAGTTCGGGTGACTGGATGACCCTGAATTACATCTCCATCAAAATGGGCGACCGGCTCTTCACCTTCTATCCCGGGGACGGTACCTGGGGCAAGAAGCAGGAAACCTATAAAATGGACGCGCAGGGCAACCTCACGGCTGAGGACGGGAGCGGACTGCTTCTGTTCGAAACCTACCTGGACAATATCGCACTGGCCGAAGTACATGGCATTGCGTTCATGGTGCAGGAATTCGGGGTGTACAACAAGACCCCGCATGATGTCACCATCGCATTCCTCTCCGACCTGATGGAACTGCTGAACGGATACAGGATCGGTTGGTCGCTCTGGAATTTCATCGGCTCGTTCGGGATCCTGAACAGCGGCCGGTCCGATTGCACCTGCGAGGCTTTCGAGGGCTACCAGCTGGATACGGAGATGCTGGAGGTGCTGCAGAGCACGGCCACCCCGGTCCTCCGGCCGGAACCCGGGAGAGGGATGGAAGTTTACCCGTCGCCTGCCTCCGGGTTCATCGTGGTCTCTTCGGAAGAATTCCGGGGAAAAACGGAACTCAGCCTGGTGAGCCTGTCCGGGCAGCTGCTGAAGTGCGGATCTTTCGAGGCAGATGGCAGCGGCTCCTCCTTCCGCATGGATGTCGGGGGGCTGGCCCCCGGGATCTACCTGCTTTCCGCCATCAGCAGGGGCAGGCTCTTTACCGAAGAGGTTGCCGTGGTGCACTGACCGGCCCGCATGCCGGAAAGGCGGTTTCCCTTCACGGAAGCAAAGAGATCATTGCCCTGAAAGTTCAATCATTGCCCCCCTGTTAACCGGCACATCATATTCATAAACCTTTCTCAGGGCTGCACTTGGCAGGGGTGTTTCAGTGTGCAGCAAAGGAGTTTTTACTTCCGTGGTAGCATAGAACGGATTAGGATTCTGGCCATCTGCCTCTTTCAGCCCCTCGCCTTCCAGAGGCCAGTAGGAACGAATGCGGCAATTCCCCCCGATGGAAGATGTCAGCACAGCGCCAGCCAGTTCACCATTTTCCCATTGAATATCCACTTCAAAACCACCCCTGGCTTTCAGCCCTTTAACTGTGCCGGATTTCCAGGCATCTGGCAGTGCCGGTAAAAGATGAATCGCCCCATCCTGGCTCTGGAGCAGCATCTCTGCAATACCTGAAGTGCAGCCAAAATTACCGTCGATCTGGAAAGGCGGGTGTGCATCGAAAAGGTTCGGGTAGGTGCCCCCGCTTAATTGCCTGTTGTCCTGTCCGGCCGGTTTTAACTGGTCGGCAACGAGTTTACAGGCATGGTTGCCATCGAGCAGGCGGGCCCAGAGGTTCACTTTCCAGCCCATTGACCAGCCGGTGGATTCATCACCACGGGCTGACAGGGATGTCCTTGCTGCCGCGAACAGATCCGGCGTGCGGTAAGGGGAAATCTGGTTCGACGGGTAAAGACCATATAAATGGGAAACGTGGCGGTGGCGGTCGTCCGGATTGTCCCAGTCGTGCATCCATTCCTGTAATTGTCCCCACTTCCCGATCTGCATGGGAGGCAGCCTTTCCAGGGTTTCTTCTATTCTCCCGGTTAACTCCTCATCTGTGTGAAGGATCCCGGCTGCTTTGATGGTAATGGCAAACAGATCGAAAAGCAGCTGGTTGTCCATGGTAGTGCCGGCAGATATGGACGATCCGGGGTGGGCGGCCGGAGCATTTTCCGGTGATACGGAAGGACAAACAACCAGCCAGTGATGCCCGGGTTCTTCTGTCAGGAAGTCGAGAAAAAACAGGGAAGACTCTTTGATCACGGGATAGACGGATTGAAGATATCCCGTGTCGCCGCTGAATTCAAATTTGCTGAACAGGTGCTGGCAGAGCCATGCGCCGCCCATGGGCCACATCCCCCAGAATGCGCCGTCAACAGGGCCGTTGATCCTCCAGATATCAGTATTGTGGTGCAGGACCCACCCCTGCGCCCCGTACATCTCTCTTGCCGTTTGCCTGCCGGTTTGCGAAAGTTCACGGACCATCCGGACCAGGGGTTCATTCATTTCGGAAAGGCTGGTGATTTCCGAAGGCCAGTAATTCATTTCGGTATTGATATTCACCGTATACTTGCTGTCCCACGGAGGCGTAAGCTGATCGTTCCATATTCCCTGCAGGTTGGCAGGCTGGCCACCGGGACGCGAAGAGGAGATCAACAGGTAGCGCCCGAACTGAAAATAGAGTGACACAAGTTGCGGGTCATTGCCTGTGGCAAATTGTTCAAGGCGCCGGTCGGTGGGGTTTTTCACCGAATCGGTTGTACCCAGATCGATACTGACCCGCTTAAAATAGCCTTGATAATCAGCTATATGGTCTTCCAAGGCCCGGTCATATTCCTTTTTCAGTGCATCCTGAAGGAAAGCATCCGCCTTTTCTGTAGCATCGGCACTTAACTCTTTGTAATTCGTAAAATTGGAAGCAATGGAAATATAAAGGGTGGCCACATCGGCACCGGTGACATGCACCGCTGTATCACTGGCCGAGACCCTGCCTCCGGCAGTTACTATCTTTACGCTGGCTTCGAATTTCACTTTGCCTTTTACAGATTCAAAATCATTTGTAATACCCGACAGGATCATTTCGTTGTTGCCCCTGGTGCAGACACTGACCCGGGAAGGCCTGTCCAGGGAGGCGGAAAAACTTACGGAACCGGGATTGTCTGCCGATATCCGGGCAATAATAACCTGGTCGGGAAATGATGCAAATACCCGCATGCAGTAGTTCACCCCGTTCAGCCTGTACCGGGTTGAGACAGTTGCTTTTTCAATATCGAGTTCCCGGTGGTAGTGGGTATAATTCTCGTGGTCCGGGAAACTGAGACGAAGGTTTCCAACGGTCTGGTATGGCATCCCATGGGATGTTATGCTGATGAATTTGCTGTTGACCAGCTCCTGAGCTTCCCTGTACCTGCCCTCAAAAACCAGTTTTCTGACCGCTTCCAGTGCCCCTTTCGCATCAGGATTATCGTTTCGGTTCGGCTCTCCCGCCCAGACTGTGTTTTCATTCAGCTGTATGACTTCCCTGCAGGGATCTCCGTATACCATGGCCCCCAGCCGTCCGTTTCCCACGGGCAGGGCTTCAGTCCATACTCTGGCGGGCTGGTTGTACCACAGCCTTAAAAGGCTGTCGCTCTGGGCTCTTCCATTGCTGATTATTCCAAGCAGAACAGAGGTGAATATAATCCTTCTCATCATCATTATTTCAATCCTGTTTTTATGTGGGTAAATGAATGTGGCGGAAACGGGAAGGATAACCTGTTTCTTTCTGTTCTAAACGCTTCTGGCACGGGGATACATTGTTTCTTTCCTGTCGTGGGTAAAGGGATCTTCGGGTGCGTCGGAAGTAATGACCGTTGCCCCGGCTTTTCCTGAAAAGTCTCCATGAACAGACCATAGATTTTCGGGTCGATCTCCCCGATGGTTCTGTCGGTATCGATTTTGATCTTTGCCGTTTGCGCGTTCAAAACAGAGGGTAGGCAGGTGCATAACGAAACGAATAATTTTCTCATAGCAGATTGGTTTTTGGCTGGTAACTAATTTTATAGACAATATCCTCGGCAGCCCTGATAATCGGGTTATTCACCGGTGATGCGGTGAGCAAAGGGTGCGTGCCGACCTGGAATGAGACCATTTCGAATACTGTGATCGATTTCTGGATGGCCATGCTGATGATGTTGATAATCTCGCCGACCGATGAGCCTCCCCACGCTTCACCTCCAAGTATACTCCCATCCACGGGCGATGCATACAGTTTCACTGTTAATTCAGATACACCGGGGAGTGAGCCGGGGTGCCTGTCGGGGGATGAGAATTTGGCCATCACAAGGTCAATACCCGATTCAGCGGCACTTTTTTCATTGGCCCCGGCTGCAGCCATGGCCATTCCGCTGATTGCGGTTGAAAATACCCCCAAAGTGCCGGCAGTGCATTTTTTGATCCGGATACCAAATATATTATGTCCAAGCGTGCGGGCCTGGGCCGTTGCGGTTGAGGCCAGCTTAATGACATCGCTGCGCCCGGTGAGGAAGCCAAAGTCCTGGGCACAATCCCCGCAGGCGCTGATGTCTTTTACGGTTGTCCTTCCGTAATTATCAACATGAATATCCCCATACCTGTTGAGCTCCAGCCCCGTCTCCTTTGCCAGTTGCGTATTTGCTTTATAACCTATTGAAAGGATGACGGCATCGGCCGGGATTCTTCTGCCGTCAGCGAGCAATACCTCCTTTACACTCCTGTTTTCACCGGAAATTTCCTTTACCAGGGTGGAGGTCATTACATTTACCCTGCTGCTTTTCAACGCCTCGGTGGCGATCGCGCTCAATTCAGGTGAAAAGGCCTTTGAAAAACAGAATGGTTCGCTCTCAATAAGGGTAACATTGATACTGGCAGCAGCCATCTGTTCGGCCACTTCAGCACCGATAAATCCCCCGCCAACGACCACAATATTCTTAAAACCACTCATTTTTGAGGCCAGGTCATGGATATACGGGAAACTCTTCTTGATGAAAAACGCATTCTTCAGATCATGGCCCGGAATGAATTCGGGAACAACAGGCAGTGATCCTGTGGCGAACACAAGCTTTTCATACCCGAAGCTTTCACCGGATTTAACGGTGACCTCCTTTTTTGAACGATCAACTTTCACCGCTGTATTGATGATCACCTCACCTCCCAGGTCAATAAAAGGTTTGGGTCCCATTTTATTCTTTTCTGCATCATTGCCCAGGAGATGGAATATGTAAGGGATCCCGCAGGGCACCAGGCCGTCGGCCTCCTCTTTTATCATCAGTGCAGATTTTTCCCTGAAAAATTTCTTAACGGTGATCCCCGTTACAATGGCGGCAGGGCCTCCCCCGATGATAATGACGTCGTAAGTTTTCATGATATCTGAATTTAGTGAATTGATCATCTCATATTCCGCTGCAGGCAACCGGATATTTAACCTGTCAGCCCGGAATGCTCTCCCGGATCTTCATCTTTATTTAAAACAGGACGCTCAGAAAGTAAACCGCTGAAATCATGTGCATTAAAACAAGTGCGAAACTTTAATAATGATAGAAAAACACGCTTTACCGAACCAATACCTTAAATACTTCTGAACAACTGGCTGTAGTTATTTTTATCAGAAGCATCCCGGAAGTATTCAGGCCTCTCAGGTCAATATTTGTCTGCAAACCTCTCTTTTCATCCTGGTATAAAACATCACCCGTTGGAGAAAATATAGTAATCAGGGCAGATGTTTCTTTCCCAAGATTAATATTCAATTGATCGGATACCGGATTAGGAAAAACTGAGAATTCATGCTGCTGTTCTTCATGAGAAACATCTATTGATGAAGTTTCAGGTGCAATGCCAATTGATCTGTTTTTCAGATCAATTGAAATGGTGTATTTTCCCACTTCGCCTGCACTAACCCTCCATTTATAGTCCGGGCCGTCACATCCATTTGTAATGATATAATCTGTAGCACTTAGCGACTGGTTTGGTTGAGAGGCATTTATCCATTCACCGTCACACCAATCGCCCGTGAATGTGGAAAATTTAAATTCGCCGGGTACTAATACACCTTCCCAGGTAAATAAATAAGGATTTGTCTCATGTCTTGACATAGGAAACGGTGATTTAATATTCCATCCTACCGGTGTGGCATCTCCTACAAGAAATAAATTTTCATAATCAGGTTTATCTATCGGCGTAATGTTGATGGTCTCATTTTCCACATCAACAGTTATTTCATAATCACCGGCATCGGTTGAGTTTACCAGCCATTTATTATCGGGGCCATCGCAACCAAAAGTCTTTATATAGTCTGTAGCACTTAGCGACTGGTTTGGCTGTGATGCGTTTATCCATACACCATCACACCAGTCCCCCGTAAAGGTTGATATTTTGAACTCACCGGCATTTAATTCACCCTTCCATTCCCAAATGTATGGATTGGTTTCATTCTGAACCATTTTTTCGGGCGATTCAATGTTCCATCCCACTGGAGTTGCGTCTCCTACAAGGTATAGATTTTCAAAAGGCTGGATTGGGTCGGTTGCATAGAAGATGACGGGTACCGGAATAGCTGCGCCAAACTCCTCATTACCGGGCTGCCGGGCCGTTACTAGTATCTCTCCTGTTCCTCCTTTAAATATTAACGTGTCCCCGCTTACTTTAGCCGGCCCGTATATAACCTCAAAGCTTACAGGCAGGCCCGAACTTGCGGTTGCTGTTAAAGTCAGCTGAGGTGTATTAATGATATTTTCCACATCAGGAATACTATTAAACTCAATTGTCTGGATTTTGAGGGAATCATCTCCCGGTACGATCTTACAGATCAGGCAGCCATGAGGAGGAATATCGGCGGTTATGGCGTTCATTGCACCCAAATCGTTGTGTGCCCACAGATCACGCACTTTTGCAGGCCCTACGATACCAAGTGTTGTAAACTCCAGGTGGCGGTTTTCGATATGATCCTCCCGGTTAAACAGTCCAATGATCCAATTTCCGCTGGACATTTGCCCTTTCCAAATCTGACTGGATTTATCAGCAGGGTTATTGGATAGTGGTTTTCCCACATATCCATCCTGATTCAGGGCAAGTAATTCAGTGTTCTGGTATAACCACAGGTCATTTCCGATGGTACTGTACTGGTCGGCAACTGATAAAGGACCTCCAGCCATTAAATGTAATGATATAACCGTTTTCTTCTCCTCATCATTTGCCATTGTATTGATTCGTATAAAGTCACCATCCAATATCATTTTGTTTCTTCCCGATATATGGGACCAGTACGTATATCCGTCAAATGTATTGTGGTACTGCGACCAACCTGAATAGCGAATGCCCCGATCAAAATTATTGAACCTTGTCCACGTGCCGTACCCGACATCTTCATTGATTCTGGCCATGTGCCCATATTTTATTTCAGTGGCCGCTTCATCATTGAGGTTAGGCATCACAAGACTCAGAAACATCCCATTGGCGTCGCAGGTTTCCCTCATCCATCTGAGCGCCGTTTCATAATGTTCGTGCGGTCGTTCCGGCCCAACCCTGGTCCCCTTATCAATTCCGGTTTCAAACCAGGATAAGAAATCTACCCGCAAATATTTGACCCCCATGTCAGCATAGAACTGAATGTATCCTTTCACGTACTCTTCTGCTCCGGGCCGGTCTACCTGGACCCAGGTAAACCAAAGTGCATCTTCTGTTTCATCTATCAGACTCGAGAGAGGAATATCCGTCCCTGTTATTTTCACTCCTGATTCTGCAGCGCTTCTATTTATCCAGAGAGGATTGCAGTACATTCCTAAAGTCATCCCCCTGCTTTGAAGCTCAGCTGACCACCAGGCATAATCATATGTCCATTCTGCTGAATGTTTCTTCCTGTAGCCGAACTGATTATATTGATTGTCATCCCCCCAGCCATCAATACAAATCATGTCATAGCCAAAAGATTTTAAGTTTTGATCTACCCAGTCGATATTTGCCAGCCATTCACTTTCCGGTATTGCTCCGTCCACCGAATAGCAATACTCATAAACACTCCAGTACAATGGGGCTTTATACGGTAACTCTTGTCCCGGAGCAACAGTTGCATAAGCACCGGATAAACAGCAGACGACTATAGTTTGTATGTATTTACTCAGTTTATTCATCATCAGGTTTCACAAATTTAATCACTTTAAATGATTAGACTGACTTATAAAATTTGAAGGATCTATTAGTTTATTGTCCCATATTAGTTTACATTTAAATCACTGCATCGAGGATCTATGACCATCAGACAAATTAAACAATGAGAGTCAGCATAACGCTTTTATTCCTGTTGATTCAAATGACCTGTATGGGCAGGACTTATAGCGATAGTGTGCTGATGAGATTGGAAGAGGTAATTGAAAACAGGGACTATTTTGTTGAGCTTAAGCAATCGAGAATTGATGGAATTAAAAAGGATTTCCTCGCCGTATCCGATAAGAGCGTGACAGACCTGTATAATTATTATTATAAACTCAGCGAGGAATACCAGACATTTAAATTCGATTCCGCATTTTACTACTCGGATAAATTGATTATGGCGGCTTATCAAACGGGAGATAATGACAGAATCGCGGTTGCGAAAACTGAATTCGCAAATATTCTCATCTCTGCCGGAATTTTTAGTGAGGCCATAGACACCTTGAGTTCCATCGATCTGTCGAACACAAATGATGTGACTATTGCCAGGTATTATTCAACCATGAGCAGGGGGTACTTTGATATGGAAAGTTTTTCACAAAGTCAGTATTACTCCGCTTTGTATCGTGAGAAAGGGATGTTATATTTCGATTCAGCATTGATTTTTTACCCTGTCGGTTCTTGGGAATACCACTCTCTGAATGCCCATAAGAATATCAAATTAGACAGTTGCAGGGCTGCCATTGACATCCTGAAACAGATCATAGAAACCTATGATCTTAACAATGACGAATTAGCGATTCAGATGATGTTGCTGTCATTTGCTTACGGAATTCTCGGAGACGAAGAGAATGAACTTAAGTATATGGTGGAGGCTTCTGTTGCCGATTTTATGGGTGCGAAAAAAGAGGCGGTTGCACTGTTCTTTGTGGCAGGCTTTCTCTTTGAGCATGGTGACGTCATGAGGGCGAGCCGGTATATCAATGTTGCATTGGATGAGACCCGTTTCTACGGTTCCAATTTCAGGCTCTGGCAAATTTCACAGTACCTGCCGGTTATAAAATCAGAGCATATTGTCACCATTGAGAAACAGAAGCAAAAATTGTGGAATTACCTGATCATCGTTTCAATCTTGTCTTTCACAATCATAGTTTCCCTCATTATTATTTTCAGGCAGATAGCTAAATTAAACAGGGTAAAGCATATGCTTGAGACAACCAACAGAAAGCTGGAGACTATGAATGAAGAGTTGCTGTTGGCGAATAAAATAAAGGAGGAATACGTTGGATACTATTTCTCTGTCAGTTCCCAGATGATTGAGAAACTTGAAAAATTCAAGAACAATATATACAGGAAATTCTCCAGGAAGCAATTCGACGATCTGGCCCAGGAGATTGATAATATAAATATTCAAAAAGAGAAATTATTCCTGTATAATAATTTTGATCAGGTTTTCTTGAAAATCTTTCCGGACTTTGTGGAGAAATTGAACGCGCTTCTAAAGGATGAAGAGCAGTTTAAGCTTAAAGAAGGACAATTATTGAATACTGAATTAAGAATATTTGCACTGATCAGACTGGGGATTTCAAGTAACGAAAAGATTGCCGAAATTCTGGATTATTCTGTCAATACTGTATACTCCTATAAAACCAGGGTCAGAAACATGGCCCGGGTCCCAAAAGATGAATTTGAAACTGAGGTGATGAAAATAAAACGATTCTGAAGGGACCTCGTTTCAGATGATTTTCCCGGTAAATCAACTATATTCTTATCCCGGATGAGAAAATGTAAGTTCTTGTTATAAAGGACATTAACAATCTCTTTCTCCTTTAATTTTCTATATTTTTCTTGTACTTTTTGACTCGAACAGGCCTGTAAAATACTTTTACTTTAGTAAAGAAGTTCCCTGATATCTAAAACTAACCAGCATACTTATGATAAGCTCTATTCACAGATTAATGTTCTTTGGCATTCTGGGCTTCGTTTCTTGTTGCATGAACAATGCTTTGGCAAATTCAAACGGATGGGATGCCGGCAGAATAACAGCTGAGCGGCAACAGGATGGGCGGGCCATTACCGGGAAGGTATCTGATCTAAACGGGGATCCGGTTCCCGGTGTTACTATCATTGTGAAGGGTACTTCCTATGGAACCACCACCGATGCCGATGGGAATTACCAGCTGCAGGATGTCTCTGATGATGCCGTTCTTGTTTTCAGCTTTATTGGGATGAGAACAATTGAAATGGATGTAAGGGGCAAGACAATTGTTGATGTTGTTCTTGAGGAAGATGTGGTTGGCCTGGAAGAGGTCATTGCCATCGGTTATGGTTCCCTGAAGAAAAAAGATCTGACAGGTTCGGTTGCAAGTGTCAGCACCGGGGATGCCGGATCCTTGCCTCTTGCCAGCATTGGTGATGTTATGCAGGGTAAGGCTGCGGGTGTTCAGGTCATTTTAAGCGGTACACCGGGAAATGACCCGATATTCCGTATCAGGGGTACCGGTACCATTAATGATAATGATCCGCTTCTCGTTATAGATGGCGTTCCGACTTCTTCGGGATTGAACCAGCTGAACATGGATGACGTGGAATCGATACAGATCCTTAAGGATGCATCTGCAACCGCCATCTATGGTTCCAGGGGGGCGAACGGGGTGATCATTATCACGACAAAAAATGGAAGTTCGGGGAAAGGTCAGATTCATTTCAATGCCTATTATGGTGTTCAGCAGGCAACCGGTATGGTTGATGTCCTGAACGCCTCTGAGTTTGCAGCTCTTCATAATGACATGATGTATAATGCCGGGATGGAGCTGAATCCGGCTTATGCAGATCCGGAAGCCCTGGGGGAAGGGACCGACTGGCTGGGGGCACTATTCAGAACTGCTCCCATGCAGAATTATTCTCTCTCATACTCGGGAGGCAGTGATAAAACCAGCTATTACGCTTCAGGGAACTATTTTGACCAGAAAGGAATCGTTGACAACACAGGATTCAAGAGGTTATCATTTAAGTTTAATTCTGAAAGTCAAGTGCTTGGCAGGGTTAAGTTTGGTAACATGTTCACCCTTAACCATGATGATAAGTACAGCGGATCGTATGACATCCTCAATACATTAAAGGCACTCCCGACACAATCCATATACAATCCGGATGGTACTTATTCGGGTCCTGAAGCAAGGCCGGCGTGGGACGGGGACATTACTAACCCGATAGGTCAGGCTGCGATCATTGAGAATACCACACTGGGGTATAACCTGCTGGGGTCCATTTTTGCAGAGGTTGAGATTTTTAAAGGTTTGGTTTTCAAAACAACAGGAGGCCTGAAGGCTAATTTCTGGCAAGACCGGACCTGGTCTCCGAAGTATGACTGGAAACCCACTCCACAGGAGAATTCGTACCTGGGCCAGGCAGCCAATAAATCCATTACCTGGAACTGGGATAACACACTTACCTATCATACTTCTTTTAACGGTATTCACAGTCTCACACTGCTGGCGGGTACAAGTGCACAGGAGAACAAATTTTCCTATATGGATGGTTCTATCCAGGAATTTGCGAGTGACCTGACTCAGCAACTGGATAACGGGCTCAGCCAAAAAGAGATCGGGGGTAGCGGAAGTGAATGGGCCCTGATGTCATATATGGGACGTGCAAATTACTCTTATGCAGATAAATACCTGGTTACCGCAACCGTTCGGCGTGATGGTTCTTCCAGATTCGGCAGGAACAACAGGTGGGGCATCTTTCCTTCCGGTTCCCTTGCATGGAGGGTATCAGAAGAGGATTTCTTTCAAGCGGTTGATTTTGTTGACTATCTGAAAGTCAGAGCCGGGTACGGGGTTACGGGAAACCAGGAGATTGGTAACTATTCTTTCGCTTCAGCATTGACCACCATAAAGTATACTTTCAACGACAACCCTGTGAATGCTGTAGTTCCTTACATCATGCCCAATCCAAATGTGCAGTGGGAATCGCAGAAACAGGTTAACATTGGTTTTGATGCGACCATCCTGGACCAGATGATCAGCCTGACCGTTGATCTCTATCAGAAAAATACGCAGGATATGCTGGTCCCAATGGATGTGCCGATTATAACCGGTTATTCAGACATATATGTATCCTTCATCAATGCGGGTGAAATTGTTAACAGGGGTGTGGAGCTGACTGTAACCAGCCATAATTTCAGAGGCAGGTTTAACTGGGATACAGATTTCAATATCTCCGTCAACAGAAATGAGGTGCTCAGCCTGAATGACACCATACCCCTGCCCAGAGGAAGTGTTGGTTTTAATCAGAACCTGGCACGTATCGAAGCCGGCTACCCTGTGGATGTCTTTTACGGATTTGTTACTGATGGAATATTCCAGAGCCAGGAAGAGGTGGAGGCTCATGCATTGCAGGTCCCCGGGGAGGATCCTTATAACCGGACCTCAGCAGGAGATATACGCTTTTTAGACCTGAACAGTGACGGGGTTATTGATGATGATGACCGCACCTATATAGGAAATCCAAATCCCGACTTTATTTTTTCATTCAACAACCGTTTCGAATATTCGGGATTTGACCTGAATATTTTCCTCCAGGGTGTGTATGGCAATGATATTTATAATGCAAACCGCATCTGGAATGAAGGTATGGCAGTGGCATACAATCAGACTACGGAGACGCTGAACAGGTGGACTTCAACAGCCTCCGGGAATGCTACCCCCAGGGCAGTTTTTAACGACCCTAACAAAAACACCCGTCCATCCGACCGGTTCATTGAGGACGGATCTTACCTGAGAATTAAGAATATCATTCTTGGTTATACTTTCCCTGAATCAGTCCTGGGAAAAATCAGGATCAGTTCTGCAAGGATATATGTTTCAGGGACCAATTTGTGGACATTTACCAGCTACAAGGGCTTTGATCCCGAAGTGGGGGTGAACGGGATTGATCTTAGCACATACCCTGTGACACGTACCATAAGTATTGGTGCAAATATTGGTTTCTAATACAAAACATTACTGCAATGAAAAGATATATTTTAACACTCTCAGTATTAGCTTTTCTTACCGTTTCTTGCAGCGAGGACTTCCTGGAGAAGGCACCACTTGATTCGATTAACACCGAGAACTTCTATCAGACAGAGGCGGATGCAATTGCTGCTATCAATGGCGCTTATCAACCGCTTCAGTGGCCGAAGCTTTATAACATGAGAATGTGGACATCGGATATCATGGCCGGAAACAGTATTGTGGGAGCCGGTGGCGGGGATGACGGAAGGGAAACACAGGATATGGCCAATTTTGTGACAGCCACCGATAATCCGGGCGTACTCGACCTGTATCGCGGACCTCCTCCCGGTATCCTGAGGTGCAACGTGGTCCTGAAAGAAGTACCCGGAATGGAAATTGACGAGACTATGAAAAACCGGATTCTGGGGGAGGCTTATTTCTTAAGGGGTTTGTACTACTTTATCCTGGTCCGCTACTTTGGAGATATTCCACTGATTCTTGAGCCTCAGGCCCCCGGCGACAATCTGCGCCCATTCAGAACTGATAAGGAGATTGTTTACGATCAGATCACTGATGATTTGACAGAGGCAATGGATCTTTTGCCCGCCAAGTCGACCTATTCGTCAGGTGATCTTGGAAGAGCCTCCAAAGGAGCTGCTGCCGGATTACTGGCCAAGGTCCATCTGACCCTTGGCAACTGGGACCAGGTGGTGACTTTGACCGGTGAAGTTACCTCCCTGGGTTATACGCTGAATCCAAATTATGGAGACAACTTTGATGTCCTGAATAAAAACTCCCGGGAGTCATTGTTTGAAATTCAGTATATCAGCGATGCCGGTGAGGATTTCTGGTCAAACGAGAACCAGTCATCCTGGTTAAGTACATTCACAGGGCCAAGAAATTCCGACATGGTTGCCGGAGGTTGGGGATGGAATCAGCCTTACCAGGAATTTATTGATGCATATGAGGAGGGCGACCTGAGAAAGGATGTTACCATTTTATATGATGGCTGCCCGCAATTTGATGGCCAGGATTATGATCCCGTTTATTCAACAACCGGCTATAACCTTCGCAAATTCCTGGTCACTAAATCAGAATCCGCGACCTATGACAACAGTCCACTGAATTTTCCCGTGCTGCGTTATGCGGATGTACTTTTAATGAAAGCTGAAGCCCTGAACAACCTCAACAGGACCTCAGAAGCCGAGGCCCCCCTGAATGCCGTCAGGGCGAGAGCCGGACTTCCTGCTGTCACGGGACTTTCCCAAACCGAATTCAGAGAAAAGGTGTTGCATGAAAGGAGGATGGAGCTGGCATTTGAGGGGCAACGCTGGTTTGATTTAATCAGAATAGACGGCGGTCAATGGGGCCTCGATTTTCTTCACTCTATTGGAAAACTGAATGCATCTGAAAAACATTTGCTTTTTCCTATACCCCTGAAAGAGATTGAATCAAATCCCAATCTGACTCAGAATCCCGGCTATTAGGATTCAACAAAATGAACGGATTCAGGAACCTATTAAACAAACAGAGAAAAATGAAAAGTCATCATTCAAAAATACAATTCGATCTTGCTGCCGTTAAGGTTGGTACAGGAATGATACTGCTGGCCATCCTCCTGTTTTCCGGTATTTCTCTGGACTCCTGTAAGGATGAGTTTGATATCGTGACGTCAGAGGGGGAGCCCGTCTCCCTTTCTGTTTCAGATGCCGAAATAACCCTGAACCAGAAGTATGCCGGAAGTACGGCCATCAGTTTTAGCTGGACAAGGGGAAGCAATAAGGGAACCGGCAGCTCAATCTCCTATACACTGGAGATTGATCAGGCAGATAACAATTTTTCTACATCCCGGGCTTTTGATAAGGGGAAAGGGGTGTATGAACAGAGTTTTACCGGGGGTAGCATGAATGATCTGATCCTGGAATCATGGGGAATTGAGGCCGGATCTGCCATCGACCTGGAAGCGCGTGTGATTGCCTGTGTAACTGATGAAAATGTCGGGGATGATATTTCTGAGGCTATCAATATTTCAATCACCACCTACGAACCTGTATCTACCACCCTTTATTTTATGGGTAGTGCTGCTCCAAACGGATGGGATGCCAATAAGGCAACCCCAATGGTGCCTGATGAAGAAGATCCGACGACTTTTACATATCAGGGTGATTTGAAGGCCGGTCAGCTGAAATTCATTACTGCGAAAGGTTCATTATTACCTTCTTATCAGAAAGGTGAAGATGAAAACAGCCTATTCTATCGCACAGATGAAACTCAGCCGAATGTGAATTTTATCATTCCCGAGGAGGGTATTTATAATATTACCATGAACCTTGTTGATTTGACGATCAGCATAGATCTGAAGAAGGGACCCGGATACGATGTACTGTATATTTTCGGCTCAGCCACACCAAACGGATGGGATATTGAGAACGCACTTGAGATGATGCCAAATCCGGATAATCTCTTCCAGTTCAGTTTCGAGGGAGTCTTGAGTCCGGGCGAGTTCAAAATTGCGGTCAATAAAAATACCGATCTGCAACAGGATATGTTTATGAAAGATCCTGCTGATTCTACCAAGGTCTATCTGCATACAGGTGGTGATCCGGATGACAGTAACTGGAACATTTATAAGGAAAACTGGTATACGCTGGAGCTTGACCTGGCTGATTATACCATTTCTATTGATCCTTTTAAACTGTATATAATCGGTTCGGCAACACCTGTTGGATGGAACATAGGCGATGCCATTGAGCTGGAACAGGATCCTTCATATTGGTACATATTCCGGTACGAAGGACCACTCACTGAAGGTGAATTCAAGTTTCCGGTAAACCGGCAGTTTGACTGGGCTCAGGATATGTACATGAAGGATCCCGGCGATCCGTCAAAAATGTACAGACATACCGGCGGGGAAGAGGATGATGAGAAATGGATTTTTACCGAAGCAGATGCCGGGGATTATATACTGACATTAAATGTTGTAGAGTTAACCATTGACATTCAGAAGCAATAGTATGTCCTGTTTTCAAGATAATGATATCATTCCATTGAAATCGTTTAAACAACTAAAACTATGAAAAGAGCTAGACTATTTGTAAGTTTTTTAGTAATTGCACTGCTGGCGAATTCGTCAATTTTTGCACAGACTCCTGACTCTTTATTTATTGTTGGAAGTGCCACACCAATTGGATGGGATATAGCCAACGCCATTGAGCTGACAAAAAATCCTGAAAATTCAGATCAGTTCTTTTATGACGGCCCTTTGTTTGAAGGGGAGTTTAAGTTCCCGGTAAACCGCCAAACCGACTGGGCACAGGACATGTATATGAAAGATACGGCAAATGAAGGTCATTTTTACCTTCACATTGGCGGCGAAGATGATGATATAAAATGGGAAATTGCCGAGGGAGAAGAATCTGTATATCATATCGTACTTGATTTTACTGATCTGACCATTGAAATCAGTAAAACTGTCATGCCACCGACTCCCGACTCTCTGTTCATTGTTGGTAGCGCCTCACCTAATGGATGGGATATAGCCAATGCAATTGAACTGACTAAAAACCCCGACAACCCGCAACAGTTCATTTATGAGGGTCCTTTGGGTCCCGGGGAATTTAAGTTCCCGGTAAACCGTCAGACAGACTGGGGACAAGACATGTATATGAAAGATACTGTCATGGAGGGTTCCTTTTACCTTCACATTGGCGGCCAGCCTGATGATAACAAATGGGAAATAGGTGAGGAAGAAGGAGGTACATACAGGCTGATTCTTGATTTTAACACGTGGACAATCAACATTAAATTCCTTGTTGAAACCCTGGCCCCTGACTCTCTGTTTATTGTTGGCAGCGCTTCACCAAACGGATGGGATATTGCCAATGCCATTGAGCTGACCAGAGATCCTGATAATGAGAACGTTTTTATATATCACGGTATTCTGGTGCCGGGAGAATTCAAGTTCCCTGTAAATCGTCAAACCGATTGGGCACAGGACATGTTTATGAAAGATACTGTGAATGAGGGACATTTTTACCTGCACGTCGGTGGGGAACCGGATGATAATAAATGGGAGATTGCTGAAGGGGATAGTGGTCTGTATCATATAGTGCTGGATTTTGTTCCCATGACCATTGTTATTAAAAAACTGGGTGGGACGCCTGACTCTCTATTCATCATTGGAAGTGCCACATCGGTTGGCTGGAATATTGACCGGGCAATTGAGCTAACCAGAAATCCCGACAATCCGGATCAATATATTTTTGACGGAGAATTGGTTGCCGGGGAATTCAAGTTCCCTGTAAATCGTCAAACCGACTGGGCACAGGACATGTATATGAAAGACACTGTAAATGAGGGTCATTTTTACCATCACATTGGAGGAGAAGAGGATGATGTAAAATGGGTTATAGCTGAAGGGGAGGAAGGTTTATATCACATAGTGCTTGATTTTTCTGACATGACCATTGAAATAAATATTGTGGGTGGAATACCTGATGCATTGTACATCATTGGAAGCGCAACACCTGTTGGATGGAGTATTGATCAGGCAATCGAGTTGACTAAGAACCCTGATAATCCTTATCAGTTTATCTATGAAGGCACATTGGTCCCCGGAGAATTCAAGTTCCCCGTAAATCGTCAAACCGACTGGGCGCAGGACATGTACATGAAAGACACTGTAAATGAGGGGCATTTTTACCTGCACGTTGGTGGCGAACCGGATGATAATAAATGGGAAATAGCTGAGGGAGAGGGAGGCACATATCGTATAGTGCTTGATTTTAGTGACTATACAATTGAAATTACCAATGTAACTTCCATTGGAGCAGTACATTCCGGATATTCAAAATTCTCTGTATACCCTAATCCGGTGTCTGAATTATTAACCATTGATCTGGGGGAAGAGGAATCTGCGACAGCAGTATTCTATTCCCTGGATGGAAGAAAACTGTACCAGGAAATCCTGAGAAGCAGCAACACCACGCTTGACCTCAATCATGTTAAAGCTACAGGATTACTAATACTGCAAATATCAACAGATCAGGATTCGGAAACAGTTAAACTTTTAGTGAAGTAGTGATAAGAACGGGATAACAGGGAAGCCATTCTGTTATCCCGTTCTCTAATTCCAATGTAATCATCATTTCAAATGACCGGATGAAGTATATACTCTTCATAGGCTCTTTTTTTACCCTTTTTCCCGGTTTTGCTGAAGCGGCGGTAACCGGCAATGGCAACCATCATTCCGGAACAGGTACTGGTAATTGCCTTTCATTCAATGTGGCAGGGAACAAAGCTGTTTTCTTCTGCGAAGACAGTACCAAAGTTCAGCTGGTGCAGCTGGGTTCCGGCACGTTAAAAATATGGTATGATCGCGGGGATTTTATTCCTCACAATGAATCGTTCGCAGTTATCGAAAAAGGTGATCTATCTGAAAGACTTGATATTTCAGAGCAACCCCGGGGATATGAGATCTGTACCGGTAACTTGATAGTGCGGATCAGTAAATCACCCTTTCAGATCAGGATTTTTGACAAGTACCAGAAATTACTGATGGAGGATTTTCAGGATAAGGGTTTTGTCTCTGATTCAATCAGGATGTACAGCTATAAAACCCTGAAGCCAGGGGAAAGGATCTATGGCCTGGGAGAGAAGAACGGGTCACTTAACAGGGTTGGAAGTGAATTTAAAATGTGGAACAGTGATAAACCCTGTTACCAATTGCATGAAGATCCATTGTATAAAAGCATCCCTTTTTTCATGAGCAGTGAGGGGTATGGGATCTATTTTGATAACACCTATAAGACACAATTTGATTTCGGAGTGGAATCTGATGGACAATACTCCTTTTCAACTCCGGGCGGTAATATGATCTATTATTTCATGTACGGCCCCTCCTTCAAACAGATATTAACCAGATACACTGAGTTAACGGGAAAAGCGATCATGCCTCCATGCTGGGCTTTTGGATTTTCTCAATGCCGGGGTCTGCTCACCAATGAGGAGCTTTCGCGGGAAATTGCCACAGGATACCGGATGCGGCAAATCCCCTGCGATATCATTTACCAGGATATTGGCTGGACCCGGTATCTGCAGGATTTTGAATGGCGGGAAAGGAATTATAATGATCCTGTCAAGATGATTGAAGATCTGAAGCAGGATGGATTTAAGGTCATTGTTTCACAGGACCCTGTTATCTCCCAGGTCAATGAAAAACAGTGGAAAGAAGCCGATTCACTCGGATATTTTACCGCTGATGTGCGTACCGGAAAAACGTATGATATGCCATGGCCCTGGTTTGGAAAATGCGGTGTTGTGGATTTCACCAATCCAAAGGTGGCTGACTGGTGGGGAGCCTACCAGCAAAAATCCCTGGATGATGGTGTTCGGGGATTCTGGACCGACATGGGAGAACCGGCCTGGTGTAATGAGGAGAGTACAGATCGGTTGTTCATGAGGCACCACAAGGGTTCCCACGATGAGATCCATAATGTATACGGGTTAACATGGGACAAAGTGGTCACCGAACAGTTTGAGAAGAGAAATCCAAATACCCGGATCTTCCAGATGACCCGATCCGGATTTGCCGGTATGCAGCGATATGCATTTGGCTGGTCGGGGGATGCGGGGAATGGAAACAACGTGTCTGATGGATGGGATCAGCTTGCTGCTCAAATACCACTTTCCATGTCAGCCGGGATGGGTTTGATCCCGTTCTGGAGCTGCGATATCAGTGGCTATTGCGGAGAAATCGAAGATTACCAGGCAATGCGTGAACTCTATATACGATGGCTTCAGTTCGGGGCCTTTAATCCGCTGAGCCGTATCCACCATGAAGGGAATAATGCTGTGGAGCCATGGTTATTTGGAGAAGAAGCCGAGGCTATATGCAAATCTGCGATTGAAAGAAAATACCGCCTGTTTCCGTATATCTATACCTATGCACGGGAAGCATACGATAAGGGCTGGCCACTGATCAGGGCACTCGTTCTGGAATATCCGGATGACATCGAAGTATTTAACCTGAGCAGCCAGTTTCTTTTCGGAGAGGAGCTATTGGTGGCACCCGTTGTGGAGGAGGGGGCAGATATGAAGAGGATTTACCTTCCGGAAGGAGCGTGGATTGATTTTAACGACAAGAAAACACGCTACCGGGGAAAACAGTGGATTGATTATCAGGTAACACTCGGGCAGGTCCCCCTGTTTGTTAAGGAGGGGTCCATTATACCACAAATGCCGGTGATGCAATTCATTAATGAATACCCAGGTTACCCTTTGATCCTGGAGGTCTTTCCTGCTCCAGACAACCGGCAAGCACGGTTTGTGGTATATGAAGATAACGGAGAGACAAACGACTATAAAAATGACATCTATGTAAAAAGGGAGTTCCTGTGCAGCAGTAAATCGTACGGTTTTGAGATAAAATATGCAGAAGTTGCAGAGAATGGATTTCAGCCATTTTCAAGAGAACTGATATACAAATTGCATTTTGGAGAAAAACCTTCAGCTGTGAAACTTTCAGGGAAAAAGCTAAGAACATTCACTTTGAATAACATTGACGAGCTGGTCAGTGAGCCGATGAAAAGAGCAGCATGGAGCTGGGATAAAGCCGGGAGTCAGTGTGTGATCCGAGTACCTGCTGCTGCCGCAACTGAAATGATATCAATAGAGATGTAATTGACTATAGATGAATAAATTAATTTGGCTGATATTGCTTTTTTTTACCTTGATTGGCTGCCATCATAAACCGGCTGTTCTATATCAATCCGAAGCGTTTTCAGTCTATGCAGATAAAGTAATTCAGAATAATTATGTGGGAGCTGTTCGCTCTCCAACCCATATGATTTCTAACTACAGAAGCACAGCCAGTCAGAATTTCTCAAGGCTCATTACATTCAAGTTCAGCATTAATGAAAAGGATAATGAGCTGCCTTCAGGGGCGGACCGCTGGATTATTATTGGCAAGGAGCATATCTCTCCGGTCATCCCCTTTGGAGAGGATACCGCTCCGATGCCCGGGGATCCCGGGAGCAAGCTGCCGGTAAATTATAAATATACTTTCAGGGTTGATATGACGCCGGTCCTGTCTCAAATGGAGGAAAATGGATACTACGAAGCTTTCAATGGAAGCCGGGTGGCCAGGGAAGATTTTAAGGCGGTTTATATTGCGGGAGGATCAGAACCTCTGACCTGGGATTTCTCCAATCTTGAAGAAAACAACCTGGAACTGAAAGATCCGGACGGAGATGGCATATATGAAATCTCCATCATATTGAATCCGTTTGACCAGGAAAATAAGGAACTGAATACATGGATCCTTTCCGAAAATATATCTGCAAAGCCATGCTACCAATCGGATCAGAAGATTGTGGATGCACTTTTTAACCTCTCCCTGGAGGAGTCATTAATGAATATTGAGCCCGACAGTACCCTGAGAACAGGTGCAGAATGGGGAGGCGTCTGGACGCGGGATGTCAGTTACAGCACCTTGCTGGCATTTGCCTATCATGAACCTGAACTGGCCCGGATCAGTCTGATGAAAAAAGTGAAACGGGATCGGATCATACAGGACACTGGTTCCGGCGGGGCCTGGCCAATCTCCTCAGATCGCACTACATGGGTCCTGGCAGCATGGGAGATTTTTAAGGTGACAGGAGATATGGAGTGGCTGAGACAATCCTACCGAATAATTAAAAACACACTTGAGGATGATTATAAGACCTTGCAATCTCATCGTACAGGGATGTTCAGGGGTGAATCCACATTCCTTGACTGGCGGGAACAGACTTATCCCAGGTGGATGTCGAATGTGGACATACATGTCTCTGAGAACCTGGGAAC
>CAYXUD010000134.1:0-17447 GCA_964467775.1 uncultured Bacteroides sp. | reverse complement strand
CATCAGCGGGATCCTCTACGGGGCCATCCGGAAGAAGCTCTACCAATCCTTCGGGGGCAATTTCCGTGAGGCTGTGCTGGGAGGGGCGGCCCTGAGCGAGGAGGTGGAGAGGTTCATGCGGAAGATCAAATTCCCGTTCACCATCGGCTACGGCATGACCGAATGCGGCCCGCTCATCTCCTATGAAGGTCATGCCACCACGCGTGCAGGCTCCAGCGGGAAGATCCTGGACATCATGGAGCTGAAGATCGATTCTGCTGATCCCTGCAACGAGCCGGGGGAGATCCTGGTGAGGGGGGAGAACCTGATGGAGGGTTATTATAAGAACGAGGAGGCCACCAGGGCCGCCATCGATGAGGATGGCTGGCTGCACACGGGGGATCTCGGGGTGACCGATAAGGATGGATTCATCTATATCAAGGGCAGGAGCAAGGACATGCTGCTGGGCCCGTCGGGGCAGAACATCTATCCGGAGGAGATCGAAGCCAGACTGGCCAACCTGCCATACATCAGCGAGGCGGTGGTGCTGATGAACAGGGACCACCGGCTGGAAGCGCTGGTTTACCCGGATCCTGAACAGGTCAGGGCTGACGGGGTGGAGGAGGATCTGGCAGCAAAGATGGAGGAGAACCGGAAAGCTGTGAACCAGCAGCTGGCTTCCTATGAAACCCTGTTAAAGATCCACATTCACGAAACGGAGTTTGAGAAGACCCCCAAGCGCAGCATCAAGCGCTTCATCTACAAGCTGGAAGGGTAAAGAGGATCAGCTGGCAGGGATCCCCCTCTCCCGCGGCTGAGCAGCCGCAGGGCAGGCGGGAGGATCCGTTCAGTACGAGGTGGTCCCTTTATATACCCTGGATGAGGCCGGGGGCACCAGGGTTCCAATGTAATTGACCCTTCCCGGCCAGTTGGAGCTGACCGTGGCATCGGCCCTCCCGTTTGAGGAGACGGACATCTGCACATCGTAGGTGCCGGTTGGGGACCGCAAGATGTAGGTGACCTGGTAGGAACCGTTCTTCCCGTTGAAGGTGTACCGGTAGTTCGTAACGGGACCTTCCACGGTGATCCCCCCGACGCCGTTCAGGCCCACGTAGCTGTTGTTTCCTATCTGGATCACCCCGCGAATGGAGTCAGAAGCTATGAAATTGATCATGGAAGTGACATTGACCGTGTTGCCGCGTCTGTCCCTGAGCTGTTCTGCCTCCAGCACAAATCGGCCGTGCTCCACCATGAGCCCCACAACGGCTGCCCTGGTGGCCGCCTCTTCAGCCTTTTGCTCCTTTCTCAGCTCTTTTTCCAGTTTGCGCTGCTCCTTTTTGTCGAGCTCCTGTGTCAGTGCCGGGATGGTCAGAAGCAAGCCAGCCAGCAGGATCATAAACCGTTTCATCTCTTTGAACTCTGTCATTGTATTTCCGGTATCAGCCGAGAAGTTCATGATACAATATATGGTTCTCGTGGTCAAAAACAACAAAGATGACCTCTTCCAGCGAACCCGGCTGTTCGAGCCAGGACTTCACCGCCGCTGTGGCGGTCTCAGCAGCCAGCTGTTTGGGGAAACCGTAGACGCCGGTAGAGATGTTGGGGAATGCGATACTCCTCAGCTGATGCGCTGCGGCCAGCTCAAGGCTTTGCAGGTAGCACTGCCTGAGAAGTTCCGGTTCGTTATGGGAGCCGCCCCTCCAGACCGGCCCCACTGTATGGATCACATACCTGGCAGGCAGCCGGAACCCCGGGGTGATCCTGGCCTCTCCCGTTTCGCAGCCATTCAGCCTGCGGCAGGCTTCAAGCAGGTCGGGCCCGGCAGCACGGTGGATGGCACCATCCACCCCTCCTCCCCCCAGCAGGGTCCGGTTGGCAGCATTCACAATGGCATCCACATGCAGGATGGTGATATCGCCCCTGATGATCCGGATCTTCGCGCTCATCATGACTCCAGCCCCCTTACCTGTGCGCCGAATTCCCTCTCAAACGCCCTGGCCAGGGCCAGCATGGTTTTATCTATCTGTTTGTCCGTGAGGGTTTTTTCTTCATCAAGCAGGATAAAGGTCAGTGCATAGGATTTCTTTCCCCTGCCGATCTTCTCACCCTCGTAGACATCAAACAGCGTCACATCCTTCAGGAGCTTCTTCTCTGTCTTGAAAGCCAGCCTGCGGAGCGACTCATAGGAAACACCCCTGTCCAGCAGCAGGGAGAAATCGCGGGTTACCACGTGGAACCTTGGCAGCGGGGTAAAGAGGATGCGGTGACCGGAAATGAGGGCAAGGACCGCAGCCCAGTTGAACTCGGCGGCATAGACATCCTGTCTGATATCAAACTGTTTCAGCAGGCCCGGGGCCACCCTGCCGAACTCCACGATGGCATCCCTGCCCGTTACATAGACCTGGCTCTCTGCATAGGAACCGTCCCTTCCCGGCCTGGACTCCAGCGAAAGAAGGTCGATCCCGATCCTTTTCAGGGTGCTTTCCACGTAACGCTTCAGCGTAAAGAAGGAGACATCGGATGATTCCTGGTTCCAGCTCCGGGGAGTGGACCGGCCCGAGAGAAAAATAGCCATACGCAGCTGCTCGTCAAACCTCTCCAGCAGCTCACCGCTGCCCGGCCCCGGTTTCAGGAGATAGCAGTACCCGAACTCATAGAGCTTCAGGTCGGGATTCTTGTGGTTGATGTTGTAACTGATCGCCTCAAGTCCCCCGTACAGCAGGCTCTTCCGCATGTGGGCAAGGTCCTGGCTCAGGGGATTGGAGAGCCGGACAGCCGCCGGATCGGCCTCTCCTTCCCGGTCATGGTATGCCGACCTGGTGAGGGAATTGGATTTCATCTCAAAGAAACCGTTGGAGGTGAGCAGGTCCGAAACCATGTTGATCACCTTTTCCTTGTCCGGCCTGGTGGAATAGGAGAGGGTGGACCGCAGGCCTGGTCCGGCCTCCACCCGGTTGAAACCGTAGATCCGGAGAATCTCTTCGATCACGTCGGCCTCCCGGCGCACGTCCACCCGGTAGGGGGGGACCCTCAGCACCATTCCCGATCCGGTCCGCTTTTCCACCTTCATTTCCAGTGATTCAACGATCGACTGAATGGTCTCCGGATCGATGTGATTCCCGATAAGCCGGTCCACATGGGCAAACAGGATCTCCACCTGGAAGTCCTCCACCGGCTCGGGATAGAGATCCACCACCTCCGAGGAGATCTTTCCCCCGGCAATCTCCCTGATCATCAGGGCGGCCCTTTTCAGGGCCCAGACCGTCATGTTCGGATCGGATCCCCGCTCAAACCTGAAGGATGCGTCGGTATTCAGGTTATGGTGTCTGGCACTCCTCCTGATGTAAACCGGGTCGAAACATGCCGATTCCAGGAAGATATCCCTGGTGTCTTCCGTCACCCCCGAGCTGATGCCCCCGAACACCCCCGCGATGCACATCCCCTCCCCGGCATTGCAGATCATCAGGTCCGTGGCAAGCAGTGTCCGCTCCTCTCCATCCAGGGTGGTGAACCTGGTCCCCTCCGGCAGGGTTTTTACGATGACCCTCCTCCCCGTGATCCTGCCGGCATCGAAAGCGTGGAGGGGCTGCCCTGTCTCGTGCAGCACAAAATTGGTGATATCCACCACGTTGTTAATGGGGGTCTGCCCGATGGAGCGGAGGCGCTTCTGCAGCCACCGGGGACTCTCCCTGACGGTAACCCCGCTGATGGTCACCCCGGAATACCTTTTGCAGCCGTCCTTCTCCTCTATCTCAATGGATACAGGCAGCTCCCGGTTGTCGATGGAGAATGCCTCCACGGAGGGTCTCGCAAGCGTCACACCCCCCGCGTGCCGGAAATAGGCCGCCAGGTCCCGGGCAACACCCATATGGGATGCTGCATCAATGCGGTTGGGCGTCAGTCCGATCTCGAATATGGTATCTGTCTCCACCCTGAAGTATTCAGACGCCGGGATCCCCGGTTCCGCCCCGGGATCGAGCACCATGATCCCTTCGTGGGAGCTGCCCAGTCCCAGCTCATCCTCGGCACAGATCATTCCCCGGGAGAGTTCTCCCCTGATACTGGACTCCCTGATGGTGATCCCCTCTTCGGCCGGATAGAGGGTGGCACCCGGAAGCGCCACCGGGACTTTCTGGCCCTCCTTCACATTGGGTGCCCCGCATACGATCTGCAAAGGTTCCCCCGCGCCCACATTCACCATGGTTACCGTCAGCCTCTCCGCGTTGGGATGCCTGCGGCATGAAATCACCTCTCCGACCACCACCCCTTCCAGTCCGCCCCTGACCGACTGAAACGCTTCCATGCCCTCCACCTCCAGCCCGGTGTTGGTCAGGATCTCCCCCAGTTCAAGTGCCGGAATATCAACAGGGATATAGCTCTTCAGCCAGTTGTAGGAGATCTTCATGAATCAGCCGTTTGATCGTAAGTTGCAAAAGTAGTGCATTTCAGTCAAAATTGCCTCACCCTGTCAAAAAGAATGGTCTGTACTTCCGGGTAGGTAAGGCTCTCCGGCAGCTCCTGCGTGAGCATCACTTCGGCGATCTCATGCTCCAGCCTCTCCTCGCGTTCGAGGATCTCTGCCCTGTAAAGCCGGCCGTATCCGGTCCTTCCGCGTATGCTCACCTCATAGTCGCACAGATGGTCCAGCGAAGACCGGACCGTCCCGGTCTCCTCATAGAGCTCCCTCACCGCGGCCTGGTCCGCCGATTCATCCGGTTCAATGTGACCCGCAGGCATCTCCCAGGTGATCCGGCCGGCATGGCGGACAAAGAGCCACCGGCCCTGCTGCCTCGCCCCGATCACCACGTAGATGAGCCTTGCCTCTTCGATGCTTCCCGGAGAGAGGATGCGTGTGTGGATTGAACCCATGATCAGAACCTGATTCCCATCACTGTGATATCGTCGATCTGTTCCCGGCCATCCATCCAGCTGTCCAGCCTGCTTTCAAGGATGATCTTCTGATCAGCCATGGGTTCGGCGTGGATGTCAAACAGCAGCTTCCTGAAGCTTTTGCGGGAGAACTTCTTATCCGCTTCACCCCCGAACTGGTCCTCGTACCCGTCCGAAAAGAGGTAGATCACATCCCCCTTGCGGGCCTTCATTTCGTGCCTGGTGAAATCTTTTCCGGTGACGGCCCCTATGCCGATGGGCATGGGATCGGCCCTGAAAAGCTCAAGTTTCCCGTTCCTGATCCTGACCATCGGATTGAATCCGCCCGAATACTGCAACCGGGATGTGGCCGGATCGAAGACAATCAGCGCCATGTCCATTCCATCCGTTGCCGATTCGCTGTTCCCTTTTTGCCTGAGCGCCAGTATGATCTCATGTTTCAGCCTGTTCAGTACCTGGTCGGACTTCACGATACCCTCTGTATTGACCAGTTCATTGAGCAGTGTGATGCCCAGCATGCTCATGAATGCCCCCGGGACACCGTGGCCGGTGCAATCGGCCACGGTAACCACCAGTTTCCCGTCCTTTCGGGCCATCCAGAAGAAATCCCCGCTCACGATGTACTGAGGCCTGGTCAGGATAAAGCTCTCGGGGAAAAGGGCCGAGAGCTGTTCCGGTGGCGGAAATACCGCCTGCTGGATCCTTCTGGCATAGTTGATGCTGTCGGTGATGTTCTTGTTGATCAGCCTGATCTCCTCGGTACGTTCCTTTACAGCCGTTTCAAGAGCCTGCTTCTCCATCCGCAGGTTGTATTCGCGCCGCTTGATATAGGTGACGACCCCTGTGGTTACCAGGACCAGGAGTACCGCATAGAACCACCATCTTTTCCAGAGCGGTCTGGCAATGATGATCTCCAGTGCCACGGGGTCATCATTGGAGATCCCTTCACTGTTTGCCGCTTTTAACTGGAAAGTATATTTGCCGTCAGGGAGCTTGTTGAAGGTTACCTGGGGCTCGGAAAATGCTTCCGACCATGCATTCCCCAGGCCATCCATCCTGTACCGGTATGTCACTGCTTCCGGGTTTTTCAGGTTAACGCCCACGAACTGGATCCTGAGGTCGTACCTGCCCGGCGGCAATTCCAGCACACCGCCTGCCTTGCGGGGGGTATTGTTGACCATGAGCGACGTGATCGAAAGCGCGGGAGGAGGGGGCTCAGCCTTTTCCATGCGGGGGTCATAGGAGAGTACTCCCGAGGTGGATCCGAACCAGATGATCCCTGAGGGATCCTTGTGTACCGCATTCAGGTTGAACTCCATGCTCCGGTCGATCCCCACCTCATCCTTCACCGTGCTGATGAATCCGTCAGAAAGCCTGATCCTGCTCAGCCCTCCCCTGTGGCTCACCCACATATACCTGATGTCATCCCCGGCAAGGGAGTAGCAGTAATCTGAAAGAAGCCCGTCGTTGGTGGTGTAATTCCTGGCAGAATCCCCTTTCATCCTGAAGATGCCGTTGCCGTAGGTGCCGACCCAGATCCGGCCTTCCCGGTCCCTTGTAATGGATCTGATGTTCAGGGCGGATACCACGGAGGGGATGACCAGGCGGGTTACCTCGTCATCTTCAATATAGCACAGGTTGTTGCTCAGGGAGGAGAGCCAGACCCTGCCGGCCGGGTCTGTCTCGAGGTCATTCACCGTATTGTGCGGCAACCCTGCATTGCTGATGGTAAACCACCGCATTTCACCATGTTCCGTATCCACTTTGCAGAGCCCTTTCTCAGTGGCAACCCACAGCACCTCTCCCTGCAACTCCATGGCATTGATCGAATTTTCCAGTGCACCTGTGCTGATGGGTACCTGGTGGAACCGGTCCTGCGCTTCATTCCACCTGTATATCCCTGATCGCCTGGTTCCTATCCAGAGTTTATCCTCCCCTGAGCCGGTGATGGCCGTAACGATGTCATCAGGCATCCCGTATGGCCGGCCGGAAAGCAGTGAATGCTCCCCATGAAGGAGATCCATCCGGATCAGCCCCTTGTCGGTCCCGAACCACCTGAACCGGTCCGAACTGAAGATGGAAAAGACGTTGTTCCCGGTTTCACCTTCCCCAAACCGGTAGAAAGTGTAAGCCTCATCCACAAGCCTGGCGAGGCCTGTCCCGTACATCCCCAGCCAGATATTCTGCTCACGGTCCTGGATCACCTGCTTCACATTGTTCCCGGGCAATCCGTTCCCCTCCGTGAAATTCCTCCGGGAGCTGAATCTGCCGCCGGGGTCCCGGATCAGTTTATACAACCCGCTCCCGAAGGTGGGTATCCACAGGTTCATCTCTGAATCCTCATACACCTGCTGCCCTCCTTCGATCCCTTCCCGGAGGTCAGATTCGAGAGGAGAGGTTTTCAGGGTGTATTCCCGCGTATTGTGAACAAAGAGACCTTCATCCCCGGTCAGGATATAGAGGGTTTCCCCATCCCTCGACATGGTCAGGTCCTGGACCCTGGTTTCAGGGATCCCCTCCAGGGTCCCGATCAGCCGCAGCTGCCTCGTTTCATGCTCCAGGGAGAATACGGATACCCCTTCCATGGTTCCCACGGCACACTCGGTGAATGACAGCAGTTCGAGGGAAAAGATGGATACCGGGTGATCGGGATCCCTGTAAAGCAGGGGCTGCTTCCCGGGCTCCAGCCTCCAGATGCCGCCCGACTGGGTGCTGGCCCAGGTGGTGTTCCGGATGGTTTTGATATCCGTGATCGCGCCGGTGCCCTGGTTCCCCTCCACGGCCTTTGAGAAGGCCTGGCCGGAGTACCGGGTTACCCCGCCGTTCAGGTGCCCGAACCACGACCCGGTATTGCTGATGCAGGAGGTGGTGATGAAGTTGTCACAGAGAGAGTCGGAGATGGTGAATACCCGGAATGCATACCCGTCAAACCTGGCCAGCCCCGCACCTGTTCCGATCCAGAGATATCCCGATTCATCCTGTTCCAGTGAATAGACATAGGGCTGGGGAAGGCCGCTGCCGGCATCGTATCCCTTCACTTTGTAAAGCTGGGGCAGGAGGGTGGTCCAGCCTGTTCCCAGCAGCAAAAGGAGGGCCAAAAGTTGCCGTTTCAACCGATTCTTTGATCCGATCAATGTCATGCCTTATCTTTCGATAACCCGTATCCTGATCCTCGGGTTATAGACCGGGATCCCCCCGATTGGGACCACATAGAAGGGCAGCATCTCCCCGTACTGGTTCTGGACCGTCAGGACCACATTGTTGTTCCTCACCAGGCGGGTCCGGTTCTTGATGAACTGGATCTCCATGGATGTGTTCTTCTCCTCCTCCACAATCCTGAATTCACTGCTGACCCAGTTGTTCTCACCGGAGACCGGGCACAGTTCCCCGTTCTTGGCTACCGAAACGATCCTGATGAATCCATCGTCATCCCAGTCGAAATTGGAGATCTTCACCGAGATGGTCCGGTCGTCAATATACGGATAAATCTGGGATACGTTGTTCTGGTTGTTGGAGAGCCTGAAAGTGTACTCGTAGGTAAAAAGGTTCCCCCCTTCCACCTCCCTGTTCTCCTTCGGGGAGGTGCTGAGGAAATAGCGGTAGAGGTTGCCGTCATCGCCCGATTCCCCGATGGCGATAATCTTGAATACCCGGCCATCGAATTTCTCAATATATTCTCCTTCAAGCGGGTTGAACGGGCCGAAGGTATACCACCCGTTGTCATACCGGCTGCTTTCCCCGAAGCTTCTGGAGGTCAGAAGTGTTCCGCTGTTGTACCTTCCCACGGGATCCACCGCCTGGGCATCATCATCGGAGTAACATCCGTGCCCGCCGTAAACGGAAAAGCTGACTTTCGTATTGAACTCCCCCTTCCCTTCATCCAGCTCACCCCCGGTATCGGGATCAAAGACCCGGATATAGATGGGCTCCGACTGGGACACAGGGATGCGCAGGAAGAAGATCTGGCAGAAATCATCATCTCCCCAGGAGCGGTCCGCCTCTCCGCCGAAAGTGACCAGGTAAGGGATGTTCTCCTCTGCTGCCGGTGCCGACTGGGCGCAGCCCGCCGCCCCTCCCGCCACCAGCATGGTCCATGCAACGATCATCTTCAGTAAATCCGGTTTTCTCATGGTATGTATATTTTAGAATCTCCTGGGCGACAGGATTTTGGTCCTGTTGAAAGGGAAGTTGTAGCCCAGGAATAGTTCGTGCGTGCCTGCGTTGAACCTGACCAGCTTCATGGATACATCATAGGAGTATCCCAGCAGGAGCATATCCCTGTACTTATAGCCCACCACTCCCCCGATGGTCCGGTCGAACCGGTATAAGAGTCCCATCCTGAACATCTCCCGGTAATGGAGATGGCCGGCCAGTTCGATGAAGGGGGAGGTGCCTGTTGCAAGTGCCAGAAGGAGAGAGGGTTCCACCCTGAGCTCCCCGCCCAGGTCGTAGCCTGAAGCGGCGCCCAGGCAGAGCACCCTGCCGGTCCTGCTCCGGCGGGAAGTGGCTCCCTCGAAAGGAGAGAGGGCAGCATTCAGGATCCTGGGCATGGAGAGGCTGACCGCATACTCCCCGGAACGGTAGACCATCCCCAGCCCGAAATTGGGCTGGAGTTTCAGCCCGGGGTCCTCGCCGAACAGCTGGTCCCCCTGGTCCACCAGCTGGAGCCGGCTCAGCCGGATCTGCTGAAACCGCAGCTCACCCTGCAGGCCCAGGGTCACGCTGCTCTTATCACTGATCCGGAGGGCATATGAATAGATCGCGGTAAGCCCTGCATAGCTGACAGGCCCCATCCTGTCACAGGCCAGGGATATGCCCAGCCCTGCGTTCTTGTCCCTCATCCGGGTGTGTGCCGTAAGGAGGCTGGAAGATGGATTCCCATCCCAGCTCAGCCATTGCTGCCTGGACTGGAATGCAAAGCCCGGGATCTCCCTGTCACCCGCGAATGCCGGGTTATAAAGCATCCGGTTCTGCAGGTGCTGGATGAAGAATACCTGCTCCTGGGCCAGGATGCCGGGCCCGGCCGCAAAGATCAGCAGCAGCAGCACGGGGGCCCTGGTCCTATTCCCTGTTGATATAGACATATCCTTTTCTTATGCCGGATGTCCCGTATTTAAAGATATAGTAGTAGGTGCCTTCCGGAAGTTCGCCGCCCGCAACGCCCCCCTTTTCAGGACGTCCGTCCCAGTCGTTCCCGTAATTCACCCGGTGCAGCACCTCCACCCCCTGGCGGTTAAAGACCACCAGCTCGTTGTCAGGGTACTGCCCGATCCCCACAACCACGAACCGGTCATTAAGGCCATCCCCGTTGGGAGAGAAACCTTCCGGGATAAAGAGCGTGTCTGCATCTTCAGACAACAGTACGGGGACCATTTGGACCGAGTCCTGGCATTGATGACCGTCAGTGACCATTACGCTGTAGTACCCCACGGTCATTCCCGCCGGATCCTCCTCGGAAGAGCTATAACCATCGGTCCCGGTCCACGATACCTCATAAGGCAGCGTCCCTCCGGTAATCGTGAGTTCAATGGATCCGTCGCCGGCTTCATATCTGGTGAGATGCGAGACCTGTTCAACGGAGGCCACCAGCAGGCCGGGTTCCGTGATGGCGATGACGGAGGTCACCGCAACGCAGCCATTGCTGCCGGTAACAGAAGCGCTGTACTCACCGGGAGGAAGGTCTGTCAGCACCTCTTCACCGGAGATGAAACCCCCGGGCCCTGTCCATTCCACCACGCATGCCATTGCCGTGTCCACCTCCAGGTGAATGGATCCGTCGTTGTCACCGAAGCATGTGATCGTCACAAAATCTGCCGAGAGCCGGGGCAGGTCCAGGACGGCCACCTCGGCGCTGTCATTCATCATCACCGTGCAGCTTCCGGAGGGATCCTCCGCCTCGACCCTGTAGGTTCCGGGCTCCGAAAGGGGAGACCAGGCCAGGCTGCCGCCTGTTCCCGGGATGGTATCAAGCCTGAGGGTGTCGTTCAGCAGCAGTGTATAGAGGACACCGGGTTCGGAACCGGAGAGGATGACCGCGACGCCCGTATCCCCGTCACAGAAGCTCCCGCCGCCTGAAACCTGGTAAGCCCCGGGGCATTGATATTCTGCCCGGGTGGCGGCTGTCACGCAGATCCTGAACAACCCGTTGTCGTTGTTGCTGTTTTCCCACGGGAGGTCATTGGAAGGCTGTGCCAGGACAACGGGACTCCCCGCCGCCATGATGAGCATGGACAGGATGGTCCTGACCGGTATGAACCTATTTGTTCTCATTAAGGATGATGAATTCAACCCGCCGGTTGATCATTCTGCCCTCTTCCGTGTTGTTCGCAGCGATGGGCCGCGATTCGCCGTACCCTTTCCCCTCCAGCCGTGCCGCGTCGATGCCCCGGGTGACCAGGTAATCGACCATGGACTGGACCCTTTTCTGTGAGAGGTTCATGTTGTACTCGAACGAGCCCATGTTATCGGTGTGGGCGGCGATCTCCAGCCTGATGGCGGGGTACCGGTTCATGATGTCCACCACCTTTTCAAGGATGGAGTAGGATGCCGGGCCGATGCGGTAGTCGTCAAATTCAAAGTAGGCATCTGAAAATTCGCCGAGGGAGGAGGTAAGCTCCAGCAGCTCCTCCTCCGCCAGGTCCGCCAGGACATAACTCTTCACCCGGGCGTTTTCATACCCTCTCTTCACCACGTCGTTGTAAACGGTGTAGGTCTCCAGCACGCTGCTGGCCTCACCCACGGTATAGCAGTAAAGGCTGTCCTCACGAAGGAAGACCTCTGCGATGTCGTAGGCGCCGCGAAGCGGGTCAAAAAGCGATGTGTCAATACCGACCCTGGAGGCGGAGGAGAGCACCTCCACCCGGTAGACAGCCTCCTCTTCCTCCGTCTCCTTCCTGGAGAGCAGCGGATGGGAGAGGGCCGCCTCCCTTTCAGCCGTATCCTGCCACTCCTCAAGCTCTCCCTGCTGCCGCGCCCTGTAGGTGGCCAGCTCCTGGTTATCCTCAAGGATCTCAACCCGTTTGTAAACACACTCCTTCGGCAGGAGCCCCGTTGAGTCGGGAACCCCCGTTACCCCCAGCTGAACCGTGTAGCTCCCCTTCTTCCCGAATATATGGCCAATCTCCGCTCCCTTGCCTTTTGTTCCATCCCCGAAGTCCCAGTAATACTCCGTGATCTCCATCTCCGGGAGGTTCGACTCCAGCCCGCTGAAGGCCATCTCCTCATTTCTCAGGAAAGCATCGGCAGAGGAGATGAAGGGCTGTACGGCATTGGTGATCTCCACTTCGTAAGAGGCCTGGGTAAAGAATGTATTCCCGGTATTGTTATCAATGATGTTCAGTTCCACCGTATAGTTCCCCGGTCCCGGGAAGCAGTGCTCCACCTCAATCCCCGATACCCTTTTCCCGTCCCCGAAACTCCATTCGTAACTGAGGGGCATGGTATCGATATCCATGAAGCCTTCATCATAGAAGAGGTAACAATAGAAATTCTTCCTGAGGGAGTCGCAATTGTGAAATGAATGGAGTTCAGTGACAAACCGGTAGATATCGTCGTTCCGTCCCCGGCTGGATGAGAAATAGCCCTCCTGCCCGTTTATATCCGTGATGAGCCCGAAATCATCCGCCTTTGAATTGATGTACGCGTCCATATGCACCGGCATGGTCCATTCGCCCCCGGCCTCACTGCTGTAATAGATATCCTTCTTGCCGAAACCCTCCCACCCGTCGGAGGCAAAATAGAGGATCCCGGATCCGCTCACAAAGGGATATGATTCATTGCCGGCGGAGTTGATATTATGGCCCGGGTTCACCGGCGGGAGCCATTCCCCGTCCTTCCTGTCGCAGTACCAGAGATCGGCCCCCCCGAAACCTCCGGGCATGTCCGATGCAAAATAGATCCGGTCCCCGCCGGGAGAAAGGGCCGGGGTGGTGATGGAGTATTCAGTACTGTTAAAAGGGAACGGGGTAATGCTGTCCCAGGTCCCGTCCCGCCATTCGGCCCTGAAGAGCCCCAGCCGGTTCTGGCTGTCAAAGACATCCCTCAGCTTCGAGTCCACCTCCAGGTTCCTGGAATAGTAGATCTCCCTGCCATCGGGGCTGAAGGTTGCCGGTCCGTCGTGAAAGCTGGTCAGGAGCTCCCTGGAGAGGATCACTGCCGCACCCGGTCCGGCGCTGTCACCCAGGGGAACGTACCAGAGGTTGGCGCTCTCCACGTTATCGGGCGAAGCGTACACCACCATCACATCCTGTTTCCGGCTGGAACAGAACACAAGCCCCTCCCTGTAGTATACCGGTGAGTAATCGTCATACCTGTCAGAACTGAACCCTGTTCTTTCAACGGCGTAGCTTTGAGCATCCGACCGGTAACAGGCCATCGCCAGGGCTGCCAGGATCATCATGCGGATGGGTTCGTTCAATCTCATTTCAAGTCATTTAAAAGTACCTTGGATTGATAACATCGATGATATACCGGAAATCATACCTGATCATGATCTCGTGTGCGCCACCCAGGGAGCTGCCCGTGCTGCCAAATCCCATGTCATAGGAATAGGCTGCCGCAAGCTGGTTGTTCACCTGGACAATAAGCATCCCGACAAGCGATTTGTTGGTCCTGTACGAGAACCCGAGCCATACCCGGTCGTGGCAGGAAACATGAAGGTTGATATCCGCCTGGGGGGTGGAAACCTGGCTGAACCGGATCATGGTGGACGGCAGGATCTTCCAGTGTGCGGAGAGACGGAACAGGGTTCCTCCCTGGAGGAGGTAGGTGTACCGGGTGAAGTCGTTCACCAGGTCAAAACTGCCGCTTGCAGCATTGAATTTATGGGTGAGGAACATGGGCATTGAAAACCCTGCATGGAACCTCTCGTCATGGTAGTAGATCCCTATGCTGAAGTCAGGAAGAGTGTAGCCACCGTCTGACACGGGCAGGGTTTCATCGTCCGGGTCCACTGCCACAAGCTCGCTCCACCGGTTACTGACAACGGTGATCCCCCCGCCCAGCCCCATGGAGAGGACGCCCCTTCCGGTAAAGATCCTGTAAGCAAAGTTCCCCGTGAATATCTTCGAGCCGGATACCCCGGCCCGGTCACTCATGGCCATCAGGCCGAGGCCCACGCTTTCATTCCGGAGTGGTGCATGCAGGGCCAGGGTCTCCGTCCTCGGTGCCCCTTCAAAACCTGTCCACTGGTTCCGGTGCAGCAGGGTGATGCTCAGGGCTTCCCGGCTTCCGGCATAGGCAGGATTGATGGCCAGGGTATTGAGCATATACTGGCTGGAGAGGGGCTCAAGCTGTGCCAGGACAACCTGCCCGCATAAGAGGGCCGCTATGAGTAACAATGACTTCTTCATGTTACCTGACAATTACCAGGTACCCCTTCCAGCTCCTTTCCGCACTGATCTTCAGAATGACGTAATAGGTCTCTTCAGGCAGATCATTCCCTTTCCGGTCCGTTCCGCCCCAGCTGTTCAGGTAGGGGCTTTCGCTGTGATAGACCTCCTCGCCCCACCGGTTCAGGACCACCAGTTCCGACTCCCTGAAATGCTCGATCCCGCGTACGTTGAAAAAGTCGTTCTTCCCGTCCCCGTTGGGCGTAATGACCGTCGGGAAGAGGAGGTCCTGAACGGTGATCTTCACCAGGTCCGCGACTGCCGGGCAAATGTCGTTGGATACATTCCAGGAAAAGATATTCTCCCCGAGCCCGAGTCCCTTTACTTCCGTGTCGGGTGCATGGGGGTCTGCCGGGATGCCGCTGCCGGCTTCGAGGGTCCAGGTCCCATGCTCGCCGGGCTCAAGGGCGGCGTCCATCCTGGTTTCGAATTTGGCGGTCAGCACCTTGTCTGATCCTGCCTTTGCCACCGGAGGTTCCACAGCAAAGACCATCACCCTGTCGCTTCCCCTGCACCCGTTCCCATCGGTAACCACAACCCTGAACTCGATGGTCTGGTCGACCACCGCCACCGCTTCCCTGAGCGTCGGATCGATGAACCATTCCGGAGGGTACCACCGGAAGGTCCCGTCCCCTTCAGCGGTCAGCTTTACCTGGTCCCCCCTGCAGACCGTGAGATCGGGTCCGGCATCCACCTTTGGCTGCGGGTAGACAAATACGGTGACTGTATCGGAATCGGTGAGCCCGTCCGAGCGGGTTACGTGGACCACGTAGGTGGTGGTGACCAGAGGCCTGGCCCATGGATCGGGGATATCGGGAACATCCAGCCCCTCTGCCGGTTCCCATTGATAGAGATCCCCCCCGGAGGCTTTCAGCCGGATGCTGTCTCCGGGGCAGATTTTAACATCCTCGCCGGCTTCGGCAAAACCGGGGATTGTATTTACCACATGGACCCTGACCACATTGGAGGAATCGGGTGCACAGCTGCCGGATGTCAGAAAGGCGCGGTAATCTGATGTTTCGCCGGGGAATACACGGACAGAGTCCTTCAGGTCAGATGTCAGAAGCCTCCAGCTGTTCATGCCCGGAGGGGAGAGTTCCCAGCGGATTTCCCCGTAGTAATCCTGCAGGACCAATGAAAACGACCCGCCCGCGGTGATCAGCGTATCTGAAGCGGTCAGTTGCCCTCCAACGGCATCCAGGCATGCCAGGTTCAGCCTGGCCAGGAACATGTTCTCGCCACTGTCGGCAGGAAGCGTATGTGAATCAAAGGCTATGAAACCTGTGTATTCACCGGCAAGGTAAACAGCTCCCGGGGTCAGGGCACAGACTGAATTGCCCGCATCCCTGCCGGTGCTTCCCGCCGTCTTGATCCATTTTGCATCGCCCGACCGGCTGAAGTATGCCAGGAATAGATCTTCCAGGCCTTTGCTTTCATTGATCTCACCGGTCGATGTCACACTGGCAGTGAAGAAGCCGGTCACACAGATGCCGCCCGATCTGTCCATGGAGAGGCCCCTCACCACCTGGTCGCCGTCAGCCTCCCCGGCGATCGTCCGGACCCACCGGGTTGTCCCGTCGGTCCGGCCCATGGCACAAACAAAGGCATCCCGGCCGCCCTTGAAAGGAACCGGATTGTCCGCATACAACGGAAACATAGCCTCCTGGCCGATGGTGCCTGCCAGGTAAACATGGTCACTGTCCATGGCGATACCCCTGCATTCATCGTCAGCCGCGCTGGCAATGGCCCTGGACCACTGATATAAGCCATCTGTCGAGAAGCCCGCCACCAGGGCGTCAGCCTGGCCATCAGCCGTGTTGACAGTGGCAGAGACCACCCCCCCGCTGGCATCAGTGAGATTGAGCGAAACGCCGCTGAAACCGCCGCCCACATAGAGATGGTCTTCATCGCATGTAATGCTCTCCCCCCAATCGTCCTGATCACTGCCTGCTGAGATGTGCCACTTTGCTGCTCCGTCGAACGTATAGCTCACCACGAAGAGGTCTTCACCTCCCCTGGATGTATAGGATGGCAGGCCTTGAAAGCTGATGGTACCCTGGTGGTGCCCGGTCAGAAATACCGCCCTGCTGTTGGAGGCGATGGCCTTTCCCCGGGATGTTTGCATGCCATCCCCCCGGCGGAACCAGAGGAACGCTCCTGCCGGATCATACCTGGCCAGGAAGCAGGTGGCTGTTGACAGATTGGTGTAGTCCGCATCGGCCATGGGCGGACCGGTCCCGTTCAAAGACCCGGACCCTGGTCCGAGTGAGCCGGTTATATACAGAAAACCTTCATGATCCAGATGGATGTCATGGATATAGTCATCGCCCTCACCGCCCACCTTGAAGGCCCAAAGAACTGTATTGCCGGTAGGATCCAGCTTCACCACCAGGCCATCCACCCCGCCGAAGGTGCTTGCAAAATCAGTGGACTCCGTAGTCCCGGCGGGGAAAATCTCTGCCAGTGACCCCCTCCACTCACCGGCAAGGCAGACCTCACCGGTATTCGGATCTGAAACCACCGCCTTTGCTGTCTCTGAATTCACCGTGTGAAATCCCCTGACCCATTCCCATTGTGGATCCTGGGCTGCTGCAACACCTACTGTTATCAGGATTACCAGGTATGCAAGACCAACTGGCTTCATCGAGAGGCAATTCTGATCATAAATATATGCAGAATATAGCCAAAGGCAGGCAAACTTGTCAACAGTTGAGGTCCCGTAAATCAATAAATTAAATATTTTTGTAGCCTTAACCCAATGCGATGCAGAGCAAACCATTGATACTGGTGACCAACGATGACGGCATCGAGGCCGGGGGTCTCAAGGCACTGGTAGATGCAGCCCGGGAATTCGGTGAGGTGGTGGCGATCTCGTCGCAGGCCCCGATGTCCGGCATGTCCCACGCCATCACCATCAAGGTCCCGCTGCGGGTCAAACTGGTGGAGGAGGAGGAGGGTTTCAGAAAGTACCTCACCACCGGGACCCCGGTGGACGGCGTGAAACTGGCTTTCCACAGCCTGCTGGAACGCAGGCCCGACCTGGTGCTTTCCGGCATCAACCACGGATCGAATTCCTCCTCCAGCGTCTTCTACTCCGGCACCATGGGGGCAGTCATGGAGGGGGCGATCAACCACATCCCGTCCATCGGCTTCTCCCTGCTGGATTATGATCCGGACGCCGATTTCGGT
>CAYXUD010000133.1:0-42590 GCA_964467775.1 uncultured Bacteroides sp. | reverse complement strand
CATGTCATTGCAAGATCTGCCGTTCCCGTTCTTACACTCAGGGGGAGTAAATTCATCGCCAATAGCCACATATTATTGCCCCTTGATCTCTCCAACCCGGTCAGCCTCAAGATCGCAAAAGCCATTGAGATTGCCTCACTGCAGCAGTCCCGGATAACGATCTGTGCCGTTCTGAACCCCGATTGGGCCATCCTTGAACTGGCATACAGGGAGAGGCTGAAAGAGATCAAAAAACTGGTTGCAAGCTATGACATAGAGTGCAGGGTGCAACTCATTATTTCAAGAAAGCCTGTTCCGGATGAGATCCTCTCTCTGTCGGGAAGGGTCGGTGCCGGACAGATCATCATCATGACGCAGGTGGAGTCCGGTACCACCGATATGTTCATAGGTTCAACTGTGCGGGAGGTAGTCAAAAGGTCCGAGATCCCCGTTCTCTCGCTGACCCCGAACATCCAGACGGGCCTCTACCCCTATAAGTCACTTTTCGGCAACATCAACGACCCCATCACCTGGTACGATCTGAATGATCATTTGATAAACAGATAATTGATATGGGAAATCCTGGAAATTCATTGATCATGCTTGATGGCGCGAGGGGGGTCTCTCCCGGCGTATCAAAAGAGACGCTCCTTCTGAGCGACCAGGCACAGGACAGATCCATGTCCATCGTTGACAGGATCGAGTCATATGAGGATATCATTAACCTCGAGATCGGGGATACCTCCTTTACCCGGGCAAGGAACATTGAAAGGGAACATGGCCTGAGACAGATCTACCTGAAGTTTGAAGGCAACAATCCTACCGGCACGCAGAAGGACCGCATCGCCTTCAGCCAATGTCATGATGCCCTGAGAAGGGGATTTGAGACCATTACTCTGGCTTCGTGCGGGAACTACGGAGCCGCCATGGCGCTCGCCGCCAAACTGGCGGGGATCAGGTGTGTCATCTATATTCCCCGGGATTACCATACGAACAGGATTTCGGAAATGGAGAACAACGGGGCCGTGGTGGAACGCCATCAGGGCAGTTACGAGGAATCGGTTGTCCATTCGATGAACGAGGCAAACAAGAACGAATGGTATGATGCCAATCCCGGAGGCACAAATACACCCCTGCAATTGATCTCCTACGCCGAGATCGCCAACGAGATCTACGATGTCCTGCGGGACGCCCCGAAAATGGTTGCGGTGCCCGTTTCGAACGGCACGCTGGTGGCCGGAATATACAGGGGTTTTGTGAGCCTGCACAAACGCGGGAAAACATCGAGGATACCCAGGATGATCGCAGCCTCCGCATTTCACAAGAACCCGATCATCCATGCTTTCCACAAGCAGCTGGAAAGCTGCGTGGACCTGACCCCTGAGAAGATCAGGGAGACAGAGATCAATGAACCCCTCATCAACTGGCACAGTTTCGACGGTGATGAAGCACTGTATGCCATCAGGCAATCAGGAGGCAGGGCCTACCATATCAGTGATGAGAAGATGACCCGTATATCAAGGCAGCTTAAAGAGAAGGAAGGATTGCACGTACTTCCGGCTTCGACGGCAGGACTGGCTGCACTGCTGGAGCTGAACAATGCGGAAGACCTTGAATCCGACAGGTATGTGGCAATCCTTACCGGGAAAAAAGGATAAAATGAAAAAGGATACGAACAACAACGCCATCGTCTACTGTGAGGGCGGATTCAACACAACGAACGGCAAGACCGCACACGGACTTGTCCGGTTTACCGAAAGGTTCCGGATTATCGCGGTAATCGACTCGAAATACCAGGGCAGGGATTCGGGGCTCATCCTGGATGGAAATCCCAACGGGATCCCGGTGGTGAAAGACCTGAATGACGGCCTGATCCATGCGACAGGCATTGGCATCAGCATCTCCGGTTTCATCATCGGACTGGCCCCGGATGGTGGCAGGTTGCCGGAGCACGCACTGGTTGCGGTCAGGAGTGCCCTGAAAGCCAGGCTGGACGTATACAGCGGGCTCCATGACTACCTGTCGGACAACGAAGAGCTGGCCACACTTGCTGACAGGTATAACTGCTCCCTGACAGACATCAGGAAGCCGCCTGAGGTGGGCAAACTGCATTTCTTCAGCGGTAAGATCGAACAGGTGAAGTGCCTGAAGATTGCCCTGCTTGGGACCGACTCAGCGGTCGGGAAGAGGACGACGGCGTGGAAACTGGTACATGGCCTCAGGAAATCCGGCTACAGGGCGGAAATGATTGGAACCGGCCAGACCGCATGGTTGCAGGGGGCCAGGTACTCCATTATACTCGATTCGCTGATCAATGATTTCGTTTCGGGCGAGATAGAACATGCAGTTTATGAAGCCTGGAAGGCAGAATCCCCGGATGTGATCATTCTTGAAGGCCAGGGCAGCCTTCTGAACCCGGCCTATCCGGGCGGATTTGAGCTGCTGGCCGCAGGGCGGCCTGATCTTGTCATCCTGCAACACGCCCCCAGGAGAAGGGAGTATGACGGATTCCCGGGATATAACATCCACCCGCTGAACCACCAGGTGCTGGCCATTGAAGTTATATCCGGCAGGAAAGTCTATGCCATTACGCTGAATCATGAAGGCATGGAGAAGTCCGAGATTGAGGATGAATGCAGAAAAATCCGAAAAGAGACCGGGATAGAGGCATTTGATGTTCTGGAGCACGGTGCCGATGACCTGGTGAAATTAATTCAACCTTTGATAAAAAAATGGGAACCACGGGAAATCCGTCGATCATCTTTTTCAAAAGCCTGAAAGTCGGAGATATCATCGTCGAGCCCAGAAGGGTCAGGGCCACCTACCAGCTGACCCTCCTGACGGGCGAAACGGCAAGCAATGAGCTGATATACTCCTATTCCGCTGAGATGTTTGACAACGACGCCCAGTCGGTGAACCTGGCCTCCATGATGGCCAGCCAGGTCGCACTGAATTATGGCTTGTTCTGCAGGGAGATGATATTCGACGGCTTGTTTGATGATTCAGATAAGCGGTTTATCCTGGACAAGGTTGAGAACAGCTCCAGGGAGATCTACGTGAATAAATTCCTCTTCCCGAACATATTCCTGGTACCTCCCTATGACCAGATGAAGGCGGAAAAACGGAACCGGTATACGGCCGCCGGGATTTCATTTATCAATACGAAATACCGGGATTTTCCGCTGGAGTGGGAACATATGGATACCAGGAGGGATGCTTATGTCCTGCTGAGCAGCGGGGGGAAGGACAGCCTGTTGAGCTACGGGTTGCTGAAGGAGCTTGGCAGGGAGGTCAGGCCGGTCTTTATCAATGAATCGGGCAGGCACTGGTTCACAGCTTACAATGGTTACCGATACCTGAAGGATTCCGATCCGAATTGTCAGAAAGTCTGGTGCAACAGCGACCGTATCTTCAACTGGATGCTGGGTTTCATGCCCTGTATCAGGAAAGATTTTTTATCGGTGCGGGCCGATATATATCCGATCAGGCTCTGGACAGTGGCTGTTTTTATCTTTGGAGCATTGCCGGTTGCCAGAAAAACGGGCGCCGGCAATATCATCGTTGGAAACGAATACGATACGACCATGAGGTCGAATTACAGCGGGATCACACATTACCAGGCGCTGTATGACCAGAGCAGGTATTTTGACAATTCGCTGACACGCTATTATACAAAGAAAGGATGGAACCTCTTCCAGTTCTCGGTCCTCCGGAGCCTTTCCGAGCTCCTGATCCTTAAAATACTGGCAAAAAGGTATCCCCGCCTGCAGGAGCACCAGGTATCGTGCCATGCTGCCATCATAAAAGGCCATCGGGCATACCCGTGCGGGAAATGTGAAAAGTGCCGGCGGATTGTCTCCATGCTTGTTGCACTAGGGGAATCGGCAGAGAGCTGCGGGTACAGCCGGCAGCAGGTGACAACCGCCCTGGAGAAGACAGGGGCGGCAGGGGTAAAGCAGCTTGACAGCGATGCAGAGCACCTCTACCATATGCTGTTGCAGAAAAAACTGATCCCGGCACAGTCTGCCGTGGCCGCCTCTGCCAGGGAACATGCCTGTACGATGAAATTGAGATTTGACAGGGAGAGGAGTACCCTGAATGATGTCCCGAGAGACCTCTACACGCAGCTGATCCCCATTTTCCTGGAATGTGCGGAGGGAGCGGTCAGGAGGGAGAAGTTGAACTGGGTGGAATTTGACGTCCTGAATGCAATTGAATCGGCCGCCACCTATCCATTTGAGATCTCCGGAACCCGGGGGATCCGGCCTGACCTGAGAAGTGAATTCAGGTGGGAGGCCCACACGTGGAAGGAGATCGAGAAGAAGCTTCACCTGACAGATATCGCCATACTCCCGTGCGGGTCCGTGGAGCAGCACGGGCCGCATCTGCCGCTCGATGTGGACTATTATGACAGCGTTTACCTGGCCGGCAAGGTGGCCGAGGCCTGCAGCCACCCGAAACCCTTTGTTCTTCCGGCCATACCCTACGGCGTGGCCTATCATCATGAAGACTTCAAGGGGACGATCAGTATTTCCAATCATACACTTTCCATGTTCGTATATGACATCGGGATGAGCCTCACAAAGAACGGCGTCAGGAAACTGATCATCCTGAATGCGCACGGTGACAACGCTCCGACCCTCCTTTATGCGGCGCAGATGATCAACCGCGACAGCGGGATTTTCGTATGTGTGGAGTCAGGCGAGACCAGCGACACCGATTTCTATGATCTGGTTGAAACACCCAACGATATCCACGCCGGCGAGATTGAGACAAGCACCACCATGGCCATCAGGCCCGAGGTGGTCAGGATGGAGGAAGCGGTCAATGAAACCATGAACTTCGGCAGTTCCTACCTGGATTTTACATCGGACCGCGGGGTTGCCTGGTACGTCCGGACAAAGTTCATCTCAAAATCCGGGATCATGGGGGACCCGACGAAAGCCAGCGTCGAAAAAGGGAAGAAATTTTGGGAAATCATGATCGCACAACTTGTCAGATTTGTGGAAGAGGTCAAGAAAAGCAACCTGGAGGATCTGTATCAACGTAAGTATTAGCACGGAGATGAAGATAGAGAGTGTCCAATGCTATTTCAGGTCGCTGAAATTAAGCGAACCCTATTCGATAGCCTATGAATCGGTAGACAGGTGCGAAAACGTATTCATGCACATTACCACCGGGGACGGCCGGACAGGATGGGGATGTGCGGCCCCTGACCTTCATGTCACCGGTGAATCGGGAACCGATGTGCTTCATAGCTTCAATAAGGTGATAGATCCTTTCCTGAAAGGGAAGGATCTGTTCCAGTATGCCTTCATCATGGAGACCCTGAAGGAGCTGATCCCGGATAAGCCGGCTGCCAGGGCCATGGTTGACATGGCCCTGTTTGACATAATGGCCCAGAAGGCCGGCGTTCCCCTCTTCAAATTGCTTGGCGGATACAGAGAGTCAATTCCGACAAGCATTACCATCGGCATCATGCCCGTGAAACAGACCCTGGCTTTCGCCAAGCTCTATCTTAAGAAGGGTTTCAGGATCCTGAAGATCAAGGGGGGGAAAGATGTGCTCGAAGATATAGAGAGAATCAACCGGTTAAGAGAGGCTGTGGGCAGGCATGTGGTCATACGTTTCGATGCAAACCAGGGATACACGCTTCAGGAATCCCTGAATTTCCTGGAGGGGACAAAAAGGACCAACATAGAATTGCTGGAACAGCCCACCACAAAGAAGGATATCGAATCGCTTAAACAGCTGACCCGCCGCTCTTCAGTGCCGGTGATGGCCGATGAGAGCCTGCTCTCTTTAAATGATGTGTTCTGCCTATCCAGGGATCAGAGCACGGATCTGATCAACATCAAATTGATGAAGACCGGGGGGATCCTGGAGGCGATGCACATCAATTCGGTGGCAAGGGCTGCAGGGATCGGGGCCATGGTGGGCTGCATGGATGAATCTTCTCTGGGGATAGCAGCCGGTTTGCATTTCGCATTGAGCAGGCCGAACATCCGGTATGCAGATCTCGATGGTCATCTGGATCTGGTGGATGATCCTTTTGAAGGGATGCTGCGGATTGAGGATGGGGAACTGATACCCCCCGGCTCTGCAGGGATCGGCTGGACCGGTTTAAAGAGGATAAATCTGTGAGCGGATCATTTTTTGTTTCCCAATCATTAAATCTATATTTGGGACTTCATTCAATCATCCGGCCATGCGCAGTATGATCTTCGGTTCCCTCTGGCTGTTATCTGCAGCGGTTTGCATGAATCCCGCGAGCTCATTGACTTCCGGCGTGGCAGGGTACAACTGGCCCCGGTGGCGCGGTCCCTGTAACTCGGGGGTGGCACCGGAAGGGGATCCCCCCGTTGAATGGAGTGAGAACACCAACATCGCGTGGAAGCGCGAAATCCCCGGCAGGGGACACTCCACACCCATCATCTGGGGGGACCAGCTGATCCTCCTCTCTGCGGTTCAGACCGACAGGAAGGCTGAAAAGGAGGTACCCGCGGAGGGGCAGGACCAGAACCAGTGGATGTCACCGGTCTCAACCGAATATATCCACCGTTTCGTTGTGATCTCGGTTGACCGGCATAACGGCAGCATACGCTGGCAAACCACGGTGCGGGAAGAACTTCCATACCGTCCAACCCATCAGTTCGGGAGCTGGGCTTCGGCCTCTCCGGTGACAGACGGGGTGCATATCTACGCCTATTTCGGATCACACGGGTTATACGCCCTTAATTTCGACGGAGAGGTGCTCTGGGAACGTGACTTTGGCCGGATGGAAAAGGCGATGAATTTTGGAGAGGGCAGCTCGCCTGCATTGTACGGGGATCAGCTGATCATCCTCCGCGATCACGAGGGCAGGTCGGGCCTCCATGTGCTGGACAAGCATACGGGGGAGATCCTCTGGGAAGAGGAGAGGGACGAGGGAAGTTCCTGGTCCACCCCGCTGGTGGTTGAATACGGGGGCAAAACCCAGCTCATCACCAGTGCCACCAACAAGGTACGCAGCCAGGATCCTGCTTCGGGGGAGCTGATCTGGGAGTGCAGCGGGATGACCCGCAATGTCATCCCCTCCCCGGTCTGTGCCGGTGGTCTGGTTTATGTGATGAGCGGCTTCAGGGGGAACGCCCTGCTGGCCATAGATATTTCGGGTGCCGCCGGGGATATCACGGGCACCGGGGCCGTGGTCTTCCAGTACAATGAAAACACTCCTTACACCCCGGGACCGGTGTTGATGAATGGCAGGCTCTACTTGCTGAAGTCCAATAACGGTTATTTAACCTGCCTCGATGCAAAGGATGGCCGGGTATATTTCAGCAACAGGAAGCTTGAAGGCATCAGTGAGATCTTCACCTCTCCGCTTGGCGTTGGTGACAGGATCTATATTGCGGGCACCAACGGCAATTTCTGTGTGGTCAGGGACGCCGGGCAATTTGAGGTGCTGGCGCGGAACCAGCTCGAGGACCGTTTTTTCGCTTCCCCGGTCGCATCGGGGAACGACCTGTTCCTGAGGGGGGAAAAATACCTCTATTGCGTGTCGGAGCGTTAATTGGCCCGGGAACAGGTCACTCCCGGCGAAGCGCCTGACAGCTGACCCGATGCAGGGGGGCATTCATATTAAAAGGATTACTGCTTCTCTGCCAGGTCGGTCTGGATCCTCTTCATGAGCCTGTCATCCAGCGCATAGAAAAGGATAAGCACGGCGCACAGTGCGCTGCCCAGCGAGGGGATGAGGCTGATCAGGGCCCGTATCCCCGTCAGTGACCCGGGCGACTGCGCCATGTTCGCTTCATATCCGAACAGGGAGAGCAGCCCCATGGTGACCACCCCGGCAAGCGACCACCCGAATTTCTGTGCCATGGTGGATGCGGAGAATATCAGGCCAGTGGCCCTCCTCCCGTTCTTCCATTCGGAGTAGTCCGCCACATCTGCATACATGGCCCATACCAGGACCGATGTCGGGCCCATGAAGAGGCTGGCCAGGACCTGCAGGATGAACATGCCTGCCACCTGGTCGTTTTTCAGCACAAAAAAGCTGCTGGTCAGAACGGTCGACAGGATCATCAGCACCATGTAGGCCTGCTTCTTGCCGATCAGGTCCGAGAACTTCTTAACGACCGAAATCCCGAGAATGCCCGCAACGGTCCCGATCACCATGAACGCCGAGGAGAAGTCGTAACTGAATGTTTTCCCGAAGAGCGCAAAATCGATGGTCTTTATATCCACGTAGTATTTGAAGTAGTAGGCAATGGCCCCGTTCCTGATGGATACATAGAAGATGGTGAAGATACCGGCCAGCAGGAGGATGATCCAGGGCCTGTTGCTCACCAGGTCCTTCAGGTCAGCGGAAATCTTGTTGCGCTCCTTTTTAATGGGGACAACCCTCTCCCTGGTGCTGATGAATGTGAAGAGGAAGAGCACCACGGTGAGGGCCGAGTAAAGCAGGATGGTGTACTTGTACCCCAGCGCATCGTCGCCCTTGCCAAAATGGTTGACAAAGGTATTGTTAAAAGCGGTGACGAACAGCCCGGCGGCGAATGCCAGGATAAAGCGGTAGGATGAAATGCTGGTCCTCTCCCGGGAATCGGGCGACAATACCCCCATCAGGGCCGAATAGGGAATGTTGATGGCCGTATAGAGGATCATCATCAGATTGTAGGTGACAAAGGCATATACGATCTTGCCCGTGAGCCCCAGGCCGGGGGTGGTGAAGCTCAGCACACCGATGACAGCAAAGGGAACCGAGACATAGAGGAGGTAGGGCCTGAATTTCCCCCACCGTGACCGGGTCCTGTCGGCGATCATTCCCATCAGGGGATCGGTGAATCCATCCAGGATCCTGGAGATGCCGAACAGCAAAGCGGCAATACTGGTCGGCAGCCCGAATACATCCGTGTAGAATATGGGCAGGAAATACATGAAGGTCTGCCAGAAAAGGTTGGAGGCGAAATCCCCCGAGCCATACCCGAGCTTTTCAATCACTGATACCTTAATGTCCGGTGTTTTCATTCCATGTTGAAGATTAGGCTTCAATGCTGGGTTCATTCCGGCAACAGCCCGATGTACTTCACCCCTTCACGGGGGATGGCCATCCACGGGGCCACGGTCTCCCTCCATTCCAGGTAGTGGGCCGTATCCTTGTGTGCAGCCGAGGCGGCCTGGTCCTCGTAAGCTTCATAGAGCGCAAATTCGGAAGGGTCCTCTTCCTTCTGGAGCATATCGAACCTCACATTCCCCGGCTCTTTCACTGATCGATGGTGGTTCCTGGCCGTGGCCTCGATGAAGTCATCAATATGGCCGGGCTTAACTTTCACGTGGACAATGGTGACGTACATGCGGCTTTCTTTCAGTTAGATATTTTCCCGAAATGCGAAAAATAGTAAAATCCTCCCAGAACGGCATATAGGAAATCCTTTTAAATTTGTGATTCTTACCCTTTGCATGGAGCTTTTTGATGTCATCATCGTAGGTGGGGGGCCGGCGGGGCTTCAGTGTGCCAGGGTCCTGGCATCCTCGGCCCTCCGGGTGCTGCTTCTTGAAAAAGAGGGCCGGTTCGGGGATAAGCTCTGTGCCGGCGGACTTACTCTCAAGGGCATGGAGGTGCTTCCGCTGCCTGATCATGTGATCGAACATAAGATCTTCAAGGCGGTGATCCATTCCAGGCACAGGACGGCCAGCACTGTCACCCCCGTCCCTTATCTTTTCACGGTGGACCGCAAAGATCTGGGGGATTACCAGCGAAGCCTGCTGGAGGGGACCTCCGTGGAGGTGAGAACAAGCAGCCAGGTCGTGGCAATTGATCCTGAAAAGGTCACCCTGAAGGACGGGCGGCTCTTCGGCTACAGCTGCCTGGTCGGTGCAGACGGGTATGCCTCTGTGGTCCGGCGACACCTCGGGCTCGGGGTCCGCAGGAAGCTGATCGGGTTTCAGTACACCATTCCCGTAAGGGATCCGGATCCGGTCCTGGAGGTCTTCCTGGATGCCCGCAGGTTCCATGTGGGGTATGCCTGGATCTTTCCGCACCGGGAGAGCATTGCAGTGGGCTGCTGCTGCGATCCTGAAAGGGTAAACCACGTGAAGGTGAGGGAGGGGTTCCAAACCTGGCTGCATGAAAGGGGGATCGACCCGGGGGGCGCAAGGCTGGAGTCCTGTCCCATCGCCGGCGACTTCAGGGGTGTCAGGTTCGGGAAGCTGTTCCTGGCCGGGGAGGCGGCCGGACTTGCATCGGGGTTCACCGGTGAAGGGATATACCAGTCACTGGTTTCGGGCCAGGAGGTGGCCCGGATGATCCTTGATCCCGGCCATGAACCGCAGCTGCTGAGAGAGGTGCTGGCGTACAACCGCATGCTGAAAAGGTTAAGGAATACCTTCCTGTGCGCCGGGCCCCTGAAAGCCTCCCTCCAGGAGGTGACCGTAGCCCTTCTGAACCGCAAACAGGTCAGGCTGAAGGTGAGGGACACTTTTTCCTGATCTTCACCGTTTCTTTAAACCGATGCTAAATAAGGCGGTAATGAAGCAACACCGAAGGGAGGAGATGAGGATTTTGACCGATTTTGAATATTTTTACCGGGACCGGACCATACTAAAACCTGTAACCGATGAATTTCAGCACCAGGGCCCTGAAGAAATTAACCATCACGGTCATCCGCGTGGCCGTCGGGTGGCACTTCCTTTACGAGGGGATTTCAAAACTGTTCATTGAGAACTGGACATCCCAATCCTACCTGGCAAATGCCACCGGATTCCTTTCAGGATTCTATCACTGGCTTGCCGCAGGCGAATCACTGATCAGGGTGGTCGATTTTGTCAATGTCTACGGGCTGATCCTGATCGGCCTGGCCCTCTTTACCGGGATCTTCATCAGGGTCGCCTCAGTGGCGGGGATCCTGCTGCTGGTGCTTTACTATTTTGCCTATCCCCCGTTCGGGACCTCCCTGTTCGGGTCATCGGAAGGGCACCTCTATATCGTGAACCGGAACTTCATCGAGACATTCGTGCTGCTCTGGTTTGTGATCAGCAGGCATACCGGGTATGGCATCGATCTCCTGTGGCAGGCAAGGCGGTATCGCAGAGGGGATGCTGCACAGCCTGCCGGATCAGAGGAGGGTGAACCCTTTCCCGCGAATTCCCGGCGTGAAGCTTTAAGGAACCTGGCCACGCTGCCCTTCCTGGGGGCCATGGGGTGGGGAGCATTCCGGCACAGCAGCAAACAGGTGGATGTGATGTCGGGTGCGACCATCCAGCTGAATTTTACCACCCTCGAAAAACTGAAGGGCGAACTTCCCAGGGGAAGGGTCGGGGATCACCAGATCAGCAGGCTGGTGGCCGGAGGAAACCTGATCGGGGGATGGGCCCACTCGAGGGACCTGAAGTATGTGCCATCCCTCTTCAAAGCCTACAACACGGAGAAGAAGATCTATGAAACCCTCATGCTGGCCGAGCAGGCGGGCATCAATACCATCAACATCGGGTTCCCGACCAATGCCGTGCTGGCCAAATACAAGAAGGCCACGGGGAGCAGGATCAAGGTGATCTGCCAGGTAGCACCTGACCTGGAAAAGGGTGATTACTTCGTGAACATCGACACGGCCATCGATTTCGGGGTGGACATTGTCCAGATCCAGGGGAACCAGGTGGACTGGCTGGTCAGGGATAACCGCATCGATGTGGTGGAGAAGATGATCGACCATATCCGGAAGCAGGGATTTGTGGCCGGACTGGCGTCACACACGGTCGATGCCCTGATCGCCTGTGAGCAGTACGGGATCATTCCCGACTACTACATGAAGGCCATGCACCACGACAACTACTGGTCGGCCCATCCCATCGAGAACCGGGTCCCGTTCGAAGTGGACACCGAAAAGTCGCCCGACCACAACAGGTTCCACGACAACTGCTTCTGTCTCTTCCCCGAAAGGACCATCGAGTTCGTGAACAGGGCCACTCTGCCCGTGATGGGGTTCAAGGTGCTGGCAGCCGGGGCCATTGACCCGGCCGACGGGTTCAACTGGGCCTTCAGGAACGGTGCGGACTTCATCTGCGTAGGTATGTTCGACTTCCAGATCGTGGATGATGTGAACACCACCATCGGTGTCCTCAATAACCTCACGGGCCGTACGCGGGAGTGGTACGGTTAGCAGGCCATGATCGGCATTGTCGGCGGGGTCGGGCCCTATGCAGGATTGGACCTGTTCCGGAAGGTACTTGACAATACCCGGGCGGGGAGTGACCAGGAACACCTCGATGTGGTGATGCTCTCCGTACCGGGATCCATTACGGACCGGACCGGCTACCTGGTGGGGGAGGTGGCGGAAAATCCGGGGCGTGCCATGGCCGGGGTGGTGCAAAAGCTTGAAGCTGCAGGGGCGGTGGTGGCCGGGATCCCCTGCAGTACTGCCCATGTGCCGGAGATATTCAACCTCGTGGAAGGGGAGCTGCAGGCTGCTGGAAGCCATATCCGCTTACTCCATATGATAGATGAGACGGTGGCCTTCATGAGGGCCCTCTACCCCGGTCTCAGCAGAATAGGGGTCCTCTCAACCACGGGGAGCTATCTGAGCAATGTCTACCACCATGCCCTGGAGTCGGCCGGGTACCAGGTCGTGAAACCAGACGCCGGGATGCAGTCAGCATTGATCCATCCTGCGATTTACCATCCCGTATACGGGATCAAGTCCGTATCAAACCCGGTCCATCCCCGGTCCCGGGAGAACCTGAAGAAGGGGTTCTCAACGCTGAAAAAGCAGGGGGCAGAGGCGGTCATCCTGGGATGTACGGAGATCCCCATCGCCTTTCCGGACAGGGAAGTGATGGGAATGGCGGCCATTGATCCCACCCTGGCACTGGCCAGGGCCCTGGTCCGCCATGTCTGTCCGGAAAAACTGAAACCAGCTTCAGAGATCGCATGAACAGACCGCTTATTCTGATCTCCTTTCTCCTGGCCCTGGGCATGGTTGGATCATCCGTGTCCCGGATGGATCAGGAACCCTCCTTCAGGATCCACCGGGCAATCACCTCCATGGCGCCCGGGGAAAAGGTCTCCTCAATCCTGCCGTACTCCAGTTCATCCCCGGTCTCAGCCGTCTGGAAAAGGTGGTTCAGGCCCTCCAGCTCCATGACCTGGCAGTTCCCGTTCCCTCCTTCCCTCAGGGCCTTTTCGATCGCTGCCAGGTTCTCCTCCGCCAGGACCTGGGTATCCTTCTCCCCGTTAATGGCCAGGACCGGGCAGCCGACCTTCGCCAGGGTGGAGACAGGGTCATATTGCATGGCAAACCGCCACCACGGGCTGGTGAAGCTTGCGGCCTCCGCCTCCATTGATTCCTTGCTCTTATTCATTCTGGTGCGATCCTCTTCCAAAAGATTTTCAAACAACCTGTCCATCTCGTCGCGCACCTGCTGGTCGCTCCTCCCGATTGACACCAGCGCAAAAACCTGCCGGTACCAGGCGATATTCAGCTCCGCCTCTCCGCTGCTCATCCCTATCTTTTCATAGCTCCGTTTCATCTGGGAAAGGACGATATCCCGGAAGGGGATCCCGGGGGCAGCCATCAGGACAATGAAATCCACTGATCCGGATCCGGAAGCCGCGAGGGGTGCCACCATTCCCCCTTCGCTGTGCCCGGCCAGGCCGATCCTGCCGAATTTATAGTCATCCCTTCCCTTCAGGAAATCAACCCCGGCCAGGGCATCCTGTGCAAAGTCTCCCGTGGTGGCAGAGGCAAAATTGCCGGAGCTGCCTCCCACCCCCCTGTCATCGGACCTGAGCACCGCGATCCCCTGTCGGGTGAGGTAATCGGCCAGTACCAGGAAGGGTTTGTGCCCGTAGAGCTCCTCGTTCCTGTCCTGCGGACCCGAGCCGGTCAGCAGGATCACGGCGGGGAAGGGACCCTGCCCCTCAGGTATGGTCAGTGTCCCGGCCAGGGTGATGCCGGCTTCGGCGTTCCGGTATGTAACCTCTTCGGTCTTGTAAGGAAACGGGGGTACGGGCTCCTGTGGCCTGCTCATTCCGGGGAGCTGCTCCACCTTGTTCAGTGTGAGGGGAAAGGTGGCCGGTCCCTGTTTGAACACGGTTACCCAGGTCCCGTTCGCCGGGTCGATGACCCCCCTGATATTCATCCCCAGGTTATGGGCTGCGACCATCAGGGTGTCGCCGCTGAGCAGGACCTCATCAAGGGGGACCTCAGCACCGCCCTGGTCAATGCTGTTCAGGATGCCTACGGGATGCCCCCCGGCAGACCCGCTGATGATAACGGCCAGCCTGAGTTCCGAGGATTGCACCTTCAGTGTTCCCAGCCAGAAACCATCGATGGTACCTGCTTGCTGGCCGGAGAGGAGAACGGAGAGTGCAAGAAGGATTGCGGCAAACAGATGATGCTTTTTCATGGTTCCAGGGTGTAGGTTGATGCTCTCAATTTATGAAATAGTTCCGATGCGTCATCAATTTTTCTTTAACTTGGGGGCCTGTTGGCCGATATGCCGAAGTTTCATCGCATCCTGATGCATTTTGCCGCCCGTTACTGCGGCTATTCCTGCCGGGAACACCTCTCCGGCTCACCTGAAAGCCATGGGGGAGGCGTGCGATTAAAGAAATAACCTGATCATGAGACCTTATATCCTTTCCGAGTCACACTGGGGAACCGTTCAGCAGGAGGATTACCAGCTGGCGGTCCTGCCCTGGGGGGCCACCGAGGCGCACAATTACCATCTGCCCTACGGTACCGATAATTTTGAGACGGAGGCCCTTGTCCATGAAGCGGCCCGCCTGGCCTGGGAGTCGGGGTCCAGGGTGGTGGTCCTGCCCAACATCCCCATCGGGGTGAATACCGGCCAGACCGATATTCGCCTGACCCTGAATATTCATCCAAGCACCCAGCATGCCATCCTGAAGGACCTGGTGGAGAGCCTTTCCGGGCACGGCCTCCGTAAACTGCTGGTGGTGAACGGGCATGGCGGCAACGATTTCAGGCAGATCATCCGTGAAGTGGGACAGCGGCACCGGGAGATGTTCCTGGCCACCTGCAACTGGTACCAGTCAGTGGAAAAGGACGCCATTTTCGAACACCCCGGTGACCATGCCGATGAGATGGAGACCAGCCTGATGCTATATGCCTGGCCTGAACTGGTCCTTCCGCTGGAGAGGGCCGGGAGCGGGGAACATAAGCGGTTCAGCGTGGAAGAATTGAATGAAACATGGGCATGGACCGAGCGGAAATGGTCCAGGGTCACCGCCGATACAGGGATCGGCAATCCCCGAAAGGCCACACCCGAAAAAGGGGAAAAATACTTCAGGGCTGTGGTGGAGAAGCTGCAGAGATTGATGACAGGGATCGCGAACACCCCGCCGGATAAGATCTTTAGCAGGTGATTCCAGGCAGTTTAAATTTGTTCTTAACGGTTTTAATGCAAAATTAGATCACCGGTTTTCTGCCTGCTGACCAGGCTGGCGAACCGGGTTAAGCTGATTGACAAGACAGATTGCCATGGCCCCGGACAGACGAACTTTCCTGAAGACCGGCGTTGCAGGTTTCGGAAGCCTCCTGCTGATGCCCTCCTGTCTCAGGCAGGTCAGCCCCTACCGCTTTTTCACCCCGGAAGAGGCACAATGTGTCACCGCCATATGCGAACAGATCATTCCCGGGGATGAGCACGGGGGAGGTGCTACCGAGGCAGGCGTGATCCACTATATCGACAGGCAGCTGGTCGCGGTGTTCGATTATGACCAGGTGGTATACCAGCATGGGCTGGCAGCCCTGCAGGAATCCTGCCTTGACCTCTGGGGAAAACGGTTTGAAACACTGGATCAGGAAATCCAGATGAATACCCTGAAGATGCTGGAAGCCGGCGAATTGCCGGAGCAGCACTGGGAAGGAGTGGAACCCGGCCGGTTTTTCAACCTGATCATCAGCCACACCATGCAGGGCTTCTACGGTCCCCCGAGGCATGGCGGCAACAGGAACTATATGAGCTATCAGATGATGGGGCTCGACTTCCCCCTTGTTGTGGGACGCAACCGTTACACAACCTTAAGCTGAACCAGGATGGCCCGGAAACATGTCAATGCAATTGTGGTGGGTGCCGGGGCCGGCGGAGGTGTGGTAGCCAAGGAGCTGGCCGAACATGGACTTTCCGTGGTGCTTTTTGAAAGGGGAGGGTGGCCCGATTATGACGAACACATCAACGATGAGCTGATCTCACAACGGACACAGGTCCTGGGATCGGCTTTCGGACCGGATCACCGCAAACATCCCAGGGTACGTGTTTACCCTGACGGGTCGAGGCAGGTGGTCACGCCCATCAGGGGCGATTACGGGCATAACGCCGCATGCGTGGGATCAGGCACGGTAAGCTACGGGGCGATGGCCTGGCGCTTCATGCCGGAGGACTTCAGGATGAGATCCACCTACGGGCATGTGGAGGGTTCCACCCTGGAGGACTGGCCCATCACCTACGAGGAGCTGGAACTTTTCTATGAGAAGGCAGAGTGGGAGATCGGTGTTTCGGGGGATGACAGCCAGAACCCGTTTGCACCGCCCAGGAAACTGTCCCAGCCCATGCCCCCCTTCGAGAACAACAGGGAAGGGATGGTACTGGCTGCTGCCTGCAGGCGTCTGGGACTGCACCCCTTCCCCATACCGATGCTGCGCAATTCGGTCCCCTACAACGGCAGGCCGGCATGCATACGGAACCGGACCTGCGTGGGGTTTGCCTGTCCGGTTGACGCCAAGAACGGGACCCACAACACGGTGATCCCGGCAGCCATCGCCACCGGCAATTGTGAAGTGAGGGTGCACTGCCAGGTGGCCGGGATCATCAGCGAACCCTCGGGGCGCATCAGGGGAGTCAGCTATTTTGATGGAGAGGGGAAAGGGCATGAACAGACGGCCGACCTGCTGGTGCTGGCAGCTTCCGCCACGGAGACGGCGAGACTGTTGCTGAACAGCCGCACAGACCGGTTTCCCGACGGACTGGGAAACAACAATGACTGGGTGGGCCGGAATCTGCAGGGGCATGCCTATACGGGGGCCATGGGCATCTTCAGTGATGAGATCACAGATTACGCGGGACCGGGGGCCACCTTTGGATTCTGCGACTACAATCATCATAACGAGGGCATTGTGGGGGGCGGGTTGCTGTGCAACGAATTCAATGCGCTTCCCTACCTCTTCACCGAGGTCAGGCCGCCGGGGGCCCCGACCTGGGGAAAGGAGCACAAGGCTTTCCAGATGAAGAACATCAAAAGGGTGGCCGCCCTGCACGGGCCCGTCCAGGAGATCCCCAATTTCAATGCCCGGGTCACCATCGACCCCGTGGTGAAGGACTACTGGGGCATTCCGGTTCTGGCCCTGTCGGGCGAAAGGCACCCCATCGACCATGAGCACTGCAGGTGGCTCTCCGGGAAGGCCGAGGAGGTGCTCAGGGAGGCGGGGGCCGTGGAAACCTGGCTGAGGGTAGGGGGGAAGGGCCTCAGCGGCGGGCAGCACCAGGCTGGTACCGCGCGGATGGGTAACGATCCAAAAACATCCGTGACCAGCCGTTACGGGCAGGTGCACGGGATCGATAACCTCTTCGTGGCGGACGGCAGCCTCTTTGTGACCGTGGGTGGTTTCAACCCGGTGCTGACCATCCTGGCCCTCGGGTACTGGGTCTCCGATTATATCAAAAGGACCTGGAACGGGACCGGGTTCAGATCTTAACGTTTTCCGGATCATGGGAAGAAAAAGCATCCTGATCATCTCCCTCTGCCTGGCTCTCCTGCTTCTGATCGCACTGGGCTATGCGGGATGGAACGGGGCCAGCCCGGAACGGACCTGCGCATCCTGCCATGAGATCGTCCCGGCCCTGGAGATCTGGCAACAGTCATCACACCGGGAGGTTACCTGCACCGACTGCCACGGGACAGCCCTGGGCAACGGGTTCCACAGTCTCAAAGAGAGGGCCCGTATGGTACTGGCCCACATCCGCAAATCCGGGGATTCCATGCTGCCGGAACTGAATGAAAGGGATGTGCTGAAGGTAATGGAGGCCTGCGTGGGTTGCCACAGGGATGAGCATAGGAGCTGGCTGGCCGGCGGACATTCTGCCACCTACAGCGATATCTTCCTGGATGAAGAGCACAACCGCATGGAGCGTCCCTATCCCGATTGCTTCAGGTGCCACGGGATCTATTATGACGGGACCATCAGCGACCTGGTGGAACCCATTTCAACAACCGGCCCGTGGAGCCTGAAAGACCCGGGCAAGTCGGGTCACCCTGTCATTCCCTGCCTGGTCTGCCACCCGGTCCATCTGGAGAATGAACCCAGGGCACACCCGGCCTCCCTCGATGATCCCGGGGCTATCTTCTATGATCGGATCCCCCGCGGAGAGCTGACAGGGCTTTACCTCCGGTCCGACCGGATGCACCTGGGCTCGGATCATCTCCCCAAACCCGACATCTACCATAAGGGAAGGAAGGTGCTGGTTTCGGACGATCCTGTCCAGCGGATCTGCATGCAGTGCCATGCCCCCAACTGGGCCCATGAAGCAGGAACGGAAGACGACAGAACTCCCACGGGAGTACACCAGGGGATCAGCTGCAGGGCCTGTCACCGGGGCCACTCCAATGACCCGAGGGATGCATGCAAAACATGCCACCCGGCTGTAACCAGCTGCAATCTCGATGTGATGACCATGAATACCACCTACATGAACAGGAGCAGCCCCAATAACATCCATTCCATGGAGTGTGTGGACTGCCATGATCCTGTCCCGTTCAAATCAAGCAGTGATGCCACCCCATGAAAAGAAGAGTTTTTCTCAACCGTTCGGCAGCTGCCCTGCTGCTGCCCCACTGGAGTGTGCAGGACTGGGGAAGCCCTGAGATCAACAGGGTACAGGTACAGCCGAACCTCAATAAATTCCTTGAAAAGTGCAGGGAGTATGGCGCGCGGGTCGGACTTTCCTCCTGGTTCAGGAAGGACGAGGATGATGTGAGGATGGACCTGGATACCCCCGAAAAGCTGGGGAGAGCATGGCTGGCAGTATAAAAATCGATTGATGAGGGCGGGGTGCTTGACACCATCCTTTACGTGGACCTCTGCAACGAATGGACCGGCCCGGCATGGTGCCCCAACTTCGTGAATGATCCCCCGGAACCGGCCGGTGGCTGGCCATCTCAACCAGTAATTTCTGCGGTCCCCAGTTTGTCGGGATGTGGAGGGAGGGGGAGTGGCACCGGAGATTGACCCGGATCATTCACCATGCGCCGGTGGCCGAAGAACTGCTCGATTCGCCCCTGGCCATCCGGATGCGGAGGATGGTGCACTCCTGATCCCCTGATATTCCCACGGGGGGATCTTTTCATTTCAGGGAAAAATTGAATTAAAGAGGTAAATTAGATATTTTTGCATTTCAATGAAAATGCCATGAAATTCTCATCCAGCGTCGAGTCATCCTTTCACAGGCAATCCGGATCACCCGGGATCAACACAAATGTGCCATACATCATCGTTGAGAACTTCCCGCTGCTGGGATTGCTCACCGCACTGCGGTTCCTGGAATGGGCCGGGCAGAACCCCGAAGGGGTGATCAGCCTTCCCACGGGAAAGACCCCCGAGTACTTCATCAAGTGGACCAGCTACCTGATGGAGAACTGGGAGGATCAGAAAGTGAAGGAGCTAAGGAGCAAATACGGTGTCGGCAAGATGCGCAAACCTCTTTTGAACAGGCTCCAGTTTGTCCAGATCGATGAATTCTACCCCATCAGTTCGCATCAGCACAACAGTTTCTGCAACTATGTGAAGAAATACTACATCGGGGGATTTGGCCTGAACGAAAAGCGGGCGCTGCTGATCAACTCGGATGAGATCCCGCTGCCCGGAGGGAGGCATTTTTCAGAGCTATTCCCGGATAACCGGGTGGACCTGTCACTGAGGTACAGGGAGCCAAAGACCCAGTTTGAAAGGCTGCAGCAGCACGCCATTTTCTCCGTTGACGACTGGTGCACAATCTATGAGCAGAAGGTGAGGGAAAAGGGAGGGATCGGTTTCTTCCTGGGGGGGATCGGTCCCGACGGCCACATCGCTTTCAACACCCGGGGATCGGACCACTATTCGACCACACGGCTTACCGAGACCAACTTTGAAACCCAGGCTGTGGCTGCTTCTGATTTGGGGGGTATCGAGATCTCCCGGAACCGCCTGGTCATCACCATCGGGCTGGAGACCATTACCCATAACCCGGATGCGGTGGCCATCATTTTTGCTGCCGGGGAGGCAAAAGCCCCCATGGTGAGGGACGCCCTTGAAAAAGAGGTGTCCAACCACTATCCGGCCAGCGTACTTTCGAAGCTGCAGAATGCCAGGTTCTACCTGACAGACGGTGCGGCTTCCGGACTGCAGGCCTCTGTGGAGGCATACTACAGGCAGGGGGAGTGGACCCAGGATAAAACCGACAGGGCGGTGATCGATCTCTGTTCAAAACTGGAAAAATATGGCCACCACCTGACCATCAGCGATCTGAAGGGAGACAAGTACTGCAGGATGATCCCGGACCTGGGGGAAGGGACGGTTCCCTCGGTGATCCGTTCCACGGTTGAGAAGTTCGAAAAGGGGATGTTTGCGGAGAAGAACCAGGTCTATTTCCATACAGGGCCACACCATGATGATATCCTGCTTGGTCTCAATCCCCATATCCACCGCCTCATGAGGAACGAGACCAACACCAACCATTTCTCGGTCCTCACATCCGGTTTCACCGCGGTGACCAACAGGTTTGTGATTGAAGCCCTGGAGGATGCCAAGCAGTTCCTGGACAAGGGGCTGATCTCCATGACCCTTTATCCCGATTTCTTCGAATCGGGTTACCGTTTCAAACGCGATAAGGATGTGAACCACTACCTGCTGAAGGTGGCCTCGGGCGAAGATTATGAATTGCGCAGGGGGCTGGCCCACCGCCTGGTGAGGGATATCGTCGGACTCTATGGCATCAGGAGCATTGAGCAGCTGAGGGACCAGATCAACAGCATCCTTACAGTACTGAAAAAGAGTTATGACGGGGAGATCAACCCCCCCGATGTCCAGAAACTGAAGGGCATGATCCGCGAATTTGAGGAGGAACTGGTGTGGGCATACTTCGGGATCCAGACCAAAAATATCTACCACCTCCGCCTGGGCTTCTATACCGGTGATGTTTTCACCGAACAGCCCAAGCGGGACCGTGACGTGGCACCGTTCCTGGAAAAACTGAGGGAGATCAGGCCCACGGTGATCAGCCTTGCATTCGATCCCGAGGGAAGTGGTCCTGATACCCATTACAAGGTACTCCAGGTGATCGCCGAGGCCCTGAGGATGTGGAGCAGGGAGGAGGACCTTTCCGGCCTGAGGGTGTGGGGATACAGGAATGTCTGGTACCGGTTCCACCCGGCAGAGGCCAACCGGCTCGTGCCCGTATCACTGAATGCCATGGGGGTGATGGACAATGCATTCACAAACAGCTACCTGAGCCAGGTGGACGCCTCCTTCCCCAGCTACCTGCATGACGGCAAGTTCAGTGACCTGGCCAAGAAGATCTGGGTGGAGCAGCTGAAGGCCGTTCAGCTGTTGCTGGGCAAGAACTACTTTTACCAGCATGAGAGCCCCAGGGTGAGGACCACGCACGGGTTGCTTTTCTTCAGGGAGATGAACCTGGATGAATTCCTGACCCACGCCAGGGAACTGGAGAAATCAATGGAAGGGGTGGTGATCTGAAGCCCTGAAAGGCCGGTTGACCCTTCAATACTTCCCGAACTCTTTCCATGCACTGTGAAAGGCAAGGTAGTTCTCCCTTCTGAGCCCCTTTTCTATGGCGTTGGAAGCCCCCAGGACCAGGCCGCCGCCAGTCTTAGATCCGGTCAGCGCTTCCCTGGTATTTTCAAAGGCCTGTCGTGGATCCGCGTTCGTGAAGAGCCCGCATTCAATGTTTCCGCAAAGGCAGATCCGGTCTCCCACAGCTTCTTTCGTTTCCCGCAGCTTCATGCCTGCGGTGGGATCAATGGCCTGGAGGGCCTGGACCCGGGTTTCCGCGATCGCCTCCAGGCAGGGAGCCAGGTTCCCGTCCGAATGGAGGATCGATAACCCGCCCTCTGAGTGCACATGCCCGGCCCACCTGTCCAGCCAGGGAAGGATCAGCCGCTCCATCTGGCCGGGGTCAAAATAGGGGCCATGATTGTCCGCTATATCGGAAGCAGTGTAGAGGGCTCCGATGCCGAGCTCCAGGAGCCTGCCGGCCTCCTCCATTCCCGACCGGCAGAGTTCCCTGGCCCGGGCTTCGATCTCCTGCGGGCGTTCCATCAGGATGGTTGCGAACTCCATGTATTCGTCAGCCCCGGGCATGGCCAGGACGGCCGGGCATCCGGCCACCAGCATGACCCGCTCCCCGATGGTTTTCTGCAGAAGCCTGATCTGCTCCAGGCGGGCTTCCCCGGGCAGCCAGTAATAGGCAGGGTGACCCGGGGCGATCTCCCAGTATCCCCCGGGGACGGTAACAGCAGCGAAATCGAGCATTTCAGAGACCTCTGCAATGATCCCGGCATTCTCATGCAGTGCGCGATCCTGCTCGCCCGGGGAGAGCCTTACGAAGTCAGGCCCAACCCTGAACGGACGCCCCGCAAAAAGCTCCCAGCCATGGAACTCCAGCTCCCATAAGGGCACCATGCTGCCCTGCCCGGGTGGCTCCAGCCTGATGGTCGCTGCAAAAGTCTCACGGGGCGTTTTCATGGATATTCATTTCTCTCCCTTTGCGCAAGGATACCGGATTCCGGAGCCTGTGGTGACAAAGAGAGGTTCAGCGGGGAAAACGGTACCCTGAATCTGCAGCCCCGGGGTCTGCCATCCCCTTCCCTGGACTGCTGAAAAACGGCCATCCCGCCCGGGATGGCCGTTTCAGAAGAGGTTAGGTTATTCAGGGGATGCCTTCTCGCGAAAACATCCCCTGATGGTATTTACAACTCTTTGAGCTTGATGTTCTTGAACCAGACCGCATTCCCGTGGTCCTGCAGCCCGATGTACCCCTCCCTGGCCACATTGGCGAAGTCGGGATTGAACTCAGGATACTTGCTGTTCTTGATCATCTCGTTCCACTCCGGGGTCCAGAGGTGGAACTCCATCACATTCTCACCGTTCATGTAGTAGACGATGGTTCCCTGGTAGGACATGATCTCAAAGCTGTTCCACTGCATGGGTCCCCTGGCATTCTGGGGATCCGGGGGAATCAGGTCATAAAGGCTTCCTGCCCTGCGGTTCCCGTCCTTTCCAAGTGTGTTATCCACGTGGCCGGACTCATTGTCAAGGATCTGCATCTCGGGACCGGTATACCAGATCTGCTTGCCCGGGATCTCCTGGGCCAGGTAGAAAACCCCGGAATTGCCCCCGGAATCGATCATCCAGTCCACTTTCAGGTGAAAATCGGAGAACTTCCTATCATAGATAATGTCCCCGCCCAGGCCGGCCTCCCCAAGCCCGGAGTGGATACAGTGGAGCGTTCCATTCTCCACATACCAGCCGGTATCGGGGAAAGCCTCCTTGTTGTATCCGCGCCATCCATCGGTGGTCTCGCCATCGAACAGCAGGATCCAGCCCTCCGCCTTTTCCTTATCGGTAAGGGTGTTATCGGCTACTGCAACCTCCTCTTCACCTTCAGCTTCCGCCGGTGTGCCCTCGGTCTTGGGCCTGGAGGTGCATCCGGCAAAAGCAAGGAACAGAATGGCTGCAATCAGATAGATTAACTGTTTCATTGGATATCGGTTTATTGGTTCGACTTCAGTTATGCAGGCATGCCGGGGAGTTCCCATCCGCCTTCCCTCGGGGTATGCTTCACCAGTTCCTTTGCGAACTCCCTGGCCGAGAACCGGTCGGTCCAGTTCTTGTCAAAAGTGGGGTGACCGTCGTGGATCTCGAAGCCGTCCTCGATACAGATCCTCAGTTTCTCATCATCCCCGATGTTGGTGAACTCCATCTTCTCCCCGTCCCATTCAAGCTCCTTGTTCAGTCCCTGCAGGCGGACAGCGCACACGCCCATGACCACCATTTCGTTGAAGGGTCCGGCCTCTCTGAATGGAGATGCGGTCTCCACCCGGTTCTCCGGGCTCTCCTTGCAGGCCCTCACCCAGTCCATTTCATGGCTTGTTTCCACCCTGCGCCTTACCCTGGGGGCATCGGGCACCCTGCCTGAAAGCAGCCATGGATCCTTCCCGTAACAGCCGCATATCAGGGTGTCTTTGGTTCCGTGGAACAGCGTGCCGCCCCCCGCATCGTTCATGTCTTTGCCTGCGGGCCATCCATCAGGCTTCATGGGCTGCAGCCCGCCGTCGTACCAGGTCACCTCCACTTCCGGGAATTTCACCTTGGCGGCAGGTTTGCGTTCCGGGTAGGTCAGTCTGACCATCTGTGCATTGGGCGCGCACTTGGTAAGCAGCAGTGTGGAGCTTCCCTGGACCCTGGTCGGGTACTGGAGCTGCAGGCCCACAAATACGGGATGCAGGATGTGGCAGGCCATGTCACCCAGGGCACCGGTCCCGTAATCCCACCAGCCCCGCCAGTTCCACGGGGTGTAGATGGCATTGTAGTCGTTCATGACTGCCGGGCCGGTGAAGAGGTCCCAGTTCAGAGTGTCGGGAACCGGCATCTTCTCCTTGGGGACATTGAGCCCCTGGGGCCAGATGGGACGGTCGGTGAAGGCCTCCACTTTCGTCACCTCGCCGATCTCGCCATTCAGGATCCATTCAACGGTCAGGTTGACACCCTCCCCGGAGGATCCCTGGTTCCCCATCTGGGTGGCCACCTTGTGTTTTGCTGCGAGTTTGGTAAGCAGCCTCGATTCATAGACCGAGTGGGTAAGGGGCTTCTGCACATACACGTGCTTGCCCAGGGTCATTCCGTGGGATGCCACCAGGGCATGCGTGTGGTCGGCCGTAGCCACCACCACAGCGTCTATCTCCTTGCCCATTTCATCGTACATCTTTCTCCAGTCCCAGTACTTCTTGGCTTTGGGATAGTCGTCAAAGCAGGTTTTGGCATATTTCCAGTCCACATCGCAGAGTGCAACGATGTTCTGGTCCTTGATGTTCCTGAGGTTAGAACGGCCCATGCCTCCGACGCCCACTCCGGCTATGTTGAGTTTGTCACTGGGGGCAATATGCCCCAGCCCGCTGACCACATGGCTGGGAATGATGGTAAATCCGGCGGTTGCAGCCGCAGTAGTACCCAGGAACGACCTTCTCGAGAAACCACTTCCTTTTTCTTTGCTCATAATGAAATTGATTTTAGTTAAGTTATTATCTCTGTTCACAGAAAAATCGTCTCCCAATTTAGCAATAAAAATCAACAGATGAAATTCAGGATCCGGCGATAATTTCCAGGATGGCTATGCAGAACGGGCTGGTTATCTCTGCAGGCTTTCTTATCCCCAGCCAGGTACCCTGGATGAAGCTTTTCGAACCGGACAGAAGGTATCTCCCGGAAAGCGGGTCGAACCACCTGATCCTGACTGTTTTCCCCGCAAGCTCGCCGAGTGATCCCGAGATGGAGATCATGCCGCTGGTCAGGTAGAACAGGTATCTGGTGGCGTGATCAGTCAGGCAGAATGGGTGAAAGGTGGATTGAAGGGGAACCAGTGAATTGAAATCATGCTCTTTAAAGAATCGGGCAAGGTATTTATAATAGGAGAGATGCGGACGCTGTTCCGGTTCCAGGTCAGATGGATTGTAGACTACTTCATACCATGAACTGTTCTGCCAGTAGTAGGTCGAATAGGCTCCGGAGAAGACAATCCTGTAATTCCGGTCAAGGCATGCCAGAGGGTCGTTATACGCCCCGTCAAAGATGGAATGCATGGTCTTTTCGTAACCACCGTGCTCAATATTGAACACCGGCTTGTTCTGATGACGATTCATGACATGCCGCATCGCATCATAGATGTTCGGCTTCCATTCCTGGATGGAGATAAAATCCACCCTCCCGGGTTCACTGTCACAATAGGCATAGTCGTGTACGGTCAGCAGCCGCCCGTGCGCATCCAGGCTCCTCAGCCGCTCGATCCGCTCCGTAATATACCCGATCTCGTTGTGCCCGTATCCCAGAGCCTCCTTCGAAATATCCCAGACCAGGTTGGGATAGGCCTGGTATCTCTTTACCACATAGTCGAAGTAGCGGTTATCTCCGGGGGATCCCGGTTCCGGCCAGTTCACCTGTTTGTTCCAGACATATATCATCAGGTGAGCGACGATCCCTTCTTCATCCAGGTGGGCGATCACCCTGTCCAGGTGCTTAAAGAAATCTATGTTCAACCGGGAATGATCGGGGGATTGATTCGTCCCTCCAAAGGGGAATCCACCGGGGCGTGCAAAGTTATGCCCGGGGGCAATACTGGCACGGTCCCCCCAGTCGGCATCGTAGGCATAGACATTCATGATCACCTGGTTGAATCCGTTTTCAGCAATATGTGAAATGATCTCCCTGGTCCTGGGGATATCCTGAGGATTGTCCAGGTCCAGCGCAAAAAGCCAGTCCAGTTCGAATGCAAGCAGGAAATAGGGGGTGCCGTCCTGATAAACAAGTTTGCTCCTGTTACCGGCCGATACGGAGATAGGTCCATGCTCATCCTTATTGGAACCGGGCAGTACCGCCACTACACCGGTCAGCCCTGAAAGTTCCGGCAGGGAAGCGTAGGTGGTGTAACTCCATTCTCCTTCCTCGGAAGGACAAAACCGGATCACCCAGGTTCGGTCATCATTATAGAAACCGGGGACATCAAGGAGCTGGCCGCTGTTATGACGAAGCGTTGCCCCGAAAGTGATGTCCAGGGGCGCCGGGGGTGTTTCCTTCACCCTGAACGGAAGATCGATCACCTGCCATTTCTCACAGCTGGATTTTTCACTCCCACGGAGAGGAGAGGCCAGAGCCAGGGTATGCATGAAGATGATAAGGAGACATGTTTTCATAGGTTGTTTTTCTTTGGTAAGGCTGAACCGCTAATATAAAAAATAGAGACATTCAATCTGGCTTTCGTCACAACAGAGAATCCAATTGATTCGGATAAAAGGATGGACGAAACCAGTAAATGATTAAATTTAAAGCTAAAACCAACCGGAACCATGAAACCGAAAAACAAAATCACCAGGAGGGAATTTGTGGGGACCACGGCGGCAGCCACGGCCTTCACCATTGTCCCTGGACATGTCCTGGGAGGCAGCCGGCACGTTGCCCCCAGTGATAAACTGAATGTAGCCTATATTGGGTGCGGGACCCAGGGGATCCGTGAAATGGCCAGCCTGATCCGGCATGAGGATGTGCAGATCACCTCGGTCTGCGACCCCAATAAATTCAGCACCAACTATGTGGACTGGTCCCTGAACGGGATCCGGGACACCATGCGGGAGGCCCTTGGGGAGCCTGCCTGGGGCAAGGGCCTGAAGGGTATCCCCGGTGGAAGGGACCTGGGCCTGGAACTGGTGGAGAAATTCTATGCGAAGAAAAGGGGGAAGGAGAAGTACAAGGGTTGTGCCTCCTACAACGATTTCAGGGAATTGCTGGGAAAAGAGCAGGATTTTGACGCGGTGAAGGTCATGACCCCAGACCACCTTCATGCAGCGGTCTCCATTGCCTCGATGAAAAAAGGCAAGCATGTGGTGATCCACAAGCCCATTGCCAACCGGATGCATGAAGCACTCAGGACCATCGAGACCGCAAGGGAGACAGGGGTGAGCACCCACCTGCTTGCGTGGAGTGACAGAAGCGGTCTCCAGGTGGCGCTGGATTGGATCCTGGAGGGTGCCATAGGCAAGCTGAAGGAGATCCACAACTGGTCCAACCGCCCGGTATGGCCGCAGTGGACTGCCAATCCACAGGAGGCTCCCCCGGTGCCGGATGGATTTGACTGGCCCCTGTGGCTGGGACCGGTGCCGGACCGGCCCTACCATCCCAACTATACCAATGCGGTTTTCCGGGGATGGTATGATTTCGGGGGAGGGAGTATCGCAGACATGGGGCACTACAGCCTCTGGCCCCTCTTCCTGAGATTCGGGATCAATACCGCCCCGCTGAGTGCCAGGGCATACGGGACCACCACCTGCATCATCAGGGATAATGTGAGCCGTGGTGAACACAACAACGTGGCCTTTCCCCATTCGTGCATGGTGGAGTTTGACTTTCCGGAGCAGGAGTCCCTGCCGCCCTTCAAGCTTTTGTGGTACGACGGGGGGATGAAGCCGAGGACACCCGAAGAGCTGGATATGGACAAAGGGGAGCTGCCCAGGGAAGGCATGATGTTCGTGGGTGAAAGCGGAAAGATCCTGGCTTCCTTCCACTGCGGAAACCCGAGGCTCCTGCCGGAAAAGAGGATGATCGAGTACACCGGTTCCGCTGAACCGCAGGAGGAGAATGTGACCCGGAACGAGCGTGCTTGGATCGATGCTTTCAAGGCAGGGGAGGAGTCCCCCGGGACCTTCCTCAGGGCCAGGCCTGTCACTGAAACCATACTTCTCGGTGCCGTGGCACTCAGGTCCGGGCAGAAGGTGATCTATGACCCGAAGAATATCAGGATCACCAATATGGCTGAGGCCAACCAGTACCTGACCCGGGAGTACAGGGAAGGATGGGAGATGTAGGGGAATTACGCGAGCGCATTGGCTGCCGAGCTGAAGGTTGGCTGCGCCGAGCTCGCAGGCTCGGTTCCCCGAAGTTCTGCTTCGGGGTTAGCGAGCACAATTAAAACAAGAAATTAATCGATGATTGACTTTGTCTAAAGGTTCCTCGCAGCTTGCTGCGAGGAGAGTCAATAGTCAGGTTGTCCGCTGTGCGAGCGTTAGCAAACCAGTGGGTTAGTAAGGAATAGGTATTACCAACCATAGAAGCTTTGATGATGAAAAATCTGAACAGACGTGAATTCATGGGGCGGTCGGTGGCGGCGGGTGTGGCCGGGCTGGCAGCCCCCGCCCTCCTGGGCTCATGCACCCCAAAACCGGGGAAAGAGGCGCTTTCGCCTGCGATTGCCACACCTGTCATGCCTGCGAAAGATGATATATCGATTGCCCAGTGGGCCCTCGTGCAGGAGATACGGGACGGGCTGTGGAAAACCCTTGATTTCCCTCGCGTTGCCAGGGAAGAGTTCGATATCGGCGGGATCGAGTTTGTGAACACCCTTTTCGAGGTGCCCCACGTGGACTACCTGAATATGCTGAAAGAGAATGCAGGAGAGTATGGTGTCACCATGGTCCTGATCATGGTTGATTCGGAGGGCGACCCCTGTTGCCCGGACCAGGAGGAGCGAAAACAGTTCGGCATCAACCACCGCAAATGGATCGATATTGCCCACTACCTGGGATGTCATTCAATACGTACCAACTGCAGGAGCAGGGAGGAGTATGACAGGGAGGAGAGCCTTCAATGGGCGGTTGATTCCTATCAGATGCTGCTGGAGTATGCCTCGCAGGCCGGGATCAATGTGCTGATCGAGAACCATGGCGGTGTCTCAAACGATGCTGACTGGATGGTCCGTCTGATGCAGCAGGTGGACCACCCGCTTTTCGGGAGCTATCCCGACTGGCGCAGGCCCGGGCCCGATTTTGACAACGTGGAATACCTGGAGAAGATGCTCCCCTATGCAAAGGGGATGTCCTACCGCAACCAGCCCACCGAGGAGCTCTCGGCCAGGATGATCGGGATGGCCAGGGAGGCGGGCTATACCGGGTGGTGGGGCATTGAATCTTCGGGAAGGGATGAGATCAGGAAGGGCAAGGAGATACTGACCAGGTACCTGGAGCTGGGGTGATCACGGGGGAGGAATATGTGGCTGCCCGGCGTGCAGCGGCCGACCTGCTGGTCAGGTCGGGGATCCCTCTGCAGGCCGCTGAACGGGAGAGGATAGAGGTGGTGGATTTTGGCCTGGGGAACATCCGGGTGGAGGGGCTGCAGCTGCTGACCATCTTCGAAACCGGGCGGATGGCCGGGAGGATCCTGGTCATGACCCCGGACCAGACAGAGCCGGAGCACTGGCATTCCCCCTTCGGGCAGGATCCCGGGAAACAGGAGGTCATCAGGGCTTACTGGGGGGAGGTCAGGTTCTATCTCCCGGGAGAAGATACCATGGAGAGAGGATTCCTGGTAGAAGGGAAGGAGCACCTCTACACCATGCGGAATGAGATCATCCTGGAGCCCGGGGACACCCTGGTGATTGAGCCTGGATCGAAGCACTGGTTCCAGGCCGGGGAGGAGGGGGCTGTCTTCTACTCCTTCTCAACAACGGTCAGGGACGCATCCGACGGGTTCACCGACCCGGGGGTGGTCAGATAATTGAAAGTAACACAATTCAAATGGTGCAAAGAACAATCAGGCCGATGGTGCTGGCAGTGCTCTTTTTGCTGCCGGATACCGGCTCGATGGCACAGGAGCTGTCGAAATACATTGTCGTGGACCAGTTCGGGTACCTCCCCGGTTCACGTAAGGTGGCTGTACTGAGGGATCCCGTGGAGGGATTTGATGCGGATGAGTCCTTTGAGCCGGGATCCTGGTATGCGGTGGTGAATGCAACGACGGGGGATACGGTCTACAGGGCAGAACGGACCCGGTGGGCCGACGGGCAAACCGATCCCTCTTCAGGGGATCGCGTCTTCCATTTTGAATTCACCCCTGTTACCGGAACGGGGACGTACTATGTGCTTGATGAGGAGCTAAGCCTCAGGTCCTACGATTTCGTGATCGCCCCCAACGTCTATAACGAGGTGCTGAGGCAGGCCATGCGGACCTTCTTCTACCAGCGGGCGGGGTTCAGGAAGGAGGCCCGGTATGCAGGTTCGGCCTGGGCCGATGAAGCCAGCCATGTGGGCGACCTTCAGGACTGCAACTGCCGGTCGTTCTTCGACAAGCCCAACCCCGGGACGGAAAAGGATCTGAGCGGGGGCTGGTACGATGCCGGGGATTATAACAAGTACACCAGCTGGACTGCCAATTACGTGGTGGAAATGATGAAAGCCTATCTGGAGAAACCGGATGCCTGGGGGGATGACTGCAACATCCCAGAATCAGGGAACGGGAGGCCCGATATCCTGGATGAGGCCATCTGGGGCATCGACCATCTCCTGAGGATGCAGCAGGCCAGCGGGAGCGTGCTGAGCATCGTGGGGGAGGCGGGCGGCAGCCCGCCCTCTTCAGCCACAGGGCCAAGCTATTACGGTCCGCCGAACACTTCAGCCACCCTGAACACGGCAGGTGCCTTTGCCATCGCATCCAGGGTATACCGGGCAACGGGATTGACCGATTATGCCGACACGCTCCTGGACAGGGCACTGCTGGCGTATGAGTGGGGCGTGTCGCACCCCGATTCGCTGTTCTACAACAACAGCTCCCAGCATGGATCGCAGGGTCTGGGTGCCGGACAGCAGGAGACCGACAATTATGGCAGGGCCATGGCGAGGCTGGAAGCTGCCTGTTACCTTTTCAGGGAGACCGGGGAGGCAGCGTTCAGGGACTATTTCGATGACCATTACAGGGAGGCCAGGCTTTACCAGTACAGCGGGTTTGCCTATCCCTTTGAGGCGCAGACCCAGGAGGTGCTGCTCTATTACACCGCCATTGACGGGGGCACGCCGTCGGTTCAGAATGATATCAGGGCTGTATACAGGAACGCGGTGGTCAGCGGAACCTATAACCTGCCAGGTTATGTGAATGACCTGGATCCATACCTGGCCTATATGAAGGATTACACCTGGGGGAGCAACGGGACCAAATCGAACCAGGGAAGCATGAACTACAACCTGATCTCCTACGATCTGGCGGAAGGGATTGAGGGGCTGGCCAGGGAAGCGGCCGAGGCATACATCCACTATCTTCACGGTGTGAACCCGCTGAACATGGTCTACCTGTCGAACATGTACGGATTCGGTGCGGACCACGGAGTAAACGAGTTCTACCACTCCTGGTTCACAAACGGGAGTCCGCTCTGGGACAGGGTGGGCACCTCCACCTACGGACCCGCACCGGGATTCCTGACCGGGGGGCCCAATCCTCAGTACGACTGGGATGGCTGCTGTCCTTCCGGTTGCGGCTCCACCTACAACAACTCCCTCTGTAATTCAGAATCGATCACCCCTCCCAGGGGCCAGCCTGACCAGAAATCATACAAGGATTTCAATACCAGCTGGCCGCTGAATTCCTGGTCAGTCACCGAAAACAGCTGTGGCTACCAGGTCAGTTACATCAGGCTGCTCTCCAAGTTTGTCACTGCCGGGATGGATTGCAGCGGGGAGGCCGGAGGTGGTGCGTACATCGACAGCTGCGGGGTTTGTTCAGGAGGCGGCACCGGCATCGAGCCGATCCTTGACCCTAAAAACTGCCCGGGGTATGTGCCGGTGACCAATATTGCCATCATACCCTCCCAGGCAGAGATGATGGTGGGGGATACCCTCTGTTTCCAGGTGGAGGTCCTTCCTGAGGAGGCCACTGATAAAGGGTACTGTTTCTATGTTACCGATACGGCCATGGCCATCGGGCTGGACACCCTCCGGAACATGGTCATAGCCCGCAGGGCCGGATCGGCCCGGATCGAGGCCCGGTGGACGGAAGGGGACCTGGCAGGGGCCCTGGATATTACGGTGACTGCGCCCCAGTCGGTTCACCCCGGGAGCCTGGAGGACGCCGTCTCAATCTACCCCAATCCAAGTGACGGGCTGCTGTGTGTTGAATGCCTGCTCCCCGATCCCGTGGAGGTGAAGCTCCTGGACCTGAGCGGAAAACTTCTAGCAAAAGATCATTATACCGGCCGGGCGGTGATCGGCACAGGCCACCTGTCACCCGGCACCTACATGGTGGTACACACCTGGAATGATATGATAACAAGAGATAAACTGATCATCTACTAAAACCTTTCATATGAGACACTGTTCCATGGCTGCCCTGGTGGCAGCACTTTCCATCTCCGTGCAGGCACAGAGGGCCGATGTGGCCGAATTGAAGCACGGGGTGAATTTCATCGGATCATCATGGTACACCGAGGCCGAGGACCTGGAACTCCTCGAACTCTACAAGGGGTTGCGCGTGGCCGATGTTTCCGACGGCATGGACATGGCCGGACTGCCCGGCCAGGGGCTGGTGGATCCCTCCATTCACCCGTCATGGGTGGATTGGGGGTCCCTATCACACATCATCCGGGGGATTGCACTGACGGTGCGCTATGTCCCCACCCAGAGGCCTGACCGTCCCGGGCCCGGGGAGGATTTCAGGCAGTGGGAAGGCAATTTTTACAATGCATTCTCCTCCGAGGCTTTCGTGCCGCTGATCCACCAGGGAGTGGTGATCGTCATAGATGATGTGGAGGAGAAAGATATCGGGTCCATTGGCTCCAACAATGTGCTGACCTGGAAGGACCACGGTGCGGTGGGGGTGGTGACAGATGCCTCCTCGCGCGACACGGATGAGGTGGCACTGGAGGAGTTTCCCCTCTACCTGCGTGAAAAGGGGCGGGGCATCAGGCCGGGGCGCAACGAGCTTGAATCGGTCAACCGGCCTCTCTCCATCGGGGGGGTACTGGTATGCCCCGGTGATGTGGTGGTGGCTGACGGGGATGGGGTCGTGGTGGTCCCCCGCAGCGTGGCTGTCGAGGTGGCCAATCATGCCCGGGCGGTGCTGGCCGGGGATAAGGCAGGGAGGAGACGCCTTTACGAAAAACTGGGCATGCCTTTGGATCAGACGGTTGAATAGCAGGTTTTAACGCTCTGAAATATTGCTTATGAAGAAGATCATCATGTTGTGCTGCCTTCTTGCCACGGCAGCAATCATCCATGCGGATGAACCGGAAACGCTCTCCATCGGGAAGAAGGCCCCCGATTTTGAACTGCAGGGTGTTGACGGGAAGAGCTATTCCCTTCAAAGTTTCAGTCAGGCCGAGGTGCTGACCATTGTTTTTACGGCCAACCACTGTCCCACGGCCCAGGCCTATGAGGAGAGGATCGGGAAGCTGAGTTCGGATTACCAGCCTTCGGAGATGCAGCTTGTGGCGATCTCCTCCAACCATCCCCGGGCAGTGTGCCTGGAGGAGCTGGGCTACTCCGACCTGGGCGACAGTTTCGAGGAGATGAAAATCAGGGCGGCTGAGAGGTCCTTCAGTTATCCCTACCTCTATGACGGGGATACCCAGGAGGTGGCCATGGCTTACGGAGCGAAAGCCACGCCCCACGTTTTCATCTTCGACAGGGAGAGGATCCTTCGCTACAGAGGCCGGATCGACGATATGGAGGATCCCTACCGGGAGCCGTCGAGCCATGATGCCAGGAATGCCATCGAGGCTTTGCTTTCAGGCAGACAGGTGCCCGTCGAGACCACCAAGGCCTTCGGTTGTTCCATGAAATGGAGATCAAAGATAGAATGGAGGAAGAAGCTGGATGCAGATTGGGCGAACAGGCCGGTGGAGGTGGATGAAGTGGATCTCCCCGGGGTGAAGGCCCTGCTGGGAAACCAGGGGGAGAAGCTCCGCCTGGTCAATGTCTGGGCAACCTGGTGCGGTCCCTGTGTCATTGAGTTCCCCGAATTGGTAAATATGCAGAGGATGTACGGGAACAGGGATTTTGAAGTGGTCTCCATCAGCCTGGATCAACCTGGCAAAAGAGAGAAGGTGATCGAATTCCTGCAAAAGAACCAGGCTGCATTCAGGAACTACCTGTACGGGTCCGCCGACAGGGATGCCTTCTTCGAGGCTGTTGATCCCCGCTGGCAGGGCAACCTGCCCTATACCATGCTGGTTTCCCCGGGGGGGAAGGTGGTCTATTCGCATGACGGGATCATCGACCCGCTGGAAGTGAGAAAGGCGATCATAGGGCAGCTGGGAAGGTACTTCGCTGACGACTGAAACCCTGATCATATGAGAATTCTGCAACTCTTTATTACCATTACCGTGATGATCCATCTTTCCGGCTGCGGTTCACCTGGCAGGCAGCAGGCCCCCGACCTCTTTTCCAGGGAGAACCTGATTGCATGGTGCATCGTTCCCTTCGATGCCGGCCACCGGACGCCGGAGCAGAGGGCCGTCATGCTCAGTGAGCTGGGGTTCTCGCAGTTTGCCTATGATTACCGCGATGAACATATTCCCTCCTTCAGGGAGGAGATCGGAATGCTGGAACGGTACGGGATCGATCTCCGCGCGGTGTGGCTCTGGATCGATCCCCCCGAAGGGGAGATCCTCAATGAAGCCGGCCGGAAGGTCCTGGGGATCCTGGAGGAGACCGGGACAGAAACGGAACTGTGGGTGAGCTTCCCTGCAGGGGTTTTCGAAGGCCTGCCCGATTCAGCGAAGCTCAGCAGGGCTGTGGGGATCCTCTCCGGGGTACTGCAGAGGGCTGAACAGATCGGCTGCACCATAGCCCTCTATAACCACGGGGATTGGTTCGGGGAACCGGAGAACCAGGTGCGGATCATCGAGGCCCTGGGTTCGGACAGGGTGAAGATCGTCTACAATTTCCACCACGGGCACCAGCAGATGGACCGTTTCGGGGAGCTCCTTGACCTGATGTTGCCCTACCTGTCGGCCATCAACATCAACGGGATGAGGGCGGAAGGGCCGAAGATCATCACCCTGGGTGAAGGGGACAGGGAGCTGGAGATGCTCAGGATGATCGTGGCTTCGGGGTACAGCGGTCCGATCGGGATCCTCGGCCACACCGAAGGGGAGGATATCCGCCCTGTGCTGGAACGCAACCTGGAAGGTCTCCGGAAGCTCAAAGAACAACTGTAGGCAGGGGATTACTCTCCTGTCAGGACGCTCCTGAAGAATGCACCCTGCCTTGTGGGGGTATAATCCCAGTCGGTGAACATAAAGGGGGCCCAGTCAGGGCTGAAACACCAGACCACCCAGGAGATACCCCTTTCAGCGGCAAACTCGACCAGGGCCTTCCCGTAGGTTTCATCTCCTTTCACCGGCATATGGACCCCTTTTTCCCCGGGCAGCGCAAACCCGATCTCCGTCAGGATCACCGGATAGGAAGCGGCCACAAACCCCCAGTCCTCTTCCCATTGCCCTTCCCAGGGAGCCTCCCTTTTCTGTGGATAGGGATGGCTGACGTAGGCGATCCCCTCCGCATCGATGGGTTCCTCCCTGACCGGGGTCAGGTCATAGGCCCAGTTGAATCCCGCCACCAGGATCACAGATCGCGGGTGATTCGCGCGGATAATGCCTATCATCTCCTCGTTCATCGCTTTCCATTCTGCCCAGCTCATCTCCCCGAATCCGGGTCCGGATACGGTCGGTTCATTGAACAGCTCATACATGGCCACTGCCGGCTGGTCCGCATACCTGGCCGAGACCTTGTCCCAGAAAGAACAGCTCTCCTCCATCGTGGTTGCGTACATCTCGTGCTGAAACTTCTCCTGCTTCAGGTTGCCGATGGAGTGCCAGTCAATGATCAGGTAGAGGCCAAGCTCATTGGCCCATGCCACCGCCGTGTCCAGCAGCTGAAGGTAACCTTCCTGGCCGCGTTCCCTCCATGCCCCGGGATGGACCGGAAAGCGGATCACGTTGGCTCCCCACTCTTTGGCCTTCTGGAAATGGGCCTTTCCCCAGTGCCCCTCCCTCTCCAGGTCGTGGGGATCCCTGATGTTGAATCCGCGAAAGACAATGGTTTTGCCCGATTCGTTCACGAAATGGTTTCCCGATACAGAGATCCATTCCAGGGACGGATCAGCCTGTGAACAGGAGAAAACGGGGATGATCGCCGCCGACAACGCGGCGGCCGTATAGATCCGGAGTGCTTTTTTCATGGTAGTATCGGACTTGTTTGAAATAATGAGATGCCTCAAAAATAGCAGTATTTCGTTAATTTCAGCACTATGCCGGCCCTATTCTCCCTTCCATCTATCAGAGAGGCGTTTTTGCGAAGGGATATTAACCGAGGAAGCCTACAAACCTTTGTTTGCAAAGGTTTTCAGCGACGAGGTTAATATCCTGAGCTAGTAATGCCAGTCCAGCCCGTACAGGTCGCTGATATCAAGCGGCGGCATGGGGCCATCCAGGGGCCTGAGGTCCCTCACGTACCAGTCGAACCATGCCATTTGCCGGTAACACAGATCGATCTGCCCCACCTGCCGGCGGTTCCCGTGACCCTCGCCCGGGTACTGCACCAGCCGTACAGCGGGATGGCTGTTCATCTTCATCCGGCGGTAGAGCTCCAGGCTCTGCGAAGGATGCACGCGGGTGTCGGCCGCGCCTCCGCAGATCAGGGTCGCCGTCCTGCTCTGGTGGGCCCAGTAGACAGGGCTGCGCTCCAGGCTCTCCATCCACATCTCCTCCAGCGGTTTGCCCGAATGCACATAGAGCTCCTCAAAGGCGATGTCGGTGGTTCCCCGCCTGCTTATATTATCGCTGATCCCCACGAACATGCAGACCGCCTTTACATATCTGGTATAGTAGGTGGCGAACCAGCCGGAAGCATACCCGCCGTAAGAGCCGCCCGCCATACCCACGCGGTCAGGGTCGGCCCCCTTTTCGCTCACGGCCCACTCGATGCCGTCGGCAATGTCATCAAACTCCTTTCCGGCAGGATCCATGAATCCCTCCATGGCGAAGTCGATCCCGTAACCGGTGCTGGCACGATAGTTCAGGAAGAGGACCAGGTATCCCTTTCCTGCCATGACCTGTGCGGGGCAGGAGTAGCTGCTCAGCCAGTCATTGGAGTGGTGCGATTCAGGTCCCCCGTGCACGTAAACGATCAGCGGGTAACTCATCCCTTCCCGGTATCCCACCGGATGGATCATGAGTCCCTCGATCTCCTGGCCATCCCGGGCTTTGTAGCGGATCACCTCCTGCCTGCCCAGGGCTTTCTCCTCCAGTTCAGGATTGAGCCAGGTCAGCTGGCGCAGTTCGCCTTTCCCGTCCCAGCAGTAAAGGTTGATCTTATCGGACGGGGTTGATCCGGTGAAGACGAATTGCCTGAAATCCCCTGTAAACCTGGGAGTGCTGAAGACGATCCCGCTTTCGGACGCATCCAGCAGCACCTTTCGCTTGCCCCCGGTGACCGGCACGGTGCAGAGTTTCGGGCAGACACCCTCCTCGGAGTAGTAGAGGAGATGCCTGTTGTCTCTCCAATCCACCCAGCTGATGTGGCCCCTGAGCCCCTCCGGGGTCAGGTTCGTGACAGGGCCGCCGGAGAGTTCAACCACGTAAGCCTGGCTGATTGCATGGTCATTCAGGTTCAGGGATGCGGCGTATGCCAGGCGGGTTCCATCCGGGCTGAAGGCATAATTCCCCAGCTTCCCCTCATTCCCGGAGACCTGGACCCGCTCGCCTGTTTCCGGGTCGACCAGGCAGATACGGCGGAACATGTACCATTGGTCTATGAGGTTCCCGGGGGAGATGCTGGCTGCAATCTGCCCTCCCGGGGGGCTCCACTCGAAATCCCAGACGTTCACCCCCCGGGTCAGCTGCCTCTCTGCAATCCTGTTCCATCTCTCGTCATAGTGGGAGATGAAAAGGTTGGTACTCTTCAGGTTCTCCTCATAATAGATAAAACCGTAACCGCGCTCCCTGAGCTCCTTCTCTCTTTCAGTTTCCGGTGTTTCGGAAAGGTAGGCCAGGGCATTTTTTCCCGGGTGCCACCTGAAGAAGGATACACCCCCCCCGGCATCAGTGAGCCTGGTCATCTCCCCTCCAGCAATCCCCGTGATCCAGACCTGTTGTGGCTTATCGCCCTCCGCATGCAGGAACCCGATGTGGCTCCCGGCAGGAGTGTACTGCGGGGTGGAGATCACGAAGCTGTCAGGGAAGAGGGGGAGGGGAACCAGCTCCTCCAGCTTCATCCTGAACCAGGAGGTCCGGGCACCTCCCGGTGCCTCATTGGGCCCCCTGGGCGTTGATACCGAGTAAATGACCTCGGTTCCGTCAGGGCTTAGCTGGAGGCCTCCTGCAGATTTCAGTTCCAGCAGGTCACGGGCTGAAAGCGCCTCCTGTGCCGATGCCGGATGAACCATCCATGGCAGGAATGCAAGGGATAGACAGAAGGCCAGTTTGATTGATCTCTTCATGCCGGGCAGGATTGGTACCTGGCAAAATTAAGAATAATCAGTGAGATCCTACAGCAGGAACAGGCTCATGCCCCAGAGCACCAGCGCTGCAGATACGCCCAGGACAAGCGTTCCCACCGTGTGGATCCTGAACCCGGTCTGGACCTTCATGTTGGTCATCTGGGTGAAAATCCAGAACATGCTGTCATTGGCATGGGATACCACCAGGGAGCCTGCGCCGATGGAGAGCACAATCATTGCCCTTGCCAGATCCGTATCGAAGCCGAGCGACCCCATCATGGGGGCGATCAGCGAAGCCGTGGTGATCAGGGAGACGGTGGAGGAGCCCTGGGCGCTCTTGATGGCGGCGGCGATCAGGAAGGGAAGGAAGATCCCGATCTTCATCCCCGCCAGGGATTCCCCCATCACGCTGGCTAAATCTGAATTCCTGAGCACCATACCGAAGGCACCTCCCGCACCGGTGATCAGAATGATGATGGCTGCATTCTGCAATGCCTTTCCCACCCACCCGGTGGTGGAGAGCATATCCCTGTCGAGCTTCCCCGGCAGTGTAAATGCCATCAGGATACCGATCATCAGGGCGATCACCGGTTCCCCTATGAACCCGATCACCTCCCTGGTCATCCCCGTGCCGAAAGGGGTGGTCGGAAAATCTGAGACCGACTTGAGCACAATGAGCAGGATGGGCAGCAGGATGGGGATAAAGGATTTGAAAGCGGAGGGGGCCCTCTTCAGGGTCTCCTGGATCTCTTCCGGTGATATGTCGGGATTGGGATCAATGTAGACCCGGGATGCGATCTTCGATGCATAGAGCCAGGCTACCACCAGAACCGGGATGCTTGTGATGATCCCCAGCATGATCACCAGGCCCAGGTCCGCTCCCAGGATCCCTGCCGCAGCGATCGGGCCCGGGGTGGGGGGGACCAGTACATGGGTGACCGACAGTCCGAGCACCAGGGCGGATGCCGACCCTGCCAGGGATATATTTGCCTCTTTCGAGAGTGCCTTGTTCAGGGGAGTGAGGATCACGAACCCTGAATCGGCAAAAACGGGAATGGAGACGAAGTACCCTATGATCGACATGGTCAGGGGGACCTGCTTCCTGCCGGTAATCCTGAGGATCCGGCTGGCCATGGCATATGCCCCGCCCGACTCCTCCAGGAAGGTGCCGATGATCACCCCTGCTATAATGACAATGCCGATCTGGCCTATGGTTCCGCCAAATCCCGTATTGACCGATTCAACGATGGATGAAAGGGGCATACCGGAGCAGAGTCCGAAGAAAACCGCCACAAAAAGGAGCGCCAGAAAGGGGTGGAACCTGAACCTGCTGGTGGATATAATGATCAGTGCAACACTGGCAAGCAGCAGGAGAACAAGTAGCATACGGAAGGGCTTTACATCAGAATGATGCCTGATTTACGGCAATGGTCGTGCATCTGGCCGGGCCACAGGCTTGCCTGGACCTCACCGATATGGGCCTTGCGGAGGAAGTACATGCAGAGACGGGACTGGCCGATCCCCCCGCCCACCGATTCCGGGTACTCCCCGTTCAGCAGCCTTTTATGGAACAGCAGATCCTTTCGCTCTGTCTTTCCCTGGATCTCCAGCTGCCTGAGAAGGGCCTTTTTATCCACCCTGATGCCCATTGACGAAAGTTCAAAGGCGGTCTCAAGCACCGGGTTCCAGACCACGATATCACCATTCAGGCCCTTGCGGCCGTATCCTGTTTCGGTGGACCAGTCATCGTAATCCGGAGCGCGGCCGTCGTGGGGCTTTCCGTCCTGCAGTTCGGCCCCGATCCCGATGATGAATATGGCCCCGTGCTCCCTGGCAACCTCATTTTCCCTCTCTTTCGGGGTCAGGTCCGGGAAGCGTTCACACAGCTCCTCTGCATGGATGAAGCGGATCTCCTCGGGCAGGGTCGGGAAGATCTCCGGATGGTTCTCGTAAACGATGAATTCGGTCCGCTTGATGACCGAGTAGATCCTCCTCACGATATCTTTCAGGTAGTCCAGGGTGCGTTCTTCCGCGTGAAGGATCTTCTCCCAGTCCCACTGGTCAACATAGATCGAGTGCAGGTTATCCAGCTCCTCGTCGGGCCGCAACGCATTCATATCGGTGTAGATCCCGTACCCGTTGGCAATCTCGTAGTCGGCCAGCATCATGCGCTTCCATTTCGCCAGGGAATGGACGATCTCGGCAATGGTCCCCTCCATATCCTTCACCTCGAAGGAGACCGGCCTTTCGATGCCGTTCAGGTCATCATTGATCCCCGTTCCCCGCTGCACGAACAGCGGGGCCGTTACCCTTCTCAGTTTCAGTTCGGCAGCCAGGTTCTGCTCAAAGAAATCCTTTACCATCTTGATCGCCCTTTCTGTCTCCTTCAGGGTCAGGATGGATCTGTAGTTGGGAGGAATAAACAGTTTCATATTTAATGCAGGAATGTGATATCGCCCCGGACTTCTGATTCGGTCCCGTCCACGTAAGTGATCCAGGCCCTGTAGAAGTACACCCCCTCCTTGGCCAGGTTGCCGTCTGACATGTAGCCGTCCCAGCCCACATAGACCTCGTTGGACTCGAAGATCTTTTCACCCCAGCGTGTATATATCACCAGTTTCAGTTTCTTGGCGTTGACCATGGCCGGGTGGAATACCGTATTATCGATGGTGTTGTCATCCCAGTGCCCTCCTGATGGACCGGAACCGTTCCATACAAAAGCAGTGGGAAATTCCGAGGATCCCTCGCCGGCTATCAGCCTGATGAAGTCCTCCCTCACCATTGTATCCAGGCAATTCTCCTTGCTCCAGGCATAGAGGCTGACCGTGTAGATGCCCGCCTCATCGTATGTATGCTCGGGTTCAAAGGTGGCCGAGGTGTTCCCGTCCCCAAAATCCCACAGGTAATAACTGGCATTGATGGAGAGGTTCTTGAACTTGAAGATCTGTTTCAGGTTCCTCGACTCCTCCGGAAAGACCCTGAATTCGCTCTGGGGAGGCTCATAAACAGTGACCGTCATCTCGGTGGTGTCGGTTCCCGACAGCCCGATGGCCGCCAGTTTCACATGGTGTTCCTTGTCCTGGAAGAAAACATGGGTGGGATTCTCTTCAGTGGAGAAGAGCCCGTCATCGAAATCCCAGATGTAACTGTCAGCATACCTGCTTTCATTATGGAAGCTTACCAGAAGCGGCGGGCAGCCGATGGTGTCGGGCCAGAAACTGGCGATGGGGGGCGGCGGAAATATCTGGATCTGCCGCGTGATGCTGTCCCGGCAGAAGGGACTGAATGCTTTCAGCTCTATGTCGAATTTCCCGTACTCAAAATAATCGTGCTGGCCCGGCTCTTCCACATCGCCCAGGGACCCGTCCCCCCAATTCCAGAGATAGGACCAGTTGCCCAGAGAGGTGAGGTTGGTGAGGTACACGGTGGTGTCGGGATAATCCTGGGTCACAGGATGAACAAAGAAATCGGCATCGGGCACGGGGTAAACCGTGATGGTTTCCGTCACCGAATCGACGCACCCGGCGCTGGTCTCAACCTTCAGTTCAATGATGAACACCGAATCGTCCCTGCTCATGTCGTAGGTGGTATCCTCAC
>CAYXUD010000132.1:0-35749 GCA_964467775.1 uncultured Bacteroides sp. | reverse complement strand
AAATTTTTGACCACGATAATGATGGCGATCTGGATGTGCTGACTATCGGAAATGCGTGGGAACCAAACGGACATAATCAGTTATATGTGAATGAAGGCAATTCAAATAACTCGGTATTGATCAACTGCATCGATACATACGGTTGTTCAACACCCTATGGAACGAGAATATATGCCAGGGCTGATATTTCTGGCAAGAATGTATTACAGACAAGGGAAATCACACCGGTAGATGGTAATCTTTCCTTTGCACACACCCGTATGCATTTCGGCCTTGGCGATGCTGATCAGGTCGACACCCTGATCGTCAGATGGCCTTCAGGACATGTGGATGAATATATGAATGTGGCAGCCAACAGGATTTACCGGGTTACCGAAAATGAAAGTATTACGGGACCTGATCATGTAGCAACTAATTTCATAAATGAAAAATTAATAGTGTATCCGAATCCATTCACCACTTCCATATCATTCACTTACCAATTACAACAATCCGAAACCGTCCGGATCACCATCTATAATCAAATTGGTGCAAGGATCAAAATCTTCAGGGAAAGGCAATCCGCAGGAAAACATCAGTTTAACTGGAATGCGGAAGAATTGCCCCCAGGAGTCTATTTCTGTGTATGGAAAACCAGAAGCCAAACACAGACGATGAAAATGATGAAGATTAAATAAGGTCATTTGACCACAGGACAACTTACAGTAGAAAACAACTAATATATATGACCTTGTTCATATGGTAACCGGGCCGGATGCCCTCGTATTGTTCCCTTGGCTCAATAGCCCTTTCAGGACCGCATTTCAGGTTCACGTAAGGCGGATGGTTGTCCAGGCCCACCAGGGCGAACATTTTGTTCATCACTTTGAAGATCAGCACATCCTATCCGAAGGGGAAGCTTTCGGTGACACCTGGTTTAGAAAGGCGGGTTTCTCGGATCTCTTCGATGTTCATCTCTGATGGTTCAATTACCTATTGTTCAGGGCCTCGGAAGCGTTCATGAAATGAACGAGTTGATGCATTTGAAAAGTCATTTCCTGCCGGGCTGCAGAACACAGAACTGTCCTACGGGTTTTTTCCGGAAATACCTTCCTGATATGGATTAATCCTTTTAAAAGGCTTGTGTTGAAGGTTTCGGAAGACTTTATTTCGACCGCATCCAGGGTTTGCAGATCATCAATCACCAGATCCACTTCATTCTGATTGCTGTCGCGATAGAAGTAGAAGTTATCCATCATGCTTTTGTGCTTCCGCGATTTTACAATATCTGCAATAACAAGATTCTCAAATAAAGCCCCTCTCAAAGGATGGTTTTCCAGCTGTCCGGGCTGTTGAATTCTAAGCAAGTTGCATACCAGACCAACATCGTAGAAATAGAGTTTATGTGCCTTAATTAAGCGCTTGTTGATATTGGCATGAAAGGGAGGCAGTTGAAATATAACATAGGATGTTTCCAGAATAGAAAGCCATGAGTTAATGGTATGTACCGATACTCCTATTTCATTGGCCAGATGACTGGCAATGAATAACTGGCCCACTCTTCCCGCGCACAGCCTGGCGAATCTTCTGAATTTATCCAGATCTTTTATATTGACGATCTGCCTCAAGTCCCGCTCAATGTATGTTTCAAAATAATCGGCATAGACCTTGCCCGGGGATAGATCCATATCCCAGATCCGGGGGTAAAATCCCTTGTAAAGAATTCTGTTAATGTCTGATTCGTTTCGGGAACCAAGCTCAGAGATACTAAAGGGAAACAATTTATAGATTGCGGTTCGACCGGCCAGGGATTGTGTAATTCCGCTCATCAGGTTGAATTGCTTACTTCCTGAGATAATAAACATCCCGGGAGTATTATGTTCATCTACGATTCCCTGTATATAAGAAAGTAATTCCGGCACTCTTTGTATTTCATCAAGGATCACTCCATCCAAATGTCTGTTTAAGAAACCACGGGGGTCATTTCTTGCAATCTCATAGTTATCCGGATTCTCCAGAGATACATAATTCTTTTCCGGGAAAAGGTGTTTGATCAGGGTTGTTTTCCCTGACTGACGAGGACCTGTAACAGTAAGGACCGGAAAGCCTGACGCTGCCCTTAAAATCTCAGCTTCAATCTCACGCCGAATATACATTCTATGCATTTTTGAACCCGCACTTCAAATTTACATAGAATCTGGGAGCAAATCAAGAAAATTATGCTAAAATGAACTTCAACTTCATATCTGCATAACAAAAGCCGGGATTCTTGAATTACAGTATAAAACAACTGCTATATGACCTTATTTATGTGATAACCGGGCTGGATTGCCTCTTTCTCTTCCCTTAATTCATTGGCCCGTTCCGGGTCGCATTTCAGGTAGATGAAGGGCAGATGGGTTGTCCATGCCGACCAGGGCAAACATCTTGTTCATGACCCTGGATTGTGCTTTGAAATTACGAGAAGAATTTGCTGAATCTATGTCCCCTTCTCAGAACTCAAGGGAAACGCAGGTTCCTTTGCCTTCTTCCGACTGTACATCGATCCTGCCTTTGTGGAGTTTCATGATCTGCAGGGAAAGGCTCAGGCCGATGCCCGATCCCTCTTTCTTTGTAGAGTAAAAGGGAACAAAAATCTGGTCCAGATTCTCCTTGCTGATCCCCTGCCCGTTATCGCAAACTTTAATGATGATCCCACCTTCCCGGGTCTTGTACCCACTCATGTCGATTGTTGCGTCCTTCACCCCCTTCAGTGCATCCAGGGCGTTCCTGACAAGGTTGATCAGAACCTGTTCGATCAGATCCGGATCCGCTTTGAGTGCCAGGTCTTCCGGGGATAGTTCCATATTCAGTTTAAAGGATCCCGATCCGGGATCGGTTTGAAAGATTTTTCTGATCCTGGTGAACAGTTCTTTGACCGGAATATCATCGAATTTCGGCTCCGGTATACGGGAGAGGCTTTTGGTGGCCTGGACAAAACTGGCCAATCCCTGACTCCGGCTTTCCGCCGTGGAGAGACTTTCCATCAGGTCTTCAACCTCCACATCGCTGAGACCCTTTATCTTTCTGTGCGAGTGATCCTCCTGAATCAGGATCCTTCTGGCCATGGAAACCATGTTGGTGATTGGGATGGCTGAATTCATGATCTCATGGGTCAGTACCCTGACCAGTTTCTGCCACGATTCCAGCTCCTGCTCTTCCAGTTCTGATTTAATATCCTGCAGACTGATAATCTTATGGAACTGCCCGTCCAGTGTAAATTCCGTAGCCTGTACAGACAGCTTCATGATCCGCCCGTGCCGGATGAACCGGATCAGCTCTTTTTCCCCTGTCCGGATCCTGCCGATCAGGAGCGCCAGCTCCCGGTCCACTTTCGTGAGTGCGTTCAGATCCCTGATCTCCGGTACCTGTAACAATTCCATCGCAGCCTGGTTGATCAGCTCTATCCCTTGGTCACCCCGGAGGCATACCAGGGCTGTATTCACGTGTTCTATGATCTGTTTCAGATAGTGGTAATTGGCCTCTTTTTCAATTCTCAGGTTCCTGTATTTATCCAGTATGAATTGGTACGCCTCCTGGAATTCCCGGTTTTTTTCGTCGATCTTACTTACCGAGGAGAAATCACCCTGCCTGATAAACTGAAGGAAATTCCTTAACCCCCTGATGGATCTTTCGTGGTACCGGATCAGTTCCACCACCAGCAACACCATAAGCATACCCAGCCAGAAACCCACCATCCAGAAGGAGGTTGTGGCGGAAATGATCATACCTGAAAATCCCACTGCCAGAATAATGAGGATCCTGATGACGGTCCCCGGCCGGTAGGATACTCGGGATGAGCGCATGTTAAAGTCCGTATTTTTTTATTTTTCTGTAAAGTGTGCTTCGGGACAGTCCCACTTCATCGGCCACCTGGTCCATGCTTTTATAACCCCTGTTGAGGGCACTGGCAATGGCTGCCTTTTCCATATCGTCAATTTTTCCTGTTGTAACCGTCAACCCGGATCCGGCTCTCCGGTTCCCCAGGTTGAAGTCTTCCAGAGTCAGTGTCTCACCGTTCCCCATGATCACCGCGCGTTCCACCGCATGCCTCAGTTCCCTGATATTTCCGGGCCAGTCATATGCTGTCAGTTCTTCCAATATATCTTCTCCAACGGCAAGTTTTGGTTTATGGTACTTTTGCCTGAAGATCTGCAGGTAATGAAAGACCAGCAAGGGAATGTCCTCCCAGCGTTGTCTCAACGGAGGCAGGGTGATTTCCACGGTATTGATTCTGTAGAGCAGGTCCTGCCTGAATTCCCCGTCCTCCACCATCTGATACAGATCCCTGTTGGTGGCACAGATGATCCGTACATCGATGGGTATGGGCGAAGCGCTGCCGATCCTGGTGATCTCGTTATTCTGCAGCACCGATAATAATTTGGCCTGCATGGTAACATCCAGGTTTCCTATTTCATCCAGGAACAGGGTTCCGCCGGAGGCTATCTCGAGGCGTCCCGGACGTGATTCCCGGGCATCTGTAAATGCCCCCTTCATATGCCCGAACAGTTCCGATTCAAAGAGTGTTTCAGGAACGGCCCCCAGATCCACTTTCACAAAGGGTCTGTCATAGCGTTCCGATTTCCGGTGGACCTCCCTGGCGACAAGCTCCTTCCCCGTTCCATTTTCGCCGAGGATCAGCACGACGGCTTCTGTGGATGCCACCTTGTCAATGCTTTTCAGCACGGGTTTCATGGCCCTGGACATGGCAATGATCTTTTCATATCCCCGTTCCAGGTCTTTGTCCAGGATTTTTTTCTCTTCCTGCAGCCGGGCCAGCTTTTCCCTGGAACGCTTCAGGTCCAGGCAATTTTTCACACTGGCAAGCAGTTTTTCATTGGTCCAGGGTTTGACCAGGAAATCGATGGCCCCCTTCTTCATGGCCTCCACTGCCAGGTTGATATCCCCATACGCAGTGTTCATTAAAACATACACCGATGGGGCTATCTCTTTAATTTTCTTCAGCCATTCCAGGCCCTCCCTGCCCGAAGTCGCCCCGGTTGTAAAATTCATATCCAGTACCACCACATCGACCTCGCCCTCCTCCAGGTGATGAAGGATGTCCTCCGGCTGATAAAGGGTGATCACTTCCCTGAAATGCTTCTTCAGGGCCATGTGTGCGGTTTTCAGCACATCGATGTCATCGTCGATGATCACGATCCGGCCATTGGGAAGAGCGGTGGTCATGGAATTAATGCAAGGTCCGACACAGGTAAAGGTAAAACCCGTTCCAATCTGACACAAATGATTGTGTCAAAATGATACAAAAATCATTTCCCTTCCTTGAAGAAAAATCATAACTTGTTGTAAAATAATTCATTCTGAGATATGGCATATATCTTGGATTCCCCCGGCAGACAAACCATCTGCATCCTGATATAATCTTCAGTTGCCATGTTCAGAAATTACTTCATCTCCGCCCTCCGCAACATGATCAGGAACAAGGTCCAGACCCTGATCCAGGTCATCAGCCTTTCCACAGGGATCACAGCAGCCATCCTGATCGGACTCTTCGCAATATATGAGTTGAGTTACGATAAATTCAACCAACACTTCGACAGAATATACCGGCTTGAATTTGGAGACCAGGTAGGCTTGTGGGCGGCTCCCGGTCATGAGATCAAACAGAATATACCTGAAGTTGAGAATGTGGTCCGCCTGGCAGCCTGGTGGGGAAAGGATGAAACTCATGGTATGATGATACCGGCTACCGATTCAACCGAAGAGAAGTTCATCGAGCTTGAAGACGTTTTAATATGTGACAGTACATTTTTCGAGGTTTTTTCATTTGATTTCCTGATAGGAGATCCTGAGGCAGCACTGAAGGAACCCTATACAGCGGTACTTTCCAGGAGTGCGGCAAGGACTGTATTCGGCGACCAGGACCCTTTGGGAAAAACCCTGTGCTTCGCCGACCTCAGGCAACAAAGAATGACTGTCACAGGAGTTTTTGAAGACCTTAAGAATTCCCACATTGAGGTAAACCTGCTCACTACCTTTGATAACGACTCCTACCATGGATTTAAAAGGGGTGAACCGGGATATTTGAATGACTGGTCCCCTGACCTCTCCTTTATGACCTACGTACTGCTTCCGGAGCAAAATAACCGGGACTTTGCAGAAGAAAGGATCAACGAGGTGATCCTGAAACGGATGGAAAAAGATTTAAATATGGACTTGGATACAGCCGGGAATCGCACAAAGTATCACCTGCGTCCGCTGAAAGAAGTATATTTCTCCCCGGTCCTGAGTGACGAAAATAACTATTGCCGGCACGGTAATCGAAAATTGCTGGCTGTGTTTTTAACCATAGCCGTATTCATTCTGTTGCTCGGGATTATAAATTATATCAACCTGACCACTGCCCGCGCTTCATTGAGAGCCAGGGAGATCGCTATCAGAAAAGTTACAGGAGCCACCCCTTTGCAACTGGTGCTGCAGTTCCTGTCAGAAGCCATTCTTATGTCACTTGTTTCCATGATCATTGCCCTGACTCTCGTCCAGTTGCTTCTTCCGGGATTTAACAACCTGGCATCAACAAACATGGATCTGTCAATCCTTGATGCAAAGGTATCCGTTGTTATATTTGTATTATCGGCATTGGTGCTGGGCATTCTCTCCGGCTTGTACCCCGCCTGGTATTTGACATTATTACGGCCTGTTGCTTCATTGTCACTGAAACAGTTGAGAGCACCAGGATCAGTTAGCTTAAGAAGGGCCCTGCTCTCCTTTCAGTTCACCATATCGATCATTCTGATCATCGGAGTGTTGATAACACTCAAGCAGCTGCATTATATGAAAACCACCGATCTTGGATTCGACAAAGATCTGGTTATCAATCTGGATCTGGGGGGTATCTATGAGAATATGCATGCTGGGGACCTGTCCAAACAGCAGTTTATACGGCATCAGGTGATGGAAGATCCAAAGATAATCGGTATTACATTTTCTGACCGGAAATTTGGCAAAACCTCCGGTTGGCAGGAATGGGAAATAAATGGTACTAAAAGGCAAGTCAGGTTAGCACAGATCGATCCTGATTACTTCGAAGTGATGGGAATTCCTATGGTAGACGGCAGGAATTTTTCATGGGACCGTCCGGTTGACGATTCTCAAAGGACAGGGGCTATAAGGAATATCATTGTAAACGAGACCTTTGTCAGGGAATTCGGTATCGAATCCCCGGTCGGGTCTAACCTTTTTGAGGAATATGGTGGTGGTGTGCAAATTATTGGGGTGGTCAGCGATTATCATGACAGATCCCTCCACGAAAAGATCGAGCCACTCTGGTATTATATGGGTCCCTTCCGTGCGAAGATAACGATTAAGATCTCCCCGGTAAATGTCCAGTCAACCATTGATCACATCAAAAAAGTGTTGGAATCCATTTACCCCGGAGTTTATTTTAAATTTTCCTTTCTGGATGAAAGAATTGCCCGACAATACATACGAGATGAGAAAACAGCCAGGATCATAGTGAGTTTCGCCCTCGTGGCAATCATAATCGCCTGCCTGGGACTTTTCGGGCTATCTTCTTTCATGGCTGCCAGACGCACCAAGGAAATCGGGATCAGGAAATCCATGGGGGCATCGGTTCAATCGGTATTCTTGCTGCTTTCCAGGGAATTCCTCAGGTGGGTCGGACTGTCTATTGTTATTGCTTGTCCCGTGGGCTGGATCATCATGCACCGGTGGCTGCAGAGTTTTGCCTACCGGACCGGAATCAGCTGGTGGATCTTCGTACTCACCATCCTTATTGCCCTGGTGATCACCTTTGCCACAGTGACCTGGCAATCCCTGAAAACCGCCCGGACCAACCCGGTGGAATCGCTCAGGTATGAATAGTGACTATTCCTTTGTCAGCTGTATGTATTTTTTAAACGTTATTAGGGACAGTCACAATTATTTCATTCAGATTGCAGTACGGGATGCTTTCGTTGACCCCGAAGTTTGGTCAGGCAGTATTCGAGGATTTCTTCAATGTTTATTATCATTATCAGGTAATTTTTTTGATATACTCCTCACAGGCTCTGCCCAGAATATTCCTGATATCATCCCAACTTGTGTCTTTTCTTCTTAATAAAACAGGCCAGTCATTCAGATCCACATCTTCAAAATAATCCAGGCTTTTCAGTGCATGCATGGCATTTCGTTGTGAATATTTTGCTCCATAGTTGGCAAGCAGTTTCTCCACATTATAATCCTGTTCAACAAGAAGGAAATACAGGTCAATGTAATCTTTTACCCGCGTACCATCATTGGCTACAGAATTAACCTTCATCGCAGATATATCATCCATAGATGCGATTCGCAGGTTTTCAACTTTAATTGTATTCCCAATGGCTGGATATTTATGAGTCAGAAGATCCACTTTTATTCCTTCTACATATCCTTTGATTGTATTCCTCTCCAAAGAATCCATCCGGAAGCCGAATTCAGATTCAAGCTCCTCCAGAAGATGTTCTGCATCAAAATCTTCTGATGTAAACAGATCGATGTCATCTGATTTCCTGTGTCCTGTCATCAATGCAAGTCCGGTTCCACCGACAAGAATAAAGTCTTTCAGGTAGTCTTTTCCCTGAAGGGCACTGATTAAATCAAGAACTTCTTTATCTACAGATTCTTTTTGTAACATTTAAAATCGTCTGGTTTGATTTGGTATGTTCTGGAAATGAAATGGATTGTTTTATTATCCAAATGGCCAATCTGCTTGACCGTTTCCCTGATCTCCTCCCTGGAATAATACCGGTTCACTGACCGGAACTCTTCAATATTACCCCTGGAAAATACTCTTTCAAGAATCAGTCTTTTATTATTATCCAGGTCTAAAGAGTTTGCCGGCACATCCCAAAAAAGTGATTTGCGTAATCGGATTTGCTTTTCTCTTCCGCCAAGTTCTATATATAGTTTGTCCGCTTCTGACATGGCAAGTATATATAGTAAATATACTGAATTTAAGCTCCCCTACTCCCAATTACATAGGATTGAGCTGTATATCCTTTTTCGGCAGAAAAGCTGCAGTATAATACAAGATCATAATGACCTTGTTCATATGATATCCGGGTTGAATGGCCCTTTCCGGATCGCATTTTTTCTGATTCAAATGCTTTCAAATGTACTTGGGTTCATTCACAGTAATGAAGCCCATCCTTCAGCCATTCTCTGGCAGCTTCTTCTGAGAAAAAGGTTTTGAATGAATAGCTTTGAATCTCATTCGCTATGCTCTCGAAGAGAATCCCTAAGGCTGTATTCATAGGAGAGTCCACAAGGATCGCATGCCTTACTTCTTTGAAGTGGACCAGTCCGTCGCTTATCTTTTTAATCAGTTTGGGATAATCCCGTGATGAGAATTGCGGCTTGGATTCCCTTGCATCATCCAGTATATAAAGACACTTTATATCTTTATAGTTGGACACTGTTTTCTGAACCTGAGTAAACAACTCCTGAATTTTTATCTCACCCTTCCTGTCCATGTGCAGGATATTCTCCTCCAGTAGGTAGCTAGTTCGAATCATATGACATATAATTTATTGAATCTCCCCAAGTAAATATCGGATATAATTTACTGATATCAAAATAGATAACCTGGCAATTAGATGATCTGTCCTTGTTTCTTCAATCTCTGTTCCATCAGATCATAGGAGTGATCGATTAATTCAAGTATCAGGTCTTGTGGAATATTGCCAGTGAAATATACCGAGTTCCACTGAGCTTTATTCATGTGGTAGCACGGCTAGATCCTCAGGGTTCGAAAATATTTTCCAGGGCAGTGGGCAGATAAACCAGATCAATGGGAGCATCATAAGCCAGGTACATCATCTGCCATTCAGGATCGAACTTCTCTTTATAAGCCCACAGGCTTTTGTAGTGCCCGAACTTCCGGATGCGTTCATATGCCAGTTTGAGGACCCTCTCCTGAAGATTCTCCGGCTCATCAATGCCTGAAAGGGGTACCATGCCCAAATTGCAGGTTTTAAATCCGGTGCTTTTAAGGTATTCAAACATTTTCACAAACAGATAGTCCATGGTACCGTTTGGAGCATCTTCCGTTTTGCGCATCAGGTCGAAGTTGGCTTCATCGGGAACATAGTCCGGAATAAGGTTGACAAATCCCACCACTTTCCCCTCTGGATTCTCGATGCTCAGTATGGTCTGGTTCTTCAGTTCTGTTTCATTAAATAATCCCTGAGAGAATACAAATTCCGTACGATCCGTCTCTTTCAGCCAACCATCACTAACGGCTTTGAGCTGCTGAAGAAAAGCATCTTTTTGCGGGGGGGTGTTCACATTGAACGTATATCCCAGCTTGGTAAGTTTATTCAACTCATTGCGCAATCCTCCTTTACTGCCGCCTGCCAGCGTCCAGGTTTCCAGGTTAATCACCGCAACCTCGCCTATAGGGATTAGCTTTTTACCCAGTTTTTCAAAGTGCGCCTTTTTCACCTCCGGTATGCGATAGTAAGCGGAGCGTAATCCATTTTGCCGGCAATAGTCATCAAATGCCTGAACATTCCTGGTCAATGCGATCTCATCCTTGCAAACAGGACTTTCCAGTACAACCGCATAATTGAGAGAGGTCTTAAAAGCAACAAACGCTTCATCATCCTGGCTGAACCAGTATGTTTTATCGGCATATGTTTTGAAATAGTCGAGACTGCTGTTGCCATATTTTTCAACCAGTCCAACGGCCCTTTCCTTGTCTTCAACATTCGTCGTTGCCGGCTTTATTACCAGGGGACGGAATAACAGATACACACAGTAAACCATTGTAGCCCCACCCAGCAGGTTTAATCCGACCATCAGTTGTCGCCCGAAAGAAGTGGCTGGATTCAGATCAGAATTCAACAAGAAAAAGGTGCTGACAGATTCCTGGAAACTTTTCCATAAGCTGAAATTCACATTGAAATGGCGAGGATTGAGCAGCCAGAAAGTGATGGTACCAAACAAAATTACAGACGATACCATCACCAGACCGGGGAAAAGGCTTCGTTTTGCCAATTTCAAATCTGGTTTTACAAAGTATTGACGACGCTGGTAAACGAGGCTGCCCAGAGTAACCAGCGCCACTGTTGCTTCTTCCCAGTCAATTCCTTTGGTTAAATGGGCAATCAGCGAGACTCCACTCAAAAACAGTGCTGTGATCCAGGCATTTCGCAATCCTCTGACCAGATAGATAGATGTGGCGAGCATGATGATCCCCGAAAGAATGACCAGCCAGGACGAGGCCTGAATGGCCCCCAGCGGGATCATCCTGGAAAGTGATGCCAGCCGTTCAGGCAGCGCAGGAGTTATACCAGAAATGATATTGACCAATCCGAGCAAAAACAACAAGAGCGCCGGGATCATGCGTACGACGATGTTGTCCCGTTTCGCCACCATAGCCAGAATCCCGAAAACCAGCACAGCCCAAAACTCAAAAAACCTGAATAATATAGCAACGGACAAAGCCATTGCCGCGGATAATCCGAAAAGTGTCAGAGCATAGGTCAAAGCCGCCTCCACTGCACCGATACCCCTTAAGAAAGGCGAACTCATGAGCAACAGCAAAACAATGGCGTAGCCGATGACGGCCATGGCCAGCGTCGGGTCTCCACCCAGGGCTTTTACTGCAATATAGAGGTGAGAAATGCCAATGATTTCAATCAGGACTGATAATCCCACCACCAGCCAGAATTTTTTCCGGTTGAAAGCCTGCTGGCTTAATTCGTTGAGCACCTGAACAAGTTCAGGAAACCGTTTCTCCAAGAAATGAAACACCCTCCCCTTGCGCAGGAAACTGATGACCGAAACGGTCAACACTCCCAGCAGGATGATGACCAGTATAATCCCGATGATCATCTGTAGTGAAACACGTTGCTTCAATAACAACCAGGCCAGGGCCGGCAACCCGATGATAATTCCGGACAGGATGGAGCAGATGGAGAATAGTGAGGATGCATAATAAATCTGGGTTTTGCTTACACCATCTTTTCGCTCAACCGACTCATTGAAAAACAACATGTTTGTCACAACCCCCGCAGGCAGGAATACACTGACAAGGTTCCGTTTCAGGTAGAGGTTTATGCCTGTACTCCACCGTATCTTTTCATGTATGGCTTTGAAACTTTGCTGGTACATCATCCCCTGCACGATTATAAAAGCAACCAGAAGCAATAAACCCCACAGCAACCATACCGGCTTTGCATGGGCCAATGTTCCCCGTACACCCGATAGTTCTCCTATTTCATGCTTAATAAAGAAAATGCCCAGGGCAACGAAGAGCAGGCCAAACGCAATCTGAAGAATAATTCTTTGGTGTTGCTTGATGGAATGAACCAGGGGCTGCATATTTTGATCTGTAAAACCAGTTGCCTAAATTAATCTTTTATAAGTTTACTCTAAATATATCTGTCTTCTTGTTCTTTAACCCACTTCATAAACAACTCCATGGAAACATTTAAAAGTGATATTTCAAACAAAGAATTCCCCATCTCCGACAAGGTATCTGGCAGAACGATAAGAAAACCGGTATTTGATCTGATTCGGAAGGAAAACCCACAGTTTGCAGTGGATAAGGCCATGTCTGTCAGCGAACTGAACTCCTACAGGGAAAAACATGTGGAACAGTTACTTGCTGATCAGATTGGCGATCTCACACCATTCGAAGAAACTGTACTCGAGTCACTGAAAGATAACTCCACCATCACAAATAAACTGGATACTGAGGGCCTGGAAGGAAGGACCATCGGACAAAGAATTGCTGACAGGGTCGCTAAATTCGGGGGAAGCTGGACCTTCATCATTTCATTCGGTCTGTTTTTATTGATCTGGATATCAGTTAACATTTTCTGGTTTTCAAACAAAGGTTTTGATCCCTATCCGTTTATCCTGCTGAATTTGATCTTATCAACTTTAGCAGCCATTCAGGCTCCTGTGATTATGATGAGTCAGAACCGGCAGGAAACCAAAGACAGGGAGAGGGCCCAGAAGGACTATATGGTAAACCTCAAATCTGAGCTTGAAATAAGGATGTTGCATGAAAAAATTGACCATATGGTCCAGAATCAGCAACAGGAAGTTGTGGAGATACAGAATAAACAAATTGGAATGATTAATGATATTCTTAAACGAATTACAAAATAGTTTTCAGGTATTCCTCTATGAAGAAAATCACTTCTGCAACTGCTATAGGCCTGCTAATAGTTGTTTTGATTCTGATACTTGGCAGGAAGCACATTGGTCAGGAACCGGTTTTAGATGGTCAGAGGGAAGGGGTCGCCGTGATATTAACAGGCGCTGCAGCCCGCATACCCCAGGAAGCGGCATTGCTGGAAGAACTTTACCGCAGGGGGCAATTGAACAATGTAGTATTTATTTCAGGGGTAAGCTCCGGTGCACTTAATTCGGTCATGTTAAATGCCATTCTGAGTGGTAAAATGTCCTGGAATGACTATAAGGGTCTCCTTTTCAGTCTTAAAAACAGTGATGTATTTGTACAGGACGACGGTAAGATCCCTGTTAATACTTCCCCCGCTAGAGCCCTTTACAAGAAGGTTGTTGAAGATGAACTGGGCTATATGACCATTGGCGACCTTCCGATTACTACTGAAATATCTTTCACTCACCTGAAGGAACTGGGTATGAAAAAGAGAGTCTACAGGATGTGCAGCCGAAAGATCAATGATGAAACCGATACAACACTGAACCTGGTGGATATACTGATGGCTTCATCGGCTTTCCCTGTGGTGTTTCCGAAGATCAGAATCAATAATGTAAAAACTATCCCGGATGTTGAATACATTGACGGTGGGGTGGGTGATGACCATGTACCATATCATTCCCTTTTAGAATTTGAGAGATACCGGGGTATCGGAGTGGAAAAGGTATTTGTAATCAGCAGGAAAAGAGATAATCTTGCAGAGATCAGCGAAGAGTTAAAAGGACTTGGTATTCAAGACAATGGATTGTTTGATAACCTTGGGATCTCTCTGGATGCCATCCTTCAAAAAGGAATGGTCAGAAGACTGGAGGCATATGCCTCCGAAGCGCCAGGCCTCCTTCCGCTTACCTATATCTGGATCCCTGACTTTAATGAGAATTTCCTGTTGTTCAATTTTGATCATATGCAGGAACAGTACGACCTCACCATGCAGTGGGCGCAGACCCACGATCCCCAACCACTGAGTGATTATTTGCAATTTCAATCAAGCGCTTCACATTCCGCTCTCTTCATGCCCCCAGCCAATAGATAACAGGAGTGATCGATCCGTTCTCTGGTCCTCTGATTTAACATTATTAAACATTATCAAAGGGAAAGCCCTTGGTGCCTCCGGGTTTGGCCAGGCAGGTTTCGCGGATCTCATCGTTGTTCATCGCAACCAGTAAATTCCATAAGATAAAGTCTACCTGACTAAAAACTTATCCAGGTATTCAATCAGGTTGCAAACCCTAACATTCTCAGATTTCATATAGGGTTCAGAATATGGTGTAATGAGTAATTATCACGGGTCTCCAGATCTTCAACGGCAGTTGAAAATCCTTTCGAGACTCTGGGTGCAGCTGTATATTTTATCTCTATGGCCGAAAGGGATTGTAATCCTCTGACCAGTTCCTTGATGCATGAATATCCTGTGACAGTATGGAATCTGGCAATCCGCCTGAAAACCAATGTGTTTCCATCCTGAACTGTTCCCCCATCTCCATGATATTCAGCGGATGTAATTGGGTATATGCAATTCGGCCGGCAAGAGAATCGTGGCTTTTCTTATCAGTCTGGGTGAAGCTGATCCCAGAATAATGAACCTTTCCGATGTATCTTAAAATAGATTTCAGGATTCTCAAGCTTCGTAAGGTCTTCCTGCAATTTCAGGTCCAGGTGATATACCCTTTTATACAGCTTATTAATCAGCCTTATAGCCAGGATTGTTTTGCCAACCTGCCTCGGTCCTACAATACCAATCAGAAAAGAAATCTATAATTTTCCGTGAAAATTATAAATGCAACTAATATTTTTCATGGTATCAGGCAGGAAAGTATCGCCGAAAAGAGGGTTGCTTTCTTTTTTATCGCTCAGTGTCGCATTTCAGGCTGATGCCCCTGGCCTTCTCTGATCTGGGTTAAGATTAAAATATCAGGCTAACTTCTGTTCCTTTACCAGGATTTGAAATGATGCTGATCTCCCCCTTATGCAGTTGCATGATCTGCCGGCTCAGGCTTAAACCTATCCCTGAGCCATTTTCCTTTGTCGTGTAGAAAGGAACAAACACCTGGTCCAGCTGATCTGCAGGAATACCTTCGCCAGAATCAGCTATCCTAACAATGGTCCGGTTATGATACGAAGTGTTTGTCGAGATCTCAATCCTCTTCCTGTTACATTTTTCCATCGACTGGATGGCATTGATCAGAATATTGGAAAACACCCTTTGGAGCAGTCCGGGATCAGCCAGGATAGTCACCCTCTCCGGATTCGCAGTTGTATTTATCACCACCTGCTCTTTTTCGAGATAGCCCTTGAATGAGATGATCTCATCCCGGATAAAATCGTCAAGCAGAAGCTCCTGAAATGCCGGTTCAGGGATCCGGGTGAGCTTGCGGTAGGAATTCACAAATTCCATCAGCCCTTTCGCATGTGCATCGATGTTTCGAAGAGCTTCGGCCGTATCAGCAAGTATTTCATCCGAAATCCCGGAGAAATTCAGTTCCCCCTCTTTGTGAAATAGTCCGTGGATCGTGGTACTCAGTGTTGAGATGGGGGTCACTGCATTCACGATTTCATGGTTCAGGACCCGTATCAACCGAATCCAGGAATCCAGTTCCTTGTGATCCAGTTCATTCTTGATATTTTCCACTGACAGGATGCTTATTTTGCTGTTTTTTACCTGGAAGATCGCCTTTTTAAACAGCAATTGCTGCAGTTCATTATCCACCTTTACGGCAAGCATCTCTGGCTTGCCTGCTTCAAGGGTGTTCACCAATTCAGGTATCCGGGGATCGATCTTTTGAAAATCATCGAGTACCGAGAGGGTGTACGAACCGAACATATTTTCAAGGGCAGGATTGATTTCCAGGATCCTCCCCCCGGAATTGACTGCCATAAGGCCGGTTTTCGCATGACGGATCAGAGACCTGTAAAACTGCTCTTTCGTCTCTTTATCGGCCCTGTTCCTGGCAAGTGCCCTGCTGACCCGGTTCAGGCTTTTATGCAGATTCCGCAGGGTCCTTTCCTTCACATTTTCCGGGAAGGTCGCACTTATGTCCCCGTTCCCGATGGAATCAAAGAAATAGGTGATTTTACGGTTGGTAAGCCTGTAAAGGTATACGAGATACAGAATCTCGGCCGTAACCGGCAGTATCAGTACAAAGCTATAGAGATATTTACCCGTATACAGGAAAAAGGTGCAGAATGATACCGTCGCTGCAAGCAGGATGGTCAGCAGAATGATTTTCAGTAGCGGGTCCCTGGTGTACATCATTCCCGGGAGATTATTGATACTTTTTTATCTTATTATAAAGGGTTTGCCGGGTAATCCCGAGTTCTGAGGCCGCCTTCGACAGGTTTCCCCGGTTCTTTTCGAGGCTGGCTTCTATCATGGATCTCTCCATCTCCCCCAGTGTCGATGGCTGGATCCTTTTCCTGGTCTTCTGCTGCAGGAGAAAATCCTCGCTCTCCAGCATGACATTATTGGACAGGATAACGGCCCGCTCCATCACATGCTGGAGTTCCCTGACATTCCCCGGCCAGGAATATTCGTTCAGTTTCCGGAGTGCAGGGGGACTGATATGCAGTGCATGGCGTTCATATTTCCGGGAGTAGATCTCAAGGAAAAAGCGTGCAAGAACCTCCACATCACCCCTCCTCTCTCTCAAAGGTGGAATCTCCAGGACTATGGTGTTGATCCTGTAGAACAGGTCCTCCCTGAATGACCCTTCTTTCACTGAATTTCCCAGGTCTGCATTGGTGGCACAGATCAGCCTTATGTCGACAGGGATCGGATGGTTTCCTCCGATCCGTGTAATCTGCCTGTTTTGAAGGACATTCAGAAGTTTGGCCTGCATGGGCAGGTCAAGGTTCCCGATCTCGTCCAGGAAAAGGGTTCCTTTATCAGCCATCTCGAACCTGCCTTTGCGCATTTCCATTGCATCCGTAAAGGCTCCCTTTTCATGACCGAATAATTCGCTTTCGAACAGGGTTCCGGGGATTGCACCAACATCCACCGTTACAAGGATCTCCTGCGCCCTTGTTGACAGCCGGTGAATCTCCCTCGCCAGCAATTCCTTGCCTGTACCATTCTCCCCGGTAATCAGCACGTTGGCATCTGTTCCTGCAACTTTTTCTGCCATACCCAGCATTCGCTGCATGGCTTCTGAAGATCCTACAATATTCTTTTCCGGCTTGTTGATCTCCGAGATCAGGAATCTCTCCTTTCCTTTCAGTTTGCTGACTTCCTGCCTTGATTTGCTGAATTGGCAGGCTGCTTTGATGGTGGCCAGTAATTTTTCATTCTCCCACGGCTTCAGGATGAAATCGAATGCCCCCTCTTTAATGGCTTTAACGGCCAGGTTAATATCCCCGTAAGCAGTGATCATTACCACGCTGGTCCCCGGTTGCCTTTTGCTTATCTCTTTCAACCAGAAAAGACCCTCGTTTCCGGAACTGACCCCAGCTTTGAAATTCATGTCAAGCAGGACAACATCGAAATCCTCCTTATCGAGAAGCTCCGGTATCCTTTCCGGATTGCTGCAGGTCACAACCTGCTCAAAGTGATACTTGAGCAACAAACGCAGTGCATCCAGGATCTTCCTGTTATCATCAACAACAATAACCTTCCCTGAATTCATATTACCAAATTACAACATTGACAAGCGATTTTACAGAGAGTGTAAAAAAAATTTACAATCATTTTTTTCATGGCGAGATATTACCAGCTGAAAAGCAAGCAGTTAGAAATCATGGCATTGCTCTTGATCCAATATGACCAGATGTGCATTCATTAGATTATGGAAGATGAATTAATTATTAAAACAGAAGGACTCAGCAAGATATTCCGGACCGATGAAATTGAAACAACAGCACTTGCCGGAGTAACCCTCGGGGTGAAAAGGGGTGAGTTTATTGCGATTATGGGTCCATCAGGCTGTGGGAAATCGACACTGTTAAATGTGATCGGCATGATCGACCATCCCTCAGGTGGCAGATACCAATTTGCCGGAGATGATGTCTCAGGACTTAAGGAAAAGGAGCGGGTGGAAAAAAGGAAAGGGAAGATCGGTTTCATCTTCCAGAATTTCAACCTGATCGATGAACTTAACGTATTCGACAATGTTGAGTTGCCTCTTTTTTTTATGAGAACAGGTGCGAAGGAACGCCGGGAGAGGGTCAGGGCAGTTCTGGACCGGATGAAGATCAGTCACAGGGCAAGGCATTACCCCCAGCAGTTATCCGGGGGGCAACAGCAACGGGTAGCTATATGCAGGGCCATAGTTCCCGGGCCCTGGATGATCCTTGCGGATGAACCCACCGGAAATCTGGACTCAGACAACGGAAACCAGGTCATGGAGTTGCTCACTGAACTGAACAAAGAGGGAACAACCATCCTGATGGTCACACATTCAGAAAGGGACTCATCCTTCGCCCATCGCATCGTTCATCTTTTCGATGGCAGGATCGTACCGGAAAAAGTCCTTCAGGGAAAATAAACTGATGATACGTTATTACCTTAAATCAGCAATACAGTTGCTCAGGGGAACACTGAGGTTCACCCTGTTGAATGCAATCAGCCTCTCACTAGGCCTGTCCCTGGTGGTCATGATGGTGATGCTGATTACCTATGAAGCCTCTTTTGACAGCTGTCATCCAAACAGGAACGAGATACTGCAGGTTCTGCAGCATGATCTTAAGTCGGATGAATATGCAAGCTCCTGTCCATTGCCCCTCCCCTCTGTCATCCTTTCCGAATTCCCTGAAGTGAAGTTTGCAACGGGAATTTCCCAGATGATTTACCCGGGTTCGGTATTTGAGTGGAACGATCAACAATATTCGGGATTTATCGGGGCCTCGGTAGATAACGATTTTATGGGGATCTTCGGCTACGAACTGGTTGCCGGAGACAGGGAAGGACTGGCAGAAGCGCCTGACCGCATCGTGGTGTCGGAAAAATTTGCACGGACCGTCTTCGGTGATTCGGACCCTCTCGGAGAGGCTGTAATCGTGTGGGACCATCCCCTTACCGTATCCGGGATATACAGGGACCTGCCCCGGAACTCATCGGTTCATTTTGATGTCCTGCTCCCGGAAAAGGCAAGGTCCTTTATACGGCCGGATTATGCCAGGGCATGGTGGAACGGTGGAATGAGGGTTTACGTTATGCTTCATCCTGGTACCGTTCAGGCCGGTTTTGAAACCCATCTTCAGGAGATCCCGGAACGACATTACCCGGAATTCCTTCTGGGACGCAGTACCTTTACGACCCGGCAGTTCAAGGGATCGCATTTTGATACCTCGGTGCTTGATTACGAATCACCGCCTGTACCCCGTTCCTATCTCCTGATCCTTGCCAGCATCACCCTGGTTACCCTCCTGGTTGCCTGCATTAATTATATCAACCTGTCAGCTGCTCAATCGGCCCGGCGGAACGTGGATACCGGAATCCGGCAGATCATGGGTGCCAGGTCCGGACAAATAATACGCATGCACGTATGGGCTGCATTTATTGTATTCATAGGGGCACTTGGAATCTCCATACTGATCTGCCTTATGGCCATGCCCCTTATCGAATCTCTTACCCAGAGGCCGGTGGGCCAGCAGTTTTCAGATCCAGTGGTGTGGGCTGTCCTGGGAATAACCCTGTTGTTTACAGTTTTTATAACCGGTTATCTTCCTGGCCGGTCCTTTCTCCATGCCGAACCCATCCAGCTGGTTCAGGCCAAAGGCATCATCCGGCAAGGATCCGGGTTATCCCGCAACGCCATGATCATATTCCAGTTTACGCTGTCCATTGCACTGATCATAGTTCAGCTTTTCATATACAGGCAGGTGGCTTTCATGAAGAACGCAGATCTGGGTTTTGACAATGAGAACCTGCTGGCTATCGAGGTGGACGCCATAACGGATACAGAGGGCCGGGCCTATTCCCGGGTTCAACTATACAAGGAGGCTGTGGAGCCCCAGATGTCCCGTTACGGATTCAGCAAGGGTTCGGTGACAGAGAATATCCCCGGATATTATTTTCAGAACAGCTTTACACTGGTCCCCGGGAATGCGAAGATCGATGAATGCCTTGTAATCTCCACAGCTGTAGATGAACATTTTACAGACGTATTTGGTATCCAACTGGCACAAGGAAGGTATTTCTCCCCTGAATACAGTACCGACCGCGACGCATTTATTATCAATGAGACTGCTTTAAAGACCATTGGGTGGGAAAGCATAGACGGGAAGTTCATGAAATTCCGCCAGCAGGATGAATCATTTCCGGTGATCGGGGTACTGAAAGACATTCATGCCTCAACACTGCGGGAATCCATCCAACCCATGGTCTACCGGTTCGGGGAGCATAATAACTTCCCGGCGTTCCTGACCTTCAGGATCTCGCCGGAAAAGAGAAGGGAAACCATTGCTTTTCTTGAATCCGAATGGCAAAAACTGTTTCCGGATCTCCCGTTTCGCTATTTTGATGTCAGGGAGAAATATTTCGAGAACTACAGGGAAGAGAAACGCTTTTCAAGGATTATCGGGAGCTTTACCATCATTGCCATCCTGCTGTCCCTTCTGGGCCTGTTCGGATTGGTAACTTTCATTTCGGATCAGCGCAAGAAAGAGATCGGCATCCGCAAGGTGAATGGGGCTCACAGCCGGGAGATCCTGCTGATGATGAACCGCGGTTTCCTCAGGTGGATCGGGATCGCCTTCCTGATCTCCTGCCCCATAGCCTGGTATGCTGTAAGGGAGTGGTTGAAGGAATTCGCCTACAGAACCGCAATAAGTCCCCTGGTCTTTCTTGCTGCCGGACTCCTGACTGTATTAATTGCACTGATAACGGTCAGCCTGCAGAGCTGGAGAGCTGCCAGCCGCAATCCGGTCGAGTCACTCAGGTATGAGTAATTTTATCAGGTTGCATGGAGTGATGATCTGATTCTTCAGGATGAAGCATCTATTGTCCAGGATGCGGCTGCACATGACATCACCTTAACCGGAACAGTATTGAATCTTCAATCCATTAACGGATCACTATTTCCAATTTTTTCCCTAAACCGACTTCAATGATTTTACGCAGGGTAGCCATTTCAATATCCGAACGGTTGTTCTCGATTCTTGAGATATAGTTACGGGTTGTTCCGCTTTTCATTGCTAGCTCTTGCTGAGTCATTCCTGATCTTATCCTGTTCTCCCTTATAATCCGACCAAGCTGTTGATGTTGGTCAGTCTTTTCAGGTTTGCTAAATTCAAATAAGGTGTCCGGTCCAATCTCAAAAGGAACTTCCATCAGGTTCCCGTCCGGCCCTGTAATAACCTGCGATGCATTTTCCCATGACAGGGTGTACGCTTCCAATTTCATTTTTGCAAATTCTTTCGGGTCTGTTAAAATGTACCCTGAAGAATCCTCATTCATACAAATCTTACTAAATAAATCTTGAAAGTCAATTACCCTGGATTCTCCATTGTTGAATACAACACTTACAGATAATCCCTCAATCCAATTGATTTTCAGAATTCTTGGTAATTGAATTACGCGAGCGCATTCCCCGAAGTTCTACTTCGGGGTTAGCGAGCACAATTAAAATAAGAAATTAATCGATGATTCCTCGCAGCAAGCTGCGAGGAGAGTCAATGTTCTTTCTCATTTTAATGATGGATTGAACCTGTAAAACACCGATAGCGCCCAGTCAGAGTAATTGTTTAACCATTTATTCATTATTTTCTCCTTGTTTAATGGCAAATTACCTGACCAGGATAACCCTGATTCTATGACTATTACTATTTGATATTCATTGTAATATGCATGAATATGTGGTGGAAGATGATCTCTATAGTAAACATAAATCTTTATTCCATCGATCGTACCAATCAACGGCATGTTATCACACTTTCAAAGGTGCCTAATTAGGTACTATTTTCAAAATGCTATTCCGCCACAGGCACAAAAGCATTCTCGATGTGCTCGATCTCCACCCCGCCGGAATGGTAGGCCACCGCGATCACGTCAAAGCGGGTGGGCCGGTGGCAGTCATGGAGCCTGATGAAGGCATCGGTGGCCAGGATGATGTTCCGCTGTTTGGCAGCATCCACCACCTCCCGGGGATCGTTCACACGGTTCCCGTCCATGGCCTTCACCTCCACGATCACCAGCTCCTCCCGGTAGAGGGTGACCAGGTCCAGCTCCCTTTTGCCCCACCTCCAGTTGGTCTTCCAGATCCTGTATCCCCTGGCACGCAGGTACCGGGCAGCGAAAGATTCTGCACTCCTCCCCTTTTCACATTGGTTCATGGTCCTGTTGCTTTTGCCATTGATGTGGTGACCGGTGACTGAATCAGCCTATTATCATTATCTTTGTGCGATCCCATACCATCTGAAATGACGAACAAGCGCTTTAAAAGACACCTGGTCACTTCCGCCCTGCCCTATGCCAACGGTCCGCTCCACCTGGGCCACCTTGCCGGGGTGTATGTGCCTTCCGACATATATGTACGGTACCTGAGGAGGCAGGGACGGGATGTGCTTTCCATCTGCGGTTCCGACGAGCACGGGGTGCCCATCACCCTGAAGGCCCGCCACGAAGGGACCACGCCCCAGGAGGTGGTGGACCGTTACCACGCCCTGAACAAAAAAGCATTTGAAGATTTCGGGATCGCCTTCGACATCTACGCACGTACCTCCAGCCCGGTGCACTATGAAACCGCTTCGGATTTCTTCAGGACCCTCAATGAAAAGGGCGTTTTCGTTGAAAAAACTTCGGAGCAGTACTATGATGAGGAGGCTTCAGCCTTCCTGGCCGACCGCTATATCACCGGGACATGCCCCCATTGCGGTAATCCCGGCGCTTACGGAGACCAGTGTGAACAGTGCGGTACCTCGCTGAGCCCCACCGACCTGGTGAACCCGGTGTCGACCATCAGCGGCAGCAAGCCTGTGCTGAAGGAGACAAGGCACTGGTACCTGCCCCTGGACCGGTATGAGAGTTGGCTGAAGGAGTGGATCCTCGAGGGGCACAAGGAGTGGAAGCCCAACGTGTACGGCCAGTGCAAGTCGTGGCTCGACCAGGGACTGCAGCCCAGGGCGGTGAGCCGGGACCTGGACTGGGGTGTGCCGGTCCCCGTGGACGGGGCCTACGGGAAGGTGCTCTATGTATGGTTCGATGCGCCGATCGGTTACATCTCTGCCACCAGGGAGCTGACCGGTGACTGGGAGAAGTACTGGAAGGACGGGGAGACCCGCATGGTCCATTTCATCGGGAAGGATAATATCGTGTTCCACTGCATTATCTTCCCCACCATGCTGAAGGCCGAAGGGAGCTATATCCTGCCGGACAATGTTCCTGCCAACGAGTTCCTGAACCTGGAGAGCGACAAGATCTCCACCTCCAGGAATTGGGCCGTCTGGCTCCACGAGTACCTGGTGGACTTCCCCGGGAAGCAGGATGTGCTGCGCTACGTGCTCTGTGCCAATGCACCGGAGAACAAGGACAATGACTTTACCTGGAAGGATTTCCAGAACCGCAACAACAACGAGCTGGTGGCCATCCTGGGGAATTTCGTGAACCGGACCATTGTACTAACCCAGAAATATTTTGACGGCAGGGTCCCGGAAATCCCTGAAATACTGGATGCGGACAGGGAGGTGCTGGAGGAGATCGGCAGGATTGGCAAAAGCACGGAGCAGAGCCTGGAGCAGTTCCGGTTCAGGGAGGCCATCAAGACGGCCATGGACCTGGCCAGGCTGGGGAACAAATACCTGGCCGACACCGAGCCCTGGAAGGTGATCAGATCCGATCCCAGAAGGGTGAAGACCATCCTGAATATCTCTCTTCAGATCACCGCGAACCTGACCCTCCTGCTGGACCCGTTCCTCCCCTTCTCCATGGAGAGACTGAGGGGGTTCATCCGTTTTGAGCAGACATCCTGGGACCTGATCGGATCGGGTGACCTGCTGAAACCGGGACACAGCATCGGGAAGGCGGAGCTGCTCTTTGAGAAGATCGAGGATGACCAGATCCGGGCACAGCTCGACAGGCTGATGAAAACAAGGGAAGGGAACCAGGAGGCGCCGTCCTCCGTGCCGCTCAAACAGGAGATCAGCTTTGACGATTTCACACGGATGGACCTTCGGACAGGGACCATCCTGGAAGCGGAGAAGGTGCCCAAAACCAGTAAACTGGTCCGCCTGTTGGTGGATCTGGGTTTCGAGCAGAGAACCATCGTTTCCGGTATCGCGGAGCACTATGATGCTTCATCCCTGCCGGGGAGGAAGGTGTGTGTGCTGGCCAACCTGGCATCCCGGAAACTGAAAGGGATCGACTCGCAGGGGATGGTACTGCTCTCAGAAAACCCGGATGGCTCCCTCCATTTCGTGGAACCCTCGCCGGAAGCCATCAACGGTTCAGAAATCAATTAGCTGCAGCCCCGTTAATTGGAGAGTAGCCAGCAGGCCTCCAGCCCGGGTTCTGACTTCACGCCCGAGAGGCCCTTTTCTGCCTCTTCCTTGGTCGCGTAAGAGGCCACGCTGACGCGGTACATCCGGTTCGCGGTGATCATGATCTCTGCGGGGTATCCCCTGGCCTTCAGCTTGTCCTGCAGCTCACTGGCATATCCCAGGTGCCGGAAGCTCCCTGCGATAATAAAGTAGTTGTCTGTTGCTGCATTTGCGGGCCCGACCGGTTCCTGTCCGGCAGCTGCCTCCCGCTCAGCAACGGGTGCCTCCTCCTGTTCGGCAGCGGGAGTTTCACCCGGACCGGCAACTTCCCCGCTTCCGGGTTCAGCCACCGTTTCCTCAACGGGTGCCTCAGTGGTGCCGCCATCCCCGGGCCTGAAGATGTTAAAGCGCTCTGCAGGCACAAAGATCAAAACCGCCAGTACCACGATCAGGCACCCTGCCACGATCCAGATGACCCTCCAGAGGTTTGAGACACGGCGGGGTTGTTTCTCCCGCTTCCAGGGCTCATGCCTGGGGGCCGTGGGCTGATAGCCTGCAGGCTTCGGGGGAACAGGGGCTTTCTCAGCAGGCTCCTTCTGCCCGGCCTCCTTCTGCCCAGCCTCCGCAGGGACCGGTTCCTCCTGGCCAGCATCAGGTTGTGGCTGCTCATCCTTCCCGGGTTCACCCCCTGCCTCTGCCGCCTCCTCCTCAGGCAGATCCTCCAGCTCCAGCAGGTCCAGGGACCCCAGCCCGTACTGCTCAGGCTCCAGGACCCACCCGGGGTCAGCCTGAAAGCGGACCCTGCCGTCATCATCCCTGCTGAAGGTCCCTGTACCGGCCATGGCATAGGTTTCTCCCTTGTCCAGTGCAAACTTGATGGCATCCACAAGTTCCAGCACCTGCTGCCCGGCCTCTTCCCTGTCGATCCCGGCCCCTTCGGCGAGGGCCGCGGCAAGAAGCCCGTCATCCTTGCTGTAGGTGCTGTCAAATCTGACACTCAATCCCGGCGGTTCGATCCTTTTTGACGAGGTGGGAAAGGTATCGCCGGACTCTTTGACCTCCAGGTTCCCGAAACCCGGGAGGATCACCCTTTTTTTCTCTTCCAGGAGCTGTCTGATGGTTTCTCCGATGGTCACTGTACCGATCTTTGCAGGGTAAAAATAATCAGACAGCCCTGGTTTTCAAAACCAAGTTATCAACCCGCATTTTTTATTATATTCGTAGACTGTTCCCCCAGGGATAACCGGACCTTTAGCGTATGAACGAGATCAGGATGGTAGACCTTCACGGCCAGTACCTAAAAATCAGGAAAGAAGTGAACCGGGTGATCCAGGAGGTGATCGATTCCACCGCCTTTATCCGGGGCGGCGATGTGGGTTCCTTCGAGGCTGAACTGTCGGAATACATGGGGGTTCCCTACACCATTGCATGCGGGAACGGGACCGATGCCCTGCAGGTGGCCATGATGGCTGTCGGGCTGCAGCGGGGGGATGAGGTGATCACCACTCCGTTCACCTTCATCTCCACCATCGAGGTGATCCGGCTGCTGGGCCTGAAACCGGTGCTGGCGGATGTGAGGGAGGATACCTTCAACCTCGATGCGGAACTGCTTGGGCAGGCCCTTTCGGAGCGTACCAGGGCCATTGTTCCCGTCCACCTGTTCGGACAGTGTGCAAAGATGGACCCGGTCATGGATCTTGCCAGAAGCAACGGGCTCTATGTGATCGAGGACAATGCACAGGCCATTGGCTCAGATTACACGGGCAGGGACGGTTCCGTGCGGAAAGCCGGGACCATCGGCCATATCGGGACCACCTCCTTCTTCCCCTCCAAGAATCTGGGGGCATTCGGGGACGGCGGGGCCCTCTTCACAAGGGATGAAAGCCTCGGGAAGCTGCTCCGGTCACTGGTGAATCATGGAATGAGCCGGCGCTACCATTACGACCATGTAGGGGTGAACTCCAGGCTCGATACCCTCCAGGCTGCCATCCTCAGGGTCAAGCTCAGGCACCTTGAAAGCTACCATGCGGCCCGCCGGCAGGTAGCTGCCTATTATGACAGTGCCCTTTCCGGGATCAGGGATCTGCAGCTCCCTGTAAGGTCCTCCTCTTCGACCCATGTATTTCACCAGTATACCATCCAGGTCCCTCACGGGTCAAGGGACGGTCTTAAACAGTGGCTCCGGGGAAAGGGGGTGCCTTCCATGGTCTACTACCCCCTCCCGCTACATCTCCAGCGGGCTTACAGGGACCTTGGTTATGAACCTGGGGATCTGCCGGTTTCAGAACGGCTTGCCGGCCGTGTCCTTTCACTTCCCATGCACACTGAGCTGGAGGAGGAGCAGCTGGCTTATATTTGTGGCCAGGTCCACTCATTTTTTAAATCATGATCCATGCAAGACTATTTCGCACACGAGACTGCCGTCATTGACGAAGGGGTTCAGATCGGCGCCGGCACAAAGATCTGGCACTTCTGCCACCTCATGACCGGTTGTGTCATTGGTGAGAACTGCAACCTGGGGCAGAATGTCGTGGTCTCCCCGGAGGTGGCCCTGGGCAGGAACGTGAAGGTGCAGAACAACGTTTCGATCTACACGGGTGTGACCTGTGAGGATGATGTATTCCTGGGCCCCTCCATGGTCTTCACCAACGTGGTCAACCCCCGCAGTGCCATCCCCAGGAGGGATGAATACGTCAGGACCCTGGTGGGCAGGGGAGCTACCATCGGGGCCAATGCTACCATTGTATGTGGGAATAATATTGGTAATTTTGCCTTTATAGGGGCCGGTGCAGTAGTCACCCGGGAGGTTTTGCCCTATGCTCTTATCGTCGGCAATCCCGGAAAGCAGGTGGGATGGATGAGCGAGTACGGACACCGCCTTGAATTTGACGTTGATGGCAAGGCCATCTGCCCCGAAAGCAAAGAGAGGTATGTGCTTGAGGATAATCGTGTAAGAAAAATTGAAAATTGACATGGAGCAGGGTGGAAAGAATTTTGCATTGATCGGTGTGGCAGGATACATTGCCGTCAGGCATGTCAGGGCCATCCGGGAGACCGGGAACAACCTGCTGGCATCCCTGGACCGGTTCGACAGTGTGGGGTTTATCGATTCCTACTTTCCTGAAGCGGATTTCTTTATTGAATTTGAGCGTTTCGACCGGCATATCGCAAAGCTCAACCGGCAGGGGACCAGGGTGCACTATGTAAGCATCTGTTCCCCCAACTACCTGCACGATTCGCATATCAGGTTTGCCCTGAGGAACGGGGCCGACGCCATCTGCGAAAAACCCCTTGTGCTGAACCCCTGGAATATCGATGCGCTGAAGGACTATGAGGAAGAGACGGGGAAGCAGGTCTGGAATATCCTGCAGCTGAGGCTCCATCCTTCCATCTCGGAACTCCGTGAAACGGTCAGGAACGGACCGCCCGGGAAGATCTATGAGGTGGATCTCTCTTACATCACCAGCAGGGGGAACTGGTACCATTACTCCTGGAAGGGGGATGTGGAGAAATCGGGGGGCATCGCCACCAACATCGGGGTCCATTTCTTCGATATGCTCACCTGGATCTTCGGAGAGGTGAAACAGAATGTGGTACACCTTTTAAAAAGGGACAAGGCAGCCGGCTACCTGGAACTGGAAAAGGCCCGGGTCAGGTGGTTCCTGAGCATCGATTTCAATGATATTCCCGGAAGGATCAAAAAGAACGGCCAGAGGACCTGCCGCTCCATCACCCTGGATGGAAAGGAGATTGAATTCAGCGGGGGATTCACCGACCTGCATACCAGCAGTTATGAAAAGATCCTGGAAGGGAAGGGGTTCGGACTTGAGGCCGCGCGCAGTGCCATTCAAACCGTATACAACATCAGGAACAGCGCGCCCGTTGGATTAAAGGGCAATTATCATCCCATGATCAAAACCATTATAGATGATTTATGACGACCTGCTGAGCGGGAAAAAGAGAATGGCCGTGATCGGCCTGGGTTATGTGGGTCTCCCCATAGCCCTTGAATTTGCCAGGAAGATCCCGGTCACCGGGTTTGATGTGAAAACTGACCGCATCGATATGATGAAAAACGGGGTCGATCCCAGCAATGAGCTTTCAGCGGGGGACTTCAAGGGATGTGATATTCTGTTCACCTCGGAAACAGATGACCTGAAGGAGGCCTCTTTCTATATCGTGGCGGTCCCCACCCCGGTCGACCTGCATAAGAAACCTGACCTGAAACCTCTCCTGTCAGCCACGGAGACAGTGGGCCGGGTACTTTCAGAGGGTGATTATGTGGTATACGAGTCCACGGTCTATCCGGGCTGCACCGAAGAGGATTGCATTCCCCTGCTTTGCTCCATCTCCGGATTGAGATATCCGGACCAGTTCAAGGTGGGATTTTCCCCCGAGCGTATCAATCCCGGGGACCGGGAACACACCCTGCGCCGGATCACCAAGGTGACGTCGGGTTGTGACGAGGAATCGGCCAATGAGATTGCCAGGGTCTATGAACTGGTGATCAAAGCAGGTGTTCACCGGGCCAGCTCCATCAAGGTGGCCGAGGCGGCCAAGATCATCGAGAACGCCCAGCGGGACATTAACATCGCCTTCATGAATGAGCTCTCCATGATCTTTAACAAGATGGATATCAACACTTACGAGGTGCTTGCTGCCGCCGGCACAAAATGGAATTTCCTCAATTTCCACCCGGGCCTGGTAGGGGGACATTGCATCGGTGTGGATCCCTACTACCTGACCTACAAATCGATGAAATTCGGTCACCATGCCCAGATCATCAATGCCGGCAGGGCCATCAACGACAGCATGGGGGCATATGTGGCACGCCAGGTGACCCTGAAGCTCTCTTCCCATTTCCCGAACCTGAAGGATTGCAGGGTGCTGGTGATGGGTGCCACCTTCAAGGAGAATGTGAGTGATATCCGGAATTCCAAGGTGGCTGATGTGATCGCCGAACTGAAGGAATTCGGCGTGACGGTTGAGGTGGTGGACCCCCATGCTTCACCTGTGGAGATCCGGGAAGAGTATGGTTTCGATCTCACCAATGCCGTACAGGGACCCTACCACGGTATCGTGGTGGCTGTCAACCACAGGGAGTACCTGGAGCTGGATGAGGATTATTTCAAGTCCATCACCCACCCCGGGGCGGTATTTGCCGATCTGAAGGGCATTTTCCGGGGGAAAGTGCCCTCGTTCGTTTACTGGAGCCTTTAAAGGAAAGGATCATGCCAACTGTACTGGTCACGGGAGGAACAGGATACATAGGATCGCATACCTCGGTGGAGCTGATGGAGGCGGGCATGGAGGTGGTGATCCTGGATAACCTTGAAAACTCAAAAAGGGAGGTCCTTGATGGTATTGCAGGGATCACGGGGAAGGTTCCCCGTTTCGAGGAGGTGGACCTCAGGGACCGTTCCGGCACCTTTGAGGTCTTTGAGAAACATCCCGATATCGAGGCAATCATTCACTTTGCCGCATACAAAGCGGTGGGGGAGAGTGTTGAAAAACCCCTGGCCTATTACGAGAACAACCTGCTCTCCCTGATCCATCTGCTGGAGGCCATGAACAGATATGATGTGCCAAACATCGTCTTCTCCTCCTCCTGTACCGTTTACGGTGAGCCCGACACACTTCCCGTCACGGAAGAGGCCCCCATCAAGCAGGCCGGTTCGCCCTACGGAAATACCAAGCAGATCTCCGAGGAGATCCTCAGGGATGTGGTCAGCGTGACCCCCGGGATCAGGGTGGTCTCCCTGCGTTACTTCAATCCCATCGGGGCACATCCCTCTTCCCTGATCGGGGAGCTGCCCATAGGGATTCCTGCCAACCTGGTCCCGTTTATCACTCAGACGGTGATCGGGCTCCGGGACAGCCTCAATGTTTTCGGGGATGACTACAATACGCCCGACGGCTCGGCCATCCGGGACTATATTAATATCGTCGACCTTGCAAGGGCGCACGTGGTGGCCATCCGGCGGCTCCTGGACAACCGGCAGAAAACCTCCTTCGAGGTGTTCAACCTGGGGACGGGCAAAGGGCTCTCGGTATTCGAGGTGATCAATGCCTTCGAAAGGGCCACCGGTGAAAAGGTGAACTACAGGGTGGTGGACAGGCGGGAGGGAGATGTGGAGCAGGTGTATGCCGACACCCGTTATGCCAACGAGGAGCTGGGGTGGAAGGCCGAAAAAGGGCTTGACGAGACTCTTCTTTCAGCGTGGAACTGGGAGAAGCATCTCCGGAATAAAACTACATCATCATGACCACCATCCTGGTTACCGGAGGTGCAGGTTTCATCGGATCCCACGTGGTGAGGAGACTGGTCCTTGACCACCCGGAATACCTTGTCATTAACCTGGACCAGCTCACCTATGCGGGAAACCTTGAGAACCTTGAAGATATTGAAAACAGGTCCAACTACCATTTTACCAAAGGGAATATTGTGGACGCGGCATTCCTGGAGGAGCTGTTCGGCCACTACCGGATCGAAGGAGTGATCCACCTGGCCGCCGAATCCCATGTGGACCGTTCCATCACCGATCCCATGGATTTCATCCACACCAACATCGTGGGGACAGTCAACCTGCTCAATGCATGCAGGAGGGCCTGGGAAGGAGGACAGCATAAGCTGTTTTACCACATCTCCACCGATGAGGTGTACGGAAGCCTCGGAAGGGAGGGACTGTTCACCGAACAGACCCCTTACGATCCGCGCAGTCCCTATTCTGCATCCAAAGCCAGCTCGGACCACCTGGTGAGGGCTTACCACCATACCTACGGATTGCCGGTGGTGCTCTCAAACTGCTCCAATAACTACGGGCCCAACCAGTTCCCCGAGAAGCTGATCCCCCTGGCCATTCACAACATCATTCATTCAAAACCCATTCCCGTTTACGGGAAGGGGGAGAATGTGCGGGACTGGCTCTTTGTGAAGGATCATGCAGCTGCCATTGACCTGGTATTCCACCGCGGGGTGAAGGGACGGACTTACAACATCGGCGGGTTGAACCAGTGGAAGAACATCGACCTCATCCGGTTACTCTGCCGCATCATGGACCGGAAGCTGGAGCGTGACCCGGGAACATCGGAAGGCCTGATCACTTTTGTGAAGGACAGGGCCGGGCACGACCTGCGTTATGCCATCGACAGTTCCAGGATCAGGGAGGAGCTGGGGTGGGCCCCGGCGGTGACCTTTGAAGAGGGGCTGGAGATAACCGTGGAGTGGTACCTGGAGAACCAGCAGTGGATGGACCGTGTAACTTCAGGTGCCTACCAGTCCTATTATGACCGTCAGTACGGCAGCCGCTGATCACTCCACGGTCACCGACTTGGCCAGGTTCCTGGGCTGGTCCACATTGCACCCGCGCATTACGGCGATGTGGTAAGCGATGAGCTGCAGCGGCACCACCGATGGAATGGCCACCATCACCTCATCGGTCTCAGGGATCTCGATCACATGGTCGGCCATGTTCCGGATCGTTTTGTCCCCTTCTGTAACGATCGCTATCACAATTCCATTCCTGGCCTTAACCTCCTGGATATTGCTGACGATCTTATCATAGGAGCTGTCCCGTGTGGCGATGAACACCACGGGCATGTTCTCATCGATCAGGGCGATGGGCCCGTGCTTCATCTCTGCAGCAGGGTAACCTTCCGCATGGATGTAGGAGATCTCCTTCAGCTTCAGGGCACCTTCAAGAGCCACCGGGAAGGATACACCCCGGCCCAGGTAGAGGGCATTGGTGGCGTCTTTGTAGATTTCAGCGATCCGCTTGAATTCATCGTTCTGCATAAGGATCTTCTCGATTTTGCCCGGAACTTCATTGAGTTCAACGATCAGATGTGCAAAACGTTCATCCGACAACAGTCCCTTTTCCCTGCCGATCATGATGGCCATCATGGCAAGTACCGTCACCTGGGCGGTGAAAGCCTTTGTGGAAGCCACACCAATCTCGGCCCCTGCATGGGTATATACACCCGCATCGGTCTCCCGGGAAATGCTTGATCCTGCCACATTGCAGATGCCAAGAACCAGCGCACCAGCATCCCTGGCCAGCTGGATGGCAGCCAGTGTATCAGCTGTCTCGCCGCTCTGGCTGATGGCCAGTACCACATCTTCCGGACCAATCATGGGGTTCCGGTACCTGAATTCCGATGCATACTCCACCTCCACCGGGATCCTGGCCATCTCTTCAATCAGGTATTCCCCCACGAGTCCGGCATGCCATGAGGTCCCGCAGGCGATCACCACGATCCGTTTGGCATTTATCAGCCTATCCTTCACATCATGGAGTCCCCCGAGGCGGATCTCATTGGTGTCAGACCTGATCCTGCCCCTGCAGGTGTCCTTGATGGAGCGGGGTTGTTCAAAGATCTCCTTCAGCATGAAATGGTCGAATCCCTCTTTTTCGATCTCCGAGATCCCCAGGTCAAGGGTCTGGATGTTTACTTCGGTCACATCGTTCTTCAGGTTCTTCAGTACCAGTTCATCCCTGCGGATCAGGGCCATATCGTCATTGTTCAGGTAGATGACCCTGTCGGTATACTCCACAATGGGAGTGGCATCCGATGCGATGAAATACTCTTTGTCCCCCAGCCCGATCACCAGCGGGCTGCTGCGCCGGGCGGCAATCATCAGATTGGGATCCTCCATGGAGATCACCACCAGTCCATAGGCACCCTCCACCTTTTGCAATGCCAGAGAAACGGCTGTATCAACACTTACTCTCTGCGAGGTATAGATATATTCGATCAGATTGGCCAGCACCTCTGTGTCGGTCTCGCTGTAAAAGGTCATCCCCTGATCGATCAGGCCCTGCTTCAGCACTGTATAATTCTCAATGATGCCGTTATGGATGATGGTAAACAGCCTGTTTTCCGAATGGTGGGGATGGGCATTCAGATCACTTGGTTCCCCGTGGGTGGCCCATCGTGTATGGCCGATCCCGATCGTACTTCTGGTTTCCCTTCCCCTTATAAAATCTTCCAGTTCGGATACCTTTCCTTCTTTTTTATAAATGAAAGTCTCTCCGTTGAGCAGGGCAACACCTGCCGAGTCATATCCGCGGTATTCCAGCCTCTTCAGGCCCTTGATAAGTATGGGGTAGGCATCCCTGTTTCCGATGTAACCGACAATTCCACACATAAGGTCTTACAGTTTCAGGTATACCACTTCCAGCCTTATATGCGAGTGATCGGTATCAGGATTTCCCCAGAGAATTGAAAAGCCCGGATTCTTACTTGCTTCGAAAAGCTGCAGCCTGAAATTGAAGTCCGGTTTCCTGCCATCCACCATGGCCTGGAAGTGGAGACCTATATTGAACCTGTAGGTGTAGGTGGTATCGTGGAACATTCCTTCCGATTCAGGTTTGAGGAGCCCACCGAACAGGTTCACATCTGTCTGAACAACCGCAAGATAATCATAGAGCCTCTCCAGGCTGCCATCATCCAGCTCGGTATAGAGCATCAGGTGTCCGGGAAGCTCTTCTGCGGGGATGCCATAGACCTCTTCAGGTACCGCTTCAAAAACAAGGGTCGCCGAGTTGATGGCCACTTTCTCCTCCCCGATCCAGTTTTCAAGGTCCGTGAACGAGAGCCTGGTGTTGACCCCGGCCATTCCCTGGACAAAACAGTATTCCGGACTGGCATCATCTCTGTCAATGACTGACCGGAGATAGGAGCCGGGATTGATGCTGTGGTTAAATATATTGATCTTCTGCGAATTGTATTCATTGATCAAAAATGAGGCCCAGGTATAATCCATCCCCGCTGTGGTATCCACATCCGTGCTGTCATTGGCATACTTGACAGAGAGCCTGGTGACGATATTTGAAAGCCCGATCCTGGCCATGATCCCCCCCGGATCATCTGAATGGGCGGTCAGGTACAATCCGTTGAAATAATCCTTGAACGCACTGTCGCTCTGAAACAGGGCTGTGTCGGCCCCCACATCCATGAATTTCTGTTTGAAGGCTTCATTGTCCAGAAGGATCACGACTGTATCATTCTGTTCAGGCAGGACTCTCTTCCTGCCCAGCAGTTCCGGGCTGTATTTACCTGCAGGGTCATAATCGGAATAGTAGACCGAATCCATGGATATGCGCTCGGTCATCTCATATACCGAGTAGGTCACATCCATATCCAGGTCCGTCACTCCGATATAATCCTCCACATAGAGATAGAGGAGCACCGAGTCAATTTCCGTTCGGGGTCCGTTCCTGAAAACGGTACTGGTATTGAACTGGGTAATCAGGCTGGCCTCTGAGCTCCCCACAATGGTGTCGGACATATTACCCAGCAGATAGAGCGTTGTTTTTTGATAACTTCTTTCGGAAGTGATCATCGGTTTTCCGGTCACCGGGTATGCCCGGATATCAAATATGGTGTCGTAAAACAAAAAGACGTTATCCCCCGGCGGCAACAGGCCCACGCCCAGCTCCTTCTCCCAGGAGTTGCAGGATGAAAACAGCAGCACGGTGACCGGAATGATCGCAAAAGCCCACAGATCCTTCTTCTTCATCATGTACGATCAAGGTTAATCTTTGAGAATACTGTCATAGAAAACGGAAAATTCTTCCACATATTTTTCATTACCCACATAATCCAGGAATGGTTTTCCGCTCCCTTTCAGGGCTTTTATGACAGATTCCGGCAAGACAGCACTTCCCTGGATCAGCCCGTCGGAGTATACCGATGAAAGAATGACCAGGTTATCATACACGGGATTCTTCACCATGGAAACGTGATCCGGGGAGATCCCATCCACCAGCACCTTCTCTGCAAAGGAGGGATCCAGCGGATGATCAAACCCATTGTCATAGTAAGAAAAGACCACTTTTGAATCAGCGAAAAGCGGATCTTCCCTGTATGCTTTCTTGATGTATAGTGGAACCAGTGAGGTAAACCATCCATGGCAGTGCACCAGGTCGGGGGACCAGCGCAATTTGCGGACCGTTTCGAGCACACCCCGGGCAAAAAATATCATTCTTTCGTCATTGTCCTCGAAATAGGAGCCCTTCGAATCAAACACCGTATGTTTACGGTGGAAATAATCTTCATTATCAATGAAATAGACCTGCATCCTGGCAGCCTGGATGGAGGCTACTTTAATGATCAGCGGATGGT
>CAYXUD010000131.1:0-67831 GCA_964467775.1 uncultured Bacteroides sp. | reverse complement strand
TAATACTCATCCCAGCTCTTGATGGAGATATCCTCCAGGCTCATCTTGCAGATGGAATAGATGAACGCTGATGCCAGCCTGGCGTTGGTGATCAGCGGGATATTGAAATCAACTGCCCCGCGGCGGATGCTGTAATCGTTTGAAAGTTCGTGAGATGACAGGTCTTTCGGGATGTTCACCACCAGGTCGATCTTCTTGGAGCAAAGGTAATCCATGACATTGGGCTTGGCCTCTTCATCGGGCCATGCGAGGTCGATGGAATCGATCCCGTTCAATCGCAGGAACTCATGGGTCCCGTGTGTGGCGAAGAGGTTGTATCCTTTCTCCACCAGCATCCTGCAGGAATTGACCAGTTCCACTTTGGATCTCATTCCGCCGGTGGAAAGCAAAACGTTCTTCTCAGGAATGGAATAACCTACCGAGAGCATGGCTTTCAGGATGGCCTCGTAATAGTTATCCCCGATACAACCCACCTCCCCGGTTGAGGACATATCCACCCCCAGGACTGGATCGGCCTTTTTCAGCCTTGAGAAGGAGAACTGCGGTGCCTTGCAGCCAATGTAATCCAGATCGAAGATGGATTTGTGGGGTTTTTCAACGGGGACCTTCAGCATGATCCGGGTAGCCTGGTCAATGAAATTGGATTTCAGCACCTTTGAAACGAAGGGCATGCTCCTTGAAGCCCTCAGGTTGCATTCAATGACTTTAATATCGTTATCCTTGGCCAGGAACTGCACGTTGAAAGGGCCGGAGATCTCCAGGGCGCTGGCCAGCTGACGGGCGATTTTCTTGATCCTTCGCACCGTTTCAAAATAGATCTTCTGGGGCGGGAATACCATGGTGGCATCCCCGGAATGTACTCCTGCGAATTCAACATGCTCTGAAATGGCATACGAGAACAGTTCCCCTTCCCTGGCCACAGCATCGATCTCGATCTCTTTGGCCTGCTCGATGAATTCTGATACCACCACGGGATATTGTTTGGATACCCTGGCAGCCAGTGTAAGGAATCCCTCCAGCTCTTCGCTGTTTGAGACCACGTTCATGGCCGCACCGGAGAGCACGTAGGAGGGCCTCACCAGGAGGGGGAATCCCACCTCCTTAACGAATTCATATATCTCTTTCATGCTGCTCAGCTCCTTCCATCTTGGCTGGTCTATGTTCAGCTGATCCAGCAACAGGGAAAATTTATGCCGGTTTTCTGCATTGTCAATTGATTCCGCCGAGGTGCCCAGGATGGGGACCTTTTGTTCATGCAGCCTCATGGCCAGGTTGTTTGGAATCTGCCCGCCCATGGAAACCACCACGCCCCTGGGTGATTCCAGCTCATAAATATCCATTACCCGCTCGAATGACAGCTCATCAAAATAGAGCCTGTCACAAACATCGTAGTCGGTGGAAACGGTCTCGGGATTGTAGTTGATCATAATGGAGCGATACCCCTCCTCATTGACACTCTTCAGTGCATTTACGCTGCACCAGTCAAACTCCACGCTGGAACCGATGCGATAGGCACCGGAACCGAGAACAATCACCGAACGCTGGTCACGGATGAAATCAACATCATGTTCATTACCGCTGTAAGTCAGGTAGAGGTAGTTGGTCCGCGCGGGGTATTCCGCTGCCAGGGTGTCGATCTGTTTCACACTGGGCAGGATGTTCCTTTTCTTCCTGTGTTCCCTGATCTTCAGAAGGTTCCTGGTAACATCCCCCTTCATCACCAGGCGCGCCACCTGGAAGTCGCTGAAGCCTGCTTTTTTTGATTGCAGCAGCAGCTCATCGTCAAGGGCCTCCAGGGACCCCACCTTTTCCAGGCGGATTTTCAGGTCAAATATATTCTTCAGCCTGACCAGGAACCATTTGTCTATACGGGTGAGTTCATGGATCCTGTCGATGGTATAACCTTCACTGAATGCTTTTTCGATCACCAGGATCCTCATGTCGGTGGGCTCCGACAATTCCAAATCGATATCCTCAATCTCCATCTGATGGTTCCCCACGAATCCGTGCATGCCCTGGCCGATCATCCGGATCCCTTTCTGGATCGATTCTTCAAAGGTGCGCCCGATGGCCATTACCTCGCCCACCGACTTCATGCTGGAATCGATCAGTTTGGAAACACCATGGAATTTATTCAGGTCCCATCGCGGGATCTTGCATACGATATAATCAAGCGCGGGTTCGAAGAATGCGGAAGTTGTTTTGGTGATGGAATTGCGCAGCTGGTGCAATCCAAATCCCAGGGCCAGCTTGGCCGCCACAAAAGCCAGCGGATAACCGGTGGCTTTGCTGGCCAGGGCAGATGACCGGGAAAGCCTTGCATTCACCTCGATCACCCTGTAGTCCTCCGAGCAGGGATCCAGTGCATACTGCACGTTGCATTCGCCAATGATCCCGATGTGCCTGATAATATCAAGGGAAAGTTTCCTGAGCTTATGGTACTCGCTGTTGGTGAGGGTCTGTGAGGGAGCCACGACAATGCTTTCCCCCGTATGGATCCCCAGGGGATCGAAATTCTCCATGTTGCAGACCGTGATGCAGTTGTCAAAACGGTCACGGACCACCTCATACTCCACCTCCTTCCATCCTTTCAGTGATTCTTCAACCAGGATCTGGGGTGAATAGGAAAACGCCTTCCTGGCCAGCTTGTCAAGCTCATCACCGTTGTAACAGAACCCGCTTCCCTGGCCACCCAGGGCATAGGCGGCCCTGATGATGATCGGGAATCCCAGTTCCCCGGCAGCCCTATGGGAATCTTCCACAGAGGTGACGGCAATGCTCCGGGGGGTCTTTACACTGATCTCATCCAGTTTTCGGACGAAAAGTTCACGATCCTCGGTATCCATGATGGCCTGGACAGGTGTTCCCAGCACCCGGACATGATGCTTCTCAAAAGCTCCCGATCTGTAGAGTGCCACCCCGCAATTGAGGGCGGTCTGCCCCCCGAAGGCAAGCAGGACCCCGTCCGGGTGCTCCTTCTGGATGATTTTCTCGACGAAGTAAGGGGTAACGGGGAGAAAGTAGATCTTATCAGCCACCTCTTCGGAGGTCTGGACCGTTGCGATGTTGGGATTGATCAGCACGGTGAAGACCCCCTCTTCACGCAGGGCCTTGAGCGCCTGGGAACCTGAATAATCAAACTCGCCGGCTTCGCCGATCTTGAGGGCTCCCGATCCGAGGATCACAACTTTCTTGACCTGGTCGTCTGTCTTCATATGGCTGTATGACAGTGAAATGGATCAGGATGACCCGTGGAGAAGGTCCCGGAATCCATCTTTTCCGGGGTGTAAAAATAGAAAAAAAGCCGGAAGATTTGCATGGAGAAGAAGAAAATGTATAAATTTGCATTTCCATTGTATAAATATACATTGTAAGAAAAGGAACAGGTGAAAAACAGGAATGAACGGTTGATGGAGATCAGGCGGCTGATCGGGAGACGGAACATATCCAGCCAGGAGGAGCTGATGAAACTGCTCGAGAAGAAGGGTTATGCATTGACCCAGGCAACATTATCCAGGGACCTGAAGTATCTGAAGGTTGCCAAAATGCCTGATGACAGGGCAGGTTATGTCTATGTCCTTGCAGATAAGGAACAGGCGGTGGAGGAGGCCGATATGACGGGGCCGGCTTTCAGCGGGTTGATTTCCATTGATTTTGCACAGGGCATGGTCCTGCTCAAGACCCTGCCCGGTCATGCCGGAAGTATCGCGTATACCATTGATAATTTAAATGCCTACGAAATTGCAGGGACCATTGCGGGTGACGATACCATCCTTCTGATACCCAGGGATGGTGTCAGCAGGGCCGATCTGACCAGGCTGCTTCGGCTGAGGATGCCGGGCCTGATAAGGGAAATGGTGAATTGAACAGATTAATCCTGTAAAATAGATGAAACACGAAATAGAGATAACCATTGCATCGGAAGCCCATCTTCCCTATATACCTGAGATCGAGGAAGCTATCCTGCATGCCTCACAGCAGAAAGGGACCGGGATCGCTGTGCGAAGCAGTAAGTACCTGAAAGAAAAGATGATGCAGGGGAAATCCATTATCGCATACAGCGATAAGGGAGAGTGGGCCGGGTTCTGTTACATTGAATCGTGGGGCCACAACAAGTTTGTTGCCAACAGCGGGCTGATCGTCTCGTCGGCCTTCAGGGGCAAGGGACTGGCAGGAGAGATCAAGAAACGGGCCCTTGAACTATCAGCGCGATTGTTCCCGGGTGCAAAACTCTTCGGCCTGACCACCAGCCTGGCGGTGATGAAGATCAACAGCCAGCTTGGATACCGGCCTGTCACCTTCTCGGAGCTTACCACCGATGAAGAGTTCTGGAGAGGATGCGAAACCTGTCCCTATTATGACATCCTGGTCAGGACAAAACGGGATGATTGCCTTTGCACGGCCATGATCATGGACCCTTCGGGAAAAACGAAAATGAACGGGATGTCAAATCGTTCCGCCATCAAGTTGAATATTAATCACACCTGATACAGTAATATCATGGGAAAAGAGAAAGTACTGCTGGCCTTCAGCGGGGGATTGGATACCTCTTTTTGCGCCGTCTACCTGGCCAGGGAGAAGAAGATGGAAGTGCATTCGGCCATTGTGAACACGGGTGGTTTTTCAGAGGAAGAACTGAAGGATGTCAAGGCACATGCACACCGGCTGGGCATTGCCTCCCATGAGGTCCTGGATACCACTGCCGATTACTACAACCGCTGTCTCCGTTACATGATCTTTGGAAACATCCTCAGGAACAGGAGTTATCCGCTTTCGGTAAGTTCCGAAAGGACTTTTCAGGCCATTGCACTTGTGAACCATGCAAGAAAGCACGGGTTCAGGTATATAGCCCATGGTTCCACGGCAGCGGGGAACGATCAGGTGAGATTCGACCTGGTGATCCAGGTGCTGGCCCCTGAAATAGGGATCATTACACCCATCAGGGAGTTGAGCATATCGAGGGAGGATGAGGTGGCCTATCTCCGGAAAAAGGGGGTTGACATGCAGTGGAACAAAGTGGAATACTCTGTTAACCAGGGCGTATGGGGAACCAGTGTCGGCGGGAGAGAGACCCTTGTATCCACCGGTGAGCTTCCTGAGAAGGCTTATCCCACACAGGTTGAGAAATCGGGATCCGAAACGGTCACCATAGCTTTTAAAGAGGGAGAGCCTGCCGGGTTGAACGGCCGGCAGCTTGAACCGCTGGTTGTTATCAGGGAACTTGAAAAGATGGCCGGCCCGTGGGGGATAGGGCGGGACATACATGTGGGTGATACCATCATCGGGATCAAGGGACGGATTGGATTCGAGGCAGCAGCGGCAAGAGTGCTGATTGATGCACACTTTGCACTGGAAAAACACGTACTGACCCGCTGGCAGCTGTACTGGAAGGAACAGATCGGGCAGTGGTACGGTATGTTCGTCCACGAAGCCCAGTACCTGGAGCCGGTGATGAGGGACATGGAAAAGTTTCTTGAATCCTCACAGAAGAACGTTACGGGAACCGCGACCATTCGCCTGAGGCCATACAGTTTCATGGTTACCGGGGTTGACAGCCCGTATGACCTGATGAATGCCTCCTTTGCCACCTACGGAGAGATGAACAGGGCCTGGACCGCGGAGGAGGTGGACGGATTCACCCGGATCCTGGGAAACCAGCAGCGTATCTGGTTTTCGGTCAATCATAAAGATCAACCATAGGTTACACCGTTAAAACCTTTTTAGAGGAATGGAAAAAGTTGGAATCATAGGGGCCGGAAATATCGGATGTTCCATTGCGAAGGGGCTTGTTGCCCACGCAAAAATAGCTCCTTCGTGTCTTTATCTGTCCAGAAAACGGCGAGAATTGCTGTCAGAATACAAAGCATCGGGTTATGCGGTATCGGACAATGAAACCCTTGTCAGGGAATGTGATATCATACTCCTTGCCGTTCTTCCCCAGCAGGCAAAAGAGGTGGTCACCGGAATAAAGCCCCTGCTGAAGAAAGGGGATAAAATACTGGTGAGCGTGGTGGCTGCGGTGACCATTGAGGAGATCAGCCAGTGGAGCGGTCACCTGGTGCCGGTGGCCAGGGTCATGCCCAATACGGCTGCTGAGTTCGGTGCCAGCATGACCTGCATTGCGGGTCATGATGAGGGTGCTGTTGCCACTGTTGAGGAGCTGTTCAGGCCGCTGGGCCAGACCATGGTGATCAAGGAACAGCTCATGCCTGCTGCAACGATCCTGGCTGCATGCGGCATCGCCTACTTCCTGCGTGTGATCAGGGCTGTTTCCCAGGGCGGGATCCAGATCGGGTTCCATGCCGAAGAGGCCGGCAGGATTGCTGCACAGACCGCACGCGGTGCAGCTGAGCTGCTGATGCAAACGGAACATCACCCGGAAACGGAGATCGACCGCGTGACCACACCGATGGGCTGTACCATTGCCGGCCTTAACGAGATGGAGCATTTCGGGCTTAGCTCGGCCATGATTAAGGGTATTGTCAAATCATATTCCGGGATCAGTGACCTGAAATGAATCCCCTGGTTCCCTATATTGACCTTCTGATCAAACTGATCTCCATTCCGGCTGCCAGCAGGGAGGAGGCTCAGCGCGCTGATTTCCTTGAAAAAGCCCTGGAGGGAATGGGTCATGGTGTGGAACGTGTTCACAACAACCTGGTAATTGGCCGTTCCAATCGTAAGGAAGGGAGGATCAATCTCCTGCTGAACTCGCACCTGGATACTGTTTTACCCGTGGAAGGCTGGGAGCGTGACCCATATACCCCGCTCCGGGAAGGTGAAAGGATCACCGGACTGGGAAGCAATGATGCCGGGGCCTCCGTGGTTGCCCTGATCGCCGCCTACAGGGAGATGGCTCCCCGGCTGCAGGGAGCGGTCAATCTCACACTGCTGATCAGCGCGGAAGAGGAAATCTCGGGGGATGAAGGGATATCTGCCGTATTGCCCGGGCTTGAAAAAATGGACGCCGTGATCGTGGGCGAACCAACCGGAATGAAGCCGGCGGTTGCCGAGAGAGGTTTGATGGTACTGGATGGAAAGGTGACCGGGAAGGCCGGCCATGCCGGCCGGAACGAAGGGGAGAATGCCATTTATAAAGCCATGAGGGATATTGGCGCCATGGCCTCGCTTTCTTTCAGTGAGCACTCGGACTGGCTCCCTGATCCGGGGGTCCAGGTGACCATGATCTCGGGCGGGACCGGGCACAATGTGGTCCCTGATGTCTGCCGTTATGTGGTCGATGTGCGCAGCAACGACCGCTATGGCAATGAAAGGATGCTGGAGATCATCTCCGGAGTCTGCCAGGCCGAGCTGGTCCCCCGTTCAACCCGGCTGAAGCCCTCCACCCTTGAAAGGGGTCACTTATTGATGAGAACCCTTTTCGCATGCGGACTTGAACCCTTTGGTTCATCCACACTGTCGGATATGGCCCTGATCCCCTATCCGGCCATCAAAATGGGCCCGGGGGATTCTGCGCGTTCACACACAGCCGGGGAACATATTCTGATTTCAGAGCTGAAAGCAGGCGTGGAAGGGTATTGCAAATTCCTTTCCACCATGGGTGAAATTGTTAAAAAGAACAGTACAACCTGGAACGTTGCATGAAATTGTGGGACAAGAATAGTATCACAGAGCAGAGGATCCTTGAATTTACCATTGGAAAGGATCCGGTATTCGATCTTGAGCTGGCACCCTATGATGCCCTGGGATCGATGGCCCATGCCATCATGCTGGCAGAGGTGGGCCTCATTGGCAGGGATGAAGCTGCCCGCCTGGTGGAGGAACTGGATCAACTCTTCCGCAAGGCGATCAATGGGGAGCTGGCCCTTGAACCGGGGACAGAGGATATCCACTCCCAGCTGGAGATGATGCTCACTTCAGCGCTGGGGGAGGTGGGGAAGAAGATCCATACAGGCAGGTCAAGAAATGACCAGGTGATGCTGGATATCAAACTCTTTGTAAGGGAAGAGCTTCAAAAGATTGCTGCAGCAGCCCGGTCACTTGCAGATACGCTTTTGTCCCAGGCTGAAAAATACGGGGATGTATTGATGCCCGGCTATACCCACATGCAGGTGGCCATGCCATCCTCCTTCGGACTATGGTTCGGGGCATATGCAGAGGCGCTGGCAGATGACCTTCGGGTGGCGCAGGGGATCTACGCCGCGGTAAACCAGAATCCCCTGGGATCGGCTGCCGGATACGGATCCTCCTTCAGGCTGGACCGTGAACTCACCACCCGCCTGCTCGGGTTCGAAAATATGCATATCAACTCTCTGAACGCGCAGTTGAACCGTGGTAAAACCGAATGGTATGCGGCATCAGGAATAAGTGCCATTGCTTCAACGGTAGCCAGAATGGCCATGGATGCCGTTCTGTTCATGGGCCAGAATTTCAATTTTATATCCCTTCCCGGCGAATTGACCACCGGCTCCAGCATCATGCCACATAAAAAGAACCCGGATGTGCTTGAATTGATCCGGGCGAAATGCAACCGGCTTTCCCAGCTTCCACAGGAGATCTTGGCGGTGACCGGCAACCTGATCTCAGGATACCATCGTGATTTTCAGGTATTGAAGGAGGTCCTTCACCCGGCCATCCGGGAGATAAAGAGCTGCCTCGGTATGATGGAATATGTGATGGGCCTGGTGGAAGTCAATCCTCATATCCTGGAAGATGAAGCATACCGGTATATCTATTCGGTAGAGGAGGTCAACAAAAAAGTGAAGGAAGGAATGCCCTTCAGGGATGCATACCGTGAGGTGGCATCAGAGATAGACAAGGGCCGTTACAGGCCGGACAGGGGCCACTCCTATACGCACCTGGGCAGTATTGGAAATCCAGGTACGAAGGAGGTCAAAGCCAAACTTGACCGGGTTTATGGGGGGTTTGGTTTTGTGGAGACAGCGAAAGTGGCAGAGGGAATAAGGAACTATTACGCAACAAGATGACACACAGAAAATATTTAAAGGAGAAAAAGAAGATCGTAGTGAAGGTGGGGACCAGCCTGCTGGCATACGAGAATGGGAAGATCAACCTGCAACGTATGGAGAGACTGACCAGGGTCCTTGCAGATCTTCATAACAGCGGCAAGGAGGTTATCCTGGTATCCTCGGGGGCCATTGGGATCGGGGTCGGCATGCTGGGACTGGACAAAAAGCCTGACGATCTTGTTAAGAAGCAGGCACTGGCTGCCATCGGCCAGGTCGGGCTGATCAGGCTTTACCAGAAGTTCTTTGATGAGTATAACAAGACCGTTGCCCAGGTATTGCTTACCCGGGACGGGATCGAGAACAGCCTGCGGAGAAAGAATGCCAGGAATACACTTCTCCAGCTGATTGAAATGGGCATTATCCCTGTGGTGAATGAAAATGATACGGTCATTACCGATGAAATCGAGTTCGGGGACAACGACACCCTCTCTGCCGCGGTAGCCACACTGATCCACGCCGATCTGCTGCTGATCCTGACCAATACCGACGGCGTATTCACGGCAGATCCTCATATTCATCACACGGCACAAAAGGTCCCGAAAGTGATGAAGGCCAGTGATGATCTTAAGGACGTGGATCTGAACGGCTCCTCAAAAATGGGTTCAGGGGGCATGGCATCAAAGATTGCCGCGGCCGAGCTTTGCAGGGAGCACAACGTGGATGTGGTGATTGCCGACGGCGATGATCCGGCCGCCATCCTGGAGATCCTGGCAGGAAAGGACCTGGGTACGTTTTTTGTCTCGGATGCAACCAGCCAGCTGGCGGGATAGTACTGGTGCATAAAGAATAAAGCAAATGGAAGAGTTGACAGAGATCGGGAAAAAGGCCAGGAAAGCTGCCGGCCAGCTGGCCAGCATGAATACGGAAAAGAAGAACCAGGTGTTGATGATGGTGGCAGAACTGCTGGAGAAACGCTCAGGGGAGATCCTCGCTGCCAATTCCCGGGACCTTGAAATGGGCAGGGAGATGGGACTGAAAGGGGCGATTGTGGAGAGGCTCACCCTTTCAAAGGAGCGGATCAAAGGGATCGCCGAAGGGATCAGGGAGGTCGTGCAGCTGGAAGATCCCATCGGTGAGATCGCAGAGATGAAGAGACGTCCCAACGGGCTTCTCATCGGGAAAAAACGGGTTCCCCTGGGTGTGGTCGGTGTCATTTATGAATCAAGGCCCAATGTGACAGCTGATGTGGCCTGCCTCTGTATCAAAACAGGGAATGTCTGTGTATTGAGGGGGGGGAAAGAGGCCTTTCAGTCCAACAACGCCATTGTCAAGGTCTTTCATGATGCCATCGAGAGCTGCGGGCTGGATCCCAGCATGGTTCAGCTGGTCCAGAATACAGGCCGGGAAAGTGCCATTGCCATGATGAAACTGAACGATTACCTGGATATCCTGATCCCCAGGGGAGGTGCCGGCCTGATCCAGGCTGTTGTTCAGAACAGTACAGTGCCCGTCATCGAAACAGGGGTGGGCAATTGCCATGTGTACGTGGATGAGGCAGCCGACCTGGAAAAGGCAGTATCCATTGTGGTCAATGCCAAAACCCACCGGCCCGGGGTGTGCAATGCTGCCGAAAGTCTGCTGGTGCATGAAAAGATAGCCGCCCTTGTGCTGCCCGATATTGGGAAGGCATTGGGGAAGGCAGGGGTCGAGATCCGGGGTGACGGGGTCACCTGCAGGCTGATCCCGGAGGCAAAGCCTGCCACTGAAGAGGACTGGGCCATCGAATACCTGGACCTGATCATCAGTTCGAAGGTGGTCGGCTCTGTTGAGGAAGCTGTCGACCATATCAACCAGTATGGTTCAATGCACTCGGAAAGCATCATCACGGAGAATTACAGCAACGCCCAGTACTTTCTCGACAGGGTGGATGCTGCGGCTGTTTACGTCAACGCATCCACCCGGTTTACCGACGGATTCGAATTCGGGTTTGGTGCGGAGATCGGGATCAGTACCCAGAAACTGCATGCAAGAGGCCCCATGGGGCTCAGGGAACTTACCACGAGCAAATATGTGATCTACGGCAGTGGCCAGATCAGATAGGCCAATGGTCTCTCCAGCCGTCTGACCGGGTTAGTTCCCCGGAGCTCTGCTGCACGATAGTCTATTTCCTGCTTCCCGTTGCTGAGGTCAGGCTCTTTTCGATGTTTTCTATAAAAACGTCGAAAAGGTATGCTGTATCGGTGGGGCCTCCCGAAGCTTCAGGATGGAACTGGGTGGAAAAAAAAGGTTTTTCCAGATGTTTCATGCCTTCGTTTGTATGGTCGTTGAGGTTCATGAACAGGGGCTCCCATCCCCGGGGCAGGGTTTCGTTGTTGATCGCGAAACCGTGGTTCTGGGAGGTGATGTAGGCCTTATCCGAACCGACCTTGAGTACCGGCTGGTTATGGCTCCGGTGGCCGTATTTCAGCTTGTATGTATCGGCACCTGCGGCCAGTGCCATCAGCTGGTTGCCCAGGCAGATACCGAATATGGGTGTATCGGACCTGTAGGCTTTGGCCAGGGTGTTGATGGTGGCGGTGCACTGCTTGGGGTCACCCGGACCGTTGGAGATGAACAGCCCGTCAAATTCCTCCCTGCTGATGTCATGGTCCCAGGGAACCCTGATCACGGTGGTGTCCCTTTCCAGCAGGTAGCGGATGATGTTGTATTTAACACCGCAGTCGATCAGCAGGATCCTGTACTTTCCATTCCCGTACACCTTTTTTTTACCGATGCTGACCTGTGCCACCAGGTTTTCCCGGTTCGGATCATAAGTTTGCGGTTCCTGACCACCGAATACCACCTTGCCCAGCATCGATCCTTTCTCTCTCAGGAGTTTGGTGATCATGCGCGTATCCACATCAAAAATACCGGGGATCTTATGCTGCTTCAGCCAATCCCCGAGGCTGCGTTCCGCATTCCAGTGAGAATATTCAAATGAATAGTCGGAGATCACCAGGGCCGAGATGTGCAGCTGATCGGATTCAAAGAATTTATAGAGGTCATTCTCCGAATCCTCCCTGGGTACGCCATAGTTGCCGACGATCGGGTAGGTCAGGACAAGGATCTGGCCCTTGTAGGAAGGATCGGTCAGGCTCTCAGGATAACCGGTCATGGCCGTATTGAACACAACCTCTCCGGCAATGCTGCCCTCAAAGCCGAAAGATTTTCCGGTGAACAGGGAACCATCCTCAAGAACCAGTTTGATGGGTTTGGGATCCATTGGCGTTACAGGTTTTATCTTGATTCCAGAGCGAACAGGTTATTGATGATCTGCTCCGCCTGTTCAGGTGTTACACGTTTGGCAACGATTTTCTTATCCCTGTCGAGGATAAACAGCTGCGGATAGCTCTGGAGGTTATAAAGGAACCGGAATTCATTACTGTAAGGGCTCCAGCAGTTGATCCAGTCGTACAGTTCGTGGTCATTCACAAAATCGACCCACAGTTCTTTCCCTTCGATGGTGTTGATCGCATGAACGCTGATTACCTCCACCCCTTTCTCCTTCAGCCTGGAATAGACATCATAAAGTGCCGGGGTTGCTTTCTTGCAATGCCCGCAATCAGCCTCCCAGAAATAGAGTATGGTATAGGGGGCTATAATATCGTGGATAAAAAAATCCTCTCCGATATGGGGATCCTTTTTGATCAGGGTGTCCCGGGCGGCCATCTGAAAATGCTCCGGGGGAATCTTTCGCATGATCACGTTGGGGGCTGTCTGGCCGATGAGGGATGGTTTGTTCTTGGCAAGGTTGTCTTTCAGGTTGTTGATGAATTCAGCACTGCTCCAGGTGGCATCCGGGATATAATAGTGCTCTGCAATATGGAAGTAAACCACATCCATGCCCATGTACTTGCCTTCGGCGAAATGGTTGAAAAGGGTAATGAGCATATAGCGGTACAATTCGCTGTTATAACGCGAGCCCTCCAGAAGGTAATCAACCGCCGCCACCAGTGAATCGGGATGCTGGGCGACCGCCCTGGTAATGTAGTTCTTGATCTTGTTCTCGTAGAGCGGGGTGTGGAGCAAGCGAATATCGAAAGGATCGAACCTGTCGAAATAGTGGTTCTTGTAATAGAAGTACCGGACCGAATCGTTGTATCTGCGGTCACCTGTAAGCATCTCCCCGGGGGGGAAGGGTTCCCTGGTGGCACCGATGAAGTCGCTGACGAACAGGGAGGCGTGTGCTGTTTCAATACCATCCATGTAGGATTCCATCTCCCGGTTGATCTGATTCAGTCTCTGGCGGATCATGGAAGAGTCTTTCCCGGTGACTGCAGAAGCGAAAAGCTTCTGTTGCTCTTCAGATTCGCCCCTTTTCAGCTGCAGGTAGTTTGTATAGTCCTGGAAGAGCGTGTTGTCTTCCGATCCTGAAAAGACAAGGCTTCTGTTCAGGTCTGAGGTGTCGGCTTTAATCGAAAGGACCTGGTCATCCCCCAGAAGCAGATCGAAATAGTGGCCGGGGCTGTAATAGATCAGGTAAAGCCCGCCCTGAAATGACTCTTCCCCCTGGAAAACGCCGTAACCCTTCCGGTCAAGCAGAATGGTGTCCTTCGGGATCATGCGGTTAGTGAAGTATTCACCCAGGATCAGGGTATCGCCTGAAAGGCCATCCATGGTCACCTCGATGCGGTAACCCTGTCCGTTCAGGCTGATCGATATATAGAGGAACAGAGTGAAGAATTTGAAAGATAATCCCCTCGCAATACTCATTAAACACTGTTTTTTAAAACGGTCAAAGTTAATGATTCTATTTTAATGGAGTTTGTTCAACGACCGTGCCAATACTGCTTCAAAAATCATTAACTTGTCCGGACCAAAAGAAGGTCATCACTATTCAGATTTTAGATGTACACCCTGCTTGAAGCCCGGAACCTGGTTGAAAAACATTTGCAGACCCTCTCCATCCCGGATACACCGGCGGAATTGTATGAACCTGTAAAGTATGTGCTGTCTATGGGGGGAAAACGGATCAGGCCCGCACTGGTTTTGCTTTCGTGTGACATGTTCTCCGGCCGGGTTGAATCAGCCCTGATCCCTGCCATGGCCATAGAGATCTTCCACAACTTTACCCTCCTCCACGATGACATCATGGACCGCTCAGAGCTGCGAAGGGGCCATCCCACGGTTCATATCAAATACAATGAGAATGTGGCCATTCTTTCAGGGGATGTGATGTCCATCCTGGCCAGCAGGCTGATCAACCAGTCACCGGGGGTGATCCTGCATTACGTTCATGAAATATTTACCAAAGCAGCCATGCAGGTTTGTGAAGGGCAGCAGATCGACATGAATTTCGAGGACCGCCTCACAGTTTCCAGGGAGGAATACCTGAACATGATAGAATTGAAAACGGCGGTCCTGATGGCTGCAAGCCTGAAGATCGGGGCCATTCTAGGAGGTGCTTCCGAAAAGGATGCGGAGGATCTGTATGAGTTTGGCCGCAACCTCGGGATGGCATTTCAACTGCAGGATGACCTGCTGGATACTTATGGTGACGCCGATATGGTGGGGAAGAAACTGGGAACCGATATCGTGGACAACAAGAAAACCTTTTTGATGATCGAAGCACTGGCAAAAGCATCATCCGCCCAAAGGGAAGAGCTTACCGGCTGGCTTACCAGAAAGGAGTTTCAGCGGGAGGAGAAGATCGCAGCCGTTGCCGCCATCTTCGATCAGCTGAATGTCAGGGAGACCACGGAAACAGCAATCAAAGATTTCTATACCACCGCCCTTTCCAACCTGAAACATCTGAACAGGCCAGAAGAACAGAAAACGGAACTCTATAATTTCGCTTCATTCCTGATGAACCGCCAGAGGTAGGCGGACCATTTCAGCTGCCTCCTGGCTGCCACCTCTATCCGGGCAACAGGTTCAGTGGTTCCCCGGTGATCCCGAGCTCAAGCAGCAGTTCAGTCTGGTTAAATTTACGGAGCAGGAGATCCAGTTCTTCCATCTTGTAAAGAATATCATTGGTTTCCTGCTGGATGGATGATTTTTGCCTGGGCTTCATGGAATCAAAGTATTGAAGCTCTTCTGAAAGCGATCTGTAATGTTCGGTGAGGATGGCATTGGCCTTGTCCGTTTCCCCGCACAGGTAATAGGCTTCAATAATCCCCTCGTGGTGTATAAAACCACCCTTGCCATCGGGAAAGGTTATCCCGGATACATACTGGTCAAAAGGCAGGACCCTGGCAGGGGCAAGTTCCATACAGCGGTCCAGCACATCGATGGCCTTCTGTTTCTCATCCTCTTCAAGCAATTGAAGGGCCAGGCGTGTATATATGCTCCGGAACCGGATCACCGAAAGGTTCCGGATCGTATAATAATCCAGTTGCACATCCTCCTGGTTCATTCTGCCCCACTGAAAGGTTTCCATCAAACGGTGATAGAGGGTATCTGAATCAATACCTCCCATGACGATGATACTTTCATAAGATGTTTCTACCGGTACAACCCTGTATGCCAGTCCCTCGATACGGTAATAGCTTTCCAGCCCCAGTGATCCGTCAAATCCCCCGGAGGTATAGTATATGGGACGCTCCCATTTGTTGGTTCCCAGGATATCAAGCTGTGCCAGGCCTCCCTTCAGGATCTGATCGTTGGGAGCCAGGGTAAACCGGACCCTGGGAACCATCCTCCCGGCATCTTTCGGCCGGATGGTCCCGTTGGCAACAACAGTCGCGGAATCCACGGGGAGGAACATTTTGTGGGTGGGGATATAGTCGACCTTCTCGCCGGTCCGCAGGGGCAGCTTGGTCCTGGGGGCATCACTCTGCACAAATGCAAGGATATAATCCACCGGGGCCCATCCCTCGTTTTCACGCACATAGACAGAATTATTTACACCCGGGCTGTATTTCCCCTGCGGGAGGGAAAACCTGATCGGTTCTGAAGAGTAATTCTTCCAGCGCATCTGGTCAATGTACCAATCCATATTCAGGAGCATCATGTTCACTATACGGACATCTTCCCTGACCCCTTCAACGTCCTGTACATACCAGAGGGGGAATGTATCATTGTCACCCACCGTGAAAAGAATGGCATCCTGATCGCAGGAGTTGAGGTAGTTCCGGGCAAAATCCCTGGCAGTATACCTGCCCGAACGGTCGTGATCATCCCAGTTCTCCACTGCCATCAGGGTGGGGACGGCCAGCAGTGAAATCACCACCGCTGTCACCGCTGAAAGGGTTGAATGGAGCTTCGATTGCAGTATCCGGAATATGCCGGCCACACCGATCCCGGTCCAGATGGCAAAGGCATAGAATGAACCGGCATATGCGTAATCCCGTTCCCTTGGCTGGTAGGGGGTCTGGTTGAGGTACACCACAATGGCAATACCGGTCAGAATGAAAAGACTCATGACCACCCAGAAATCCCTTTGGTTTCTGTCGAGTTGATAAAACAGGCCCATCAGACCCAGCAGAAAAGGAAGAAAATAGTAGCGGTTCCTGGCCGGATGATCTTTCATATTCTCGGGCAGGTTTTTCTGAGGGCCAAGGCGGGCATCGATGAATGGTATGCCACTGATCCAGTTTCCGTGCAGTACATTTCCGTGTCCCTGGATATCGTTCTGGCGCCCCACGAAGTTCCACATGAAATACCTCAGGTACATATGTCCCACCTGGTATCTGAAAAAGAATTCAAGATTATCCAGGTAGGTGGGGTGAGCGGGATCCCGGATGGTGCCGAATTCAACATACGCCTGCCTGTGATCGGCTTCCCGGCTGTAAATCCTCGGCAGGAAAACCTTCTTGTCCGACATAACAAGTTCGGGTTTCCGGTAAGCGATCTCATATTCATTCTTCTCCCTGTTCAGGACATAGACCGGCTTCTTATAATCAATGTCCCTGACTTCGGCGTTATAGAGATAACCCCTGACAAGCGGGCGGTCCCCGTATTGTTCCCTGTTCAGGTATGAGAGCAGTGTAAATACATTATCAGGCCGGTTCTCATTCATGGGCGGACCGGCCAGTGACCTGATGACAATCAACGCATAGGAGGAATATCCGATGATGATCACGGTTAGACTGAGGAACACAGTGTTCCAGAGCACGTTCCTTCTGATAAACTGTGTTCTGTATATTCCATAGATCAGGGCTCCCAGCAGCAGGGCCACATAGACCACAATGCCGGTATTGTAATGCAGGCCCAAAAAATTGGTAAAGATCATCTCTGAGATGGAAGCCAGCTTGACAATCCCGGGAATGATCCCGTACATGATCATGAGCAGAATGACGACCGAGATTCCGAGCGCATAGATCACACCCTTTCTGGTCACCCTGTATTTCCTGAAATAGTATACCAGGACGATGGCGGGTATGGCCAGCAGGTTAAGCAGGTGGACGCCGATCGAGAGGCCGATCAGGTATGCGATCAGTATGAGCCACCTGTTGGCCCCGGGTTCGTCAGCCACATTTTCCCATTTGAGGATCGCCCAGAAGACAACCGCGGTAAATAGCGAAGAGGTGGCATAAACTTCACCTTCAACGGCCGAAAACCAGAATGTGTCAGAGAAGGTGTAGGTCATCGCCCCCACAAATGATCCGCCGAGGATAATGATCCTGGAGGCGAGGGTGATCTCCCGGTCACCTCCTGACAGCATCTTTTTTAGCAGGTGGGAGATGGTCCAGAAGAGGAACATGATGGTAAATGCGCTTGCAAAAGCGGAAACAGCATTGATCATTTTTGCCACATGGCCCGTATCTGCGGCAAACAGTGAAAATACCCGTCCAATGATCAGGAAAAACGGGGCACCGGGGGGATGGCCCACCTGCAGTTTATATGAACTTGCGATAAACTCCCCGCAATCCCAGAGGCTTACCGTGGGTTCAAGTGTCAGAAAATACACCAGCAGGGCGATGGCAAAGCTAATCCAGCCCAGGATCAGGTTTTGATGCTTGAATTGCATGGCTCCTTTTGAACTCACAGCGTTTTGAATGGCACGAATTTAAAGCTTTTTTCCCGACCGGCACCACAAATAAATCATTTCAAAATGTTGACAGAATGAAAAATGACACATATATTTGGGGTTCACCAAATCCAAAAGTCATGGCTGTCAAAGGTGTGAACGATCTGGATCGAACCCTCTACACTGACTACCCCGAATTCGAGCACGAATACGCCAACATCAAAGAGCCCAATACATTACCTCCTGACAAGCAGACCCTGATAGTGGGACTTGATAAAAGAAAAATAGATGGGGCACCCATGACCTACATCACAGGTTTTGTGGGCAGGCGAATTGATCTGAGAAAAATCGAAGCAGAACTGCAGGGGGTATGCCACACCATGGGGTCCTCAAAAATGTATGATATCATGCTGAACGGGGATGTTCGCAAGCGTGCCTATGTCTATCTGCGTTCCAATGGTTACAGGGTGAAATTTGCGGAAAACTAACCTTCGATTATATTGCAAACTGTACAAAGGCAGGATGATCATCATCCTGCTTTTGTTTCTTTCAGCCGGTCTGAAAGCCCAGTTCTTTGAGTATGGGCAGGATGCCGGAGCGCTGCAATGGCACCAGTTCAGGACTACAAACTACAGGGTGATCTTTCCTGCGGGGGTTGACAGCCTTGCAAAGGCTTTTGCCTTTCGCCTCGAATCCAATTACCCCCGCCTGGGTGCGGCACTGGACCATAATCACAGCCGGATGCCGGTGATCATTCATAATGAATCCAGTTTTTCAAACGGCGTATTTATATGGGCTCCCAAAAGGCTGGAGATATTCACCAATCCGGATCCGAATGGATATAACATGGACTGGCTTACCCAGCTGGCGCTTCATGAAGGCCGTCATGCGGTTCAGATTGACAAACTGAACCAGGGCTTCACCAGGGGCCTCTTTTACCTGGGAGGGGAACAGCTGGTGGGAGCTATGGCTGTTTTTCTGCCATACTGGTACCTGGAGGGGGATGCGGTGGATGCTGAGACGCGCCTATCCGTGAGCGGCCGGGGCCGGCAGCCTTCATTCGAAATGGGGCTTAAGGCACAGATGCTCGAGTCGGACCGTATTTACTCATTCTCCAAAGCAACCATGGGATCCTACAGGCACTATATACCCAACCATTACGAGCTGGGTTATATGATGGTGCGGTATGGACGGCGGACCTACGGCAACAGGTTCTGGACCGATTTTCAACAGTATGCAGCCAGAAAGCCCTTCCTGCTGAATCCCACCTTTTTCAGCATGAAAAGGTATGGATTAAGGTCCAAGAAGGATTTTTACCATGATGCACTTGAGGACTACAGGAAACACTGGGCCGGTATGGATTCCGCCAGGACCCATACCGTTTACGTGGAGTGGAATGGACGGGAGAGCCGCCACTATACCAGTTATTCATTTCCCCACCCAATCTCCGGTTCGCTGCTTTTCACATACAAAACCGGAATGGATCAGATCCCTGAATTTATTTTTCTCGGGAAACATGGTCAGGAACATCCGGTATTTAAGCCGGGATTCCTGAGTTCAGGCCGGGTCGGTTTCTCCGGCAGCTACATCGTGTGGGATGAATTTGTGCCCGATACCAGATGGAGCAACAGGAACTATTCGGTGATCAGGACCTATGAAATAGCCACCGGGAAGGTAAACAGTCTGGGCAGGAGGACCCGCTACTATTCTCCGGCCTTTTCCCATGACGGGTCGAGGATTGCAGCCATTGAACAAACCGAATTCCAACGGTTCAATCTGGTGATCCTGGGGATCGATGGCGATATCCTGCACAAGGCCTCATCACCGGACCATCAGTTTATCCAGCATCCCTCATGGATGGAGGGGGATACAGCACTTGTACTGATCATCAGTTCAGATTCAGGGAAATCACTTGTCAGCTATAGTCCGGGAACCGGATCCTGGGAGGAACTCTTTCATGCAGGATCAGATGATATTTCATATCCGGTGTCAAAGGGGAACAGGGTCTATTTCAGCGGTACATTTTCGGGGATCGATAATATTTACTGTCTCGATATGGCAACAAAAGAGACCTGCCAGGTTACATCAGAACGATTCGGGGCATTTTATCCGCAGATCTCTGCAGACGGGAAAACACTCTTCTACTCCAGATATACATCAAACGGCTACAGGATTGCCGGGCTTCCCGTGGATGAAGGATTATGGAAACCACTGGATCAGGCCATGGACCACCGGGAACAGATGGACTACGGGCAAACCCCGGAAGAAAGCCTGATCCCGGGAGATCTATCCCGGATGGACTCGGTTTCATACAGGGTGGAGAGGTACCGTAAAATGCTGAATCTGTTCAAATTCCATTCCTGGCTGCCTCTCTATTTCAACTACCTGGATCCGGAACTGGAACTCAATCCGGAGCACCTGCCTGTCAGCCTGGGGATTTCCCTCGTTTCACAGAACCTGCTGAGCACGGCAGTCAGTCAGTTCGGATATGAATACAGGGACGGATACCACATGTTCCACTCCGGGATCAAACTGAAAGGACGGTACCCTGTTGTCAACCTTTTCTTCGACTATGGCGGAAAGCCGGATGTGCTCCTGTGGAAGGAGGCGAGTGACACTGCGATGGCACTGCCGCAGGACCTGGGCTTTACAGTACAGTCCTATATTCCATTTCGGTTCAATACAGGCAAATTCCTCTCCATTGTTCAACCCGGCATTGATTACAGCTATCGCCGGGATATTCAGTATATAGAGGAGGAGGAGTGCTACCGTTCCGGGGTCCACTACCTGTACTACAAGCTGTATGCATCGGTGCACCTCAGGAAGGGACTCAGAGAGATCCTGCCCCGGGCGGGACTGACCACCACCCTGGGATATTACCATGCACCCTTTGATAACCGGGTCTTCGGCCCGGTTTCAATCATCGGGGTTACAGGTTACCTGCCTGGTTTCCTGAAACATCAGACCTTAAAACTGCACATCCAGCATCAGAAACAGAAGCCTGTGGACAGCTCCCGCCCTGCATTCATCAACCTGATCAGCCTGCCACGCGGACTTCACCATATTTTTGGTGAAGTGATGACCAGCTTCAGTGCTGATTATCTGTTTCCGGTATGGTACCCTGACCTGGAGATAGCCTCAGTAGCATACCTGAAAAGGATCAGGTCGGCTCTATGGGCTGACCACCTTGCAGGCACCAATGTGATTATCAGGGAGCCATCCTACCATTTTGAACGGAGGAACTATACCACCTGCGGGATTGACCTGGTGGTTGACCTGAACCTCTTCAGGATCCCCTTCCCACTATCGGTGGGCGGGAGGTTCATCTATGACATGCAAACCAGGGGCCTTCTTTTTGAGTGGATCTATGCCGTTGCCATCAATTAAATACCCGGTCTCAATGCCAGGGCCTGCTTCTTTTTCCGGGGCATATTAAATGTGCTAATTTTGTAGCTGATGGATGACCTGTTCTCATATGGCTGGCCGGGGATTAAAAAGTTTGTTGCAAAGAACCTTGTAGCGATATTGTATACCCTGATCTTTCATCTGGCGGTACTGATCATCCTGATTTTTGTCCGGGTGGAGGGGCTGAAGAATGACCAGGAGCTGGGCATCAGGCTGGAATTTGAGGAGAAGACCGTTGATGAGATCCTGGCCGGAGAGGAGCTGAATATTCCCCCCGAATGGCTTGAAGAGGTGATCCGCCAGAGGGAGGCCTCCAGCAACAGGGCAGTCAATCTGAATGCCGAGAACCGGCTCAGTGAGGAGATTTCCACGGACGGTTATATACAGGACCTGCTGGATCAGATTGAAATGGCACGAAACCAGGAAGACAGGGAAAAGCTTGAGGAGTTACAGGCCATCCTGGCTTCGGCAGATTTTGTGCCGCCTTCCGAAAGTCCGGATGAACAGAAACAGGGAGAGTATACGGGACCCACCAATATTACCTACGAGTTTCTGGAAGAGCCAAGGCAGAGACAAAAAGTGGATCTGACCATTCCGGTGTACCGCTGCCAGGGATCCGGCCTGGTCCGGGTAAAGATACTGGTCAGAAGGGACGGATCAGTCATAAGCGCGGAAATAGAGGAACCTATTGAAGGGGAGGACCGCGTCTGTTTTGCGGATGCCGCCATCGCAGCTGCCCTCTCATCCCGTTTCAGGATCGAGATCAATGCACCTGAAAAACAGCGTGCTGTGATTACCTATTCCTTTGTTGCGCAGTAGTCTCAAAAAGGCGCATGGCAGTGGCTGCAATTCCCTCAAGGTCCTGTTCCAGCATGCATTTGAAATGCTTTTTGGGACAACGCCTGTAGCCGATTTTTGAGCAGGGCCTGCAGCCAAGTCCCGTCACCTCGAAACTGACTGAAGAGGGATCGGGCCTGTAGGGGAACATTCCGAATGCAGGGACCGTATTGCCCCAGACAGTAATGATCTTTTTCCTGAAAGCTGCACCGATATGCATTAATCCGGTATCATGGGTGATCAGCAACCGGGCCTGTTCGACCAGGGAGGCGGATTGATGGATGGAGTATTGTCCGCAGGTGTTGAGTATCTGCTTTTCGGGCAATGCGCTCACAATGGCATTGCCCGTTACAATATCAGCGGGCCCACCCAGAATGACCAGCGGGCAGGTAAGCATCTTACTGAGCCCTATCAAGGATTGAAGGGGCAGTTTCTTGGTTTCATGCTGCGCGCCGATGGCCATGGCAATGTATCCGTCCCGGAACCCTTCGGGTAATTCGGATAACGGGATCTTTTCCTCCTCAGGGATGAAATAATCAAGACCTTCCCCGTCCAGTTCCGAAACGAAAGCCCTTATGGTTTCCAGGTTCCTGTCCACCATGTGGATTGCGGGCAGCCTGTTCACCTTGAAATTTACATAGAGCCATTTCCGTATATTCAGTTTGCGTACGGTAAAATCCATTCGTTTCAATCCGAACTTGAGGCGGACGGTACGCGTATTATGATGAAGATCAATGATATAATCTATTCCCTCCGCTTTCAGCTCACGCAGCGTGGAGCGCATATCCCCCTGATAGATGTGCACATGGTCTATGTAAGGGTTTGCCTCGAGAAGCGGCACGAAAGGTTGCTTGGTAAGATAATGGACATCAACATCTTTCACCTGGTTTTTCAAATGGCGCACCACCGGCGTGGTGAGGATGATATCTCCAATGGAACTGAACCGTACTACCAGGAATTTAACCATCTATACCAGGTCCTTGAAGAAGAGCAGCAGGGCCAGCCAGTATTCAGAATGGTTCGTGCTATTTGTGGTGAGTGAGACAGTTCCCCTGCCGCCCTCTCCCAGTTTGGGTTCAAAAAGTGTAACATAATTTTTATCGATCCCTGAAACCAGCTGGGAAACATAGGGGAGTTCTGATAGACTGGATGAGACAAAAACAGGTTTTTTCAAACCGGAGATGGTATCCTGGATACTGATCTGTGGAAGGAAATACTCCCCCGGGCTGAATGCCACCACTGCCCTGACATGCTCATGCTGCGCGGCCACTTTCAGGCTGAGCGAAGCGTTGGCACAGCTGCCGAACAGGATCACAGGCCGGCCCGACCTTTCGTAGGCATAATCAATGGCTGCAAGCATATCCAGCTCCACATCATTAACACCAACGGGACATCTGATTTCCCGGCAACGCTTGACAGTCTCATTGGACACGAAATTGACACTGCCTCCGTTTCGCATATCCACAGCAAGGCAGTTGTAGTCCATTTTACACAGTTTCTTTGCGATAACACTAAACTCACCCCGGCTCGATTCCTGCTCGTGGAACAGCAGGATATAAGGATAATCCCTGGCCATGATGTACTCGTCCGCCGTTACCGTAAGCCCGTCAGCAGCTGTAAAGGTAACCGTCTCTTTCCTGAGCATGCTGGAGACTGACAGGATCAGGGCGAGGGACAGAAATAGTACGGTCAGGACAAAGCTATTTCTTAGTCGATTCTGCAAGTACGATGATTTTGTTGTTTTTGGCCTCGATGACTCCTCCATCCACATCGAAATAGGTGGTCATTCCCTTCTGATCGATGATCTTTATCCGTCCCTTTTCCAGGGTAGAGATTATGGGGGCATGGTTTCTGAGGATCTCAAATGAACCCTTTGATCCGGGGACCTGCACAAGGTCCACCTCCCCTGAGTATAATTCCTGATCCGGTGAAATGATATCAAGCAACATATGTTTGTCAGGCTTTGGCCTTGGCCATCAGTTTTTTACCCTTCTCAACGGCCTCCTCGATGGTCCCCACCAGGTTGAATGCTGCTTCGGGATATTCGTCCACCTCCCCCTCCATGATCATGTTGAAGCCTTTGATGGCATCCTCGATATTCACAAATACCCCGGGGGTCCCGGTAAACTGCTCGGCCACATGGAAGGGTTGTGAAAGGAAACGGGCCACACGCCTTGCCCTGTGGACCACCAGTTTATCCTCTTCTGAAAGCTCATCCATTCCGAGAATCGCAATAATATCCTGCAGTTCATTATATCGCTGCAAAAGCTGTTTGATGCGTTGTGCCGTTTGATAGTGCTCTTCGCCGACAATATTCGCTTTCAGGATCCTTGAAGTGGAATCCAGGGGATCCACGGCAGGATAAATACCCAGGGATGCAATCTTCCGGTTCAGCACCGTGGTCGCGTCAAGGTGGGCAAATGTCGTGGCAGGCGCCGGGTCGGTCAGGTCATCTGCCGGTACATAAATGGCCTGGATCGAGGTAATGGAACCACGTTTTGTGGAGGTGATCCTTTCCTGCATAAAACCCATTTCCGTGGCAAGTGTCGGCTGATAACCCACCGCAGAAGGCATCCGGCCAAGCAGGGCGGAGACTTCAGAGCCAGCCTGCGTAAAACGGAAGATGTTGTCCACAAAGAAGAGGATATCCTTTCCGCCGCTCTTTTCATCCCCGTCACGGAACGATTCTGCAACAGTGAGACCCGAGAGCGCAACGGTAGCACGCGCTCCGGGAGGTTCATTCATCTGCCCGAATACAAGCGTGGCCTGGGACCGCTCCAGCTGCTCACGGTCAATCTTGTCCAGATCCCATGAACCGGCTTCCATGCTTTTTTCAAACTCCTTGCCATATTTGATGACGCCCGATTCGATCATCTCCCTGAGCAGGTCATTTCCTTCCCTGGTACGCTCTCCCACACCTGCGAAGACAGAAATCCCCTCATATTTCTTGGCGATGTTATTGATCAGCTCCATGATGATCACGGTCTTCCCGACACCTGCACCACCGAACAGCCCGACCTTTCCTCCTTTGGCATAGGGTTCCAGCAGGTCAATCACCTTGATCCCCGTAAAGAGAACTTCAGTTTCAGTTGACAGGCTATCGTAGGAAGGGGGGTTGCTATGCACCTGGTATCCGTCGGTTTTATCAACGGGCCCGATCCCGTCAATGGCCTCTCCGACCACATTGAGCAAGCGCCCTTTTACCCTTTCTCCTCTGGGCATCATGATCTCCTCCCCTGTAGCCACTACTTTCATTCCCCGCTGCAGTCCGTCAGTGGAATCCATGGCAATTGTCCTCACGCTGTGCTCTCCGATATGCAGCTGGCATTCTATGACCAGTTTTGTTCCGTCCGGCCTTTCTATCTCAAGGGCTTCATGTATATTGGGGAGACTGCCACCAGTTTCTTCAAAACTGACATCAATTACCGGTCCGATCACCTGTATGATTTTTCCGATCACCTTTGACATGGGCGGGTAGTTATTTGAGATAAATATGCATGGATTTCAGTTGCACAAATTTAGCACTTTTTTACAGTGAACGATGGAAATTCAGTTGAAAGATGGCATTAATGTTTTAAGTTTGAAACAATATTGAACGTGAACCGTAAAATCTAGAATCTTTTACTGCTGATACCCGGCCATGTGAAGCACTCAATGTCTCTGATAGGAATAGGGACCCTTTTCAGCATCATACTGGGTTTCCACGCCCCTGCCTCTGCACAGGTTTACAGGGTCGGGGCGGGGCTCAATTTTGCTTCAGGTTTCAAATTAAATGCAATCGAAACCGGTAATCCCGGGATTACCCTCAAGACCTGGATTGCCCTGGACAAGCGCAGTACGATCCATATCGTGCCCTCGTTGACCGCATTTAGCCCGAATACACTTGATATCAACCTCTATTCAATTCGGAACCTGATGTTCCAGGGGGATTTGAACGGGCAGTACCAGCTGTTCAAGGAGGGAACCATCGGGATTGTGGTCATGGCAGGAGCCAATTTCACCTATGTCCAGGAGGTGATTTCACAGGTTGATCCGAAATACCCGATCCCCGAATATGCACCAACCGATTCAGCCGCTTATGCCATTGGCGGAAATATAGGTGCCGGGCTGGAACTGCGCATGGCTCCCAAATGGGACATGAATGTTTCCATAAAATATATTATCTCAAAATACTCACAGTTCATTATCGCCGCTGAAGGTGTCTATTATTTCAAAAGCAGGCGGAAGGCTTATAGGAGGAGATGATTTTTTTATATCTTTAATCATTCTAAATGAAGCTTTCCTGGGTTTCAGAATTTGATAATTAACAAATATGGCTAGCTTAAGTTTTTTACTGGGAATGGTCCCCGCAACCGAAAAGGTGGAATCGGCGGATGACCAGTTAAGGGCAGATTTTCAGGCTTACAAGGATTTCGAAAGCTCCGAGGAGCTTAAACACTACCTGGAACTTGAGAAAGAAGTGAAATCCAGCAACTTTGCCTTGCGCAAGAAAAGGATGAAGAGGGAAGATTACAGAGCTTCGGAAGAGTACCAGAAGGAGACCGAATATCAGGTGCTGAAGAAATCAGATAAGGTGGTCTGGTACTACAGGACCAGAAAGAAGTATCCCTTCAAGGAGATTGAGAAGTGGGATCTGACTTTCGAGGACAAATTCATTAGCAGCAGACTGGATGAATCCAGGTGGATGACCCGGTATTTCTGGGGAGACAAATCGATAAACAGCTCTTTTGTGCTGGAAGATGACAAGAGCTTTATCACCGACGGGGATAATATTGAATTTTATGACAATAAGGCCAGGATTGTTACCAAGCCGGGACGTGCCACAGGCCTGGCATGGAGGGCAGACCAGGGATTCGTCCAGGAAGACTTTGATTTCACCTCCGGGCTGATCAGCACGGCAAAGAGCTTCAGGCAGAAATACGGCATTTTCAAGGCCAAAGTAAAAATGGCACCCGGTTCTGTTGCCCAGGCTTTCTGGATGGTATCCGAATCCATGTTGCCGCACATCGATGTGGCCCGTTTCGAGAAAGGGAAACTGCACGCCAACCTCTTCTGGGGGAAGAGCGAATCCCCGCACAGGTCCCTTTCAAAGACGGGGGGTGCGAAATATGCAGATAACTATTTCATCTATACACTGGAATGGTCGCCCAATAAACTGGTCTGGAAGATCAACAACAAGGTATTCAAAACCCAGACATCCGGTGTTCCGCAGGAAGAGATGTATGTCAATTTCTCCTCCAACCTGAAAAAGAACGCTTCCGAGGACTCCCTCCCATCGGCCATGGAGATCGACTGGATCAGGGTATATAAGCTAAAGGGACAAGGATAGGCAGTTACGCAGCCGTAACTATATGGCTAAAAAGGCCAGAACCTGGGGATGACGATCAGGGAGATGATGAGGGCCATGATGTTTAGCGGAAGGCCGATCTTCCAGTAATCGCTGAATTTGTAGTTGCCGATGCTCTGTACAATCAGGTTGGTCTGGTAGCCGATAGGTGTGGAATAGCTGGCTGAAGCGGCAATGCAGATGGTAATGAAGAAAGGTTTTGGGTCAACCCCGAGCTGGGTGGCTGCTGCATAGGCAATGGGAAAAGTGATGGCAGCAGCGGCATTGTTGGTGATGATCTCTGTAAACAGATTGGTGATCAGGAAAATGGCTGCCATGACCCCAAGTGGCCCGAATCCTTTGGAAATATTGATGGTGTTCCGGGCAATGAAATCTGCAGCACCCGAAATCTGAAGAGCCCTGCTTATCCCGATCGCACAGGCAATGGTGATCAGGACATCCCAGTTGATAGGTTTTGTATATTTCTTGGGAGTAAATATCTTCAGCATCGCCATCAGAAGCACCGTTACTGCTGCAAAGAAGAACATGTCATATTCATTTTTGCCTTGTGTCGGGATGAACCTGCCCACGGTGGCCCCTGTGATCATCAGCAGGACAAGGCCCATGGCAATCCACCGCCTCCTGCGATCCTTGGAATCATCCATTTCGCCAATTTCAGAGGCCATGTAGAAGACTCTTGATGCGCCCCAGTACCTGGTGAAATCCTCGGTTGTAAGCAGCATCAGGTTGTCGCCGGCCTTCAGCTCAAGGTTCTCCAGATTGGTCGTAATCCGTTCCCCGTTGCGGTGAACTGCCATGACCACGGCGTTGTAGTGTCCGTAAAAATCGAATTCTCCCAGGGTTTGCTGAATACCGGGAAACCGGGGAGCGATGACCACCTCCACCTGTCTCAGGGATTTCTTCAGGAATTCGGGATCCACATTATCCAGCGCATTGAGCTTTACACCGGAGGATTGGGTGAGGTAGCCCACATCCTCAGAACCACCGGCCACGATCAATTTATCATCCGCCTCCAGTACAAAAGGTGAATTGGAGATACGGATGTGTTTACCATCCCGGATGACCGTTCTGACAGTAAACTCCTTGAGTCCCGGAAGGCGCCTTTTCTCAATCTCTTTTCCGATCAGATTGCTGTTAGGGGGAAGATAAAGGTCAAAATAGTATTCCCTGGTGTCATTGGGAAAGCTGAACCTGGGGATCTTCTCACCCGGGAGCAGCCTGTTGGAGAAAAGATTGATATAAAGGAAGCCGAAAAAAACGATGAAAAGGCCCACTTTGGCCAGCTCGAACATGCTCAGTCCGGACATACCCCTGTCCAGCATCATCCCGTGTACCAGAAGGTTGGTCGAGGTACCGATCAGTGTACAGGTACCTCCGAATATGGTGGCATAGGAGAGGGGTATCAGGAATTTCTGGGAAGGAAGGCTCAATTTGTCAGCCCATTTCTTAAGCATGGGTCCGAAGATGATCACCACCGGAGTATTGTTCAGAAAGGCAGAAATGGCTGAGACCGGGATCATGATCTGCATGAGCAGCCTGGGAATGGGTTTCCGCTTTTTTGGCAGGATGATCGCAGCCGTTTTATTGAGAATTCCTGATTCTTTCACCCCTTCACTGACCAGGAACAGCAGGGCAACGGTGATCATCCCCTTGTTTGAAAAACCTGAAAGTGCATCTTCCGGGGTGATGATGTCAAAGATCATGAAGATCACCAGGGCTGAAAAAAGGATAAGGCCCGGCCGGAGGATCTCCCTCACAAGGGCGATGATCATAAGCAATATAACTCCCAGTGCAATATAACCGGAAATCGTCATGGTCTTTCCGTTGTGTCAGTCCAATCAGGCAGCGGCCGGATCGGAAGTCTCCGGCCATATAAAACATCATCCAATTTAACAGCCAGATACCGGAATACCAAATTATTTTTTATTCCCCGCCTGGTTGACCGATGGAACAGGTTATCCCTGTGAATGTAAAGACAGGGGGTCTGTTCATTGGAAATCCATGCTGTATAAATAAAAAAAATAGTTAATTTGAGAAGCTGACTAGAGGAAAGGTTCCATAATGGCCTGCCGGCATCCAATCTTACTGTTGCTGATCACAATCCTGTGCAGCATGCTTGCTGCGCAGGAAGGGTTCAATGACCGGACAAGGGCGCTCTATATCCTCGATATTTCAAAATACGTCACATTTGATGAGTCATTTGCCGGGAAGAGCGAGTTTGTCATTTCGGTCCTGGACAGGGATGACCGGCTTTACTGGGAGCTGGAAAGGCTGGCCGAAACGAGGAAGACGATACAGGAGAAGCCCATCCGGGTACTGCTCTGCGCAAGGACCGATCAGATTACTCCGAGCAGCGTGGTGTTTGTCAACCGGGAAGATCAGTATCGTATCGATGAAGTGCTGGCACAAACAAAAGGAAACAACACCCTGCTGATATCTGAAGGGTATCCCTTCCGCACATCCATGATCAATTTCGTGGTGGTGGATGGCGAACCAAGGTTCGAGGCCAATGAAGAGCTGATGAGGGAAGAAGGGCTTTTTGTGAACGAACTTTTCCTGGCACAGGCCGTGAAGACCCTTGAGGACTGGGAGGCCCTCTACGACATCACCGAGGATGAACTTGAAACGGAAAAAAATATCACGGAACAGCAGTACATCCTCATCGAGCGGCAAATGGGCGAGATCAGCAGGCAGGAGGAGCTGATCAAGGAGAATAACCTGATCCTGGAAAAACTCAGAAATGAGATCCTTGAACGTGGGCAGGAGATAGCGGAAAAATCTGCCGTACTGGAAAGACAGGAGGGGGAGATTGGGAATCAGAAAAGGACCATTGAAGAGCAGGTGCTGGAGGTGAGGGCGCAAAAGGAAATTCTGGCGCAGCAGCAGGAGAATATCAGGTCAAAGGAGGAAACCATTGCCCGGCGTGAGGAGGAGATAAGCCGGCAGGATGAAAAGATCATTCTGCAGGCTGAGGCCATCCAGAAACAGAAGATCATCATCATGGCCGCAGGGGTTGCGCTGGTCCTGGTTTTCGGACTTGGATATTTCATATGGGTCAATTACAGGAACAAAAAGAAAGCGAATGTTCTGCTAAAGGCCCAGAGGGACCAGATTGCTTATCAGAAGAAACATATCACGGACAGCATTGAATACGCTGAGAAGATCCAGAGGGCCATCCTCCCTTCCCTGGAGCTGTTTACCGATAAACTGGAGCATTTTGTCCTTTTCAAGCCGAGGGATATCGTCAGCGGTGATTTCTACTGGGTTGAGGAGGTGGATGGGGAATTTATCATTATTACGGCCGACTGCACCGGACATGGGGTTCCGGGGGCATTCATGAGTATGCTGGGTGTCAGTTTCCTGAACGAGATCGTTCTCACCAAGGGGATTATTAGGCCGGATGAGATCCTCAATACCCTCCGCCTGAAGATCATCGAAGCATTGAAGCAGGAGACCGGCAGCGAGGTGAAGGATGGAATGGATATGACGGTCTGTTTGCTTGACCTGCAAAGAGGCAGCCTGCTGTTCAGCGGGGCGAACAACCCGTTGTATCACATCCGCAAGGGCGAATTAAGAGAGTTGAAGGGTGATAAAATGCCGGTGGCCATCCATGAAGTGATGAAACCCTTCACTCTCCATGAGCTGAGCCTGGAAAGAAGTGATACTTTTTATACTTTCTCGGACGGCTATTCAGATCAGTTCGGCGGGTCTTCCCAGAAGAAATTCCTGGTAAAGAATTTCAGAAAATTGCTTCTGTCCATACAGGATATACCGATGATCGATCAGGGGTTGCACCTCGACCGCTCCTTTGAGGATTACCGGAAAGAGGTGGAGCAGATTGATGATGTGGTGGTCGTTGGGGTCAGGGTTCAATAGCAGTCCCAGTAGGTTGTAACACCGCCCACTGTAACCGGACTGGAATTCTTTTTTTCCGCAAGCGCATCTCCGCAAAATGGTAACGGTGTGCCCCTGCTTGTGCTTCCATCCGCCTGAATGGTCACCATTTCACAGGTGCCGCACTCTTCCAGCAATTCGCAGGCAGGAAGTAAACTCATCACACCAAAGACCACGGAAGAGATCAAAAGATGTCTTGTACTCATGACTTCAGGAACAGGTTCATTACAAAATTATAAGAAGTTGAAGGATTTACAATATTTTAAGGCTTATTATTAATTTTAGGTGAACTTATCCGTAACAGTAAAAGTGGCCAGGTGCGGGCGAAAAATATTGAGAATCCTGGGATGGGTCATGGCCGGCGTCCTTTCGCTGATCCTGCTGGCAACGCTCGTTTTCTATCTGGGTCGTGGAATGATCATGCAGCGCACCCTCACCTACCTGAATGAGAACCGGCCCGGGGAGATCAGGATGGAACAGATGAACCTGATCCCCTTTATGCATTTTCCGGATGTGCTTCTCCAGCTTCGCAATGTAAGTTTCTATGAAAGAAAGGTACTGCCCGATTCACTTTACCAGGAGCCCATTCTGTGGCTGAATGAGGTATATGTTTCACTGGATATTGTAGACCTTCTGAAGGGGAGCGTGGATGTCTCCGAGGTGAGACTCCTGAATGGCTTCGTCAGGCTGGAGATCTATGAGGATTCCGTTTCCAACCTGGAATATGCCCTTGGGATCAGATTTGGTGAGGGAACCCGGGAAGATACATTGGGCCCCGCAAGAAGAATCAACCTGGAAAAGATTGAACTGACTGATTTCCTGGCGCTGTTCCGGGACAGGACACGGGATAACAGGGTGAACCTGAAGATCAATCAGCTTCACAGCCGCTTCAGCTATTTGCCTGAACTTATAGAGGCAGAGGTTAAATTAAATGTTGATATAAATGAGATTAAGTATTTACCTTATAGCATAGAAAAAAAGGAAGGAATTCAGTTTGAGAGCCGGATCTCCATGGATACGGAGAGGAAACATGTGGAGATCGATCCCAGTTCACTCCGGATCGCGGGGCTTGAACTTGAAACATGGGGCAGTTATACCTACCGCGGGGAGCCGCATGTGAACCTGGCGTTCAGGGCGGCCAACACAGGACTGGATGTTCTGAATTTCCTTTTTATGGGGATCCTGGACCTTGATGAGATTGAGCAGATCGGGGCCGGGAGCATTCACCTGGACGGAGATATCACAGGCAGTCTGGACAATCGTCTACCCGTGGTCAGGGTCAATGGATCGGCCCGCGAAATCGGGTTCAGGATAAAGTCCATCAAAAGGGATGTCACCGGAATTTCATTTGACATGTTTGCCACAAATGGCAGTAAAAAAGATCTCAGCGAGGGCTGGGTGGAGGTAAAGGATTTCAGAGCCTCCTTTCCGGAGGGGATTCTCATGTGCGACCTCAGGGCAAGGAACCTGGTAACGCCGGAAATTGACCTGGTACTGAATGGTGAGCTGGCACTGGCCGGCCTGGAACAGATGATAAAGGTTGATAAATTGAGTGGAATGGAAGGAGAAATCAGACTGGCAGGGAACCTGAAAGGCGTTCTGGACCGCGGGTCGGACGAATTTTTGGATGAATCTGGCAGGCTGGATGTAGTGGCCAGGGATGTTGGTTTTATCCTGGACCGGGATACCGTAAGCGGGGTAACCGGTGAATTATTTATGAAGGACAGTATCCTCGGGGCCAGGGATCTGGGCATGATCATTAACGGTAGCCGGCTGAAGGTTGAAGTAGAAGTTGAAAACATGCTACATTATTTACTTGGTTATGAGAGAGATGTAAATGCTCAAATATCACTGGCTTCAGAAGTTTTTTACCCGGTCAGAATGACAGGTGATACCGGAGTTGCAGGATGGCTGGGCGAAGAAATCAGGGGACTGCACTTCAGGGCGGGGGCCACTATTGAACATCAGGAACTCGGCCTGCTCATGAAGAGGGAATCCTTTCCTGCGTTCCAGTTCACAATGGACAGTTTTGGAGTTGAACTCCCGCTTTATGCCGATATCTCCGATATGAAAGCGGCCGTGAACCTGGGTCATGACACGTTATCGCTGCCATACCTGGATGGAACGATCGGCAGGAGCAGGATCCATTTTTCGGGAGAGCTGGCCGGTTATGCATCACTGCTGAGACGCGATTCCGGGGCAGTGATAAGTCTGGAATATTCGCTCGCATCAGATCTCATGAGGGCTGAGGATTTCCTGAATTATGATGGAAGGTTCATGTTGCCCGAAACCTACCGGACAGAATATCTTGAGGATCTGCATCTGGCCGGATCATTGATGCTCCCGGTAGCAGGAATATTCATGGACAGCATTGATCTCGATTTTGGATTGACTGTCCGGGATCTTGGATGGAATTTCAGGTATTATCCCCTGCCGTTCAATCATTTCAACATGCAGTTGATGAAAGAAGGAAATCAATTGATAATCAATGAAATAAGCGGAGAGATCGGAAAGAATAACCTGAAGCTGAACGCCAGGGTGGGTAATTTTACCGGTTCACTGAGGCGGCAAATGTACGGCAGCATGCTTCTTGAATCGGACCTGCTTGATTTCAATGAGCTTCTGGATTACCAGCTGCCGGAAGAGCTTACAGACACAGCCATGAAAGATAGTTCCGCGACCGGTGAACCGGCCAGGCTGGATCAGATTGAGTACCCCGATTTCAGTTTGAATTTGGATATCGGTGAGCTGAGGTACGGTGAGAGCCGGATCTTCGGAATGCGGGGCGAGCTGAGGTCGACCAGCGAAAAGGTTTTCTACCTGGATCATCTGGCGATTTCAGATGAACATGGCGGGACCATGCAGTTTACCGGCCAGCTGAATGTGGCCAATCCGGGGATCTATAATTTCAGCACTGAGCTTGAATTGAATGATGTACACGTAAAAGACCTGGATTTCGAAATGCAGATAGGTGAAGAGATATACACCCTCAAAGAGAACTTTGCCGGGCTGGTGAAAGCCTCAGGACTTGCAGAGATATTTATCACACCTGATTTTAAACTTGACATGTCGGCCACCACGGCCATGTTCAATGTAGAGCTTACCAATGGAGAGCTGAACAATTTCAAACCCCTGGAGGCGGCAGGAAAATACCTGGATAATAAAGATCTGTACCATGTGAGATTCTCCACGCTCAGGAACAGTTTTACCCTCATGGATTCCAAGATCATCATACCCCTGATGATCATTGAGTCGAGCATTGGGCAGCTGTTGATTGAAGGGGAACAGAGCCTCGATAAGGGTTACCTCTACCTGATGTATGTACCCACCTGGCTTGTCAAGGATGCAGCCAGAAGCCGGCTGACCAATGCCGGGGACGACCAGCAGGAAGACCAGATCCGCAAAATGAAGATGGGGAAATTCCTGATGCTGACCCTCTGGAGTGATGGACAGATCTCGGAAGTAAAGCTGGGGGATAAACGGGAGAACTATCGCTGATGAGAGAGACGCCGTTTGCCCTGGGTTACATGCCTCACCGGTTGTGGGGAAACATCCTGCAGGCCCAGTTCCTTGAGAAAGTCCCCGGGAAAGAGTTTTATGCACCGGGGGAATATATTCAGAATGATCATACCACCAGGGCGTTTCAGCGATTGACACCCATGCAGCGGGAGATTGTACACCTCGTGGATGCCTACAGCGACAGGAACCTCCACAGGATCTTCTCCAGACGCAAGACGGTCAAGGAATTCCAGGACAGCGTGGATGAAAAGAGCATCAGGGAGCATATCAGGCCATTCATTGAGAAATATATCTATCAGGCCCTGGAAATTGCCCGGGATAACCGGATCCTTCTGTTTGTGAAGGACAAAAGCAACAGGAATGTATTCCCCGAAGATTTCCTGCGAATCGAGAAGATGCCGGCTGATCCGCTGTTCAGTTTTGAATACAAAAGCGGCCTCTCCTATGCTTTGAGCCTGCTTCACGGGGAGAAGAGACTGATCCTGCAGAACGGGAATGTCGAGATTGTCACCAATGATCCAGCTGCGGTTATCATCGGGGGTTCACTCTTTTTTATCAATGAGATTGACGGGAAGAAACTGAAGCCTTTCCTGGACAAAGAGCGTGTGATCATTCCCGTGGAGATGGAGAGCAAGTATTTCTCATCCTTTGTGAAGAAAGTACTGCGTGATTTCAATACCCGGGTTTCCGGATTTCATATAAATGATATTCAACCAGTTAAAAAAGCTGAGATCACTTTTGAGATGGGATTGAACAACATCCCGGTCTGGATCCTGGCCTTCTATTATAATCAACAGAAAATCTATTTTGACAGCCAGTCAAGGCGATTCGTGAATTACACGGGTGATGGATCGAACCATGAATTTGAAAGGTTCTGCCGGGACGGAGCGTGGGAGGAAAATGTGATCAATACCCTGAAGGAGTTGGGACTGCGATCCCGGGATGAGAGGCACTATTATTTAAATGAAAAGTTTAAGAAAAACAGTGAAAGCGACACGTATTCAGCTATTAACTTCATTAATGAGGCAGCTGAAGTACTGGCTGATTCTGGCATTACCCTCAGGCACCGTTTAGACAAGGCCTTTTACCTGGGGAAGATCGAACTTGCACTGAATTCTCACGAAAAGGAGGATTGGTTCGACGTTCAGGCCGTGGCCCGGTTCGGAAGGCATGCCATATCATTCCTGATGTTGAAGGAGCATATTCTTCAGGGAGCAAGGGAATATGAACTTCCTGACGGGGAGATTGCTGTTCTTCCGGGAGAGTGGCTGGCACGTTACCGCTCAATGTTTGAGTTCGGAAAGATAAAAGAGAACAGCATACGCATCCACAAGCAGCATTTCTCCATGATGGATGACTCGGTGCGTGTTTTTCATGCAGAAGCCCTTGAAAGGCTTGAAAGGCTGAATGCAGTCGGATCAATACCCAAAGTTGAAATCCCCATGGGCCTGAATGCAAGGTTGCGTCCATACCAGGTGGAAGGATACAAATGGTTGTGGTTCCTGAAGCAAAACGGGTTCGGCGGATGTCTGGCGGATGACATGGGCCTGGGAAAAACCCTTCAGGCCATTGCCCTGCTGATGCATTCAAAAGAGAGTGTGGGGACCACCAGTGCTCTTTCTGGGGAAGGGCATCCAGGGGGGCGACGTACCTCCATGGTAGTGGTCCCGGCCTCACTGCTGCACAACTGGATGAGTGAATTAAACCGCTTCGCCCCTGCATTGAAAGTGCATGCCTACATCGGGGTCCAGCGCAGCAGGGAATTTGCAGATCTGAACGATTACGACATCATCATTTCAACCTATCATACAGTTCGCCAGGATATTGAAAAACTTTCGACTTTCGATTTCCATTATGTGATCCTGGATGAGAGCCAGATGATCAAAAATCCCTCATCGAAACTTTACCAGTCCATCACGGAACTGCGGTCGGATCACAGGATCGTACTGACGGGTACACCCATAGAGAATTCACTGACCGATCTCTGGTCACAGATCAATTTCGTGAATCCCGGTCTGCTGGGTACGTTGAGCTTCTTTAAGAGAAGCTTCGTGTACCCCATTGAAAGAAAGAGGGACGAAGAGAGGGAAGGAAAGCTGAAGGAACTGATCAATCCTTTTATTCTCAGGCGCACGAAACAGGAGGTGGCACGCGAGCTGCCACCCGTGTTTGAACAAACCCGGTATTGCAGCATGACAGAAGCGCAGGGAAGGGTATATGAAGAGGAAAAATCACTGGCCCGGAATTCAATCCTGGAAAACCTGGAAGAGGTGGGATTGGAACACTCTTCGTTCATCGTCCTGCAGGCTCTGACCCGGTTGCGCCAGCTGGCCAATCACCCTGCCATGGTGGAGGGATTCGGGGGTATCGATTCGGGAAAATTCACTGAGATTTGCCGTGACGTGGAAAGTGTGGTTTCAGAAGGACACAAGGTGCTGATGTTCTCCTCTTTTGTCAAACATCTGAATCTTTTCCGTAAGCAGTTTGAGGAACTGGGTACCAGTTATGCCTACCTGACTGGATCTCAAAACCAACAGCAGAGAAAGAAGGCGGTCACCGCATTTCAGGAAGAGGGAAGCTGCCCGCTGTTTCTGATTTCCCTGAAAGCCGGAGGGCTCGGGCTCAACCTTACCGCGGCTGATTATGTGTTTATCCTGGATCCCTGGTGGAACCCTGCCGCTGAAATGCAGGCACTGAACAGGGCGCACAGGATCGGGCAGGAGAGCACTGTTTTTGTATACAGGTTTATCTCCAGCCATACCATAGAAGAGAGGATCGAGCGCCTGCAAGTTCGTAAAAGGGAACTTGCAGAAGCTTTTGTCGCTTCGAACAATCCGCTCAGGGGGCTGACGGAAAAGGAGATTCTGGAGCTCTTCAGCTGACATGATTGCTCCTTGAAGCCGGGCCGGAGAAACAGCAAGACATGCTATTTCATTTTCTAACTTTATCCCATGAGCATGAGAGATTGTCTGATCAGGGAGGTGGTTTACCGGACCAGCCGTTCATCAGGGCCGGGTGGCCAGCATGTGAACAAAACTGAATCCCGTGTGGAATTATCATGGGATCCCGTGGAGTCTGCCTGCCTGGATAGCCTGCAAAAGAAGAGGATCTTATCACGCCTTGGATCCAGGCTGACCGATCACGGATTGCTGATCATGGTTTCGGAAAAGTACCGCTCGCAGCACAGGAATAAGGAAGAGGTCACCGAAAGGTTCTTACAGCTTGTTAAGAGCAGTCTGGTTCCGGCAAAAAAGCGCCGTCCCACCAGGCCCACCCGGACGAGCCAGGAGAGGAGGATCAAACAGAAAAAGATCAGGGGAGAGATAAAACAATTCCGCAGGTACCGTCCCGGGGATGGCCCGGACCAGCTTTAAACCTTTTGCATGCCAGGGGATGGAAACTTCCCGCCGATTGTTACATTTGTAGTCTGTTTTTCAACAATGGCCCATTTCAAGCCCGTTGCGACCATTACCGTCATCTTATTCATCCGGCTGGGGATAGAGGTACATGCCCAGGATTTGGATTCACTCCTCAGCCATAAAAGGATCTATCATGCCGTCTATATCGGGGATCTGCCGGTGCCAAAGATAGACGGGCTGCTTGAGGATGAGATCTGGAGCCTGGGTGAATGGCAGGGAAACTTCACCCAGCAGCAACCGGTAGGCGGTGTGCCGGGGACAGAAAAGACTTTCGTCAAGGTGCTGTATGACCATTCCAATCTGTTTGTTTCCATGATTTGCCAGGATTCCGAACCGGAACTGATCAGGGATATATTTGATCGCCGGGATGCCCTGGTGGGCGATATGACGGGGATCGCCATTGACAGTTATTTCGATAAAAGGACCGCTTTCGAGTTCAACCTGAGTGCAGCAGGGCAGAAGATGGACCTGAAGCACCTGGGGGATTACCAGTGGGATTTTAACTGGAACGGGGTTTGGGACGGGGCTACCTCCAAAAACGACTCGGGATGGATCGCAGAGATGAAGATCCCTTTCAGCCAGCTGCGATACACCAATCAGGAAAATCATGTCTGGGGAATGCACGTTTGGAGATGGATCACCAGGAGGTTTGAGGAGGACCAGTGGCAATATATTCCCAGGGAAGCCCCCGCCATGGTATACCTGTTCGGGGAATTGAAAGGAATAGAAAACATCAGGGGTTCCAGGCAGGTGGAATTATTGCCCTATGCATCTGCTGCACTGGGGAAGCAGGCCCATCTGGAGCATTTTGACCGCATAAGGCCAAATGCAGGGATCGATGCCAAGGTGGGGATCAGCAGCGACTATACGCTGGACCTTTCCATCAATCCCGATTTCGGACAGGTGGAGGCTGACCCGTCAGTGCTGAACCTGACCTCCTTTGAGACATTTTACGAGGAAAAAAGGCCCTTCTTCATGGAGGGGAATGATATATTTGATTTTAGTCTTGAAGGAGACATACCCTATTATTCCAGGCGTATCGGGAGTGCACCACTCTTTCCGGCGAGCATTGATTCCCGGGAAATTTCGGAGATCCCTGACCACACCACGATCCTCGGGGCAGCCAAGCTCACGGGCAAAAGCAGCAGGGGTCTTTCAGCAGGGCTCATCAACGGGCTTACTGCCCGGGAGTTCGGTATGGCCACCTCAGCGGACAGCACGAAAAAGGAGATCCAGGTATCGCCCCTGACCAATTACCTTGCCTCCAGGGTGAAAAAGGAGTTCAATGAAGGCATTACGATCGTTGGGGGCATGTTCAGCCTGGTCAGCCGGATGGGTGCCGATTCTGCCACCATCGACCTGAACCCGTCCACGGCGGTCAGCGGAGGGGCTGATCTGCTGCATTACTGGAACAATAAGAATTATTTCTTTGAAGTGAAGGCCCTGGCAAGCCAGCTGAAAGGAACGCCCGGAGCGATCCTTCAGCAGCAGCTCTCCAACACGCACCGCTTCCAGCGGCCCGATGCCGGTTACATGGAGGTGGATAGCCTCAGGGAGCAGCTGGCGGGTCACGGAGGGGCGGTCAAGTTGGGGAAAAAAGGCGGAAAGTTCAATTTTGAGCTCCTGGGCCAGTACCGGAGCCCCGGCCTCAACCTGAATGATATGGGATATATCCGGCAGGCGGATTTCATCGGGCAGGGTGTGGCAGTATCCTATGAAATGAACGAACCCGGCGACTGGATCAGGAATTATACAATCGAACTGAACCAGGAGGCCCAGTGGAGTTTTGGGGGTGAGAATACCCTTCACCGGGCCGGTGCCGCTTTCAACCTGATGAACAATCGGTTGTGGAGCTTTAATCTGAGTTACAGCTATGATTTCTCACACCTGGATACCAGGGAATTAAGAGGAGGGCCGGCTTTGAGGGTTGACGGCGAGCACCTGGCCGGAGCATCTGTCTCAACCAATTCCGCCAGGGATCTTTACGGGAATTCAGGGGTTCATTACAATGTATTTGGGAAAAACAATGCGCATCAGGAGGTCATTTATGCCGGAATTACCTGGCTGCCCGTCCGGAAGCTGAAGTTCAGCGCGCAGGCGTCATTCAACAACAGGCAATACCACCAGCAGTACGTAAGCACCCTTCAGGGTTCCGAAGAATCCCTGTTTGTGGTGGGCCATATAGTTCACCGGACCGCCTCGTTCACGTTCAGGGGCGAACTGTTCTTCACACCGGAGATCTCCCTTCAGTATTACGGGAGCCCCTATTATGCTGTGGGCGACTACAGCGATTTCAGGCGTGTTTCCGGGGCCGGTGCCAGTCAGTTCATGAACAGGGCGGTGCCCCTTGATGTGGATTTTGATGCCGGATCAGACACCTATTCCTTTACTTACGATTCGGAGACATGGAGTTTCCGGGATCCAGATATCAGTTTCATGCAATTCCGGTCCAATCTGGTCTTTCGATGGGAGTACAACCTGGGGTCAACCCTCTACCTGGTATGGGCTCATGACCGCTGGGGGCAGGAGAATGACTTCCATCCGGTATCAGACATACTGGGCGACCTGTTCCGGCTGAAGGGGTCCAATATTTTCATGATCAAGCTCAATTTCTGGTTCTCGGTATAAATTCGGCAAACAGCGCCACCGGGCTGCAGAAACTGAGAAGGGCCCGGGCAGGGCAATCACCGCGGTCCGTAAGGAGCCCCTGTAAATATGAATTCAAGCTCACATTCATTCAGGGCCCTGCCATATATAAGCACATTGTCAACCGATCCCATGAAATACTGCCGGTCATCGCTCTCCCCGCCAAAGCAACAGCCTATGGTAAGGGGGGCGGTGGTGGAGAGATCTGATCCCTGGTCACCGGTCACCAACTGGTTTTCAAGGACCCCGTCGACATAAAGAGACCACCTGTCTCCATCCACCACACCCGCAAGGCAGTGCCACGTGTCATCATCTATCCGGGTCATCGAAGTGATCTTGATGAACCGGCCTTCCCCGATCCGGCCGGCCCATCTTACAAGGCCATCCTCGGTTCCAAGTATGAAACCACCGTCGGAAGCGAAGTTATACCGGGAGACAATATGGCTGTTCTCCATGTCCGCACCGGTCCTGATCCAGCATGAAACGGTAACGGCTGAGGAGAGTTGCGTCATCCCGTTTCCGCAATCAATATAGTCGTCCAGGCCATCAAAATAATAGGCATTTCCGGTCCCACCCCGGTAATCTTCAACCAGGGTTGCCCCGTTAACTGATCCATGGTTTTCAAAGCCTGAAATATCACTGGCATTCCCTGAAAAGGGGTAGTGGGCGAGGCGTTCCCACAGGAGATCCACGAACTGTGCGTTCAGGGCGGGTCCTGGCGAAACGGCAGGGATGCACATCAGGGCCATATACCATACCTTCCTCATTCTTCCCGCTTCAGATAAAGGGATCCCTTGAATACATCTGCCAGGTGGGACGGGAACAGTACATACCAGTATGTCCCCGGGGGCAGGTCTTTCCCGTAACCATCCTTTCCATCCCAGTTGTTCTCGTAATCCGTGCTTGCGAAGACCTCCTTTCCGGTCCGGTCATATATCAGGAGGGAGCTGCCCCTGCGGAGGCCCCTGATCACCAGTTCATCATTCACACCGTCCCCGTTGGGCGTAAATACATTGGGAATGATCAGCTCACCCATATCCAGCGGCAATTCGGCAATCTCCTCCATCTCGAGCCGGTCAAGGAGCAGGTTACCCCAACCCGGAGAACCCCCGGCCGTGGCCACTTCCATGACCAGGGAGGCGGAAACAGACTCTGGGATCAGTATGAAGCTGTGGTTTTCCCACACATGGTGTGTTATGGCCTCCGACTCTGCCAGCAGCTCCCCTTTGACAGATCCTCCCGCGGAGGCATGGATCCTCAGGATTACGGGAACCGTATAGGCCATATAACCCTCTTCCCAGGTGAAATGTCCCAAATCATCCCTCGAGGCGAGGTCCACCGAAAGCCTGTAATATTTACCCTGTTCAAGGGGCAGAAGCAATGAGGTCACCACACTTTCCCCGGCAGCGCCGGATCCGGTTCCTGCACCCCTGGTTACCAGGGTCAGGTAGGTATCACCGTCAGAGGCCGGGTAATGATCACAGGGCAAAGGTTCCGTATCCGGAGTAGCGGATGGGTCAAAAGGCTCCCAGGCCGGCGGTGGTATGGAAATACCCGGAATTCCCTCGAAAGAGGGATTGATGAAATACTGTCCAGGCACCTCTCCTCCGGAAAGCCCCAGGATCAACACGATCATGTATATACCCCGGTCTGTCAACTCATCAACATTATCTGTCCGCCAATTACCATTGTGTCCTTCTCATTCCCAGGTTGATGCCCAGATGCATCGCAAGCGTCCCCAGCTGGTACCTGACCATACTTGACAAGTTTGCTTCATACGAGTATGCCAGGTAGAAACCCCCGATCTTCATTCCCAGGTGCAGGGCCAGTGCATAATAAGACCTGAAGGAGAGTGCAAGCCAGTGCACCTGCTTGATATAAGCCCTGAAATGTATATCATACTCAAGGTTTTCCAGGTCAAGGTACCTGAGGTTCATGCTGATTTCCAGTGCAGGCTTGCCAAAAGAGCTGAAGAGATAACCTCCGTGAAGGACCAGATCGGGCTTCACCTTCTTCCCGGGATGGGTCTTATCCTCCAGGGGGATCAGGTTGTGGAATGCAAATCCGCCGGACGGTCCCGGGCTGTAATAATAGGCACCCACGCTGGCATTACAGAAGGTGAAGGATTCCCTGATCCCTGTCAGAACAGGATCTCCCGGAGTGGTGGGCCTGAAAGCCGATTCATCCAGGATCCGCTGCCCGGCACTCCCGGAAATCCCCATTGAGAACCTGGCCCGCTCAAGAGGAAGGTGATAGGCATAGGCCAGGATGATCCCCCGGGCGGTGGCCGGGCCATCCCGGTCGCTGTAAAGGGACACCCCGAGACCGATGCGTTCCCTGGATTTGAAGGGGGTTGTATTGATAAATTTCCTGGGATCGTAGAAATCATAATTGCCGATCCTGATGCTTGCAGAGGCCAGCATGGACTGAGGCGACTGCGGGATGCCCGCCCATTGTTTCTGGTAGGTCAGGCAGGCCTTGGGGATGTATTCGCTTCCTGTAATGGCAGGATTGAGCAGATCCCGGTGCAGGGATTGAAACCTGTAGGTGACATTATCCTGTGAAGCAGCCTCCCGGGGTGGAAGAACGGCAGGAACAACAATCAGAAGCAGAATTCGGTGCCAGTTCATTAGTATTAAAAATCGTAATTTTATTTCATAAATAATATCCTCCTGTCATGAAAAAACTCACCATTATATCGTTGGGTCTGATGCTGGCGCTGAACATCATATCGCAGGCCCCGGATTATTTCAGTTACCAGGCAGTGCTTCGCAACCAGGATGGCACGCCCATGGTCCACCAGGATGTTACCATACAGGTGGAACTGCTCAGTGGTCAGATAGACGGTCCCTCGGTCTATCTGGAGAACCATGAGGTCCGGACCAATGAGCAGGGGATTGTTGTCCTGAAGATCGGGGACCCTGATTTTTTCAGCGAGATAGACTGGGGGACGGGGCCCTATTTCCTGAGCCTTACCGTGAACGGGGTCCATATGGGCACAAGCCAGCTGCTAAGCGTACCATATGCCCTTTACGCGAAGAATGCGGCGAATGTGGATGATGCCGATTCAGACCCGACCAATGAAATCCAGACCCTGCTGGTGAACGAGACAGAGCAGGAACTCTCCATCGTGCCGGGGAATACGGTAGCGCTTCCCGTCTCTCCCTGGAGAGTTGACAGAAAACCGGATATCTACTTCCCAAACAACGTGGGAATAGGGTCGGTCGCGCAGCCCGGGTTCCCCCTGGACATACAAAAAAATGTGTATGGCGATCATGATATGGTGCTGATCAGGCTCCGTAATGTCGATGAGGGGCCAACTGCCTATGTGGGGATTGCCCTTGAAGCATTCAGGGATCTTGAAGAGAGGACATTCAACAGGTCGGAACTGCTGCTGACATCTGATGAATATAATATCATTCCCTCTTTCAGGGGGATGACGGCCATCAGGGCCCCGGGGAGCGGTTTCTCTGTCATTGCCGATTCAACCGCGGGATCCATCCGGTTCTATACCACCGATCTTCCAAATACAATATTTGAAAGGGTCAGGATTAGCCCGGAAGGGAATATGGGAGTGGGGACCAGCAATCCGGCAGCAAGGATCCACATAAAGGATGGAGACCTCTATTTTGAGGACGATGACAGGGGGGTGATCCTGACCTCTCCGGGCGGTCTCCGGTTCAGGATTACGGTGGATGACAGCGGAAATCTGGATACGGAGCCGGTGATCATGTAAGAAATCACTATTTTAGTTTTTTCATTAAATCGCAGAAACATGAAGAGAAGATCTTTTATCAGGAACGGCGCTGCCGCATCGGCGGCATTGGCCACAGGAAGCATGATGCAGGCTTCAGTTCCTTCAGAAAAGTTAACGGCAGCGCCAAAAAACAGTTTCAAATTGAAATATGCCCCCCATTTCGGGATGTTTGAACAGAGTGCGGGGAAGGACCTGCTGGACCAGCTGCAATTCATGTCTGACAGTGGTTTCACTGCCATGGAGGATAACGGGATGAAAGAGAGGGATGTCGCCATGCAGGAGAAGATCGCCCGCAGGATGGCCAGCCTGGGAATGGAAATGGGAGTATTTGTAGCCCATACAATTTTCTGGAACGAACCCAGCCTGACCAGCGGCAATAAGGAGTTGCTGGATCAGTTCCTGAAGGAGATCACCGAATCGGTGGAGGTGGCAAAGCGTGTCAATGCCACCTGGATGACCGTGGTACCGGGATATGTGGACCTGCGGCTGGATATGGGATACCAGACACGGAATGTGGTGGAGGCCCTCAGGCGGGCCAGCGAGATCCTGGAGCCGCACGGACTGGTGATGGTCCTGGAACCGCTCAATTTCTTCAACCACCCCGGGCTCTTCCTGAAAAAGATACCGCAGGCATACCAGGTTTGCCATGCAGTGAACAGCCCCTCGTGCAAGATCCTGGATGATCTGTACCATATGCAGATCCAGGAAGGAAACCTGATCCCCAACATCGATATGGCCTGGGATGAGATCGCCTATTTCCAGGTGGGGGATAATCCGGGCCGGAATGAACCGACGACCGGGGAGATCAATTACCTGAATGTATTCAGGCATATCCATGGAAAAGGCTATGAGGGGATTGTCGGGATGGAGCACGGAAATTCCATCAGGGGGAAGGAAGGGGAGCTGGCGGTGATCAGGGCCTATGCCGCGGTGGATCAATTCTGATGCGGTGTTGCAAAGACAAAAACGAGGCCGTCTCATCATAGTTAAGGCTTCCCGGGAAGGAAGCCTATAATTATTTGAAAAAGAATTTCAGCGACGACAGGGAAGCCTTAACAAAAGAGGGTGCCCTTTTTGACACCCTCGTTTATTAAGGTGCGTGTGCAGGTTCACTATACCGGTGCTGATCCTGGCACGGGGATCACCGCTTTGATGTCCACGGGGCCGAGTGAGAGTTCACCTTCCGGGCCCAGCTTCAGGCTGGAACCCATCATCTCCTCCCATGTAATTTCCCTGCCCGTGTAGGCAGATTCTCTTCCCATGATGGCGGTCAGGCAGGATTTGGCCGTCTCCTCCGCCTCCACGATCTGGTTGCCTGTCCGGATGGCATTTACAAGGTCAATGTGCTCCTGCACATAGGGGTCAACATCGGCAGGTTCACCCTGCTCATCCAGGAGTGAATTGTATTCATAAAGGATGTTGCCTTCCTGATCCCAGACAGTTTTACCACCATTGGTATACCCTTTTGTACCCCGCAGAAATTCACTCACATTGTTTGCGCAATCATCGATCTGGCGGCACATGCTGTGCATATGGACTTCATTTTCGTAGACGAAGTCCACACTGAAATTGTCATAGCAATTACCGGTAATCCTTCTTTGCCTCGATCCAACACCCACTGCTTTCAATGGCGGATTCCCTATAAACCAGTTGCTTACATCGATGTTGTGGATATGCTGTTCCACGATGTGGTCGCCGGACAGCCAAATCCAGTTCACCCAGTCCCTGATCATGTACTCCATATCGGTCCAGCCGGACTGTTTTTCCCTGTGCCACAGTTTGGACTGGTTCCAGTAAACATTGGAGGAAGTGAACTCCCCGATCATGCCGGAGCGGATGCGGGCAAGCACGTTCTGGTAGTTCCATGAATGCCTTCTCTGAGTGCCGGTAACCACTGAAAGTCCTGCCGCTTCTGCCTGTTTTGAGGCTGCCATCACCGCACGGGCTCCCACCGGGTCCACCGCAACGGGTTTTTCCATAAAGACATGCTTTCTGGCCTCCACGCATGCCTGGAAATGTTCAGGGCGGAAGAAAGGTGGTGTGGCCAGGATCACCACATCCACACCTGATTCAATAACCTTCTTGAAGGCATCGAAACCTGTGAAGCACTTCGAATCATCCAGTTCAACATCTTTCTCCTCCTTCAGCTTTTTACGGATATCATCAATCCTGTCCTGGAAAACATCGCCTATGGCTGCAATGCTGAGGTTGGGCCCTGCATCGAGGAAATTCACTGCTGCGCCCGAGCCGCGTCCGCCACAGCCAATCACCCCGGCTTTCAGAGGTTCTCCATCGGGTGCGGTCCGGAGGAATTCAGGGGCGACCACTTTACTTCCAGTAGTGCCGGTGGAACAGGATCTGACCAGCTGGCTCGCCCCAATGGCTCCAATGGCCCCAATGGCTGCCGTGTTCTCTAAAAACCTGCGTCTGCTTGTTTTGTTAGTAGGTTCCATATCTGATTTTCTTTTACAATGGATAAATCTAGGTGACAAGATAACGATTATTCGTTCACAGCAGGTTCGTTATATTCACAAACTACCCTGAAGCCTACAAAAGTACAGTCTGAATACCACCAGACGCTTTTGGGTATCTGAGGATCGGTTTTCAGCCATGCAACTTTCCGGGTGAAATCCCTTGAGGCACACCTGACATTTTCGGCTCCATCCCTGAAGGATCCTCCCCTGATCACATGCTCTTCTCCTGCCGGCGGACCTGCAGGGTTGTACAGGAGCCCTTCTCCATATTGCGCATAGGCATCTTCTGCATACCAGTCGGAACAAAACTCGGCCACATTCCCCAGCATATGAACCAGGCCGAAAGGGTTTTCCACTGTACCTTCAGGACCGGCATACCGGGCACCGCTGTTCTCCCGGTAGATGATATAGGTATTGATTCCTGAAGTATCAATCCCGAAAAGTCTGTTGCGAAGGCCCTGTTTCACGTACCGCCTCGGATCCCCCTCAAAGAAATAAGGGGTGGCGGAACCTCCCCGTGCTGCATATTCCCACTCGGCTTCTGTGGGTAACCTGTACGTTTTTCCAGTGATCTTTGTAAGCCACAGGCAATAGACTTCGGCAGCATGGTGGGTCATGGTGATGGCCGGCTTTTCCCCTTTACCCCAACCCTGGTCAGGGGCGCCCCATGGGGGTGTTGGACCGGAGATGGCATCCACATCCCCCCGGTTGACATTCAGGTAGGCATCAGCGGTCTTCCCCTGTGCCCCTGTCTGCTTGAAAAAAGCCAGGTACGCATCCCAGGAGACCTCTGTCCTGGCCATAAAGAAAGGGCCTACTTCCACCTCACGTGCGGGCCCTTCATTGCTTTTCCTGAAAGGTTCATCCTCCGGGCTGCCCATTCTGAACCTTCCCCCCGGAATGGCTATCATGTCAAAATCAACACTTGAGCCAGGAATATATTCAGTGAAATTGTTAAACCCGTCCAGTACCCCAGGCTCGGTATAGATCTCCCTCTCGATTTCTGCAGTAATGCCAAAATCCCTGTTCTCTGCATGCTGCCTGTCCGGATCATAATGACCCACTGTAATATGGCAGTTGATGCAATGCAGTGCCCCTTTCTGCCGGTCATAGTATAAATGGGCCACCCGTCCGTCCTCACTCAGGCCCAGGGGGTAGTTGTTCTGGTGGCACTCTACACAGGAGGTTTCAAATACATGGCTCTTTGCATATTCAATCTGGGATTTGGCCTCCCAGTTAAAGCTTTCCGGATCCCTGAACAGTTTTCCCCACAGGTCACGAAGACCCGTCCCGGTTTTTTCAACCATGTATCCTTCCCCGTGGGGAGGCAGGTGGCACTCCACGCAGTGCACCCGGATCCCCCTTTTGTTATCATAATGGGTTGAGAGTTTCCAGCTCTGGGTGGCCTGTGGGTGAATGTGACAGGATGCACAGAAATCATCTGCGGATGTTCTTACCACGGCCCTGTTCCCCAGGAATATAACCAGCACAGTCAGAAATATGCCGGCAACGAAAAGGAATCTTCCTAATCTGTCAGGTTTTGGGCTCATCATCAGGACGGTCAAAGAAAGTGATTTTTGCCTGCAAATTCAAGCAGGATGCAGTGTACACGCTTATTTAAACAGATTCTAATAGGAGTCCGGTATTGACAGAGTGTAACCAGAATATGCTTTTGTGCGTATACATGAACCGGAAGAGAAAAGCCGTCCCGTTTCAAGTGATCCGGCCATTGTCCGGACCCCGGGTAGAACATAGTTGAATGTATGAACTATTTATGTAAACATTAATGGTCATGGAATCTTTACACCCCACCGTAACGTTGAAACAGCTCTCGGAAGTTGACCGGAAGTTCCTCCTTTCACTGGTGGAAAAGGGAGGACCGGAACCCCATGAATACAAGGAATTCACAGCCATTGTGAATAACCTGGAGGATGAAGAGCTGGAGTACTTCCGGGACGTCATCAGGGATTCCCTCAATGAAAACACCCTGATCGGACATGGATTTGTGAAGCCCTACGGGTATCCGGGGGACTTTTCAATCATTCACAACATCTACATGCGGTATGTGAACCCCGACCGCAGGTACAGCAACTGGGACCGGTTTTTCCAGGACCAGGCAGGGGCACATGCTGTGCGTAACAGGAAGGACTATTTCCTGAAGAGATGTTCGGAGATCGATTCGAAGGGCAACCAGGAGAAAAGAGTACTGATCCTCGGATCGGGACCTGCTACCGATGTCAATGAATACCTGAGGAACAACCCTGAGAGCAGGATCCATTTCGACCTGGTGGATTTTGATCAGAATGCCATCGATTTTGCCAGGGCCCAGAACAGGTACTATGCAGGTTCCATCGATTATTTCAAGATAAACGTACTGAGGTTCAAACCCTATCAGTGGTATGACCTGATCTGGAGTGCCGGGCTCTTCGATTATTTCAAGGACAAGCATTTTGTATACATGATCAGCAAGTATTACAAATACCTGACAGAAGGTGGTGAATTCATTATCGGGAATTTCTCCAACAGCAATCCCACTAAACGCCTCATGGAGGTGCTTTCGGACTGGTACCTGAACCACAGGTCGAAATACGACCTGGTCAGAATGGCCGTGGAAGCAGAAGCTCGTGAAGACCAGGTGGAGGTCGATATGGAAGAACTGGGTGTCAACCTGTTTTTAAGAATCAAAGCTGCATAGGTGATGAAAATTCGTTCATTGATCAGGGGTAACCTGTTCGGGTTGCCGACTTCCGGCCGGGATGACTGGAAGCTGAACAGACTGACACTCGCTTTCAGCGGAGAGATACATAAATATGAAAAGGATTTCCGGAACGACTATTTCAACCGTTCACTGAATCCGTTCCGTTTCTCTTTAGTGCTTGCGATCTTCTTTTTCGTGGTATTTGCATTCCTTGACGCGGTGCTGCTTCCTGAGCTGAAAGGGATCTTCTGGTTCATCAGGTTCGGGATCATCACCCCGATCCTGATCACCGTGCTGGCCTTTTCGCTGTCGCCCGCGTTCAAGAAGTACATGCAGCCGGTTCTGGCCGGGATCATGTATCTGACCGGCCTTGCGATCATAGTCATGATCATTTTTGCTGCCAGGGTTGCGGAACATTACACCTATTACGCCGGGCTAATCCTGATCTTTATTTTCGGGTACACCTTCATAAAGGCCAGGTTCATCTATGCTACCCTGGCCGGCTGGACCATTGTTGCCTCCTATGAGATCGCTGCCATCTGGATCTCCGACACCCCCCTGGAGATCCTGATCAACAACAACTATTTCTTTATCAGCGCCAACGTGATCGGCATGTTCATCGGCTACTTCATGGAGCACTCTGCCCGCAGGGATTTCTATATGCGTATCCTGCTGGAGAAGGAACAGGAGAAAGTCAAGTCAGCCAATAATGCACTCGAAAAACGGGTCCAGGAAAGGACCCGGCAGCTTACCACCGCCAACAAGGATCTGAAGAAAGAGATAGAGATGCGCCAGCATCATCAGAAAGAGAAGGCCAAATTGGAGGACCAGCTGCTGCAGTTGCAGAAAATGGAGACCATCGGGACGCTGGCAGGGGGGATTGCACACGATTTCAACAACATCCTGACCCCCATCCTCGGCTATACGGAAATGGCGCTGGAGGAGCTGTCAGAGGAGAGCGTCCTGCGCTATGACATCGAACAGATCAACAGTGCGGCCACCAGGGGAAAGGACCTTGTACAGCAGATCCTTACTTTCAGCCGGCAGGTTGATTTCGACAAGAAACCATTGAAGCTTGATGAAATTGTCAGGGAGGTGATGAAGCTGATCAGGGCTTCATTCCCATCCAATATTGAGATCCGCCAGGAACTGGATGGTGATTGCGGAACTGTGCTGGCTGACGCTACCCAGATGCATCAGATCATCATGAACCTTGCCACCAACGCCTACCATGCAATGATGGGCAACGGGGGAGAACTGAGGGTGAAACTGGACAAAGTCAAGTTAGGTACCCGGCCCATTAACGGAACAGCAAAAATCGAGAAGGGTACCTACGTGAGGCTGACGATATCCGATACGGGACATGGCATGGATAAACGTACCCAGGAGAGGATCTTTGAACCGTTTTTCACAAAGAAAGAGGTGGGTACCGGTTCAGGATTAGGACTCTCTGTGGTACACGGGATAGTCAACAATTATAACGGGACCATCGTGGTTCAAAGCGAGCCCGGGAAAGGCTCCACCTTCGTGATCTACCTTCCTCAGCACTCGGAAAGCTATGAGCAGCATAAGAATGCTGTTCAGAAGGTGAAAAAGGGCGATGGAAGCATTCTTTTTGTGGATGACGAAAAAGAGATTACATTTATGGGCAAAAGAATGCTGGAAAGCCTGGGTTATACGGTGGATATTAAAACCGACAGCCAGGAGGCATTGCTGGATTTCAAAAAGGATCCCTATAAATATGATCTTATTGTAACGGACCAGGCGATGCCAAAAATGATGGGGACAGAACTGATCAGCAAGGTGAAACAGATACGGCCCGACCTCAAGTCGATCATCATAACGGGTTACCAGGATTCTATTCCGAGAGATGCCATGGAACAGTTCGGGATTGCAGACATTATCTCGAAACCGATTATCCTGAGTGAATTCAGTGAACTGATCCGAAAAGTGCTGACAAAGCAGAAGATGAAAAAGGCCTCCTGATGTATAAGCTCCTGATCATAGATGATGAGCCTCATATCCTGCTGATGCTTAAGAAGATGCTTGAGCGTTCCGGTTACGAGGTAGACCTTGCGGCCAACGGGGTGGAAGGGATCAATCTGTTCAGGAAATCAAATGCTGACCTGGTGATTACGGACATCATTATGCCGGAGAAGGAGGGATTGGAAACCATCCGTGAAATGAGAAGGATTAAACCTGATCTTAAGATTATCGCCATGTCGGGAGGAGGAAAAGTATCCGCCGACAACTATCTCGAGATTGCAAGGATTTTCGGGGCTTCTAAAATAATTGAGAAACCATTCACTCAGAAGGAGATCATTTCGGCTGTCCGGGAGCTTCTGACATCATAGTTGCGCGTAATATCTGGCCATGCTCTGCCACTTTCTGCTGTGGGGATCTGACGTATCTGCTGATTCCGATTCGGCAAATGCAACAATATTATCAACGCTGCAATCGGTGTGCTCGCTCATCCACTCCTTCCAGTTACAGACAAAACAGGTATCACCGTTCACGTCGGCCGTCACCATCATGTTTGAAAGAATGGTCACATCGGCAATATTGTCTTTGTTATATTCCAGGGGCATGAAGATTCCGATCGATTCAAATAATGCCGGTTCAATTTGAAAACTGCACAACCCTTCTCCAAAGTGGTAGGGAATATCCACGGCCGGGATCAAACCTTCGGTAAAACCGTTGGGGAAGATCTCCCCGATGGAAAATACCTTCAGAAGATCCGACAGGATCAACGGATCTTTTCCGGTGACCACGGCCGGTTTCCGTGACTTGACAATGCCGCGGTACGCATCACCGATCCGGATGATACCCCGGATGGGGATATGCATGTGAAGCGCAGTTGATAAAATAATATTGTTAAATTCAGTAAAAAGCTTGAATATCACACTGTTCAGATCCTTGAGCTCCTCCTCCCTGTAAAGTTTGGATATCAACACCATCCGTTCAGCAAAACAAAGGAACTCCGGCTCGATGACCCTGAATCCCCAGGAATAGTTTTTCTTACGGGTGTTGTAGATCTCCTGGCCAATGCGCTCGTAAAGTACCTGGATTCTGGAGGTCTCCCCGCTGCCGACCATCTCCCCGAAACCAAGGATCTCAATGCAGGAGCTCACCTGGGAGTGCGGCTGCATGGGTTCATTCACAGTCTTGAAGACGTTATTTTCCGGATCGTTCATAATTGGATGCAACGTTTTAGGGCAGCCAGGGATCAGACCCTGATGAAGATCTTCTTCCTGTAAAGGATCAGCGCCGGTATAAATATAATCAACATATATATGACAGCATACAGCATAGAACCAAATTTCGGATCAAAGCCAATGGAGGTCATTCCGTTCATGAACCATTCGTTCAGGGATACCCCGCCAAATCTTATACCGTAGAATACCACTACGAGCATCCCGGCCAGTACGTAGGATGTAATGGCGTTGGCACCATAAACCCTGCCCAGTAATGTCCATCGGGCATACCCCCACATATCCACCACCAGGATGCAGGTGGCCAGTCCCAGGGTGGCGAATCCCGCGGTGTACAATACATAGGAGCTGGTCCAGAGATTTTTATTGATGGGGAAGAACCAGTTCCAGATCCCGCCTGCCAGGAACATGGCGAAGCCTGCAAAGTAGATCCAGACCAGTCTCTTATTCTCATCCTTCACGGTCAGGTAAAGCTTTCCGATCAGCATCCCGATGATGCCGGTTACAATGGCAGGGAAGGTACTGAGGATCCCTTCCGGGTCCCAGGTTTTTTGCCACATCACACCGGGAAGGATCAGCGTATCCAGATAATTGGCCCAGTTCTTCTCAGGCAGTGAAAGATCGGGTTTTCCGATCCCCGGAACAGGGATATAGGCAACAATGATCCAGTAAAGGACCAGTATGACAGCGCCTACCTTCACCATCTGCTTCCAGCTGGTGCGGAGGAACAGCAAGGCGCAGACCAGGAATACTATGGAAATCCTGGGAAGCACCCCTACCCATCTGACGGCACTGAAATCAAACCGGGGCCAGAACCAGAGAAAAAGCCCCAGCAGATAGATGTTTACCGACCGGATGATGATCTTCCGGTAGAGCTGTCTGAGCGGCACATCAGCTTCAAGCCGTTTGGTATAGGCCAGGGTAATGGAGATGCCCACAATGAACAGGAAGAAGGGGAAGATCAGATCAGTAAGGGTGCATCCGTTCCATTTGGCATGCCTGAGTGGGCCGTACACATGGTTCCATGAGCCCGGATCGTTTACGATCACCATGGCAGCAATGGTGAAGCCCCGCAAAGCATCCAGGGAGACCAGTCGTTTGGATTTTAAGGTGGTTATCTCGGTCATGGCAGGAATGATTGAATCATTTTGTAGTTTTACTGTGGCACTAAACTAATTATTTTAAAGGAAGATACTTATGATAAAACAAATCTTCTTCATGGCAGGAGCTGTTTTCATTTCATCATGCAGCATCCTGAATGACCATGATCATCCTGATGCGGATGAGATGAAAATTACCTGGGAATTCCTGGGAAATGATTTGGAACATAGATTTTCAAGCGCAGTATTTACCTTTGAAAACCCTAGTAAACAAACGCTTGGAAGTGAAAACTGGAAGTTTTACTTTAATCAAATGGGCCGGGGTGTCATCCAGGAATCGGTGACCGGGAATGTAAGAATTGACCATTTGATGGGGGACCTGTTGTGCATTACACCGCTGGATGGTTTTGAACTGGGACCCGGCAAGACAGTGGAGATCCGTTACAATAAGCCCGGCAGGATCATCAAGTATGCTGAAGCGCCTGCCGGACCCTATTTTGTCTTCGGGGACCCGGGCGGGAAAAACCAGGAAGTGGCGGCTGTTGAAGACTATACTGTGAAACCGTTCCCCCCGCTGGAAGAGATCTATCCGCCGGGAACGGGCATTCCCTTGCCCGATGCCAGCTGGGTGTTTGACCAGAATATCCACCAGAGGCAGCTCGATCCTTCCTCGATTGGGAAGATCATTCCCACACCTGTTCATACAGTATCAACCGGTGAAGAAGAGATCATAGGAAGGGGATTGAAGGTCCATTACGAGGAGGGACTGGAAGCAGAGGCTGACTACCTGGCTGGAATGCTTCAGGAACTGCTGGGTGAAAAACCAGCGGTTGCTGTGGCTGGTGAAGGCGGGGCAAACACGATCCTGCTCAATGCAGCAGGAGCAGTGCCGGCCGGCAGCAGGGAGGCGTACCGGCTGACTGTGAAAGCCGGGGAAGGAGTATCTATTTCGGGAAACAGTGCACCCGGCGTCTTTTACGGGATACAGAGCTTCCTGGCGATGGTGCCGGTGGAGATTTGGGGATCACCTCAGGCAAACATTAAATTAGAATGTGTAACGATCAATGATTCACCTGCTTTTGAATACAGGGGGATCATGCTCGATATTGCCAGGAACTTCAACGGTCCGGGTGCCATCAAAAAACTTGTAGATGCCATGGCCTTTTATAAGATGAACAGGCTCCACCTTTCCCTTACCAATGATGAAGGGTGGCGGCTGGAAATCCCCTCTCTGCCCGAGTTAACCGAAGTCGGCGGACACAGGGGACATACTCCGGGCAGCAGGGAATGGCTGGTCCCGGCTTATGGTTCCGGCCCCTATCCGGATAATGAGAAAAGTCACGGGAACGGGTTTCTTACCCGGGGGGAGTTTATAGATATACTGAAGTATGCCGGGAACCGTCATATTGAAGTGATCCCCGAGGTCAATTTCCCCGGACATGCCCGGGCTGCCATCTGTGCCATGGAGGCCAGGTATGAACGGTTGATGGCCGGGGGAGAGGTGGAGGAGGCTGAAAAGTTCAGGCTTTCAGATCCCGGGGACCGGTCAGTCTACAATTCGGCCCAGAATTACAATGACAACGTGGTATCTGTTTGCAAGGAGGCCCCGTTCATTTTTTATGAAACAGTGGTTGACGAAATATTGGCCATGTACCGGGAAGCCGGACTGGAACTGAAGGTGATCCACACCGGGGGTGATGAGGTACCGCGCGGTGCATGGGCAGGCTCGCCTGTATGCAGGACGTTTCTGGAAAAAGACCCGGAGATCGGTGATGCCAGTGATCTGCAGGCCTATTTTGAAGGGCGCCTGCTGGATATTCTTACCCGCAGGAACCTGGTCATGGCCGGATGGGAAGAGGTGGCACTGAAAAGGGATGAACAGGGCCGGTGGACCCCCAATCCGGCGTTTATTGAAAGGGAGATGCTTCCCTTCGTATGGAACAGCCTGGGTGAGGACCTGGACCTTGGCAACCGCCTGGCCAATGCAGGCTACCCTGTGGTACTGTGCAATGTGGATAATTTCTATTTCGACCTGGCCTATACACACCATCCGGCTGAACCGGGTCTTTACTGGGGTGGATTCGTGAACACCCGGCGGGCTTTCGAATTCATCCCGTTCAATGTGGTTCGTTCAAACCTCACCGATCAGTACCGGCGGCCCTTCGTACCCGGACAGCGATTTGATGCAATGGAGGCACTCAGACCCGGAGCCCGGCAGAATATTACAGGGCTCCAGGGCCAGCTCTGGAGTGAGACCATCAAGGGAGGGGAGATGCTGGAATACTACTACCTGCCCAAAATGCTGGGACTTGCGGAGAGGGCATGGGCAGGACAGCCCGGATGGGGCGGTATTGCGGAGCCCGCTGCCAGGATGGAAGCTGTCAACAGCGCCTGGAACCAGTTTGCCAATGTGATCGGCCAGCGTGAACTGCCCAGGCTGGATCACATATTCGGGGGATATCATTACCGCCTGCCTCCCCCCGGTGCAGCTATCAGGGAGGGCATGCTGCATGCCAATATCGATTTCCCGGGGATCACGATCCGTTATACCATGGACGGTACGGAGCCCACGATGAATTCTCCCGTTTACACAGCCCCGGTGGCGATCACGGGTACGAATGCGGTCCCTGGCCCGGTTCTTCTCAGATCATTTGATACCCGTGGCAGGGGCAGCCGGGTATCCGTGCTGGAGCTTTGAGGCCGTTCTGACTAATGCTCCCCGTATAGCGAGTTGACCGCCAGGACCAGGAACATGAAATTGGTGGCCCCCCCGCCCATTACGTATTCGGTCTGCTGCCAGAGGAACGGCCATGTTTTCAGTTCCGGCAGGTCAGGCCTGATCAGTGCCGTTCCGGATACAACCCCCCCCGGGATGAAGGACCAGTCAGCCCGGTTCACCCCGTAAGCCACCTTGATGGAACTGGACCCCACGCCTGACGCAAAAGAGGCATTATTGGATCCCGGGTGAACCCCCAGAATGAAATTCAGCGCATTCTCGAAAAATTCCGGATAGGTGAGCTCCGGCCAGCCTTTGTGATAAAAATACTGCTCTACACCGAACCGCTGGATGTTCCAGCCAGCTCCCCAGATATCGGGCTTGTAGGGGACCCCGTAAGGTGAATCGGATTTCTGCTCTTCAAGCAATTGATCCTGGTATTTCTTCACCGCCTCGGATATTTCCGACCTGAAGCCGGGATCAGCGATCAGGTGGTTCACATGCCCGACGGCCCAGCCGCAGCGCGGGAGTCCGGCCAGGATCTCCTCTTTCATGGCAACAAGGGCATCAATATATCCCTGATCCTTTGTGGCCAGGATCAGTTCAGAAAGGGCAACCACCTTGTTTGTATAGAACCCTCTGGTTTTTGAGACGTTGTCCCATAGCGCCAGGGCTGTTTCAAGCGACTCCCCGGCCAGTTCCGGATGGGTTGAGGCCAGCACCCTGGATGCAGCCGCAAGGCCGGGGATCACCTGTAACTCCCTTCGGGGATTCACCTCGGTAAATACCCACCGGTCATCCTGGTTGCCCGGAATGTTGTCCGTCATGGAAGCCGCATCCCCAAGCATCACATACTGCCGCAGGTCGGAACAGATAATTCCCCGGTAGAGCCGGCCCAGGGATCGGTAACCCCCCAGGATGGTGGCCAGGCCGTGCTCGATCTGCTGCAGGGCGTCTGAAATACCGTCGGGCTGGTGTATTTCCACCAGATGATTCTCAAAATCAACCATGGTGGCATCATGGTCCAGCCCGAACTCCTCGATCATCAGGGACAACATCCATACTGTGCCAGCCTGGGATTCCACCCTCAGGTCATAGTCGCCCGCATCATGCCAGCCGCCGCTGTTCAGTCCGGGGACCACCTCCCCGCCCTTGAAAAGGGTATGGTTCTCTTCACCCTGGCGGTAACCATCAAAATGGTATGGTACAGGAGGTGCCATCCGGGCATCATCCATATGGCAGAGGTCGTGCCATACCCTGTACTTCTCATTCACCCTCATGTGGCACATCTGCACCGGGAGGTAATACTCCAGCGTGGGTTGCCAGGTGCCTTTCTCGTACACATCACGGGAGATCCTGAAAGGATTCGATCTCAGGGAACCGTAGGCAACCTGGTAGATCCCGGGTTCAGAAACAGCAGAAAAATCGAGCGTGGCATAACGGTACCTCAGAAACTGTCCCCAGGTTTCCGGGGTTCCGGTGAATGCCGGAACAGGGCCATCCTCACCTATTCTGTAGAGCATGAATGAGGGGAGAGGGGTGTCGGAGGCATCCAGTTCAACGATGGCTCTTTTTTTCTGTGCCGGGTGGTATCCCAGTTGTGAGACCTGGATCACCGGCTGATACTTCCAGCCGGGAACACAGTTCGGTTTAACGGTCCACTCAACAGCGCCTGCCGTGGCGCCTTCGGGAATGGTGCTCCTGACAACGAACCAGCCATTATTGTGGTTGGTCCTCCCGTCCCACAATTCGATCTGTGACTTCACTGACCGGATGGAGATCCGCTGCATCTCATTTTCCGGGGCAATCACCAGTAGCTCTCCTGTGGCAAGGGGACCGGCCAGTGATTCCCCAAAGTAGTCCTTCAGGGGTCCCACCGGCTGGTCCGGGAAGATACCGGCAGCACCATCCATGAGGTATGACTTACCGAACAGGTCTCCGGGGAAAAGCTCCAGGTTGAAACCTGCCCTTCCTGCCCACTCTTCCGGCAGCGGTTCTTCCAGGTCAACCGTAATGACAAAGCTCCCGTCCTTCCCGGCGGTAACGTGCACCTGGCAGGTAAATGCAAGATCGGGGTAGATGACAGGATTAGTCCCCCTGCGGTCCCTTGCCGGGTCGGGATATGCGAGTACCTGGGTAATCCGCTGGTTCTCGACATCCACGGTTCGCTCACCCGGTTTTGGGACCGGGGACCACTGGCCCGGGGAGGGTTCAAGCCTGAGATCACCATTGGCAGCCACACGGGTTCCATGCTGGATGATGGTAACTCCTGACTGGTGTCCTTCAGGATAGTAGTCGCTGAATACGGTCACATCCAGTCCCTGTTTATGGAAATATTCACTGTCATTGAGCCTGAGGGCGTTCTGGGCGGATAGAAAAGAAGCGGCAAAGAGAAAAAGGGTGAAAGCCAGGTTTTTCATGATCAGAAGTTTGTGTTTTGCAGGAATTTCCCGATCATGAATATAGGAATAATTTAATTTTCATACCGGTCAGTCAGCCCGGCACTTTTCCGGGGTGACTACTCCACTTCAAAAGAGAGATGCTGCGCTATCCGGCGGCCGTCATCCGCCAGACCCCTGATGACAATATCAAAGGTGCCTTTTGCATCGGGAGCGGAAAATTCAACAGTTGCTTCATCACCGGAAGCGATCTCACGCAGAGGTTCAAACAGCAGGGTGGTCCGGAACAGAGGAGTACGCGGATCGGTTAGAACGGGGGTACCATCGGGCTGCTCTTTTCCATCTGAGAATGCCTGGAAATACTGCCGGATGGCGGAACGGGGAAAGTCAATCAGGCTTGCATCCCCCTTTTTGGACCGGATGTCAATGATCCCATCCATAACCAGGTCACCAACGAAATATTTCTCACTCTTCAGACGGATCGTCTCAATCTGCGCCGGATCAAGGTCGAGGAGTTTCTGCGAATCGAAAAACGGTACACCATCCAGGAAATAGTAGGGCTGGTCTCCTATGATCCGGTTGGTGATCAGGTCGAGGACAGCTGCTTTGTAACTCCCCTGTTCACGGAGCAGATATATCCGCCTGCCCAGCTCCCTGAACACCTCCTCCATGACGGGTAATTTGATAAAATCCTCCATGATGACCTGGTGGTCAAAATGGCCATAGAAGGGCAGATGCAACTGCCCTGCATCCGGAACGAAGGAATGTAAACGGTTAGCGGACCCGGCCTGTCCATCTGTTACTCCTGTTCCGTAGGCACGGGAGAGCTGCTGGTTGAGGAGCATCTCCCGGTAGAGCTCATCGAGGTTCTCTTTCTGAAGCGAGATTCTGGCAGGTTCGGGGATTGGTTCCCGGGAAAAATCGGGATCGATCGTGATCAGTACATCCCCGTCCGCTGCAAGGGTCTGGATGATCACGTCCTTTCTTCCGGTAAGTCCATTAAGATCAAAATGGAAACATCCCCTCTGGTCTGTCCGGGTTTGATACACCTCGGGAACCGAATCGATAAAAGAGAGAAGAACAGTCGCATTCACAACAGCTTCTCCGTCCATCCTCTGCTGGACGCTGCCGGTTAGTTGCAGACCCTCCAGATCGGGCAGGTAATGGATGGACAGGGGCTGATCCGCCGGCCTGTCCGGCCGCAAACCGCTAAACCCTGAAGAGATTGAATTGAACGGGGAATCCAGGCAGTAACTACCGGAACGGGTTACGGAGATTGATAACCTGGCACGGGACGCGGAACCTGAAGGGACCCGGGGCTTGAGGGTGAAGATAACCGGTTCTCTGGGAGCATAGGTCTGCTTCAAACCAGTTACACCGATGGGAAGTATCTCCGCGGGATCAAAGGGGCCGGCTTTATCAGCCGGGGGTTCCCTGTCTGTTACGGGATGGTACGATTTTAAAGGGTGAATGATCAGAACAGTGTTGTAGCAAAAGGTTTCTGGCCCGAAGTTCCGCATCCAGGCTGTATAGCAGCGGATCACATGCTCTTCGCTCCCGCAGTCGGCAGGTATGTCAATACTGCCCCATCCCATGCCCCGGGAGAGCCTGACTTTGGCCTGCCTGACCACACTTCCTTCCTGGTCCAGTAATTCGATATTGGCCAATTTGCTGGCTGCCGAAGGTTTTCCTGTACCTTTCTCGATGCAATAGATGGTGAAGCGGATGGACTCCCCGGTGAGGAAATAGTTGCGGTCAAGGTGGAGATATACCGCTTCCTGGTAGAGGGGTTGCGAATAGGAGAGTGGCGCAATGAGCCAGATCGCCAGCAACCAACCGTACCAAATATGTCTTTTTATCAGGTCCATCCAGTAAATTAATCAGCCGGCCAGAAGTCGGGTTTCATGTTGCTTCCTGCCAGGGTGCACCTGAAGCATGCTTCAGAATTGGAAAACAGGAAAAACTCGGTATCGCCGTTTATATACTGGTCCACAAATGGGAATCCATGTTCAAAATAGTATGCAATATCAACCGAATCGGCCGTTTCATAAAAACTGCAGAAGGAATAACCTGATGGGATATTCAGGAATGCGGGGATTTCACTTCGGTCAATAAAGATCCTCCTTTGGGTGATCGCCGATGCCTGGAAAATACCGAGGACCGGTTTCTCCGGGTCATCAATGCTGTAGATGTTCCCGGTTACCGCGGCAGGTGTGGGATCAAACAGTGTTCCCGTATTCTGTGTAATGTCCTGCAGGCTTTTCCAGTAGGAATAAGCCTCGCGGCTCATCGAAAACTGGGAGATCAGAGAGCTGTACCTGATCCTGAGTTTATTGGTCCCGGCAGAAATAAAATAGAGCGGCATCTCCTCCACCACATCATTGATCAGGTGTTCGGAGGTCCCTATTGAGATGAGAGAGGATTTCGCTGTTTTCCAGCATCGCTCCTCATCGGGATAGAGGGAAGATTTAATGGGCGTTATAATCTCCCAGGTCTCGGTCCATTCCCACCTGTAATAGCGGGTATCATTGGTCTCATCGTGGGTATTGATCCGGACCTGTATGCCGCAGAGTGACTGGTCCGGATCGGCAACCGGCCGCTCCTCGAACGAATAGGTCACACTGTCAATCCCGGGAACCCGGGCTAACCGGACCCAGTCTGACTCATAGGTCTCATCCGCGGTGGCAACAACCAGTTTATAGGAGGCTCCAACGGATCCTTTCAGTCCGGGGCTGCTCAGATATGTTCCCGGGCTATCTTCAGTGAAGGGGAAGGAGTTCTGATCCTCATCCAGGACAGTGACAACCGCATTTTCTTCCGGATCCGGATAGCTTTTATCAAAGGAGTAACTGCGGCTGAGCCTGACCATATGGGGCCCCTCCTGGTCGGTGATCATTCCGTCGATCACAAGAATATTCTCATATTTGTCGATACCGGGATTGAACGGTTCCCGGCAACCACTTAATATTAAAGTGATTAATACGCAGGTATATATAAATTTATATATTTTCAATTTAATTAAAACTTGAAGTTATATGTAACAGTGAAAACAGGCTGGGTGAATATGGAGAGTTTGTACCCGTTCACACTCCTTTCACTGCTGATAAAATAGATTGAATAGACATTGTCCCGGCCGGTTACATTATAGACCGAAAAAGACCATGAACTGTGTGCCAGCTTTTTTGATCTCAGGTTACCTTCGATGTTTGCCGATATATCCCACCTGAAATAGTCGGGTATCCGGTATTCGTTCCTGTCGGTATAGTGCAGCATGGTCATGTTCCGGATGGTATATTTTGCCACCGGGTAGGTGATCGGCCTTCCCGTACTGTAGGTCAGGTTTGTGGAAATACTGAATCTGCGCGAGAATCTGTAATTACCCACCAGCGTGACATCATGCGGTTTGTCATGGTTGGCCGGGAACCACTCACCATTGTTGATCCTTTCCACCGGGAATTCACTGTCTGCCTTCACCATGATGCGGGAGTAGGTATAACTGATCCAGCCATTCAGCTTACCCGCACTGCGTTTCACCATGAACTCGGCGCCATATGCCCGGCCCTTCCCGTTGATCAGGTCCTGTTCGATAACCTCATTCAGGATCAGGCTGGCTCCGCTTTTGTATTCAATGATGTCTTTTATATTCTTGTAGTAGAGCTCCAGAGAAGTTTCAATGCTCTGTTTTCGAAAATCCTTGTAAATGCCGAGGGCAAACTGATCCCCGATCTGCGGCCGGATATGGCTGTCGCTCAGCTTCCATGTATCGGTGGGTGAAACCGCCGTGGTATTGGACAACATGTTCAGATACTGGCGCATCCGGTTGTAGCTTATTTTCAGCGAGCTGTTAACAGATAATTTATACCGTATGCTTACCCTCAGCTCCGGGCCGGAATAGGTCTGTATGATCTGCCCGCTCCTGTAGTGGGACGTATCCTGAATATGAATGGGATCAACGGGGACATGATCATAATAATTGGTAACTGTTTTCGGTCCGAGGAACGCATAGAGGGAATACCTTAGCCCACCGTATGCAGAGAGATTGTCGGTGATCTTGTATTCGTCGCTCAGGTAGAGGGCGGTCTCAATCGCATTTTCAGTTTCAAGGCTGAACGGGGCCACCTGGGATTGTTCGTTTGCAGGAGTATAGGAGCCCGGATTCAGTTTATAAAGGATGCCGCCCAGACCGAAATTTACCTTGTGCTCCTGGGCCGGGAAATAGGTGAACCCCGCTTTCACCTCCTTATGATCGATCCCGTATTTCATCGAAAACGCCTGGATTTCCTTTGACCCACTTGTGATGTCGTAATCGTATTTGCTGTAGATACCCCTGAAATCGCCGAGGAGTTTCTGGCTGAAAATATGTTTCCACCCGATCACCACATTGGCATTGGCATACTCGTAGGTGGTATCCGAATTGAGGCTGAAATAGTCGTTGCTGTAGTAAGCGCTGATATCCAGGTTGTTGTTCTCATTAATATCGTAGGTGATCTTCCCGTTGAGGTCGTAAAAAGCGGCCGAACTGTTCCGGATGGCAGGGTCGTTGATACGGTTCAGCAACCAGTCTGAATAGGTGCTCCTGCCTCCCGCTATGAATGACAGTTTTTCCTTTACGATGGGACCTTCCAGCACCACCCTGCCGGTGATGGGGCTGATCCCCCCCATGCCCGAGAAACTCTTCCGGTTCCCGTTCCTGGTCGAGATATCAAAGACAGAGGAGATCCTTCCCCCATAATCTGCGGTAATCCCGCTTTTATAAAGCTTGAAATCCTTGATCACATCCGGATTGAAGGCAGAGAAGAATCCAAAGAGGTGGGAGGTGTTGAATACAGGTGCCCCGTTGATGATGATCAGGTTCTGATCGGTGCTTCCCCCTCGCACATTGAATCCGGATGCCCCCTCCCCGACCGTCTGGACACCGGGTAACAGAAGCGCGGCTTTCAACACATCGGCTTCGCCCATGGCTGCCGGGACCTGTTTGATCGTTTTCACATCGATCTTGTTCAGTCCTATCTGCATGCCGGAAACATTCTGGTATCTATCGGCCGTAATCACAACTCCTTTTAACTGGTTGATCTTCGCCTCCATCTCGATATTCAGCGAGCCGTCACCGTTCAGCATCACATTGCGGAATTCCTCATTCCGCCCCATGCTCCTGAAAGTGATCAGGTGCCGGCCCCTGGCAAGGCTGATCACATAGTAACCGCTGACATCGGTGATAACCCCCACATTGTCTTCCTCGTTGAATACCACCGCCCCTATGATGGGTTCACCGGTTTCGGTTTCCCTGATGTATCCGTTGACTGTGGCCATATTCCCGGCAGGACGCCCCGGGATCCCGATTTGAATGATACGGTTCCTGTCTGACGCCTCACTCTGAACCGCCTGGGGGACAGCCTCCTCAAAGGAGATCACTGCTTCCAGCCCTGTTACGGTATCTTCCGGCAGAAAGCTTCGCAACAGGTCCGGATTGACAGGTGGCTCTTTTGACAGAAACACCTGATCCCCATCAATGAAGTAATGGATCCCATGGGGAGAAAGGGTCTGATCGAGGATCTCCGAAAGCGTTTCCCGGGATGATTCCTGGATGACCCTGACCGGATCCACCCACTCCTTCCGGAAGTAGAACCTGAACGGGTGGTCTTTTTCAACCTGCTCGATGAACTCGGTCAGCAGCCGGCCTCTGTTTGATCCTGTAATGATCACCTCTTCCTGGCCATGCATCCGGGCAGCGAGAACCATTGTGATAAAAATGCCGGTGAGCAGACCTTTTCTCATTGCAGGCTGTTGTAGTGATCAATCACCCTTTTGACCGCCAGCTCGTCTCCCGATCCCAGCACAATGCGGTTTTCCCTGATGTAGGACCTGATCTCCTTTTCCCGGTCGCTCAAAGCATTCAGCAATCCCGGCTTGCGGCTAACCTGAAAGCACTGGTTATCATTGATGATGTACCACTCCTTCAACTCCGAGAATTCACCCTGCGCATGCTGGGAGGGTTCATCATAACGTTTATTCCACTTCTGGTAGAAAGAGGCTTTGCCTGCCGCGATCAATTCATAGAAGCCTTCGTCTGTTCCACGCCGGTCCCCGGGAGTCCGTCCCAGTTTACAGAAAGTATGTCCATCTATGACAAAGGTGTCAATCCGGGTTCTGTTCAAAACCAGCACATAACTTCCTGATCTGTGGATATGGTTATAGAGCAACTGGTCGCTGTGCAGGTCATATTTCATGGGCAGGGCATGGTATGCCCTGCCCATCATCACCAGATCACCGTAATACCAGTTCCCGGAAAGGAAAAAAGGGTGCCCGTTGCTGCCCGGGAAGGCATCCTGGTAGAGCGTACCGTTGATAAAACGGGTATCGGTACCGGCAGATTGCCGGTACAGCTCTTCCAGGTAACTGATATCCTGGGCAGTAACTGCCAGAAAACCGGAGAAAAAGAAGACGCCTATCTGGATCGCAAGCCTGGCCATGATAAAAAATCAGCCGCAAATTATTAAAATGTTGCATGGTGAAGGTCCAGCGGATTCTTCTAAATTCCTGTTATTCTAACACCATGGGACAAACCGGTCCCCTCTAAATTGATTGGCAAAATAGTTGCCGGCTCCGCTTCCAGGCACTTTCACTGAAGTATACTGCCCTTTTTTCACTTACCGACGATGCAGTTCAATTTGCTCCATGGCCTTTTCCATAAAAGGATCCCTGTTTTCGAGAAAATCCTGGCAGGTTTCATTTACCTCGATATCAGGCAGTATGGGGGCTGCCTTATCCATATCATGTACAGCTGCTGAAAATGTGCTGCGTCCCACAGTGATGATCATCGTCGAGTTCGGCAAACGGAATTCAGTATTTTTCCCTGCATTGCACTGATAGGTAGATCCACTCGGTGTACCAATAAAGATCCCTGTATGATGGTATTTCAACAACGCACAGAAGTGACCGTTCGTTGAACCGCAGCTCCCGTCCAGCAATGTGTAGAGGTTCCCGCAAAAATGGTTTTCTGGAAGGGGAACAGGTTGGGCCAGTTCGGCATATTTCCCGTAGGGCTCGGCAAAGTATGGCGCCGGGCTTTTCTGCAGGTACGACAGGAGGATCGATGCACAAAAGGGATCTCCGCCGCCATTTCCCCTGAGGTCCAGGACCAGGTTCCCGATCGCCCTTTCCCTGATCAGGCGGAAGCAGGAATCCATGAAATTCCTGAAATAGTCCACTTTGTTGTAGTAGATGAAAGTACTGACCGTCATGACAGCTGTATTCTTTTCCGCAAGTACCTCAAATTTCAGCGGAGGACTGTTGAAATGGGAAAAGACCACACCTCTGACTGCATCAATATGGGCCGGTGTCAGCTTTTTAACCTCAGGGGCTTTACTGCCCGGGAGGAGGTATCTTATTTCATGCTCCTCCGGGAACCCGGATACACTGGCATAAAACATGGAGAAGCGTTTCATCATTTGAGCGTCAATAAAATAGGGGTTAAAAGCGTCAGCGGAGGTGATCTCCCTTAGCTCTTCCAGGATACACTCCATGGGCTTCCCGTTGATCTCCAGGATGACGCTGCCCACCGGGACCTCGCAGGTTTCAAGGTAACTTCCCGTGACAACCACATATTGGTCAATCAGCTCCAGCTGCAGCGGGAACATCATATCCGGCGGTTCATTGAAGAACCTGCCCGGCATCCATGTGGCTGTGTGCATGCAGCCGATCCTTGCAGTGATGGGGGCCAGGAGCCTGAAGAACTCCTCAGGCCTCATATCGTGGTCAATCAGGCCGTAGTGGAGATCAAACAGGCTGTCCAGCTCTCTTTTGGAGGTGTACTCATAGGGGCAGCAATGCTCATTCTCAAGGATTTCCCTGAACCGCCTGAAATCCTCCTGCAACTCTTCCCTGATAAGACAGTTTGAATGCGCTGGAACAAGATTCGGCTGGGCCTGGGATGAAAAATAAACAGCTGATAGTAAATACAATGTCGTGATGGTAATGATTCTTTTACTCATATGATGCAGATTTGGTGCGTCACCTTTCATGATGCAGGATGACATGGGATTCCACAATTCATAAGTGGTTCATTCACCCTGAAATTGCCTGAGATAACCGGAAGGGGAGATCCCGTATTGTTCCCTGAAGCATTTGGTGAAATAGGAAAGGTTATTGAAACCGACACTGAAGGCTACTTCGGTCACGTTTTCATCAGCCTGTTCCAACAGTTTTGCTGCCTTTTTCAACCTCAGATGACGGATAAACCTGCTTGGAGACATTCCGGTCAGGGCAAACAGCTTCCTGTAGAGCTGGGTCTGGCTCATTCCTGATTTTGCTTGCAGGTCTTTTACACCAAATTCAAAATCGGCAAGATGCGCTTTCACGAGATCCATGGTCCGGTTGATGAATTGTACATCATAAGAGTTGAAAGCGATATCCTTTGGTGGGACCTCTATATTGGCTGCGAATTGATTTCTAAGATCCTGACGGCTCCTGATCAAATTCTTCACCCTTGTTATTAATTCCTGAAAATTGAAGGGTTTTATGATGTAATC
>CAYXUD010000130.1:0-39272 GCA_964467775.1 uncultured Bacteroides sp. | reverse complement strand
ATAAAATCGGTCAGGTTCACTTCGTTTTTCAGCAGCAGTTTCTTCCTTAACCGGTAGCGGTGGTTCTCCACACCCCGGTAGGAGATCCGGAGCAGTGGGGCGATCTCTTTGGAAGAAAGGTTCATGCGCAGGTAGGCGCACAGCCTGAGGTCGCTGTGGGAAAGCTGGGGGTATTTGGTCTTCAGCTTTTGGAGGAATTGTTCATGGGCCTTTTCGAAATGGAACTCGAACACCTTCCAGTCGTCCATGCTGGAAATGTTGTGGTCGATCTTTTTTACCAGGCGTGTATAGTACTTTTCCGGGAACCTCGTGCCCAGGTCCTCTTTCTGGTGCTTGATGGTCTCTTTGAGTTCCATCAGGAATTCGTTCTTTTTAATGATGGCCATGGTTGAATTGGCCAGCTCCTGGCTTTTAAAGGAGAGCTCTGCATTCAGCTTTTCATTCCTCAGCTTGATCAGCTCTTTCTCCTTGGCTTCCCTGATTTTCCTCTCCCTTTCCCTGATGCGCCTGACCAGCCAGTACCGTCCTCCCAGCAGGAAAAACAGGAGCAATAAAGCATACAAAATGATGGTGACCCCGCTCCGGTACCAGGGAGGGGTGACCTGCAGGATGATCTGGTCCTCCAGGCTGCTGCGGCCCCATTCATTGTATGCTCTTACCCTGATCGTGTATTCCCCGGAAGGGATCCTGGTAAAATGAAAAACGGGCTTGTCCAGCGGTTCGCTCCATGTATTATCAAGGCCTTCGACATAGGACTGAAAAGCCAGGGGTTCCCTTGAGATCAGCGGAAATGCAAAACCCAGTGTGAGGCTGTTCCTGGAGAAGGGGATCCGGATTGGTTCCTGCTGCAAAGGCAACTTCTGTTTCTGGCCGGACCTTCCGCTGATTTCAATGCCCTTTAAGGTAAGATGCCTGTCCTCGATCACATGGGAAAGGTCGGACTGGTCCGCCCGAAGGATCGCATAACCGTTGTCCAGGCAAAGGATCCCCTCCGTGACACTGAGGGGATAGATGTTCTCATACCCGGCAATCAGGTGGTCATGGAACAACCCCCTTGGATACTCCTTGATTTTAGTAATCTCTGTATCCAGGATCCTGAAAAGCGCCAGTCCGGAACGACTGATGAACCAGTAGTGGTGGTCGGGTCCGGCCACCACACGATGGGCTTCGGCAAATTCTCCCAGCCGGCTGTTGAGCAGCCTGTAAGGCTCAATGGAGTCGGTCAGACCATTATAGGTATAGAACATCTGTCCGGTGGTGAATACGATCCTGTTCTCAATTTTAAATACCTGGATGCCAAAATCCTTTCCGAATACTGAATCCCCTGAATAATCAACTGCAAGGATGGAGTCCTGAAGGTCGTTGAGCCTGAGCCGGTACACTCCCCTGTGCATATGACTGGCCCAAAGGTTGTTGAGGTGATCGATCTGGATGTACCTGATCAGGTCGAAAAATTCCGGAAGCTGGTATGCGTATTGCCACGAGCCCTGCGGGCGGTCGTAAAATACAATATTGGAATAGGTGGACTGGATCAGCTGACCGGCTTTTGCCGGATTCCTGATGATCCCGAATCCTCCCGAGATGTTGGAGATCCTTATGGCCCGGTGATCCTCGATCCTGAAGGTGCCGGCGTTGTGGCTGATGATCAGCTGGTCATCGAATACATCCCCGCTCCAGGCCTGGCCCTGGGTTCCCGGGACAAGGGTGAAGGGCTCCTCTTCGTTCTCCCAGGGTCTGAAAAAAACGCCCTGGTTGGTGCAGAGGTAGAGCTCCCCCCTGTAAATTACAGCAGAATAGACAGCTCCTATTTCTTCATATTCATAGAGGGTAAAGGAGGGATCCACGGAAAAAGAGATGAAATCCATTCCCTTGTCCAGCGCGACCCAGATGTTGTCGTCCTCATCGCTGAAGATGCCCAGGACCGTATTGTTCTGCAGTCCCTCTGCAGTACTGATCCGGTGCAGCAGTCTGCCCTGCGTATCAAAAATGCAAATACCTTCCAGAAGTGTTCCGATAATGATCCTGCCACTGCTGTCAATAATTCCCCGGTTGATCTTGTTTTCCGCAAAGAACTCCTTCCATGGCTCCAGGAAGGGGACCAGACGGTTGTCCCTGTAAAGGAAAAGCCCATTGGACCCGGTCCCTATCAACAGTCCCGAATCCTGGAAAGGGATGCAGAAATGGATAATATCATTTGGCAAAAAGGGTTCCAGGAGGAATGGTGTCAATACAGTATCTTCCAGTACAAAGAGGCCCCGACCGGCCAGGTGCACCATCAATTTGCCGTTCACCCGGCTGATGGAATTCACAAGTATGCCGGGCCGGACCACCCTGAACTCATCGTGATCATAGATGAAAATGGATGAAAATGAATGGAAATAGACCCACGGGCCTATGATCACAGTGTTCCAGAATTCCTCATTCTGACTGAACAGCGGGGCGGCTTTTTCATTCAGGGAATGGTATGACAGTTCGCCGAACAGGTCCCTTTCCCAGAAACCGATCTCCCGGTAACCCCCGGTGAAAACAATGTTGTTTTCACCCACAGCAACCGAACGGATCACGGTCCCGTTGGGTGCCGGGTAAAAATTCCAGTCCACCCCGTCAAATTCAGTAAGCCCCGCATTGTTGGCACCGTAAATGAATCCATTCTGATCTTTCGTAACGGACCAGTTCTGGCTTTCTCCCCTGTATTGCTCCTTGGAAAAATTGAAAATGGCATAGGGCCGCTGCTGCTGTGCTCTGACCCCGGCATGCGAAACCAGTAAACAGCAGATGATCACCAGGCAATCTATGGTTCCGGCTCTTTTCATAGGATCATGAAAGCAGCCGATCCCCGGTTTTCAAACGAAAAACCGTATTTATGCCTGTATTTACCACAACATGGTACCAAATCATGAGAATTTCCATACACACTTTCTATATTATTTTCAAATATATCAAATTTTAATCTCTTGTTTTTCAATTATATAATATTTTGAAAATCATTCTGGCGTGCTGATGATGAGCTGGAAACAACTCTACTTTACTACGGAAGCATCAGTGGTGTAATGAATTAGTTGGTCCGGCTTGCGATTTTTACGGAACTTGAATCAAAAGAATTAAGCAAAACCCAGTAAACTAAACACCATGAGAAAGCTTTACCTGTTTATTTGCTTCGTCCTTTCCTCCGTGTGGGTGCTGTCTCAGCAATCCGTGGAGGTGACGGGACGGGTGACCGGCACCGATGGAGCCGGGATCCCGGGGGTTACAGTGCTGGTAAAAGGGACCCAGCAGGGGGCCATCACCGACCTGGATGGTATGTACACCATCTCTGCTACCGCCGATGCGGTCCTGGTCTATAGTTTTATAGGCTATAAGACCCAGGAGATCACGGTTTCGGGCCAAACCACCATAGATGTCATGCTGACTGAGACGGCTTATGACATGGACGAAGTGGTGGTCATTGGTTATGGTACCGCAGCGGTCAAGGATGTGACCGGGACCATTGCCGTGGTGAAAGCCGATGAGATCACAAGCCAGCCCGTCCCCAATGTCGCCGAAGCCCTCCAGGGGAAGGTGGCCGGGGTCATGGTCTCCAACAACGGTACTCCCGGAAGTACTCCCACCATCCGCATCAGGGGAGTGGGCACGGTGCGGTCGGATGCAAGCCCGCTTTACGTGGTGGATGATGTGTTCGTGGATGACATCAGTTTTCTCTCCCCGCACCAGATCGAGACCATTACCGTTCTCAAAGATGCATCCTCGGCTGCCATTTACGGGGTCAGGGCCGCCAACGGGGTGATCATCATCACTACCAAGAACGGGAAATTCCAGTCTCCCAAATTAAACTACTCCGGGTATGTGGGCATCCAGCAGGTCTCCAATCTCCTCGACCTGGCCGACAGGGACCAGTACATCGCGCTGGTGAACGAAAAGATCGCCGTGGGTGAGGACCGTGGTACCTCTTCCACGCCTTTCGATCCCAATGCCTATCCGGATAATACGGACTGGTTCCAGGAGATCCTGAACCCGGCCACCATCCAGAACCACAACCTCGGGATCACCGGGGGCAGCGAGATGGCCGATTACTACTTTGGCGTAGGGATCACCAGCCAGGAGGGCCTTGTGAAGGACAACAAGTATACCCGGGTCAACCTGCGGGGGAGCTCAGATATCACCGTGAACAAGTGGCTGAAAGCCGGTTATGGCATCACGGTCAGCGGATGGAAATCTGAGAATGCAGCCGATGTGCTCGGTCAGGCATACATCGCACCCCCCGCATTCAAGCCGATGGTTGACGAGAATACTTATACGGACCCGGTGATCCTGGGATTCGGCAACTTTGCCAACCCGGCGGCCACCATCCAGTACAACAACAGTGTGGACCAGGGATTGAATACGCTGGCCAATATCTATGCCGAGATCCGGCCTGTAAAAGACCTGAAGGTGAGGAGCTCCTTCACCCTGGACGGGAACTATTCACAGAACAGGGATTACACCCCGGTCTACTGGGTTTCCGTGACCCAGAACGATACGCTCTCCTCGCTGTCCAAATCCAATGATCAACAGCTGAATTACACCTTCGATAATACGGTGACCTACAACAAGGTGGTGGGCAACCACCGGTTCAACCTGATGGGGGGCCTCTCTTTCGTGCAGTTCAAGAGCCAGGGTCTAAACGCCTCCACCAAAAGGGTTCCTTACTTTACTGAGTCGACCCTCTACCTGAGCAACGGTTCCCTCGATGACCTCACCGCGGGTGACTGGGGGTCACTGATCCGGAGCACCTCTTATTTCGGACGGTTGTTCTATTCCTACAGGGACCGTTACCTGTTGACGGCCACATTACGGAGGGACGGGTCCTCCACCTTTCCTGCAGATGAACGCTGGGGGAACTTCCCCTCGTTGGGTGTGGGATGGGTGGTCTCTGAGGAAGAATTCTTCGGGAATGTGAATGCCATCGATTTCCTGAAGGTGAAAGCCAGCTGGGGCGTACTTGGGAACAACCAGGTTCCCCAGAACGCCTATACGGTTACCGTAAATAACTGGGGTGGCTATTCCATCGTGTATGGCCCCTACGGAAGTTCCATCATTTCCCAGGGCGCTTCCATCACCTCACTGGTGGAGCCTCAGCTGCGCTGGGAAACCGTGGAGGAGTTCGATGCAGGGATCGAGGCGCTTGCCTTCAATGACCACCTGAACGCCGACCTGGGCTTCTACAGGCGGATGACCAAATCTGCCATCTTCCCCGTCCCGCTGATCGGTACGGCCGGCACCTCGGGAAGCAGTTACCTGGACAACAATGCTGACATCCTGAACACGGGGGTGGAACTGACCCTGAACTGGACCAACCGGGTAAGCGACCGACTTTCCTATCATGTGGGAGGCAACTTCTCCTTCAACCACAACGAGGTCTACAGGCTCGAACCGGGAACCCTTCCCTTCTACGATGCAGGAGCTTTTAACGGTGCCCTGGCCACCTATACCCAGGAGGGGCACCCGGTGGGTGAATTCTATGTGCTCGAGGTGGCCGGTGTGTTCCAGAACTTCAGTGAAGTGAACAACTACACCGACGCGGAGGGGAACATCATCATGCCCGATGCGGTGCCCGGCGATTTCAGGTATGTGGACCACAACGGGGACGGGGTGATCGACGACCAGGACCGGATCCCGTATGGAAGCTACACCCCCAAGGTGATGTATTCATTCAACCTGGGGATCAATTACGGTCAGTTCGATTTCTCAATGGAGCTGCAGGGGATCAGCGGGAACAAAGTGTATAATACCAAGCGGATCAACCGGTTCGGGAACGAGAATTACGATGCGGATTTCGCGGAGAACCGGTGGCACGGTGAGGGAACCAGCACCACATACCCGTCAGCCGATGTGGCAGGAGGGAAGAATGCCTATCCCAATACTTTCCTGGTTGAATCGGGTGCCTATTTCCGCATCCGGAACCTCCAGCTGGGATACACCATCCCGGCCAGCCTTATCAATCGCATCGACAGTGAATCCATCAGGGTTTACGTGAGTGCACAGAACCTGGTCACCGCTTTTTCCTACAACGGATTTACTCCGGAGATTCCTGAAGGATCGCCCTCCACAGCCGGGATGGATTACAGTGTGTATCCCCTTTCCAGGATCATCTCCTTCGGACTGAGCCTCAATTTTTAACCCATGAAACGTCAAAAAAAACAGTTTGTCATGAAAAGATATATCGTATCAATACTGATCGCCCTGGGATTGCTGGTCTCATGCCAGGACTACCTGGAATTTCCGCCAGAAGGTGAGATCCCCCAGGATGAGTTTTTCGTGAGCAAGGAAGATGCACAGAAGGCGGTAAATGCCATGTACGGCAACTTGCGGAGCTGGAGCATTTCTGCCTTTAACTATCTCGTTCTGGGATCCCTTCCCTCCGATGAGATGCTGAAGGGAAGCAGCCCCGGGGATGGATCATGGGCCAATGCCTATGTGAATTTCCAGCACACCAAAACCGAGCTGCAGATCCTTGAGTTCTGGACCGGCCGTTACCAGTCCATCAACCTTTCCAACCAGGTGATCACCAATGTGCCCGACATTGATATGGATGCGGGACTGAAAAAAAGGATGATCGCCGAAGCCACTTTCCTGCGGGCCTTTCACTATTTTTATCTGGTGAGGGCCTACGGCGGGGTTCCCCTGATCAAGGAGGTGCCGGCAGGCCCCGAGGGACTGATCAGGACCTCAAAGGAAGAGACCTGGAATCTTATTGAATCGGACCTGAGGGCCGCCATTCCCGACCTCCCTGAAACGGTGCCTCCCAGCGAATACGGCCGCGCCACACGATGGGCCGCCAAGGGCCTGCTGGCCAAGGTGCTCATGTACCGGGAGGACTGGTCGGCATGCAAGAGCGTCTCCGATGAGATCATCAATCAGGGGCCCTTCGATCTTTACCCTGACTTTTACCAGCTGTTCAGGCCCGAGAAGGAGTTCTGCGAGGAGTCCCTCTTCGAGATCGTGGCCACCCAGGTGCCCGGTGAAAACGACCTTTCCAACAGCCAGTTCGCGGAGACCCAGGCCGTGAGGGGACAGTTTGGCTGGGGCTGGTTCGTGCCCACGGACGAATTGTCAGCCGCTTTCGATGCAGCCGGGGATGAGATCCGAAAAAAAGTGACCATTCATTACCTGGGTGATGTAACCGAGGACGGCGATACCATCGGCGGCATCACGGTGATGGAAGGGGTGGATATCCCCCGTTACAACGGGAAAGCCTATGTGCCCTCCAGGATCGGAAGGGTGATCGGCCCATACGGCTGTGACCAGAATGTCCGGATCCTTCGTTTTGCGGATATCCTCCTGATCAATGCCGAAGCAGCGCTCCATACGGGAGGTGATGCCGCCACGCCGCTGAACAGGGTCAGGGCCCGTGCGGGCCTTCCCCCCATAAGCAATCCGACCATGGAGAATGTATGGGAAGAACGCCGCCTGGAACTGGCAGGCGAACAGGACCGATACTGGGACCTGCTCAGGACGGGCAGGGCCGCCACGGTGCTGGCCAAATACGGTTTCCAGACAGGAAAACATGAACTGTATCCCATCCCCCAGTCGGAAGTGGACCGGAGCGGGAACCAGCTGGTGCAGAATCCGGGCTGGTAGCCCATCTGTTATGATGAGAGGAAATAAATATCCTGCGGTCCTTTACCGGACCTTCCTGCTGCTCTCACTGATGGTGGTTGCATCGTGCAACCGTGCGGGAAAAGAGGGTGGCAGCCATCACGGGGAAATGCCTGAACTGACCGATGAGCAGTTGCTGGATACTATCCAGAACAGGACGTTCCAGTATTTCTGGGAGGGCGCGGAGCCGGTTTCGGGAATGGCACGGGAGAGGATTCACATGGACGGGGATTACCCCGAGTACGACAGGCAGGTGGTCACCTCCGGGGGATCGGGATTTGGACTGATGGCCCTTGTGGTGGGCATGGAGCGGGGATTCATCACCCGGGAAGAGGGGGTGGAAAGGCTCATCAGGATCACCGGGTTTCTGGACACATGTGACCGTTTTCATGGTGCATGGCCCCACTGGCTTTGCGGCGAGACCGGGAAAGTGAAACCTTTCAGCCCCAGGGACAACGGGGGCGACCTGGTGGAGACCGCATACATGGTGCAGGGATTGCTGACCGTGAAGCAGTACCTGGACCGGGGGAATCCTGTGGAAGCACGTTTACAGGGGCGCATTGCAGCCCTGTGCGACGGGGTGGAGTGGGACTGGTACCAGAAGGGGGAACCGGTGCTCTACTGGCACTGGTCGCCTGAGTTCGGCTGGGAAATGAACTACCAGATAAGGGGGTACAATGAATGCCTGATCACATACGTGCTGGGGGCCTCTTCGGTGACACACCCCATCACAGCAGAAGCTTACCACCAGGGGTGGGCCAGGAATGGAGCCATCATGGGAAAGCATTACGCCTACGACCTTCTCCTGGATATGAACCACAACGGTTCCTCTGAATACGGGGGACCGCTGTTCTGGTCGCATTACAGTTTCCTGGGGCTCGATCCAAGAGAGCTTAAAGACGGTTACTCCGACTACTGGAGGCACAATGTGAACCATACCCTGATCGACTATTACTACTGCACCGAAAACCCCCACAATTACAAAGGATACGGGGAAAATTGCTGGGGCCTCACCGCCAGTTATTCCTTGAAGGGATACGAGGCACATAGCCCATCCAACGACCTGGGGGTCATCTCCCCCACCGGGGCACTCTCTTCCTTTCCGTATACACCGCAGGAATCCATCAAAGCGGCGCGCTATTTCTATGATTCACTGGGAACAAAGCTCCTGGGGCCTTACGGATTCTACGACGCCTTCAGCGAGCAGTCCGACTGGTTCCCGCAGAGGTACCTGGCCATTGACCAGGGCCCCATCATGGTCATGATCGAAAATTACAGGACAGGGCTGCTCTGGGACCTCTTTATGGAAAATGAAGAGGTACAGGAGGGACTAACCAAATTGGGATTCAGTTTCTGATGAGAAAGAGTATCTGTACCATACCGGGGATCGTTGTTGCCATCCTGTTTTTTTCAGGTTGCGGGCCGGGACACGGACCCGGCGATGCAAGTGACCTTGACAGGAAGGTGGATTCGGTGCTGGCCCTCATGACCCTGGAAGAGAAACTGGGACAGCTCTCCCTGCTGACCAGCGACTGGGATGTCACCGGGCCTGTGATGAGGCGGCAATACAAAGAGGATATCCTTGCGGGCAGGTGCGGGAACATTTTCAATGCCCATACCGTGGCCTACAACAGAGGATTGCAGGAACTGGCTGTGGAAGGGACCCGGCTTGGGATCCCCATGCTTTTCGGGTACGATGTGGTACACGGGCACAGGACCATTTTCCCCATCCCCCTGGCCGAAGCCTGTTCCTGGAACCTTGAACTGATGAAAAAATCGGCGGAACTGGCCGCAAAGGAGGCTGCTGCTTCAGGGCTCAACTGGACCTTTGCACCCATGGTGGACCTCTCCCGGGATCCCAGGTGGGGAAGAGTCTCCGAGGGAAACGGCGAGGACCCTTACCTGGCGTCCCAGATCTCTGAAGCCCGGGTGCGGGGATTCCAGGGTGACGACCTGGCCGATCCCTCCACGCTGGCCGCCTGCATCAAGCATTTTGCAGCTTACGGCGCCCCCGTGGCCGGCCGTGATTACAACACGGTGGACATGTCCGAAATCGCCTTCAGGGAAGATTACCTGCCCCCCTACAAAGCTGGGATCGATGCTGGTGCGGTCACGGTCATGACCGCATTCAACGACCTGTTCGGTGTCCCTTCCACTGCCAGCAGCTACCTGATGAACGGCATCCTGAGGGAAGAGTGGGGGTTTGAGGGTTTCGTGGTGTCCGATTATACCGGGGTGGACCAGCTGAGGGACCACGGGGTGGCTTCGGACCGCCAGCAGGCAGGGGTACTGGCTTTGACGGCCGGGCTCGATATGGACATGCAATCGGTGATCTACCTTGAAACCCTTCCCGGGTCCCTCGACGAGGGAAAGGTCTCCATGGAAGAGATCGATGCAGCTGTGAAAAGGGTCCTCAGGGTGAAATTCCGGCTGGGCCTCTTCGATGACCCCTACCGCTACCTGGATGAAACCAGGGAAGCAGCCGTGGTCCATTCTGAAGAGATCATGGACCATGCACTCCAATCGGCACGGGAATCGGTGGTCCTGCTTAAAAATGATGCGTTCCACGGAGCAAAGATCCTTCCCCTCCGTTCACCCGGGCGGATTGCGCTTATCGGCCCCCTGGCGGACAACCAGCTGGATATGCTGGGAAGCTGGCATGCTGCGGGCGACCAGGATGTGGTGGTGACCCTGAAGGCCGGGCTGGAGCACCGATACCCGTTATCCAGGGTTGAGATTGTTCGGGGATGTGATTTTTACGGCAGTGACCGGTCAGGTTTCAGGGAAGCCCTGGAGCTGGCCAGGAGATCTGATGTGGTGGTCCTGGCCATCGGCGAAAACCAGGCCCAAAGCGGTGAGGCGGCCAGCCGTGCCCACATCGGCATTCCCGGGATCCAGGAGGAGCTGGCCCTGGCACTGATCGAAACCGGGACCCCCGTGGTGGTGCTGATCATGGCGGAGCGGCCGCTTGTCTTCCCCATCCTGAATGAACAAGCTTCGGCGATCCTTTATGCATGGCACCTGGGGACCCGGGCAGGGGATGCCATCGCGGATATCCTTTCGGGAGATTACAATCCCTCGGGGAAACTGGTCATGTCCATCCCCCGCTGCGTGGGACAGATCCCGGTCTATTACAACGACAAATCGACGGGCAGGCCCTTTGATCCTGAAAACAAGTTCACCAGCAAATACCTGGATGTGCCCAATGACCCGCTCTATCCCTTCGGGTACGGATTGAGCTACACAAAATATGAATACAGTGAGATGAAACTGAGCAGCCGGGAGATGGAAAGGGGGGATACCCTTTGGGTCTCTGTAACAGTCACCAACACAGGCGATATGGATGGCGCGGAGGTAGTACAGCTCTATACCAGGGACATGGTGGGCAGCCTGACCCGGCCGGTGAAGGAATTAAAAGGGTTCAGGAAGATCCCGCTGCCGAAGGGTGAATCCAACGAGGTGCGCTTTGCCCTCACCACGGAGGACCTGAAATTTGTGGGAGGGAACCTGGCCGAGGTAGCCGAGCCCGGTGAATTCAGGGTGATGACCGGGCCCGATTCCGGACACCTCATGGAAGCTGCCTTCACACTGATAAACTGAACTTTATGAGATACACACTGATCCTCCTGTTTCTTTCCATGCCGCTGTTCCTGAACGGACAGACCTGCCTCTATTTCCAGGACAGTCCCTCGAATGATTATTACGATTACAGCTGGATGGAGCTGACTTCCCCCAGCGAGCTGGAAAGGAAGGTGGAACCCGACCTGCGGAAGTTTCCGGTGGAATCGGTGATCACTGCCCAGCAGGGGGTCAATTCGCTCCGGCTCAAGTGGCGCTCGGTATCGGGTGGCAGCTGGCTGGCCATCGCAGCGGGCGATTCATGGACAGCAAAGGACATCAGTGATACGGACACCATGGTCTTCTGGCTGCAGAGCCCGGAGGGGATCGCTTCAGACGACCTTCCCCAGGTCTTCGTGGAGGATGTCACCAACAGGAAAAGCATCTTTATAGGGCTGCCCGACTGGTCGGACGACCTTCCGGCCGGGGTATGGACCCGGATCACCATTCCCATGACACTGTTCCTGGACTCGGGCGACGGGGTGGATTATACCCGGATCAAGACCATCGGGTTCGCACAGCTGGCCGACGATGGGGCCGAGCATACACTGCTGATCGACAACATGCGGGTGAACAAGGGGGATGGATCATCTCCACAGGCTTCCATCCCGCAGGGGGTCACAGCCAAAGCCTGGGAATACCATGTGGAGGTCTCCTGGGATCCCAATCCGGAAGCCTATGTCTCCGCATACGAGATTGAACGGTCTGTGATCGGGGAAACGGACTATATGATCGTGGCGGAGGTGGAACCGGAGACGACCGTATACATCGACTGGGTGAAGCCGTTCGGCGAACAGGTGGAGGTCTCCTACAGGATCAGGGCCCTGAATGGGGTCAACGAGCCGTCGGACCCTTCGGAAGCGGCAAGCGCCACCACACGGTCGCTGACCGATGAAGAGTTGCTGGACATGGTCCAGGAGTACACCTTCCGCTACTTCTGGGATTTTGCACATGAAGCCTCGGGGATGGCCCGGGAGAGGAACACATCCGGGAACACGGTGACATCCGGGGGTTCGGGATTCGGGATCATGTCCATCCCCGTGGGGATCGAAAGGGGATTCATCACGCGGGAGGAGGGTGTGGCACGTGTCCTGAAGATCCTCGATTTTCTTTCCACGGCCGACCGGTTCCATGGTGCCTGGTCGCACTGGATCAACGGGAATACTGGAAAGGTGATCCCTTTCAGCACCAAGGACAACGGGGGGGATATCGTGGAGACGGCATACATGGCACAGGGGCTCCTCACCATCCGGCAGTACTTTGACGGGGATACCCCTGAGGAGAAACAGATCGTCGAGAAGGCGACCGAACTCTGGGAAGGCATTGAGTGGGACTGGTACCGGCGGAACGATTCTCCCTCCATTTACTGGCACTGGTCGCCCGATTACAACTGGGACATGAACATGAAGGTGACGGGATGGAACGAGGCGGCCATCGTCTACCTCCTGGCCATCGCCTCCCCCACGCACGGGGTGCCGGCCAGCCTGTGGCATACGGGGTGGGCAGGCAGTTCCAGTTATACCAATGGAAATGAGTTCTATGGATACAGGCTTTACGTGGGATGGGATTGGGGGGGACCCCTCTTTTTTGCCCATTACTCCTTCCTGGGATTTGATCCCAGGGACAAGGCGGACGAGTATGCCAACTATTTTGATCAGAACCGCAACCATTCACTGATCCACCAGGCCTATTGCCAGGCTAATCCAAAAAGTTTTGCGGGTTACAGCGAAGTATGCTGGGGCCTGACGGCCAGCGATGATCCGATCGTCGGGTACCAGGCCCATGAACCCTGGTCATCACGGGATAACGGAACCATCACCCCCACGGCGGCTCTCTCCTCGTTTCCCTACACCCCGGAGGAATCGATGCTGGCACTGAAACATTTTTACAGGGAGCTGGGGGAAGATACCTGGGGATGGATGGGTTTCCTGGATGCGTTCAATCAACAGCTTGGCTGGGTTGCCGGCTCCTACCTGGCCATTGACCAGGGGCCCATCATCCTGATGATCGAAAATTACAGGAGCCAGTTGCTGTGGGACCTCTTCATGTCAAACGAGGAGATCCAGCCCATGATGGATGCCATAGGATTCCATGCACAGGCCAACGGTATTAAACCATCCCCTGCCGGGATGGCTCTATCGGTCTTCCCGAATCCTTCCAATTCGGAACAGAGGATTGTATTTAAACTGGCTGCGGAGTCGGAGGCTTTCCTGGACATCTATACGGTCACCGGGTCCAGGGTGCAAAACATAATTTCCGGACAGACACTTCAGCCGGGACAACACTTTTACGAGGTAAGCGGGAGCAATTTAAACCCCGGGGTTTACCTGGCCAGACTGGCCCTTGGCGATGGAAGAACAGAAACGATCATGTGGATCGCACAATGAACCATAACTAATTTGAAGAAAGGAGGTTATTTTAGTAAAGCTATTTCAATCATAATCAATTTATTATTCACTAAAAACGTAATGTTATGAAAGCAATTTTTACTTTTCTGTTACTGGCCCTTTTTGCGGTGGGAGTAAGTGCCCAGCTGCAGCTGCCTGCCACTTTTGAAAATCCGGAGGAGGATACTGCATGGCACCAGTTCGCCAATGCAGGGGACCTGCCGGAAAACTTTGTGCTGATCGAGAATCCTGACAATTTAGGGATCAATACCTCGGATATGTGTGTGAAGTTAGTGGTTCTTGACGCTGCCGATCCATGGGTGGGTGCCTGGGCGGAAGCATATGGTTCTGTTGAAATTACCGCTGACAAGTACATGATGGAGATGATGGTCAATAAGAACGTGATCACCGATTGCGCATTGAAACTGGAGGCCGGAACTGGTGCCAATGTGGAAGTGCATGTGCCCAATACGGTAACCGATGAGTGGGAGCTGATCACATTTGATATGTCGGACGCCATCGGGTATACCTATAACCGGCTGGTGTTTTTCCCTGATTTCTCTGATCCCCGTACGGCCGGTTCGACCTGCTACATCGATAACATCGGGTTCCAGGCTGCCGTGTCAGCCAGGGACAGGGATGCAAGAGGGATCCGTGTCTATCCCAGCCCTGCTTCGGAACTGATCACCGTGCAATACCCGGACATGATCGGGATCACCATCACCAACATCGTGGGCCAGGGAGTGAAAACCATGGAGTTCGCAGCCACGGACCAGAAGGTAGTGGAAGTGAACGACCTCACCACAGGGATCTATTTCATTACCCTTGAGTCAGCTGATGGAATGGTGAGTACCAAATTCCTGAAAGAGTAGCATCACCTGCTTTTTCTGATAGCCCCGGCCGGTATATGGCCGGGGTTTTTTCGCTTCTAGCTATTGCTGGTCCATGGATCCCGCATGAGTACGGTCCGGTTAAACACCAGTTTTTCCGGGGTGGTATCCGGATCCACGTTGAAATAGCCCAGCCGCTGGAACTGGAAGTGGTCCAGGGACCTTGCATTCTTCAGGGAGGGTTCCACGTAGCCGGTGATCACCTTCAGTGATTCCGGGTTCAGGAAATCGAGGGGGCTCCTCCCCTTGTGGCCGGCCGGGTCGGGATCACTGAAGAGCCTGTCGTAGAGCCTGACCTCCGCCTCCAGGGCATGCCTGGCTGAAACCCAGTGAAGGGTTCCCTTCACCTTCCGGTCGGCTTCGGGGCCGCCGCTCCGGGTGGCTTTGTCATAGGTGCAGTACACCTCAACCACATTGCCCTGTCCATCCTTCCTGTAATCCACACATTTGATGATGTAGGCGGACTTCAGCCTTACCTCCCGGCCCGGACCAAGGCGGAAGAATTTATGCGGGGGATCTACCATGAAATCCTCCCTTTCGATATAGATCTCCCTGGAGAAGGGGATGGTGCGGCTGCCCATGGAGGCATCCTCAGGGTTGTTGATGGTCTCCATCTCCTCGGTAAGCCCTTCCGGGTAATTGCTGATGATCAGCTTCAAAGGGTTCAGTACGGCCATCACCCTGGGGGCCCTTTTGTTGAGGTCCTCCCTCACTGCAAATTCCAGCAGCCCAACGTCATTCGTGGCCAACACCTTGGTGTACCCGATGCTGTCGTTGAAGTTGCGGATCGATTCCGGGGTGTAACCCCTGCGGCGCAGTCCGCACAGCGTGGGCATCCTGGGATCGTCCCATCCCTTCACATGCCCGTTCCTGACCAGCTCCAGCAACAACCGTTTGCTCAGCAGCGTATAGGTCAGGCTCAGGCGGTTGAATTCAGTTTGCCTGGGCCTGTAATCATCGGTCATCAGGTGTTCCACCAGCCAGTCGTAAAGGGGGCGGTGCACTTCGAACTCAAGGGTGCAGAGGGAGTGGGTGACCCCCTCGAAGTAATCGGACTGTCCGTGGGCAAAATCGTACATGGGATATACTTTCCAGGTGTCGCCCGTCCGGTGGTGCGGGTGAAAAAGTATCCGGTAGATCACCGGATCGCGCATATGCATGTTGGGGGAAGCCATGTCGATCCTGGCGCGGAGCACCCTGGATCCTTCGGGGAACTCTCCCGCATTCATCCTCCGGAACAGCTCCAGGTTCTCTTCCACAGGGCGTTCCCTGAAAGGGCTGTTCGTTCCGGGTTTGGTGGGGGTGCCTTTCTGCGCAGCGATCTCTTCCGACGACTGGTCATCCACATAGGCCAGTCCCTTTTTAATCAGATCCACCGCGAAATCATACAGCTTTCCGAAATAGTCCGATGCGTAATACTCCCGGTCCTCCCAGTCAAACCCAAGCCAGTGGATGTCCTCCCTGATGGAATCGACATATTCCACATCCTCCTTGGTGGGATTGGTGTCATCAAAGCGGAGGTTGCATTTGCCGCCATATTTTTCTGCGATCCCGAAGTCGAGGCAGATAGCCTTCGCATGCCCAATGTGCAGGTACCCGTTGGGCTCCGGGGGGAACCGGGTATGGACCCTCCCGTGGTCCCTGCCGGTGCGCAGGTCCTCCTCCACGATGGCCTCGATGAAATTCAGGCTCTTCTTCTGGGTGGATTCTTCTCTTTTCCCGGTCATTTCATTTCCTGACGGATGGACAAAATTAGCCAATTCTGGGATGTCCCCAATATTTATCATACATTTCGGGATCCAAAAATCAGGGTACCATGAAAAAGATCGTACTTCGCACACTGCTCGTCATTGGTGTTTTTATCCTGGTCCTGTTTCTCAACCTGGTTTTCTGCAATGTCACTGCTTCCAGGATCTCCGAAGGTCTCCCCATACCTAAGGGTTCGGATCAGACGGCCCTGCTGGTCATTGATATTCAGGAAGGCACCACGGGTGATGTCTCATTCACAGAAAGTTACCAAACCCAGTCAGAAGAGCTGATCCGGAATATCAACCTGATCACCGATGAAGCCCGCAGGAGGAACTGGTCCGTTATCTATATCAGAAGCGAGGTGGTCAATCCGCTGCTCAACCTTCTGAACAGTACCCTGGCAAGAGGATCCGAAGGGGCAGCACTGGATAAACGGCTGACCAGTGATTCCGGGATCGTTGTTACAAAGCGGAAAAGCGATGCCTTCAACAAAACAGAGCTGGACCAGGTCCTGAGGGAGAAGAGGGTGGGAAGGCTGGTGCTGGTGGGTCTGGATGCTGAACATTGCGTACTGAGTACTATTCAGGCAGCGCAAAACAGGAACTACAGGGTGTCGGTCATCCGGGAGGCGGTGATTGCCAAAACCGATGCAGGGAAGGCCGAAGCATTAAACAGGTTCAGGTCCATGGGTGTGGAGGTGGCAGGTATGGATTCCTATTAGCATTCCCGGTCCGCATACCGGGTCACTCCTCCTTCAGGGAATCGGCCGGGTTGGCCGAGGCGGCCTTATAGGACTGGTAGCTGACCGTGAGTGCCGTCGGGATCAGGATCAGCAGGATGGTCCAGATAAAGACCCCGGCTCCCATCTTGTAACGGTACACATAATTCTGAAGCCAGTCAGACATCAGGAACCATACCACCGGGACTGAGAGTGCGAAGGAGATCAGGATCAGCATAAGGAACTCCCAGGAGAACATCCTCAGGATTCTCGGGATGCTTGCACCGAACACCTTCCTGATCCCAACCTCCTTGGTTCGCCTCTCCGTTGTAAATGACGCCAGCCCGAAAAGTCCCAGGCAGGCGATGAATATGGCCAGCAGTGTGAAGCCTGCAAAAACGGTCCTGCGGTTCCGGTCGGCCGCGAACTGCTCCCTGAAATCATCCTGCAGGAAGGAGTACTCGAAGGGCTTGCCCGGAAAGACCTCTTCCCATCTTTCCCCGATAAAACCGAGCGAAGCCCCCACATCATCCCCGGCCAGCTTCACGTACATGATGCGGTTCTCCAGCCTGTAAAGCAGCATGAGCGTCTCCACCTCGTTGTACATGCCCGTCTGGTGGTAATCTTTCATCACCCCGATCACCCTTGCCATGATCTGTCCCCCGTCACCAAGCTCAACCCGTTTCCCTATCGGTTCTTCCCAGTTGAACCTCCGGGCCATTGTTTCATTCACCACCACGCCCGTCAGGGTATCCCCGATGAAATCCCTGGAAAAGTCCCTGCCCTCGGCCATCTCGATCCCCAGCGTCTCCACGAAATCGTGATCCACCACGACAAAATTGATGCCCCTTGACTCCATCCCGGTGGAGGTTTCGACATTGAAAATAACCTTGGAAGAACCATTCCCGATACCGGTGCTTGTCAGTGTGGCATTCTCAATCTGCGGATTTTCAAGCAGCTGTTCCTTCAATACGCGCATTTTCGACGGGGGCTCGTTGTCGGGCAGCCTCAGGGTCACCACGTTCTCCATATCCCATCCCTGGTCTTTGTTCTGAAGGTAATCAAGCTGGTTGACCACCACCAGGGTGCAGGCGATCATCACGCCCGAGATGGTGAACTGGACCACGGTCAGCACCTTCCGGAAGAACCCCCTGGAACTTCCCGACTGGGTGATCCCCTTCATCACCACGACCGGCGAGAACCTGGAGAGGTAGAGCGCGGGGTAGGTCCCTCCCAGGATCCCCACGATGACCATCATGCCGATCAGGCTGAGGATCGCCACGGGCCTGCCAAGGATCTCCAGTGAGAAATCCTTCCCTGAAAGCATGTTGAGCTGCGGTAACAATATAATGATAAGCACGATAGCCAGTGCCAGGGAGAACAGGGTGAGCAGGATGGACTCTGTCAGGAACTGGATAACCAGCAACCGCCGGTTTGACCCGATCACCTTCCTCAGGCTGATCTCCCTGGCCCTTCTGGCGGACCTGGCGGTGGCCAGGTTGATATAATTCAACGTGGCGATAAGCAGCAGGAAAAAGGCCACTATGCCGAATATAACCACGTACTGGATACTGCCCGTGGGCTGGGGCTCTCCTGCATTGTCGGAGTGGAGATGGATCCTTATAACCGGCACCAGTTCGTACTCGATGGAAATCTGCAGGTTCTCGAAAATGGTGGCCATGTACCGGCCGTACATCTCCTGCAACTTCTCCTGGAACCGGGCAGCATCCTCCCCTTCCCGCAGCAGCAGGTAGGTATAGACCCCGAAATTGCCCCAGCTGCCTATCTGCTGCGGAAGGCTGTTCCTGGAGACCAGTCCGTCGAACAGCACGTGGGAGTTCCGGGGCACATCCTCAATGACAGCGTTGACCGTGTAGAGCTCCTCACCCACCTTCAGCGTGTTCCCAACCGCATGATCCCCCTTGAAATACCGGCCGGCCATGGTTTTAGTAAGCACAATGGAATAGGGTTTATCCAGTGCTCCGGCTGTCGTCCCTTCCAGGGTCTTATAGGTAAAAACCTCAAAGAAGGTTGAGTCTGCATAATAGACATCCTCTTCGGTGAATTCAATATCCCCGTTTTTAAAAAGGGCCCGCTGGAAGTTGAACAACCTGGTGATCTGCTCCACCTCCGCATAATCCTCCTTTACCTGGGGCGCGAAAGGGATCTGGGCCACGATCCAGGTGAATTCATCGTCCGTTTCCGTGATGTGGGACTGCACCCTGTAGATCCGGTCAGCGTGTTCATGGTAGCGGTCGAAACTCAGTTCGTCCGAAACGTACAGGATCAGGAAAAGGGCGCTTGCAATGCCCAGGGTCATCCCCAGGATATTCAGGAAACTGTATCCGAATTTATTCGTGATATTTCGGAAAGCGCTTTTGACCAGGCTTTTAAACATGATGGGCGGTGTTGCTGGTGATGCCGGATGATGCTAAATGTAGGGGAACGGCGCTGAATTACAAAGTTAAATATCATTAAATCCATTAACTTGTCCATTACAATCATTATTGTTTCAAATCATGGGCAAGATCGTTATTGAGGAAATGGAGTTTTACGCATTTCATGGCCACTACCGTGAGGAGCAGATCGTTGGCAACCGTTTCCTGGTGGACCTGGAACTGGAGACCGATATGGAAAAGCCGGCCAGTTCGGACCAGCTGCATGACGCGGTAAACTACCACCTGGCATACCAGCTGGTCAAGCAGGAGATGCGCCGGAAAAAGTCCAACCTGCTGGAGAATATCGCCAAGCGCATCCTCGATGCCATTTTTAAAGAGATGAAAGGGATTGATAAAGCCACCGTGATGATCCGCAAGATGTATCCTCCCATGGGAGGTCCCATCCGGTCGGTGGGAGTAACCATGAGCCGGTAGGATGAGTGTAAAAAAAGTGCCCCGTGTGCGGATCGTGGTTCATGAGATCCCCGAGCACTGCACCGGTTGCATCTGCCCGGAATGCCTGAAACTGTACAGTGCCCGTGAGTGATCAGCTCAACAGGCTCATGGGCCATCATCGCGGCTGACCAGAACCAGGCAATTATCACAGCAATCTTTCTCATGGTTAACCACTTTATAAATCAAATCGCCGCTTTCGGCCATTATACCGGCATATCCAGCCAGAAATACCTTCCCAGTCCCACCCCGAACACCACAATGCCCATGGCACCGTGCAGGAGTGCCGTAAAGAGAACGCTCCGGGTCTGCTGGTAGACCCATGCAAAATAGATCCCCCCGGCCAGGGTGAGTATCATCGAAACCGGGTCGTAATATACCAAATGCATGAATGAGAAGGAAACTCCCGAAGCCAGGACAACGGCCCACTTCCAGGTGAACAGGCTGCCGTAGCGCCGGAAGAGGAAGGTGCGGTAGATCACCTCCTGTCCGTACGCAGAGAAAACAGGGTAGAAGAGGCACAGGGCCAGGTAGAGCCAGGGTTTTGACCTGGGCAGGTCAAACAGGTGTTCCCGGTCGAACAGGATCATGTAACCCAGCATGATAGAGAGGCACAACAGCAGGATGAGCAGGTTCCTGGACAGTGTGCTGCGTGAGATGCCCCATCTTACCAGCTCCTTCCACCGGAAGTCGGTGGTGCGCCTGAGGACGAGAAAGATAAATAGCAGCGCCGGCAGGATGATCACACTCGGGTGGATAAAATCCTTGTCCAGATAAATCACTACAGGTATCCCGAAGAAGAGGATCGCAAATTCGAGGATCCGTAAAAATGTTCTGCCCATGGGATTGATCCGGCTTAATGTTAAAGATAACCCAAAGTTTCTTACCTTGTTCTGTTCACCGCACAGGCCCATGTATTCGTATGAGAAATACAATTTCAGGATCATCACGCTCCTGCTGGCACTGCTGGCATTTATCTTTTTGGCCTACAGCGAGTTCATAGGGGCAATCGTTTCCCTCTCCCTCGGGGTTCTGTTCACCATCTCATACCAGGGCGTGAAGATCGATACAGTGAACGGTCGGTACATGAAATATGACCGTTTTTTCAGATTCAGAATCGGGCGCTGGGAACATTTACCCGACCCTGATTATGTAACCCTTGTAAGGATCAACCTGAGCAGCCGGAGAACCGTGCCCTCCCCCATCGTGATGCCGGAGGTGAAGAAATCGGCCAAGTCCTTCAAGGTGAACCTTGTGGTGAAGGATGAAATGCGTTACATCAGCATTTGCAGGGGACCGCTGGAGGCGATGAAGGAGGAAGCCCTCAAGCTGGGCCGGGAGCTGGGGATCCGGGTCCTTGACTATACCACCCATGAGAAGAAATGGATCCTGTAATGAGCATACAGCATGGTTAGGGAAGATATGGCATTTACCGTTTCGGCCAGGGGAAAGGCGGAAAAGATGCCCCTGCTGGAGTTTTTAAATACCTTTTTCTCGACCCTTCCCCTGAACCAGATTGACAGCGTTTTCGGATTCCTTGAGCCATCCTCACTTTACAGCGGTAGGCCCTTCCTGAAACGGCAGCTTTCAGAAACGGATGTGGAGGCTCTTTATGAGAACAATATTGGCCTGCGCATACCCTGCTCCAACCATTTTGTCTCGCAGGAGGAGTATAAAAGGCACATCCCCTTCTTCGAAAAGTACCAGCGGAAAGGGAACTCCGTGATCTGTACCAATGACATGCTGGCAGGGTGGATCAAAAGGGACTTTCCTGTCTACCAGGTGGAAGGGAGCATCCTGAAGGAGATTGACTCCCATGAGAAGATCGAACATGCCCTGGAACTGTATGATACGGTCATCCTTCCCATGAACCTCAACTATAATACGGCGTTCTTATCGGCCATCAGGAACAAGGAGCGGATCACCCTCTTTGGTAATGCTGGCTGTGCCCTGAACTGTCCGGACAGGATCTGTTACAAGGTGATCTCGGGATTGAATAAGAAACTGGCCCGCCGGAACCTCCTTGGCAGGAGCGTGGCTGTCATGTTCCGCCTGGGATTCCAGATAGACTGGTGTTCCTACAGGCTGCATCCCCGGAAATTGAAAGGAATGGTCGATTTTGACCTGGACAGGTTGTATGACCTGGGATTCAGGCGGTTTAAGATGCTCCGCGAACACAGGAAAAAGGAGACCGGGTATTAAAAAGTGCACAGGCCTTTGAACATCCTCCGGGGGATGAGCCGGAGGCTAGAACCAGACCCCCAGTGAAAAGATCCACTGGCGCGGCCTGGCATCCAGTGAAAAAACGGGTATCCCGGGAATGGTGAAATTCTCGCCAAGTTTGCTCAACGAGCCCTCATACCTGGCATCGAGGGAAATTCTCTTGAGCAGGTCCACCCCCAGGCCGGCCTGGAACCCCCAGGTCATCCTGCTGGCAAAAATCTCATAATCGTCCGGTATGGACAGAATGTCACTTTTTGTGTTTTCACTGATGATAAAGGATCCTACCGGCCCGGCGTTAATGCGGACGGGTCCCAGCTTCACCCCTGCCAAAACGGGCAGATCTATCCTGTTGAATTTAACATCCAGTGCCTCGGAGACCCCTCCGTCCAACACTTTCTTAAGGGTGCCCCCACCGGCATTGAAGTAAAGTTCCGGTTTTATGACCACCAGTGCGATGTTAAACTGGGTCTGCAATCCAATGTGGTAAGCGAAAACACCTTTTCCGGTCACAAGGTCATAGGCTTCAGCCGGATCATCAATGATAAAATCATCGATGCTCAGGTTGGAGTAGGCGGCTCCCAGCTTGATCCCCCATTTGAACAACTCTGCATCTGCTGCCTGCATGAGAAAGAATGATGCGATGAAGGCTAGAATCAGTTTTTTCATGGCTCAACTGTTTTGGTGAACAACCCGGCAACAATGTTAGAACGGCAAAATAACGTTAATAGTTGCACTACTGCGGAAAAACGGGAGATTTTATCAACTGCTGCCTGGTGGACCGGCCAGGTCCCTGACCACGATGGATGCAAGGGTGCAACCGAAAATCGCCGGGATGAACGAGATTGTCCCTACAGTCGTTTTCTTATTGGGTTCTCCCTCCACCTGTATGGTCACCTCCCTGGGTACCTTTTCGGTGGAAAAGACCACCTTGAACCCGCCATGCACATCCATTTTCCGAAGTCTCTTGCGGAGCAGAGAAGCAAGCCTGCAGCTGTATGTATCCGCGAAATCCGCCACCTTCACCAGTGAAGGATCGACCTTTCCGCCCGAACCCATGGAACTGGCCAGCCTCAGCCCTTTGCTGACCGCATGGTAGATCAGGAATGTCTTCGGGGAAAGTGTATCGATCGCATCCACCACGTAATCATACGGTTCCTCAAGGATCTGAGGGATACGCTCCACCCTGATGAATTCGCTGATGACTGTGAGTTCCAGCCCCGGATTAATGTCAAGCAGCCGTTTTCCCATCACCTCAGCCTTACCGGCAAAAAGGGTGCTGTGGGTAGCAGGGATCTGCCGGTTCAGGTTTCCCGGCTGGATCGTGTCTCCGTCAATAATGGTCATTTTGCCCACACCGCTCCTGCAGATCATCTCGGCTGCCATGGAACCCACACCCCCCATCCCGGCAATGAGGACATTTGATTGCTCAAGCCTGCTGAATCTGTCCCTTCCGATAAGTTGAATGGTTCTTTCCTGCCAGCCGTTGTGGGGATCCCTGTTTTCCATGGGCGGAAACAATCAGAACAGTTCTGCAAACCGGGGCAGGTGGTTTTTTGCATTCTCCACGATCCGGACCCTCAGGTGATCCACGGAGATTCCCTTGATCTCCGCCGCTGCCTGGTAGATCTCCCTGATATCCAGGTCACCTTCATCGGTTTCGAGGAACAGTTTCTCAACCGGGACCGACAGGAGGGCTTCGACACTCTTCGAATGCTCCCTGGCGATGGCTTCGCCGAAGGATACCAGGAAACCGGCCCTTACAAGCTCTTCCGCCATCCCGCGGCTTCCGTTATAACCATGGATGATCATCGGAACAGCGGGTTTCTCCCTCTTCATGAATTCAACCATTTCGTTGAACGCCCGCACCACGTGCAGGATAACCGGAAGATCCGCAAATTCGGCGATCTCAACCTGACGTTTAAAAACGCGCATCTGCGCATCAAAGGGTGCATCAATGGACCTGTCCAGGCCGATCTCCCCGATGGCGAACACATTGGGATTCTCCGTGGACAGCCGCACTTTGTTGAGGGTCTCCTCCTCATCCACCTTTCCCACGTTATAGGGGTGAAATCCCACCGAATAGTATCCATGTTCAATGTCATCCGGAGGATAGTCCTTGGCCATAAGGTTCATCATAACCCACTCCTGGATGTTATTGGCCTGCCTGTGCCCGTGGATATTTACAAAGAGCTTGTTCTCTTTCTGCATTATGCCCGGATTAAATGATTGATGGTTTCAATTCCCCGTTTCATCCTTTCGATCACCTCCTCCTTCCCCAGGAAAGCAGCCAGGTCGAAAAGAGCAGGGCCTTTGTCTGTTCCAACCAGCAGGAGCCTCCAGCCATTCATGACCGGGCCCATCCCCCACTCCTTTTCGTCAATCAACCCCTTCACCAGGGTTTCAACGCGTGCTGGAGTAAATGGCTCACACGATTGGAGAGCCTCTGCCAGCTCTCCCATCTTCCCGGGGGTATCCTCCTTCCACCTTTTTTTGATGACCGGGGGATCATAGGATTCCGGGGCCCTGAAGAAGAACCAGGCCTGTTCCCAGAGCTCATGGATGAATGTGATCCTGGGCTTGATGAGGGGGATCAGGGTCATCAGCTGTTCATCCGTGCAATCCACCCCGTGTGTGCCCAGCACAGCTGAGAAACCCTTTTTCAGGTCAGCATCGGGGGTCCGCTGGATATACTGGTGGTTGAACCATCTGGATTTCTCAGGATCGAACCGGGATCCCGATTTTCCCACCTTCTCCAGCTGGAATTCCCTGACCAGCTCTTCCAGCGAAAACAGTTCCTGTTCCGTCCCCGGGTTCCAGCCCAGCAGCGCAAGCTGGTTCACACATGCCTCCGGGAGGTATCCCTCCTCCCTGTACCCGCGGGATATTTCACCCGACAGGGGATCCCTCCACTCCAGCGGGAAAACGGGGAATCCACCCTTCTCCCCATCCCGCTTGCTCAACTTGCCCTTTCCGGCTGGTTTGAGGATCAGGGGCAAATGGGCAAAAGCAGGCATCAGGTGATCCCAGCCAAAGGCATGGTAAAGCGCCACATGAATGGGCAGTGACGGGAGCCATTCTTCCCCGCGGATCACATGTGAGATGGCCATCAGGACATCATCCACCACACTGGCCAGGTGGTAGGTGGGCATCCCGTCCGATTTGAAAAGGACCTTGTCATCAAGTGTGGAGCTGCTTACACCCACCTCACCCCTGATGAGATCCTGCATTACGATCTCCTTCCCCGGATCGAAGCGGAACCTGATCACGTAAGGGGTGCCTTTCCCGATCAGCTCTTCCACGGCCCCGTTTTTCATGGTCAGGGAGTTCCGCAGTGATCCCCTCACACTTGCATCATAGACAAAAGTCCCCCCCTTTGACTCATATTCTCCGCGCAGCCGGTCCAGCTCCTCCGGAGTATCAAATGCATAATAAGCATGCCCGTTGCGCACCAGCTCCATTGCATAGTGTTCGTACTGCTCCCTGCGTTCCGATTGCCTGTAGGGCCCGAACCTGCCGCCGTAGCCCGGACCTTCATCAGGGATCAGTCCGCACCACTCCAGCGACTCTGTGATATACTCCTCGGCATCGGGGACATACCTGACCTGATCGGTGTCCTCGATGCGCAGGACAAAGGCACCGCCATGCCTGCGGGCAAAAAGGTAATTGAACAGGGCTGTTCGTAAACCGCCGATATGAAGAGGTCCTGTCGGGCTGGGGGCAAACCTTACCCTGATGTGCTGGCTCATTCCTGAAATCCGTTTGAACAAAGATAGAGAAATGGATTATTCCGGGATTTCATTCCGGGCAAGCTTTTTCCTGCAATCCGGGTATAGATCGTCCCTGACCCACGAAAAAGAGGGTTCATGGGCGAGTATCTTTTCATATACCTTGCCAGCCTCGACGATCTGGCTATCTTTTTCATAGGCCAGCCCAAGGTTGACCATGCAATTCAGGTACAACCAGTTCCCCCTGGTCTGATCCGGTGAAGCTTCAAACAGCTCAACCGCCTTTTTATAGTGGGGTATGGCCTGCCTTGCCGACCCTCCCAGTACCGCAGGTTTAAAGAATTCCATGTTGCCCTTTTCCATCCAGCCCCATGGCTCCCCGGGCCCCAGCTTCAGGGCCGTTTCATTGGCATTCATTGATTTTCTTCCAAGAGCGGGCGCTTTCAGCGGCTCCAGCAGCAGCCTGTAACCGTAAAGCGCCCCCTTGATGCTGTATATCCTGGAGCTGTTGGGGTTCTTCTCCAGCAGGAGGCTGATATTGTCTTCTGCCTTATCCAGCCATCCCCTCGCTTCATCCCTGCGGTTTTCGGACAGGCAGTGCGCAATATATCCATACTGCGCCTCGGTAAGGCTGTAGAGCAGGCCATGGTCCCCTGTCGCACGGTACCGGATCTCCATCTTCACCATGGCCTCTTTCCAAAGGTCCATCCGGCTGGAAATATAAGCCTTGTATATCTCGTTCTGGAATCCGGAAACACCCGGCCACGCAGTCAGGGTCAGAACTGCTGCAAAGAAAATCCTTTTCATGATCCTTCTTTTACCTTGAATAACCTCCGCCAGGGCACACCGGGAGCTTCGTGATGTTCCCTGTGGTGGTCCCGATGGTTCCTGATCAGCCCCAAATCCTCTCTGCGACGATCCATAAATCAAGCACAACAAAAAAGAGCAGTTGAACAAAAAACAGGGGGGCTGCCACTTTGTTTTCGCGGTTCGGCAACCCGAGCCGGCCGGCCAAATAATTCAACACCAATGCGATGACAAACCAGGCCAGATAGTTCTGCAGGGGGACCGCGCCACCGGACCAGTGCCACATACCGAGCCGGATGGCAGCAGGTTCAAGGGCAAAATCATACACCACCATCATGGAGGCTGCCACGATGGACCTGAAATAGAGGGGATCCACATACCTGCCCGCAATGACCGAGCTGGAGTAGACCAGTATGAGCCAGTTGACACCGATAAGCAGCGGGGTGTGGAAAATCTTCAATCCCAGGGTGGCTCCATATTGATATTCCCCAAAAAGCAGGCCTGTAGCCGCACCCATCATTTCAAGGAGGAACCCGGCCGTGAAGACCAGCAGGCTGATCATCACCACCCGGATGGTGATCCTTCCGTGATACAGGTACAGCAGGAGAAGGCTTAACAGAAGGGTAAGGGGCACCCCCCTGATGAACCACTCCCGGGTCACCGGGATAACCAGCCCGGCAATGCCCACTGAAAAGTAACAGGTCAGGACCGGGCCAGGGTTCTTGGAACGCAGTTTTGTGAGCAGGTCATGCATGGGATCATCGTATATAGTGGTCAACAATCTTCGCGGAAGCAAGGCAGAGGGGGATCCCTCCGCCGGGATGTACACTGCCGCCTACAAAATAGAGGCCTTTGTATTTCCGGAAGTAATTGGGGTGCCTGCTGAAAGCAGTTGTCCTGCTGTTGGAGCTGTTGCCGTAAAGCGACCCGCGGTGTGACCAGGTGCTGGCTTCGATGGATCGCGGGTCGGCTACGAACTCTTTCAGGATCAGTGGTTCAATGCGGGTGCCCAGCATCCGGTAAAGCTTATTCAGAATATTTTCCCTGGTCCTTCCGATCAGCTCGTCCCAATCCTGGCCCAGGTTTTCGGGTGCATTGACCAATACATACCAGTTCTCCTTCCCCTGAGGGGCATCCCCTTGCACCATTTTTGAGGAGGCAAAGAGGTAGACTGTAGGGTCGTCATAAAGATCCTGCTTATGGTCAAGCACCCTGAACTCCTCCCTGTAGTTATCCGAGAAAAATATGTTGTGGAGCTCCAGCTGCGGGAACTCGCGGTCGATGGCCCAGTAAAAGATCAGGGCAGAGGTGCTTCGCTCCTTTTTGAACTGTTTAACGGGAAAAGGCACATCCTCAATCAGGTCCCGGTAAAGATAGAAGATATCAATATCGCTGACAACGATATCCGATGAATAGATGCCTGATGGGGTGATCACTCCCCGTGCCACCCTCCTGTCCAGGACCACCTTCTCCACCGGTTCATTGAAATGGAACACCACACCCAGTTTGTCGGCCAGCTCTTTCAATCCGGTGGCAATGGCATACATCCCCCTTTCCGGGAAATAAGCCCCCAGGCTATGCTCAAGGTGGGAGATCACATTGAGCGTTCCGGGGGCCCTGTAGGGATCAGAACCATGATAGGTGGCATAACGGTCGAACAGTTGCACCAGCTGTTTTGATTCGAATCGTTTTGAATTTACATCGTGCATGGTTGTCATGGAATCCAGTTTCCAGATCTGCAGGAGGGCGCTGATGAATTTCCGGGAAATAAAAGTCCCCATGCGCAGGAAACTGTTGAATATGAATACCTCGCTGGTCAGTTCGTAGATCTTCCTGCTTCGTTCCAGATGTTTTTCCACCCTGGAGGCCGGTTCCATGAACACCTTTTCCACCTCTTCAACAAAAAGGTCGGGGTCCCCGTATGCATTCAGGATCTTCCCGTCTTCGTAGAAGTACCGTGTGATCACATCCAGCTTCTGATAACGGATCGAGGTCTTCATCTCTTCGCCTGCCAGGACATACAACTCTTCCACAAGGTCAGGAAGCGTAAACAGGGAGGGTCCTGTGTCCCACCTGAAACCCTCCCACCGGATGGTGTTCAGCTTCCCTCCCGGCCTGTCGGACCGCTCAAACACGGTTACATGGTGGCCCCGGCTTGCCAGGCGGATCGCCGTAGCCAACCCGGCCATCCCGGCCCCAACGATGCAGACGGCTCTTTTCATATGAATTTCAGTGGTTCCTAGACAATTCTCCTTGCTGGTTTGTTGAAGGTTTTAGTTTTATTGATAAAATAAAAATCTGACATTCCATCATTCCCCTCGCTAAAGAGGAGTAAATTACAACAAATAAAATGCGGAAAAAAGTTCTGGTTGCCGGAACCGGCCTGGCAGGACTCACTACAGCCCTCCGGCCGGTATGTTGTTTATCATTTGTTAGGGTTACGGAAACTCCTAATTTCGCAGGCAACCAATGACTCAATCTCCTATGGACAATATCCTGGTGATCGGTGCTGCCGGACAGATCGGTTCTGAGCTGGTGATGGAGCTCCGGAAGATCTATGGCAACGAACATGTGTTTGCCACCGATATCAAACAGGCACCTCCGGATATCCTGGAGGCAGGGCCCTTCCAGATCCTGGATGTGATGGATGACAAGCAGCTGATCCACTTCATTATCCGGCACAAGATCAACCAGGTCTACCACCTGGCAGCCGTCCTCTCGGGCAACGCTGAAAAACTTCCCGTCCAGGCCTGGAAGATCAACATGGACAGCCTGATGAACATCCTGGAGGTGGCCAGAATGGTGGAGGAGGTAAAAAAGGTGTTCTGGCCCAGCTCCATCGCTGTTTTCGGCCCCACCACGCCACGCATCAACACGCCGCAGCTAACGGTGATGGAGCCTGTGACCGTGTATGGCATCAGCAAGCTTGCCGGTGAACGGTGGTGCGACTACTATTTCAACAAATTCGGGGTGGATGTGAGAAGCCTGCGTTATCCCGGCCTGGTCAGCTTCAAGACCGAGGCGGGCGGAGGGACCACCGACTATGCGGTGGAGATCTTTTACGAGGCAGTCCGTAACGGGCAGTACGACTGTTTCCTGAATGAAGGGACTGCGCTGCCCATGCTGTTCATGCCCGATGCCATCAAAGCCACCATCCAGCTGATGGAGGCCGACCGCTCGCGGCTGACCATCCACAGCAGCTACAATGTGGGCGGGATGAGCCTTACCCCCGCCCAGATGCACCGGGAGATCCAGAAACAGATCCCCGCTTTCACCATCCGCTACAATCCCGATTTCAGGCAGGCCATCGCAGATACCTGGCCCCACAGTGTGGATGATACCATTGCACGGGTGGACTGGGGATTTGAGCAGTCGTACGACCTGGAGAGGATGACCGGGATCATGCTGAAAGAGGTTCGAAACAAATTAAAACGATAACCCATGTACGGGAAAATCAAAACCCATCTGCTGCAGGAACTGAACGCCATCACGGAAGCCGGGCTGTTCAAGCCGGAGCGGATCATCACCTCGTCCCAGTCAGCTGAAATTGAGCTGGAAAGCGGACAAAGGGTGCTGAATTTCTGCGCCAACAACTACCTGGGGCTCTCCGACCACCCGGAGCTGATCAGGGCAGCCAGGGAGGCCCTCGACACCCATGGGTTCGGGATGTCGTCCGTGCGGTTCATCTGCGGGACACAGGACCTGCACAAATCACTGGAGCAGAAAATAGCGGCATTCTTCGGGACCGAGGACACGATCCTGTACGCTGCCTGTTTCGACGCCAACGGGGGTGTCTTTGAGCCGCTGCTGTCCGCCGAGGATGCGATCATATCCGACGCCCTGAACCACGCCTCCATCATCGACGGGGTCCGCCTGTGCAAGGCCGTGCGGTACCGCTATAACAATGCGGACATGGAGGACCTTGAGCAGCAGTTGATCGCGGCGCAGGAGCAGAGGTTCCGTATCATCGTCACCGACGGGGTTTTCTCCATGGACGGGAATGTGGCCCCGGTGGACCGGATCTGCGAACTGGCGGAGCAGTACGATGCCATGGTCATGGTGGATGAGTGCCACTCGGCAGGTGTGGTGGGGAAAACAGGCCGGGGGGTAACCGAGTTGTTCAACATCCGCGGGAAGGTCGATATCATCACCGGTACCCTGGGGAAAGCCTTTGGCGGGGCCATCGGCGGCTTCACCACCGGCAGGAAGGAGATCATTGAAATGCTCCGCCAGCGTTCACGCCCCTACCTTTTCTCCAACTCGCTTCCGCCTGCCGTCGTGGGTGGAGGGATCCGGATGTTCGATATGATGGACGAAACCACCGAGCTGCAGGAGAAACTCCACCGGAATACGGACTATTTCATGGAGAGGATGAAGGCTGCCGGGTTCGACATCAAGCCCACCCAGTCGGCCATCTGCGCCGTGATGCTCTACGATGCAAAACTGTCCCAGGAATTTGCCGCCCGGCTGCTTGATGAAGGCATTTACGTGACCGGCTTTTGCTTCCCGGTGGTACCCAGGGAACAGGCCAGGATCCGGGTGCAGTTGTCCGCAGCCCATGAGCGGGAGCACCTGGACAGGGCCATTGCGGCCTTTAAAAAGGTGGGCAAGGAACTGGGCGTGGTCTAGAAGACGAATTTCCGCCGGCTGAGACCGGTATCGGAAAGCACCAGGATGAAAATGGCCGCCAGGACAGCAACGATCCCGGTGGGGAAATTGATCCCGGACAGGAAGCCGAGATCCCAGTCTATCCGGGGTATCTGCCATCCCAGGTCCGACAGGCCCGGGACAGACTCCAGGATCCGTCCCCCGGGCTCTGCATAGATGATGGAAAGCACAACGATGGCGGTCACAAAGAGCAGGATCATGATCCTTCCGCCCCTGCCGATCAGGGGTTTGTATTTTTTTGGCTGTGGTTCAGCGGTAATCAGGTGCATGACTTTTGCTGTAAATCCCTCAGGAGCCTGTTCTACTCCGCCCTCCCTTATCAGCTTTGATATTTGCGGGTCGCGTTCCATAATTACACAATTGAGTTCAGTTCAGATTTAAGTTGCTTTCTCAGCAACATATACATTTTTTTTCTTGAGCGGTGAAGCTTGATCCGTATATTGCTGCTGGAAAGCCCGGTCACTTCAGCAATCTCTCCCAGCGAAAGCTCATCATAATAGAAGAGGGTGACTACCACTGCATCGGTCTCCGGAAGGGCTTCAATGGCCATCTGCAGATAGCGTTTCCGCTCCTCCCCGCTCAGCAGGTCAATGCCGTTGATCTCTTCTTCGCTCTCATCCTCGTCGGGAAGTTCATCCACCAGGTCGATGACCTTCACCTTTTTCCTTATCACGCTGATGCAATGGTTGTAGGCGATGCGGTAGAGCCACGTGGAGAACTTCGATTTTTCCTGGAACCCCTGTATGAACCTGTATGCCTTCACAAACACCTCCTGTGCCGCATCAGCCGCGTCCGCCTCCACCGCAAGCATCCTCAGGCATATGGTATATACCATATTTCCGTACCGGTCGACCACCCAGGAGAAGGCTTCCCTGTCTCCCTGCTTTATCCGGCTGATGGTGGATATTTCCTCAAGGACATCCATGCATTCCATAAGACGTCCCAGTTTCCAGGATGTTACATCCCGGCTCCAAAAATCCGGGTTCCCGGTAAGAAAAAACATCCCTTCACTGAAAAAAGCAGTTGCAAATGAAAAAAGTAGTTGCCAAGATGTAACATGACCGCGGGCAGGTGCGTCAAAATTGCGAATGATGTTGAACCAAAACCAAATACCATGACAGAGATTTTAGTACCTATCGCATTTTTCGCCGCTGCTTTCGGGATTGTATTTGTTGTCATCGCTGCAAGGAACCGCGAAAGACTATCCATGATCGAAAAAGGCGTCAACCCGAAGGATTTCAGGACCGATAAAACCAGTATATACGGGATCCTGAAATGGGCCCTGCTGCTGGTGGGTGTCGGTCTGGGGCTTTTTCTTGGAGGTCTTTTTGAAACCTATACTGAAATTCCCCATGAGGCAGCTTACTTTGCCTGTGCCCTCTTTTTTGGCGGCCTCGGCCTGGCCATCGCATACATGATCACCAAAAAGGCAGGGGATAACACATAAACCATCGCTCTCTTCAGCGGATTACTGAAAGAGGCCTTCCCTGAGGATGGCCTCTTTCCTTTTCGTTTGCCCTATCCGCATTTTGAGGAGCCGCAATCTGTGCAGATCAGGCAGCCCTCCTGGTAGACCAGGTTTTCGGAACTGCAATCTTCACATTTCTGCCCGCGTTTGGCCTTTGTGCCGTTGGGTATATATTTTTTCAGGGCCCTGACCACGCCTGCGCTCCAGGTATTGATCGATTCATTGTCCAGCCTCAGTGAACTGATCAGGTTGATGGCATCCACCACCGGCATACCGTGCCGCAGCACCCCGGAGATCAGTTTTGCATAATTCCAGAATTCACTGTTGAACTGGTGGGATAACCCCCCCATGGTGACTTTATACCCGTACTTATCCACGTACTGGAAGTCATACCGCTTGGTGCCATCCTCATTCCTGATTTTCAGGATCTTCCCTCTCTTTACCTTGGAGGGGATGGGGAAGGTGTCCTCCTCCTTGCGCCCGGTGAAAATCTCGTAGGGCCTTCCGTCCAGCAGGCCGATAAATGCGATCCAGTCCTCATCATTGTTCTTGAACCGGAGGATCTCCGCCTCCAGCTCCCTCGGCCGCTTGATGGGGAACTCCGTCTCCTCCCTTTTCCTTTTATCGGCGGCCACCAGTACACCGGACCTGGATCCGTCACGGTACACGGTTACGCCTTTGCAACCGCTCTTCCATGCATTCACGTAGAGCTCGCCCACCAGCTCCTCCTTTGCATCGGCAGGCAGGTTGATGGTGACACTGATGGAGTGGTCCACCCAACTCTGGATGGCACCCTGCATCTTCACCTTCTGGACCCAGTCCACATCACTGGAAGTTGCCTTATAGTAAGGGGAACGCTTTACCAGTTCCTGAATGTCCTCATCACTGTAGCTTTCCACCTCTTTCGGATCCATTCCGTTCACCTTCAGCCAGGTCAGGAAGTTATGGTGGAATACATTGTACTCTTCCCAGCTGTCGCCCACCTCATCCACGAAGGTGATGTTGGCCTCCTTGTCGTTGGGATTCACCTTACGGCGCCGCTTGTAGACCGGAAGGAAAACCGGTTCGATCCCCGAAGTGGTCTGGGTCATGAGGCTGGTGGTGCCGGTGGGTGCTATGGTCAGCAGGGAGACATTTCTGCGTCCGTGTTCCTTCATGGTTTCGATGAGCTCCGGATCCTCTTTCCCGAGCCTCCTGATAAAGGGATTATCCTTCTCCCTGTTGAAGTCAAATAGCTGGAAAGGACCTCGTTCCCTGGCCACGTTCACGGAAGAACGGTAGGCTTCAAGCGCAATGGTCTTGTGCACTTCCACAGAAAAATCGATGGCATTCTCACTGCCGTAGCGGAGTCCCAGGGCCGCCAGCATATCTCCTTCTGCAGTGATCCCCACCCCGGTCCTCCGGCCTTCCAGCGCCTTGCGCTTGATGTTCTTCCACAGGTTGATCTCCACCGCTTTGAGTTCTTCATCTTCCGGGTCGGAATAGATCTTCTCCAGGATGGCTTCCACCTTTTCCATCTCCAGGTCAATGATATCATCCATGATCCGCTGCGCCAGTCCCACATGTTTGCGGAATTTCTCCCAGTTGAACCTGGCATCCCCGGTAAAAGGCTGCTCAACGTAACTGTAGAGGTTGATGGCCAGCAGCCGGCAGCTGTCATATGGGCAGAGCGGAATCTCACCGCAGGGATTGGTCGAGACCGTTCTGAAACCCCGGTCCGCATAGCTGTCAGCCACTGATTCCCTGGTAACTGTATCCCAGAACAGGATCCCCGGCTCGGCCGACTTCCAGGCATTGTGGACGATCTTGTTCCACAGCTCGCGGGCATCGATCTCTTTTACATGGGTGGGATGATCCGAATCGATGGGGTACTGCTGGGTATAGGACTTTCCTTCCACCACAGCCTTCATGAATTCGTCGTCGATCTTCACCGAAACATTCGCCCCAGTTACTTTTCCCGTCTCCAGCTTGGCGTCAATAAAATGCTCCGCATCAGGGTGCCTGATCGAAATGCTCAGCATCAGCGCACCCCTGCGCCCATCCTGTGCCACCTCCCGGGTTGAATTTGAATAACGCTCCATGAACGGCACCACACCTGTCGAAGAGAGGGCACTGTTCAGAACAGGGCTGCCGGAAGGCCTGATGTGTGAAAGATCGTGGCCCACGCCACCCCTCCGTTTCATCAGCTGTACCTGCTCCTGGTCGATCTTCAAGATCCCCCCGTAGGAGTCGGCCAGCCCTTCGTGGCCTATCACGAAACAGTTGGAGAGGCTGGCTATCTGGAAATTGTTCCCGATCCCGGTCATGGGCGATCCCTGGGGAACGATGTATTTGAATCCGCGCATCACCTCGAACAGCTCATCAAAAGGGAGGGGATTGGGATATCGTTTTTCAATGCGGCTTATCTCCGCGGCCAGCCGGCGGTGCATATCGTCCGGGGTGCGCTCATAGATCTTGCCCGAGGAATCTTTCAGGGCATATTTGTTCACCCATACCCTGGCTGCCAGTTCATCTCCGTCAAAATAGTCCCTGGAGGCTTTGAAGGCTTCATCGAAACTGTACGTTTGCCTCTGACCCTGTTCTTCCCCTGCCTTGCTTTTACGGGTCCCGGCAGGCTCCTTTTCCACAAACGCCAGGTTCTTCTGAGGTTCTGCCTTTTCTGCCATTCTTTCCAGTTTAATTCAGTTAGCATTCAGGGGGGTGCTCACTTACACACCATTCAGTCAATGGGCCTGCCCGTACAATCTATCTTTTCTACATGTCCTTCAGTTATATGAACATGTCTGTAATTTGTTGTTTATCTGCCGCTTAGAAATTCTGCCCCATCAGGAAGGGGGTAAAAAACCCCTTTCTTCACTTGTCCAAAAATCGAAATGTCTTTCCTTATTAAGGTGATGAAAAGGGGTCCTTAGCGATACAGATTCCGGGAAATGAAATTAAGACAAATTCAATAGCAGAATGAGCGAATCAAAGTCGATTTTATTAACAAGAAATTAACCCTGGAGCTAACTTGATGAATGGCAGACACATGAGAAAAATCATATTTAAGAATTTTCCGGGATCCTTCTATTATGTTGTATATCTGTTTATTATGCAAATCGCTTCTTTCCAGGGTTCAGCCCGACCTCCCTGTTTACGGGCGACGGGTGCCCCTGTCAGAATGGGGCTTGAACTGTTTGCCTGTAACTGAAAAAAGGCACTTGAATCCGGTACCCTTCTGTGGGGTCCCACAGAAAAAGGGTATCCTTTTGAGATACCCTTTTTCGATATTCAGGATAAAAAAATCTTAGAAGAGGTAACGTGCTCCGATCTGAATATGCCAGCAATCCCGGTAATCATAATGAGTAGTATAGGTTTCTTTCAGGTAATTGCCATCGTCATCTGTAGCCATTGAAAAGCTTGGAACATTGCTTGCATCCACGCCTTCATAAGTCAAAATCCGACCATCGTTTGGATCATACTTGCTTATACCCCATTCGCTGTTGAGCAAATTTCCGAAGTTCAACAAGTCAAGGGTGAGTTGCAAAGTATGTTTGGTGTTACCTGTATTGATGCTGAAATTCTGTGCCAAACGCAAATCAAACCTATGCATCCAGGGAGCTCTTGCAGCATATGCTTCAGCATATTCACCCTGATGCTTGCTCAGATAACTGTCCTGTTCCATAAATGCAAAGAATGAATCTTCGTCTGCAGTGCTTACAAACTGGATGTCGCCCCTGGCACTCGGTATGTATATCAGATCATTTCCATAACCATCGCCGTTCATATCATTTGTATACATAAAGCTATTGTACCAATCTGAATACCCGGAATAGAACAAATTAAAAGATGTTGACATATGATCGTTGGCATAAGAGATAGTGTAAGAAACCGAGGCAATCGCTTTGCTTGGAACAACATATTGTGAACGCTGAACCCAGGGAATATGCGGGCCATTCACCTGAATGGCGCCATTGTATGCAGAATATGCGGCGCTGCCGGGCATACCCGAAACCTCCTTTGACTCGGTCTGGGTATAAGCCGCCATTATATTCAGGTTTTTAACAGGCTCTGTGGTAATTGTAATATTTCCTATGGCCCCCCATCCTTCGCTGCTATTGGCCAGTATGTAGGCATTTCTCGAAGTATAGGCAATATCATCGGGATAAATATACCTGTCATCAGGTCCGCTGAAAGTCTCCCAGGTAGCATCGGGTTGTTCCAGGTTGTAGTTTTCCAGCAATACTCCATTTATATTTTTCGTGAAGATACCTTCCAATGTAACCGACATCGGGAATGAAACCGGAAGGTCATAATCTGCAGCCAGTGAAGTTTTCCACACCTGGGGCATTTTAAAATCGGAGGCAATGGCATTAACCTCTCCCGGCAATACGCCCTGTTCAGGAGTAATCGTATTGGGCAGGCCCAGGTGTGAGATCATTTCATCCACATCGGTGATCATGGGCCCGGCCAGGGTTGCTAAAGTTTCTAAATCAGACCCAGCAACGTCTATCGTCCAATCTGCATTATACCTGGTAACCGCTTGATAACTGCCCTGTACCATTCCTGAATTGGTCGGCATATTGGTGAAGAAGACAAGCGGCAGCCTTCCTGCAAAAATACCTGTACCTCCCCGGAGTTTCAGTGTCTGATCACCCGTTACATCCCACGTGAAACCAACCCTTGGCGAGAACTGGACATTTCCATCTGGCCATTCGCCGGTATCGATATGTCTGCCACCGAAATCCAGTTCATAAATGGCGTTGTTCCTGAGAACGTTATCTACATATTTTAAATAGTCGGCACGCAGGCCAAAAGTTAATTTGAAATCAGAACTAACGTTCCATTCATCCTGAGCATAAACGCCAAACGTATTAAAAGCAACTTCCGCAGCCGGATTTTGTTCTCCGTCGTACCCGTAAGTCAATGCAAAATCCCTTGGTGCAGCCTGGTTTAAGAAGTCATCAATATTGGCATAACGATAATATCCCGTACCGTTACGCATGTAGGAGTTGTTTGCCATTTGATGTTCAAACTTTAACCCTGCTGTAATTTTATGATTGTTCAGATAATAGGTCAGGTTGTCTGTGATATTCCAAATATTGTTATTTACACCGTTGTTCCAGGTGAACAATTCATAACCTGCAGATATATAGGGTTCAACTGGTTGTGGTGCACCTGAATTGTCGTCATACATGATGTCAATAAAGGGGAACTTCTCAGAATTGGATCCACGGATATCATTAATTTTTGTATAGGTGGCCAGGAATTGATTTGAAAGCTTATCCGAGATCCGGCTGTTCAGATCCAATGAAAACGAATTCACAATGTTATCCATTGAGTAAAGGGAATTGGAGAAAGCCATGGAGTATTGAGAGATCCGGTCCATCGACCGGTTACGGTATCCGGCATTGTTTGAATTTCCGTTTGTGGGATTCCATGCCTGATTCTTGGTATAATTATACCGGAAACTCAATTTGTTGTCATCATTGATATTCCAGTCAATCCGGGCTAAAAGTTTTCTGTTGCTTTCATTTGCCGGGTAATCAGTGTATGAGCCGGGATCATATCCATAATTATCGAGCAAATGTTGCCTGACCAGTTCCATGTCCGATTTGCTGGCGCGCGAATACATAAGGTCGGTATTGGCAACGCCGTCATCGGAGGGCCTCCAGATGACGACCTGTCCCGGTTGCAATTCGTATTCTCCGTTCACGAAAAAGAACAATTTGTTTTTAATGATAGGCCCACCCAATGTTACACCGTATAGTTGTCGCGATTCTTTATCGCGTTCTCCGAAATCCACATCTCCGATCTTATTGCCCCGCAAATTCTGGTTCGTAAAATAAGTATAGGCTGAACCTTTAAATACATTGGTTCCCGATTTGGTAATTGCATTGATTCCACCCCCGATAAAATTAGTCTGACGCACATCGAATGGCGCAATGACCACCTGGATTTCCTGAATAGCATCCAGAGAAATGGGATTCCCACCACCCGGCAGGCTGGAACTCAGGCCAAAGTTGTTGTTAAAATTGGCACCATCCACCGTGAAATTGGTAGAACGGTCATCTCCACCTGAGAAGCTCATGTCATTTGCATAGGGTGAAATTCGGGCAATGTCTTCGATACTTCTGTTCAAAGAAGGCATGGAATTCAACTGTTCGTTCGAAATATTGGTGGTTGCCCCGGTCTTGGTGGTGCTGAATTTCGAAGGTCTGGAACCCACAATCGTAACTTCAGCAACTTCAACAGCACTTTCTTTAATTTTTGCATTTAGAATAAATGATTCACCTAAAAGCAAAGTAATATCGGTATAAGAAGCGGTTGAGTAGCACACAAATGATACCTTCACAGAATAGGGCCCACCGGGTCGCATACCCTTCAAATTGAAACGGCCCTCGTCATTGGAAAAAGTTCCGTATTGAGTTCCGGAAGGTTCATGAACAGCTACCACTGTAGCACCAGCAAGTACTTCACCTGATTCTGATACAACTGTGCCATTCATGCCTGA
>CAYXUD010000129.1:0-43481 GCA_964467775.1 uncultured Bacteroides sp. | reverse complement strand
AGAAAGCAGCCGAAGCAGAAGTTGCCGAGGTAGAGGAGCCAAAGGCCGGGGTTGAAGAGCCAAAGGCCGGGGCGATCCCGGCAGAACAGCCAGAAGATAAGAAACCGGCTGCAAAGAAAGCGGCTGTAAAAAAACCGGCGGCCAAGAAAACGGCTCCGAAAAAACCTGAGACCGAAGAGCCGGAGGCCGGGGAAAAGAGCGCATCTGACAAAGCTGAGAAAAGCAAACCAAAGGAGGAGAGCGAATAGAAGGAGCAGCGGGATGAGTGATGTTTGCCATTCTTGATATCGAGACCACCGGGGGCAGTCCGGCATCCGAAAAAATCACAGAAATAGCCATTTTCTTTCACGACGGACAGAAAGTCGTGGATGAGTGGTCCACATTGATCAATCCTGAAAAAGCCATTCCTTATTTCATTACTGGCCTGACTGGCATCACCAATGAGATGGTAGCTGATGCACCCCGGTTCTACGAAGTGGCCAAAGAGATCGTACAGCGCACCGAGAACCACACCATTGTGGGTCACAACGTAAGTTTTGATTACGCATTCATCAGGAGCGAGTTCAGGCGGCTCGGTTATGAGTTCAGCCGGAAGACACTCTGCACTGTCAAGTTGAGCCGCAGGGTGTTTCCCGGGTTTAAGTCCTACAGCCTTGGCAAGATATGCCAGGAGCTGGGAATCGTGATCCACGACAGGCACCGGGCGGAAGGGGATGCCATAGCCACTGTCAGGTTGTTCGAACTGCTGCTCGAAAAGACTAATAGAGCAGGTGAATCTGCCCTGATCTCAGAACCCGCAGGACGTTACAAAAACCTGAATGAGCACCTGACAGTGGATGACATCGAGCGCATCCCTGAAGAGTGCGGGACCTACTATTTCTTTGATGACAGGCACCAACTCCTCTATATCGGAAAAAGCAAGAACATCCGCCACCGCGTCCTTTCCCATCTGGGGAATACTACAAGCAAGCGGGCCCTCGAGATGAAACAGAGGGTCCACAGCATCTCCTTTGAACTGACAGGCAGTGAACTGATTGCGCTGCTGAAGGAATCCAGGGAGATCAAAGAACAGAAACCGATGTACAACAGGGCGCAGAAGCGATCATACGCTCACTGGGGATTATACTCCTCCAGGGATGAATACGGGTACATCACCTTCCGTTTGCAGAAGATCTCAGAAACTGCCGATGACCCTGTCACCTGCTTCAACAATATAAAGGAGGCAAGGGAGACACTGACCAGAATGGTGGAGAAGAACTGGCTGTGCCAGAAACTGAGCGGATTATACCAGACTGACGGGGCCTGCTTTCACCACTCCATCAGGCAATGCAACGGGGCCTGCATTCAGGCTGAAGCAGTATCGGCATACAACAAAAGGGCCGAGGCCCTGCTCGGGGGCCTGAAGCTGGAACGGGGGAATGTGCTGATCATTGACAGGGGAAGAAGTGATGATGAGCGCAGCCTGGTGAGGATCGAAAAGGGAATGTATATGGGTTATGGATATGTATCGGTGAACGATGCTTACCTGGGCATAGACCAGATGCTTGAATGCATCAACCCGGAACTTGATAACAGGGATATCAGGCAGATCCTGAAAACCTGGCTGAAGAACAACAAGGTGGAGAAGATGCTCTACTATTAGGGCGTCTTCTTCTCAAGCTCCTGAAGGTTCTCCATTCCGGGCATATTCAGTCCTGCTCCGAGGCTCGACAGGCTCTTCAGGTCGATATTCCCGGTGATGGCGATCAGGGCATCATCTCCTCCCCCGCTGGCGATCAGCAAGAATTCCGTGATCTTCCCCCCTGCTTCCTTGGCCAGGAAAAGCACATCTCCATCCTCTTCCTTCACCACCATCATCTCCTTGTATTCAGATCTGGGCAGCATGGCAAGCAGCTCCTTCCCGAAAGCCGCGGAACCTTCCCCGTCCTGCGCCAGGATCCTGATTGACGAGATCCCCGCGGTGGCTTTCTTGAATTGATTATATTCCGGGTCATCCACCTCCAGGCTGTTCAGCAGGTTGAACATGAAGTTCGAGATGTAGACCGTTGTGTAGCCCTCCTTTCCGCTGTATTTATCGAATATCCTGTCCACAGCAGACTTCTGGCCGAAAAGGGCCAGCCCCAGCAGGAGCAGCCCTCCTGCAACGATTATCCGTTTCATAATATTGTATTTTATATCTCTCATTCTCTTTAATATAACTCTTCCCCAATAACCATTTACCATTTACCATTTACCAATTACCTACTGCTCTATTTCCCTGACCATCTGCAGCTGTCCAAGCAGGTTCAGCTCACGGCTTCCCTTGTTGATCATCGACAGGGACTTCAGGGGATCGGTGGTGGTTTTGCTCAACTGCTGCACATGTTTAAGTTCACTGGTGCCGTAGTTCAGTTTCTCAGAAACAAAGGCCAGTGTACGTTTTGCCTCCTCGTATGCCTCCATCGGGTCCTCGTATGTATCGGTCAGCTGATGGCTGGCCAAAAGGTCAGGTCTGCCGGTTCTCAGGAAGAACAGGTAAACCGCGATCATTACCAGCAACCCGGCAGCCAGGCCCGACAACGAGAAAATGGAGATCCGCCGGGTTCTCATCTCTTTTCGCTCCTCCCGGTCGATTCGCTCCAGGATCTTCCTGTTCAGGTCATGAGGAACGACAATGGAATCGCCTGAAGTTCCCAATGTCCGGAACAGCTCCTTGTCCGGCAAAAGCTCCTCAGGAACGGAGGTGGAGGAGAAATAGTCCTTCAGCCATTTCTCCTCCTCCAGGGTGGTATCCCCCTGGTAGAACCGTTCGAGCATCTTACGTATCCTTCTTATGCTTTCCATGAGGAATATTGTTTTTCAAACATTTCACGCATCTGTTTTCTGGCCCTTGAAATGCTCACCCGTATGGCGTTCACATTCATGTTGACCATTTCGGCAATCTCGTCATACTCTTTCCCCTCCAAGTGTCTCAGGTGGACCAGCGACCGCTGTGGTTCGGGCAGCGCTGCGATCAGGGTGTGAATGACTTCTGCCTCTTCTTTTCTCTCCAGGCTTTCAGAGGGTGTTTCCGGATACCCGTCCACTTTGATCCGCCCACTCTTCATCGCTTCCTGGCCGGACTTCCTTCTCCTCAGGGAGTCCAGGCAAAGGTTGCGGGTGATCCGGATAGAGAGCGCTTCAAGACTGTCGTATTTCAGCAGGTCGTTGCGCATCCCCCACAGTTTCAGGTAAACCTCCTGAACAATGTCCTCCGACTCCTCCCGGCTTCCCATCAGGCGATATGCCATCCGGTACAGCCTTTCGCTGTATGGCATGACCAGCAGCTTGAATTCGGAGGACTTCATCTATACTCACCATTGTTAAGAACGTACAAGTTAGCGAAATCTACAGATCGATATCGATATTCTCGCCAAATGATTCTGCCAGTCCCTCCAGGTCGCCCATGTTAAAACTGCCCGTGATGTAGATCAGCACATTGTCGTCTCCTCCGACGATGAGAAGGAATTCGCTGATTGTTGCGTTGTCAGCCTTCATCCACATGCGGACAGTCTCGCCGCCATCGTCCACCGTCATCACTTCAGCATAGTCTGCCACATCCAGTTCATTCTTGATCTCGTCATAGAAGTTTACCCCCTGAAAAGCGCCTTCATCCTCAATGGTGAGGATCTTCACACTCGACACCTTGTCAAAGGGAATTTCGCTGTTTTCCACCTCTTTCACCTCCATGGCATTGATCACCTGGAACAGCTCGGGGCTGATCTGGACGGTGGTCACTCCCTCCTTGCCCTTGTACTTATTGAAAAGCTTGTCAACAGCACTGTTCTGTGCCAAGAGAAAAGCCGGAAGGGCCACTGCAATTACCAATAAAACGAATCTTTTCATGATTTCCTTTTTTAATGTTAAACTCATGTGATCATTGATTTCTAAACCGTAGACGGACAGCCCCGGTTTTCATTACAGGAAATCGTGTGAACTTTTTTTTGGAGCAGGGGTTAAAGTAATTAGGGAGGCTCCGGCAGACAGAATTGCACGTCAGATTCTGGCCGCCCTTCCCCCTTAAAAAAACCTGAAGAAAAGAGTTTGCACAGAATATTATTGTTTCTATCTTTGCAACCGCTTTTTAAGGCATTGAAACGGATGATTCAGTAGCTCAGCTGGTAGAGCACATCCCTTTTAAGGATGGGGTCCTGGGTTCGAGCCCCAGCTGGATCACGAAAGTAATCACCACAAAAAAATCCGCGGCCGGAAACTGCCGCGGATTTTTTCGTCATGGGGAATCCGGAAGTATATTCCCGATCCCTTCATTATCTGACTGAATCACTTCTTCATGAAAGGCATGGTGTACTCCCCATGGGCTGTTTCAGCGGTAACTAAGTAGATCCCGGTTTGAAGATCGCCAACCTCAATGACCTTGCTGTCCACGGCCGGAAAACTGATGGACCTGATCTGCCTGCCAAGCAGATCCGAAACCGTGATCCCCGTCATGCCGGGGTACTGAACCGCCATCCTGAAGTCAACCGGGTTGGGGTAGAGTTTCATGGAGGCATCCGGGAACTCCAGGACCGAGGTGTTGTCGGGTGTGGGAATTCCGATGTTATCAATGTAAACCACGTTTTCCCCCCAGGTCTTGTCCTCTTCAGGGAAATCGGGGAATACCGTCAGCCTCTGATAATAATAACCGACAGCATCAGGGAACTCGAAAGTCAGCAGTTCCCATTCATCGGTCACGGTATTTTCAACGTACATCGAAACATCATCCCCTGAATTCAGGCTTAGCTCCACCTTGAGGCCCACGCGGCTGACGACGGTCTTAAGGACCATCATGCAGAGTGTTTTGGCCTCTTCGGTGAAGAACATGATCCCGCATCCGTCTGTGTACATGCCAGCCCACCTGACCGCATCTTCACGGACCAGGAATTCAAGCACACTGTCAGAGAGGTTCGGTTCCATGGCTAAGGGATTCATAACAATAGAGATGTCCGTCGTGTCATTCTGAAATTCCCCGTTTCCAAAAAGACGCCACGTTGTGTCGGCCGTTTCTTCTTCAAAATCATAAGAGACTTCCAGCTGTGCGAACACGCCGGTAGCCAAAGCGCTTAAAAACAATAAAGTAAAGATCCTTTTCATAGACTTCTGGTTTTAAGTTATCACAATAAATAACAAAGCAGTATAAGGATTGTTTTTCCAAATTACAAATATTATGAACATATCATCATCATCGGGACGAGTGAAAAACCTATTATAGAACATCTCTGCTGGAAGTGATAACGGGGGATACTGCCTGGCCAATAATTTTTACAGGATCCAAACCTGCTCAGCGGGAAAAGGGTGTTAAAAAAAGTTCGAAACATTTTACCCCCTTTTTTCGTAACATGTTAAAAACCATTCCGATGAAAAATACAATTCTATTCTGTGGATTATGGGCCCTGTTATTGTCGGTTTCCATCTCTGCACTGGCGCAATACTCCGGCACAAATCCTAATGTAGCCCTGTTAAAGGTGGCTACCGCTTCCGATACTGTAGTTGATCATGGTCCTGAACTGGCAGTAGATGACCTGCCGGGCACTTACTGTTCCATTCAGGGCGATACCCCCTCATGGCTCGCTATTGATCTCTATTCCGAATACATTGTGGACGGATACGGGCTGATCCTGTCCAATACAGGTGAACTGCCCACGGCATTTACATTCCAGGGGAGTACGGATGGGGAGACGTGGACCGATCTTGCAGATACCACACTCTCTGCCACCGGAACCTACTCCTATGATCTACCCGACTCGGCCCTGATCAGGTTTGTGAGGCTATTGATCACCGCAAAGGATGAGTATGCATCCATCTCGGAAATCAGGGTATACGGGGAATTGCAGCCACCGGCCGCTCCAACGGCAACAGCCGCTGACAATATTACCGCTACCGGGTTCAGAGCCAGGTGGTATGAAGTCTCCAATGCCGACGGTTACCGGCTGGATATTTCTATAAATCCCAGCTTCACAACCTATGTCGATTTCTATCATAACTTCGATGTGGGATTGAAGGATTACAGGACCGTTTCCAACCTGATCGCGGGAACGACTTACTATTACCGGGTGCGTTCCTACAACAGTGCAGGTTCGAGTGAAAACTCGAACATAAGGACAGTGACCACCCTTAAACTGCCCCAGTCCATCACTTTTAATACTCTTGATGACAAAACTTACGGGGATGCTGATATGATGTTGACGGGTACCGCGACTTCAGGGCTTACTGTCACCTATACCAGCTCTGATCTGAATGTGGCAACTGTCAGCGGCAATGTGGTGACCCTCAAGGGGGCTGGAACCACCACCATCACGGCCTCACAGGCCGGAAATGCGCAGTATGAGCCCGCTACACCGGTGAACCGCGACCTGCTTGTCGGCAAAAAGCAACTTACGGTCATTGAGACAGTGGTGGCAGACAAACCGTATGACGGAACCACCGATGCCGCCCTGAGCGGGGCTACTCTGAGCGGGGTTGTCGGTACAGACGATGTCACGCTGACCGGAGCCAGTACGGGGACCTTCGCACAATCTTCCGTAGGAACCGGCATCCCGGTCACCACTTCCATGACCCTTGGAGGTCCGGATGAGAACAATTATCTCCTGGTGCAGCCATCTGACCTGTCCGGGAACATTGTTGCAAGGAACCTGACAGTCACAGCCGAGGATAAGGTGCGGGAAGAGTGCGAGGCCAATCCCGGGTTTACGGTCAATTATGCTGGCTTTGCCGGCACGGAAGATGCCAGTGTGTTCACTTCACTGCCGGTTGCATCCTGTGACGCTGATGAGTCAAGCCCGGCGGGCACCTATGACATTACGGTCACAGGCGGGAGTGCAAGCAATTACAATCTCATCTATGTAACGGGAACATTGACGGTCACTCCCGATAGTGAACCTCCTTCACTTACTGTTCATAACATTACCGTGCAGCTTGATGTGGACGGAAATGCATCCATTACCCCGGCCGACCTGGTGACTGCTGCTTCTGACAATTGCGAACTGGCGGATACAACGCTCAGCCAGTCAGATTTTACCAACGATGATGTGGGTCAGTTAGTGGTCTATGTTACCGTTACGGATGCGGCCGGGAACTCCACTTCAGAAGCTGCTATTGTTACAGTGGAGGCGGCACCTTCAGGGATCAGGGAGATTCCGGGTGCATCCGTCACCATCTATCCAAACCCGGCTTCTGATGTGGTGCATATTGATCTGAATGCTCCGGCGACATTGCTGAAAGTAATGGACATGACAGGTAAGGTGATCCTCAACAGGTCAAATCCCAAGTTGCAGGAGACAATCGATCTTTCCCGCTACCCCAGCGGTATTTATATTTTCCAGATACATCTGGAGGAAACCATCATGCATTACCCGGTAAGAAAGAGATAGGGTACGGCAATGGGTGATCACTGCATCTGATTGCCTTGTAAGCGAATGTTTTTTACTGGTTATCAGATAGATAAACCTGACAGACCCCGGTCCAAAATGACCGGGGTTTTTCAGATTATTTTCCCATATGGATGGTCACTTGACAATTAGTCCGGATACTCTTGTAAACCATCGTTTTTTGATTTAATTTAGGGCTACTTTTAACCCCTTAAATCAATCACAATGAAATTGACAAGAATCCTTATGGTATGCATGGCTCTCCTTTTTTCAGGTTCGGTATTCGGACAGAAGATAAAGGTCATCGACGGGGACATGAAAGCCCTCAAAGGTGTAACGGCCCTTAAGATCGAATACGATTATTCCAATTTAGGAGTCGGGAAGTTTGAAGTTGAGGACGATTATATTGCGAAGAAAGTAGCGGAGATGAACGAAGATGAAGCGGGCACTGGAGATAGCTGGAAAGAGAAGTGGTTTGCGGACCGGCCCGAACGGTATGAACCTAAATATGAAGAACTGTTCAACAAATACGCCGAATCCATCGAAGCGGGGCAGGATGTCGAATCAGATGTCACCATGAACGTCCATACGACATTTCTTGAGCCTGGATTCAACGTGGGGGTTGCCCGTAAACCTGCCTTTATAAACCTCGAAATCAGCTTCATCAGGGGAGGTGAGGCACTGGCCGTCATCGAGATGCTTAAATGCCCCGGATCAGATGCATGGGGATTTGATTTCGATACAGGCTACAGGATTTCAGAAGCCTATGCCAAAGCCGGGAAATCAATGGCCAGGTACCTCCTGAAATATACTCAATAGAAGGTTAAGGATGGCGGGATGCCTTCCCGGTCATGGGCACGAACCGGACCGGGTATTTGTGCTCCCTGGTAATACGCCCTTTGTTATCCTTTCTGACGACCACCATGTACTGGGTCCCGTAGGGTTTTCCCACGGGGATCACGATCAGCCCCCCCGGTGCAAGCTGGCTGATCAGCGGTTCCGGTATGTCATCGGGTGCGCAGGTAACGATGATCCGGTCAAAGGGTGCCTGTTCGGGCCAGCCTTCGTACCCGTCACCGGTCCTCGTATGGATGCCGGTATACCCCAATTCCCTCAGGGTCGCTTCCGCCTGCCTCCCCAGGGGCGGGATGATCTCGATGGTGTAGACATGGTCACACAGTTCCGCAAGGACAGCTGCCTGGTACCCTGATCCGGTTCCGATCTCCAGCACCTTGTGGTCCCTCTGCAGCTCCAGCAGCTCGGTCATGTGCGCTACAATAAAGGGCTGGGAAATGGTCTGGTTATAACCGATCGGCAGTGGACTGTTCCGGTATGCCTCGTCCCGGTATGCCTCAGGCACAAAGAGATGCCGGGGCACCCGGCGCATGGCCTTCAGGACCAGAGGATCCCGCACGGGCTGGAAGGGATAGTGTTCAATGCCATCCCTGACCATCTCTTCCCGTTCTTTCACTCTTTCACCGAATGCAGGATGCTCACCGGCAGGAACAGGGTGATCCTGTGGCAGACCATTGTCCAGGCAAATGGTGATAAGAAGGGATATCAGGATTATTCTGGGGTGCATGCAGGTGTGATTAACAGGTTTAGCATCCGGTATATTTAGTGAACCGCGCAACCATACAGTTTGTTCAGGCCATCATCATAATAACCGCCAATCTCCGTTTAAAAACATAACTTTGCATTTACGTACGCGGTATTTTAAAAAACGATGAAATTAAACAGCTTACTGATCATCATGGTCCCGGCTTTGCTGGTCATCCTCAGCGCATGCGAAAAGGATCCGAATAAGCCCGATCTGCCCGAAGATGTCCTGATCCTGAACCACTGGATCTGGGAGGGAATGAATGAGGTTTACCTTTGGGAGAAGTACCTGCCCGACCTGGATCCGGATTACCAGCCCGACCCGGAGCAATACTTCTACGATCTGCTGTATGAGGAGGACCATTATTCATGGATCGTGGATGACTATGAGGAACTGGCTGCCTTTTTCGACGGTGTTGAGCTTGCCAACGGGATTTCCGCTTTGCCCTGGTACCTTACAGATGACCAGGTTATTTTCACTGTTGAATTCATTACGCCCGATTCCCCTGCCGAGGATTCTGCCATAGAGCGGGGCGATCTTATCGTGGCCATCGACGGGAAGACCATTACAGAAGAGAACTACTATGAACTCTTTTATGAGCAGACCACTGCCACATTTGAATTTGGGGAATGGAACGGAACCTCGGTGGTTCCCACCGGCAGGAACGTTACCCTGACTGCAGTCGAATTGAACCAGAATCCTGTGATCCACAGCGAGGTAATTGATTACCAGGAGAAGAAGATCGGTTACCTGGTTTACACCATGTTCACCAAAGGCAACGATGATGAATGGTTCATTGAGCTGAATGGTGTTTTTGATGAGTTTAAGACAGCCGGGGTTTCGGATGTGGTATTTGACCTTCGCTATAACCCGGGAGGGAGCCTTATGCTTTCAGCCTATATCGCAAGCACCCTGGCACCGAGGTCGGCCATGGAGAATGAAGATGTCTTTTCGTACCTGCTCTGGAATGATCTCTACAATAATCTCTGGAAAGAGTATGACTATGATGGGGATGGCGAGCCCGACGGGGAGGATTCTCCGAACCTGGTGATCAGACTGCCCGAGAGCGAGCTGAACCTCGATCTGTCAAAAGTCTATTTCCTGACAACCAGGGGTACGGCTTCGGCCAGCGAGTCCCTGGTAACAGGACTCTACCCCTATATGGACGTGGTGCAGATAGGGACCACCACCTATGGGAAATGCTACGGTTCCTGGACCATTCCTGACTGGGCTGACCCGAAACGCCACAACTGGGCCATGCAGCCCATCGTCCTGAAATACACCAATGCAGATGGATTCACAGATTTTGTTGACGGGATCGATCCCGATTTCTATGTGGAGGAGAACCTGCTTGATCTGCAGCCTTTCGGAAGTTATAACGACCCTGTGCTGGCCAAGGCCCTTGAGGAGATAACCGGGGTGGCACCTGCAAAGAAAAGCTCAGTGTTGCCCGGAATGGAATTCCGTACGCTTCCGGTGCCCGCAAGCAGGATGGTGGAGTTTATGGGCGGTTGGCCTGGGAGAGCGGTCAGATATGAAACAGACTAGCTTACCCGGTTGATCCTGAGCTGCGCCTTTCAAGGATGGCCCTGTTGATCCGCCTGACAAGCCCCGGACCTTCGTAAATAAAACCGGTGTAGAGCTGTATGAGCGTGGCACCTGCATCAAGCATGTTCAGGGCATCGCGGACACTCATGATACCGCCTGCCGCAATGATGGGGAGTCTGCCCCCGGTCTTCTCATGGATATACCGGACCACCTCCAGGCTCCTTGCCGTGAGGGGTGCCCCTGACATCCCTCCTTCTCCGATGGCCTCGGTCTTTTGGATGGATGTCTTCAGGCCTTCACGGCGAATGGTCGTATTGGTGGCTACAATTCCGTCCAGTTTCAGCCTGACGACGATTTCCAGCGTTTCATCCAGCTGCTTGTCATTCAGGTCGGGTGAGATCTTGAGCAGCACCGGTTTATCGATATTCATATCATCTCTCGCCTGAAGGATCCGGCCCAGGATGGCCTCCAGTGATTCCTGGTCCTGCAGCTCATGCATATCCGTGATGTTGGGACAGCTCACATTGACCACGAAATAATCTACCCCGTGGCAGATCTCCCTGAAAACAGCCTCATAATCGGCAGCAGCTTCTTCATTGGGGGTCCGGGTATTCTTTCCGATGTTTCCTCCTAAAATGAGCCCTTTTGGCCTTCTGCGGCTTAATTTATGTGCTGCAGCCGCGGCACCATGGTTGTTAAATCCCATCCTGTTGATCAAACCATGGTCAGCTTTCAGCCGGAAACTCCTTGGCCGTGGATTACCCGGCTGACTGACCGGGGTAACCGTACCGACCTCAATGAACGAAAACCCGAAGGTGTAAAACTCCCTGTATGCTTCCGCATTTTTGTCGAACCCTGCAGCCAGGCCCACGGGATTGGAGAAGGTCATACCCAGGAACCCGGTCCTCAGTGCCTCATGCTTTATATGATAAACCCTGTGCAACAAAGGCCGGATGCCCGGCATGCGGAAGACAATCCGCAGAAAACGGATCATTATGGTGTGAATGGTCTCGGGAGGCAGCAGGAAGAGAATGGGTCTGACAAAAAGACGGTACATTCAATTTTTGCATGCAAATATACAGAGTTTTCTAATGGGAAGGTTTAAATGTGCTGAATGTATCATCATCATAAAGGATCATCACCTGGACAATCCTCCGATCCTGCGCATCCTCAGGTTTTTCAGTCTCTTCCAACGTTTCCGGCTGATCACCGCCTCTCGCGCCGGATGGCTCGAAACCAATGGTTTCGCCACGCTCCTCTGATTGATGCGGTAATTTCTCCTGCAACTCATTCTTACCCTGACTTTCCGCATCCAGGGAAGTTCCGAAAAGATTTCCGGCATAATCCCTGCCCATCTGCTCGTAAACAGGTCCTTCTCCCAGCACCAGCCAATCAGCTTTCAGGCCGGGGAAGGCTTTTAAAGTTTTTTGCAGAAAATCAAAACTTGGATTATTCCTCCCGGAAATAACGTGCGAAACACTGCTTCGCTGAACCCCGATAAGATCAGCAAATTTCGAAGGTGTGAGATGCTCCAGGTCCAGCAGCTGCAAAAGCCTCTCTTTCATGTTTCGTTTATTTACAAATGTAATATATATTCTGTTGTTATTTGTGAATGATCTTTGGTTACATATGTGAATTATGCGTCAGTATAACAATTTTTCCTTATTACTCTTATAAGAAGTATTTTCTCATTTTAGTAGACAATGACCTATATTACCTGTAGATATAAAATAATTAGCTTATAATCATCGGTTGCTTATTTTAAACGCATTTGAAGAGAGTTCCTGTAACCGGGAAAGGCTCCCCCGGCCCCTGTTTTCATCCAGATAAGAAGCCAAAATCTCTTTTTTGTCCATAATGTGTATCAAAACTTCATATAATTTTTCTATATCTCTGGTATATAACGATTTATTGTTGTATATTGACAATTTGAAAGCAGATTTGGATAAGATTTTCTTGATTTTTGTTATATAATAGATCAGGTAATCATTTTATATGTTTGATTTACAGTATTATATAAGTAGTAACTATCAAATCGTAACTACCCGGTTGATTGTTTACATATGTGATCGCTATTGTTGTATAATTTTGTATATTTTAGCCCTCTTTTTCTCCATTTTCACTTAATTACAAATGTAATCAGTGCGTATTATTTGACATATGTAAATGTTTGGTCATATGTCATCTTTTGATTCGTTTCTTCCCAGCAGGAAAGGATCTACTGCAGGAGATATCCCCTGCCCTGCCCTCGTTTACCGGGTAGCCGGTTCAGGATCTGGGCCCTTCAGGAAGAAATTTTTGTGGATCACTCCCCCTGCAGTTTCAAATATCTCCTTCAGAGAGGCCTGAAACAGGAGCGTGAAGACAAATAATTTCCTGGAATATAACCTTTTAACTGAAGGATGGAAGACGGGCTGGATTCAGTTAACCTGCATAAAACGGCGGAAATATGCCCGCAGATCAACCCAGTTCACCCTCCGAACGGGCCACCATGGAAGATACAGTTGAATCCCCGGTAATGTTGACAACGGTCCGAAGCATGTCCAGCGGGCGGTCCACACCAAGGATCAGGGCCAATCCTTCTACAGGGAGACCCACCGAGTTCAGTACGATGATCAGCATCACGATCGACCCGCTTGGGATCCCCGGGGTCCCTATGGATGCCAGTGTGGCTGTAAGCACGATGGTCAGCTGCTGGGTAAGGGTCAGGTCAATGCCAAAAACCTGGGCGATAAATACTGCTGCAATGGCCTGGTAGCAGCTGGTTCCGTCCATATTGATGGTCACCCCCACCGGCAGGACGAAATTGGCAATGGGCTTGGGGACCTTCAATTCATTGATCACCTGTTTCATCGTCACGGGAAGGGTGGCTGCGCTCGAACTTGTGGTGAATGCCACAAGCTGCGCAGGCAGGATCCCCCTCAGGAAATCGGGAATCCTGGTCCGGGTGAATACCCGCATCAGAAAAGGATAGAATCCGATGATCAGGAACAGCAACCCGGCAGTGACCGTGACCATGTACATGCCCAGTGCTGTGAATATGTCCGCATCACCGGAGTAGTCCACGACCAGTGCCGCCATCAGGGCGAGCACCCCGACGGGTGCAAAACGCATGATCATATCCACGATCTTCAGGATCACATCATTCAGCCCGTCAAAGAAATCCTTCACCACCTGTGTCTTCGCACCGGGGATCAGCACCAGGGCAATGCTGAAAAGAAGGGCGAAAAATATGATCTGCAGCATTTTCGAGTTATCTCCGGCAGCCAGGAAGATGTTATCGGGAACGATCTCCTCAAAAAAATGCAGCGGTGACTGTTTTTCAATCTCCCTGGCCGATTCCTGCCTCAGCTCGATCTGCCCGCTGAATCTCTCCCTGTACTGCTCCTGCTTGTCACGGGGGAAGACATTGCCAGGTTTCATGATATTCACCAGGACCAGGCCCACCGTGGTGGCAAAAACCGTTGTAATGATGTAGATCACAATGGTCTTGTAACCGATCCTTGAAAGCTTCGTAATATCGGTCAGGCTGGAAATGCCCTTCACCAGGGAAACAAAGATCAGGGGCACGGCAATGAGCTTCAGGAGCTTCAGGAAAATGTTTCCCCAGGGCTTGATCCAGTCGGAGGTAAATTCCTCCCACCCGGCCCATACCGAAACCAGGCCCCAGAGGATCCCCACCCCCATGCCCAGAAAGATCTTCGCCCAGAGGGGCATTTTCTTCAGCATCTCTTTATCTGTTCAATATTGCTATTTCAGCGCATTATAAAGGATCTCGACCGGATGCATCGCCCTTGTCCCGGTTCCGTCCATGATCTGATGCCTGCAGCTGGTACCCGGTGCAGCGATCAGGGTTCCCGCAGCAGCTTCTCTCACTGCAGGGAACAGCACCAGTTCACCAACTTTCATCGACAGATCATAGTGTTCCCGTTCATACCCGAAAGAGCCAGCCATGCCGCAACAACCCGAAGGGATCTCAGTCACCCTGTAATTCACAGGGATCGAAAGCAGTTTCCTGGTGGGCAGGGTACTTGCAATGGCTTTCTGCTGACAGTGACCGTGCAGCCTGATCTCTGCCGCATCCTCCGTAAAAAGCCCGGCATCAAACCTGCCTGCTTCAAACGCATCCACCAGGTATTCCTCCATGGTAAAACTCTGACCGGCAAGGATCCTGGCCTGTGAAGAGATCTCTTTACCCACCAGTTCGGGGAATTCATCCCTGAATCCCAGGATGGCAGATGGCTCGATGCCCACAAGCGGTCTTTCTTCCGATACCAGTGGAGCCAGGAGAGATACGTTCTTCCTGGCAATTTCCCTTGCCTTCCGAAGCAGCCCTTTGGAAATGTATGTCCTGGCACTCACCGGGTGCTTTACCAACCATACCCTGATGCCCAGCCTGTTCAGCAACCTGAGGGAGGTGATCCCAAGGGAGGTGTCATTATAATTGGTGAACTCATCCATATAAAGGACAATTTCAGGGGCATCTGCGGGCAGGCTGCTGTTCAGCGCCTGGAGATGCCTGCCTGCCCATTTCCGTACAGTGGACCTTCCCAGGGTCGGGATGCTCCTGTCCAGCGCAAATCCGAGCACCCGTTTGATCATCCTTCCCAGTGCCCTGCTGGTTACAACAGCGTTGAAAAGCCCGGGGAACAACATTCCCAGGCGGTTGATCTTCGAAATATTGGCGATCAGTCTTGTCCGCAGGGGAACGGGGTGGTGCTCGTACCAGTGCTGCATGAATTCGGCCTTCAGTTTGGCCATGTCCACATTGGAAGGACACTCTGATTTGCAGGCCTTGCAGGAGAGGCAGAGATCAAGAACCCGGTATATCTCGGGTTGATCGAACGGTTTTTTCAAACCGGGGGTTGATAACATCTCCCGCAGGACATTCGCCCTGGCACGCGTCGTGGTGATCTCATCCCGGGAAGCCATGTAACTGGGGCACATGGTTCCCCCGGTGATCTCGGTTTTCCTGCAATCCCCCGACCCGTTGCACTTTTCAATCAGTTTCATGAACCCACCCTCTCTGGTATAATCAAAATAGGTGTCAAACTCCGGGGATCTTTGTCCGGGTTCAAACCTCAGGCAGGAATTCATGGGCGGGGTATCAATGATCTTTCCGGCATTGAACCTGCCGCCGGGGTCAAAGATCTGTTTTACCCTTCGGAACAGCTGGAAATTCTTCTCACCCACCATCAGTTCGATAAATTCTCCCCTCAGCCGCCCGTCACCGTGTTCCCCGCTGAGCGATCCTCTGTACTTCTTGACCAGCCTTGCCGTTTCCAGGGCAATGTCATGAAACAGCTGCACATCCTTTGGATCTTTCAGGTTCAGGATGGGCCTGAGGTGCAGCTCTCCCACTGAAATATGGGCATGAAAGACGCATTGCAGTCCATACCTCTCAAGGATCCTGTTGAAATCGGTGATATAATCCTCCAGGACCTCCACATTCACGCTGGTATCCTCGATCACCGAAACCGGGCGGCCTTCGCCGGGAATATTGGACAGAACGCCAAGTCCGGCCTTTCTCAGTGTCCAAACCCTGGAGATGTCCGGCCCCGTGACCACGGGAAAGTGATACCCCAGGCCGGAATCCCTCATCTCCTTCTCCATGGCTGCAATCCGCTCCGCCAGTACCTCCGGGTCCCTCTCCATGAACTCCACCATCAGAATGGCCCCCGGGTCCCCTTCGAGGAAGAACCGGTTTTTGCGCTGTGTGATATTCTCCCTGGTGCAGTCAAGGATGGTCTTGTCCATCAGCTCCACCGCCGCGGGCCGGTGCCTGAGGACAACCAGGTTGCCCCTGATGGCCTCCATAACAGATTGGAAATGAACTGGTACCAGGGCTTTATTCGGTGGGGGTACCGGAACAAGGTTCAGTTTTGCTTCTGTCATGAAAACCAGCGTACCCTCGGAGCCGGAAAGCAGCCTGCAGAGGTTGTAGTCCATGTATGTCGCCCTGTCACCCATAAATGGCGGGCTGTTGAGCAGCTCATCCAGGGCATACCCCGTGTTCCTTCTTACCACCCCGGGATCCGGATAGTGATCCAGGATCTCCTTCTGGTTCTCCGGATCGGCGAGGATCTCCTGCAATCCCCGGTAGAGGGACCCCTCAAGTCCCTCCAGCTCCAGCTTCTTCCCCAGCATCTCCTGGTCAACCGGTCCGAATTCGGCGACTGACCCATCTGACAGGACCGCCCTGACGGAAATGGTGTGGTCCCGGGTGGTGCCATGTACAATGGAGTGGAGCCCGCAGCTGTTGTTCCCGATCATCCCCCCGATCATGCTCCTGTTGGATGTGGATGTTTCCGGGCTGAAGAAGAGCCCGGTATGAGCAAGTGCAATATTCAGCTCATCCAGGATCACTCCGGGCTGTACCCTGGCCCAGCGCTCCTTCTCGTTGATCTCCAGGATCTGGGTCATGTACCTTGAAACGTCCACCACGATACCGCTGCCCACCACCTGGCCCGCGAGGGATGTCCCCGCTGCCCTGGGAATAAGCGTAAGGTTCTCCCTGGCGGCAAACCTGACGAGTTCACGAATGTCAGCCTCGTGCCGGGGATAGACCACTGCGAGGGGCCTTTCCCTGTAATCAGAAGCATCCGTGGAATAGAGGATCAGGCGTACATTATCTGTAAATACCTCACCATCAAGCCGTGCACGAAGTTCATCGAACTGCTTCCTGCCGGGAACGGTTGCCTCCTTTCCGGTGGCGGCTGGCTCAGCTGTGCTGCTCATTTTCTGCAATCATTCAGCAAATATAGCAGAAGTTGTATAGGAATAATGACCACAAGTGTTGTAAAAGATGTAATTTAATATCTTTTTTTAGTTACCTTTGAAGCTGTACAATGCTAAATGCAAATAATTGATAATCAATGAATTTAATTGAGAAAATACGAGAGCAGGCCAGAATGGACTGGCAGCGTATCGTGCTTCCCGAGGGTGATGAGGAAAGAACCGTAATGGCAGCCGATGCCATTATCCGGGAGAGACTCTGTTCGGTCTGCCTGATCGCGGATCCGGCCGAGGTGGAAAAGAAGGCCCACCAGTATGGTCTGAAGAACCTGGAAGAGGCAACCATTGTGAATCCGAAGGAGCACCCCAAGAAACAGGAGTATACGGAACTTCTTTATGAAATCAGGAAAGAGAAAGGGCTGACCAGCAAGGAAGCCGCAAAGCTGGTGGAGAACCCCCTCTACCTGGGAACGCTGATGATCAAGGCAGGAGATGCTGACGGGGAGGTGGCGGGAGCCAGAAATGCAACCAGCGATGTACTCAGGCCTGCTTTCCAGATTGTCAAGACTTTACCGGGGATCAGCATTGTCTCAGGAGCTTTTATCATGATCCTGCAGGATCATTCATTCGGGGAAGATGGGATCATTGTATTCGCTGACGGTGCGGTTCACCCGGATCCCGATGAGAAACAGCTGGCTGAGATTGCGGTGGCCACTGCCGGAACAACCCGTTCGATCCTGGGATTTGAACCCCGGATTGCCATGATGAGTTTTTCCACCAAGGGCAGCGCACAACACCCCATGGTTGACAAGGTGGTAAACGCCACAAAAATCGCCAGGGAGATGGATCCCACCCTTGTGATCGACGGTGAACTCCAGGCCGATGCGGCGCTGATAGAACCGATCGCAAAAAGCAAGGCCCCGGGCAGTCCCATTCAGGGCAATGCAAACGTGCTTATCTTCCCCGACCTGAATTCGGGAAACGTGGCCTATAAACTGGTTCAACGCCTGGCCAAGGCAGAGGCCATCGGACCGGTCCTCCAGGGAATGGCCGCCCCTATCAACGACCTGTCGAGGGGATGCTCCGTGAGTGATATAGTCAACCTGGTGGCTATTACGTCAAACCAGGCGGCTGGCCTGAAAAAGCACAAGAAGTGAACAATAATCTTATAACGGACCTGTTCTTATGATCATATTAGTCTTAAACTGCGGAAGCTCCTCCATAAAATACACGCTGTATGAGATGGGCGATTCGGCCAAGGTCATTGCCACCGGTGTGGTGGAGCGGATCGGTTTTACCGATGCGGTGATCTCCCATATACCCACTGGAAAGGATAAATATAAGCATATCACACCCATCATGGACCATACGGTGGGGATCAATCTGATCATGGGTGCGCTGGTGGATAAGGATCACGGGGTGATCAAGGATATCGGGGAAATTTCAGCAGTGGGGCACCGCGTGGTGCAGGGAGGTGAGAAGTACACAGAGAGTGTGCTGATCAACAAGGAGGTGATCCAGGACATTGAAGCCTGCATCGAGCTGGCACCATTGCACAATCCGGCCAACCTGAAGGGGATCATATCGGTGGATACCCTGATGCCGGGGATTCCCCAGGTCGCGGTCTTTGATACATCGTTCCACCAGTCCATGCCCCCGCACGCCTATATGTATGCCATCCCCCGCGAATACTATGAGAAATACGGGATCAGGAAGTATGGATACCATGGCACGAGCCATAAGTACGTTTTTAAACAGTCCAGCAAGATCCTCGGCCGGGATACCAGGGAGATGAAGGTGGTCTCCTGCCACCTGGGAAACGGTGCATCGGTTACAGCCATTGAACACGGAAGATCCATGGACACATCAATGGGTTTCACCCCGGTGGATGGCCTGATCATGGGCACGCGGACAGGGGATATCGATCCCGGGGTGCTGCTTTTCCTGGCTGACAAGGAACATCTCAGTCTGAAAGGGATCAGCAACATGATCAACAAGAGAAGCGGGATCATGGGGATCTCGGAGATCTCTTCTGATATGCGCGACCTGGAGCTGGCCTACTATGAAGGAAATGAACGCGCCAACCTGGCCCTCACCATGTATGCATACAGGGTCAAGAAATTCATCGGGGCCTATGCAGCCATCATGAACGGTCTGGACTGCGTCATATTTACCGGGGGTATCGGTGAGAATGATTTCAATATCCGCCGGATGATCTGCCAGAACATGGAATTCCTGGGCCTCGATTTCGATGAGACCGGCAACCACGGTGTCAAGGGCGAGGATAAGGTCATCTCCAAGCCGGACTCCAGGGTGAAAGTCCTGGTGGTCAAAACCAACGAGGAACTGGTGATCGCAACCGATACCTATAAGATCCTGGAGAAATGCTGCTAGGAGATGGTTGAATTAAGATGAGAACGGTATGCTGACGAAATTATCGCAGTTGAAGGAGCTGCTTGACAAGGGGCACAAGCCCAGGAAAATGGTGCTTGCCGCTTCCGAAGATGCTCACTCTCTGAGTGCGGTGACGGAAGCTGCCAGGCAGAATATTATCCGTCCGATCCTTGTGGGAGACATGGAGAAGACCCTGGGGATGGCAGAGATCCTCAATCTCGATCTCAGCAAGTTTGAGCTTATAGAGGCCGATAACCCGGTGGATGCCGTGATGAAGTCTGTCAAAATGGTGCACGACGGGAAAGCGGATGTGCTGATGAAAGGGAAAGTGGGCACCTCCGACATGCTCCGTTCAGTACTGAACAAGGATTACGGGCTCCGGACCGGCAACCTGCTCTCCCATTTTGCCTATTTCGAGGTGGAGACCTACCACAAGCTGATCGCCGTCACCGATGTGGCCATGAACATAGCCCCCAACCTGACCGAAAAGATCAGTATCCTGAATAACGCTGTCAGGGTCCTGAACAACCTGGGTATCCAAAAGCCCAAAGTGGCCGTACTGGGTGCCGTTGAGAAGGTGAGCACCGAAATGAATGCGACCCTTGATGCGGCCCTGCTTTCGAAAATGAACCAGCGGGACCAGATCCTGAACTGCATTGTGGACGGCCCCCTGGCCTTTGACAACGCGGTCTCGGTTGAGAGCGCCAAGCACAAGGAGATCAAAAGCGAAGTGGCCGGTGATACCGATCTGCTGCTTATGCCTGACATCGAAGTGGGAAATGTACTCTACAAGACCCTGGTGTTTTTCGCAAAGGCAAAGGTTGCCTCCATGATCGTCGGGGCTTCGGCGCCCATCGTGCTCACCTCCAGATCCGATTCTGAGCAGGCAAAATTCGACTCTATCGTCCTTGCTGCGGTTGCGGCCGACACGAACAAAAAAAGCTGAAAAAGGAGCTGAAAAGGGGCTTAAAATGGATGCTGACTACATACTGGCAATCAATCCCGGTGCAACTTCAACAAAAATAGCGGTTTACAGGACCAACAAGTTCGTTTTCCTGAAAACCATCAGGCACGATTGCGACGAACTTCTCTCCGTGAAAAAGACGGCAGACCAGCTTGAGATGCGGATGGACCTCATCCTGTCGGAGGTCAGGGAGAACCATGTTCCTTTCGGACAGGTGGGTATCATCATTGCCCGGGGCGGTCTGATCCGTCCCATCGAATCAGGGATCTACGAAGTGAACGATGCCATGATCACCGACCTGAAGGCAGGCGTCATGGGAGATCATGCCAGCAACCTGGGCGGTTTGATCGCCGACAGGCTCAAAGCCCGGTTTCCCGGTGCACGTGCCTACATTGTCGATCCTGTGGTCGTGGATGAGCTGCAGGAAGAGGCAAGGATCAGCGGACATCCGGAGTTCTCCAGGATCTCTATTTTTCACGCCCTGAACCAGAAATCCACGGCACGCACCTATGCCCATTCGAGAGGGATGGAATACGAAGAGCTGAACCTGATCATAGCCCACCTGGGAAGCGGGATATCAGTAGGCGCCCACCGAAAAGGACGTGTCATTGATGTGAACAACGCCCTGGACGGGGAGGGACCGTTCGGGCCTGAACGTTCCGGTACCCTGCCGGCCGGGGCGCTTATCAGGTACTGTTTTGAAAAGGGAAGGACCCTCGAGGAGGTGAAGGAGATGGTGACCGGAAAGGGGGGACTTTTTGCCTACATGGGCTATAAAGATGCCTACCAGCTGGAGAGGTTGGCCAGGGAGGGCAACCGGAAGGCAAGGCTGATCCAGAATGCCATGGCATACCAGATCAGCAAGGAGATCGGCGCGATGGCTGCTGTCCTGGGGGGCGAGGTCCATGCCATCATCATCACGGGCGGGATTGCGCATAATCCCGACATGACAGGGTACATCAAGGAGAGGGTGGGATTCATCGCACCTGTCTTCATTTACCCCGGTGAGGATGAGATGCGGGCACTGGCCCTCAACGGAGCAATGCTGCTCGGGGGGAAGATCAGCGCACGGGAATACACCACTGAAAATGTGGTGAAGGGACTCGACCTCGGTTCCATGGAATAGTTCAGGGAGTGGAGAGGGATACCGGCAGCACCTTCCCGTTGAAATACCGGGCCCCTTCCAGAACAAACCATTTCATCAATTCAGCCATCTGCGACGGATCCAGCGGTGCCTGGAATTCCGGGAATGCCTCAGCAAACATTTCGGTCTGAACTGCGCCTATGGCCAGGCCGTTGACCTTGATACCCTCAGCCTTCAGCTCCTCTGCCAGGCACTCTGTCAATCCGCCCAGCGCCGATTTTGAAGCACTGTAGAAGGATAGCCCGCTGAACTTCCCGCTTCCCTGGAACCCCGCCATGCTGGTGACGTTTACCACATGCTTCAGTTCCGATTTCTCCATCAGGGGAAGGCAGATCCGGATCAGTGCGGCGGGTGCAAAGAAATTGGCATCAAACAGGCCTTTGGCTTCCCGCAGTGTAATGCGGCTGAAGGGTTTGCGGATCATCTGGCCTGCATTGTTGACCAGGGCATCCACTTTTCCGGTAATCCCCTTCACACGGGACACGAATTCCTCCTCGAGGTCGGCCAGATCGGTCAGGTCAAAGGGTATTGATACGGCCAGTGCCTTTCCCGTCTTCCCGTTGCACCTCTCCTCCAGCTGTTGCAGCCTGGACCGGTTCCTGGATATCAGAAGCACCCTGTGCCCCGATGCTGTCATGGACTCCGCCAGGGCAGCGCCAATGCCCCTGCTTGCACCGGTTATCATAACCACCATCATCATGCAGTTTTAACGGTAAAAATAGGCGGTTTCGATATCAATCAGTCATAATTTCCATATAATTGCAGGAAGAAGGTGAACATCATGATCAAAGGCAGAACACTCCTGGCCACACTGCTGTTCCTTGGGCCCCTGACTTTGCGGGCCCAGGATGATGCGCAGGGCCGGAAGGGCAAGTTTTTCCTGGTCCCGGAATTCTGGCTTTCGTTCGGGACAGTCACCTATATCGAAGTGGCCCCTCTGGTCGGTTACCATATCAATGACAGGCTGGCCGTCGGGCTCGGGCCGCACTACATCTACCAGTCCCGCAAAGAATCGCCCTTTTTCCCCGCCTACCAGACCCATGTGTTTGGAGTGAAGGGATTTGCCAGGTTTGCGCTGATCACGCATGCTGAAGAGTACCTGCCCATCAACCTGTTCAATGACCTGTTCGTCCATGTGGAGTATGAGGGAATGAGCCTGGAAAGCAGAATTTACGATCCAAACCAGGGCAAAGACCGTTTCATTTACCATGCGATTCTTGTGGGAGGAGGCCTCTCCCAGCGGATCGGTCTCTACAACTCCATCTCTTTCATGGTCCTCTGGGACCTGAATGAATCTTCCAGGTCACCCTATTCAAACCCCGTTTTCAGAATCGGATTCAATACCTATCTCTGATGGAACCTTTCATACTGCTCAGCTCTGCAAGCCTCTTCTCTTCCAACGGCCTTGTGATCATCGGATCGCTGATCGTCATCATCTCCTACCTGTTCAACCTGGTTGCCAGGCGCTACAGTATTCCAAGCGTGCTGCTCCTGATAGTGCTTGGAATGGTGCTGCACGGGGTAGTCTCCGCCACCGGGCTGAAATCGCCTGACCTGACCCCCATCCTCGAAGTGCTGGGTATCATCGGCCTGATCATGATCGTCCTGGAAGCCTCCCTGGATCTGGAGCTTGCAGGTGAGAAGCGCAGGCTGATCTCCAGGGCGTTCTTCACCGCACTTGTGAACCTGGTCCTCTCCGCCCTTTTGGTGGCCGGGGTAATGATCATCTACCTTGAGGTGGACCTCACCACAGGCCTCCTGTACGCCGTACCGCTCTCCATCATGAGCTCGGCCATCATCATCCCCAGCGTCTCTGTACTGGACAGGGAGAAGCGGGAGTTCATGATCTATGAAAGCACTTTTTCAGATATACTGGGGATCATGCTTTTCTATTTCCTGATCAGCAGCCTGGAAGCCGAGAATATCGGGCAGATGAGCCTTTCCGTATTGCTCAACCTGGCACTCACCGTCCTGGTATCCCTGGCCGCAAGCTACTTCCTGGTCTTCCTCTTTCAGAAGATCCGGACAGAGCTGAAGCTTTTCCTGCTGATCGCAGTGCTGATCCTGCTCTACTCGCTGAGCAAAATGCTTCACCTTTCCAGCCTTCTGATCATCCTCGTTTTCGGAATGATCCTCTCCAACCGCCACATCTTCTTCCCGGGAAGGCTCCGGAGGTTCCTTAACGAACAGCAGATGTCGGCCATCTTCGGCAACTTCAAGATGATCACACTGGAGACCTCCTTCGTGGTCCGCACCTTTTTCTTCGTGATCTTTGGTTTCACCATCCTGCTGGCCAGTCTTCTGGACTTCCGGGTCTGGGTGGTCAGCCTGTTGATCCTGGGCATCCTTTACGGGATCAGGTACGGCTATTTCAGGCTGTTCATCCGGAAGAACATCTCCCCGGTTGTCTGGCTTGCACCCCGCGGACTGATCACCATCCTGCTCTTCTACTCCATCCCTGAAGAGCTGATGACCGGAAATTTCAACACCGGGATCCTCCTGCTGGTGATCCTGGCCTCCAGCATCATCATGGCGTTTGCCCTGATCAGTTACAGGAAACGGTCCGGGGAAAAAGGTGAGTGGGAGGCAGCGGCCATCCCGCAGGAGTCCGGATTGAATGAAAACCCTGACCAGGACCGGCCAGATTAATTTAAATTCTTGTAATAAGAGTGAAGATTTTGTTTTCTTTGTGGCTTTAAAAACAGCAGAAGATCATGATCGCTGAAAAAGACAATGTTGTTTCGGTCGTATATGAACTCCGGTCAGGCTCCGGGGAGGGTGATGTCGTGGAGGCGCTTACACCGGACAATCCGCTTACCTTCCTGTTCGGGACCGGCGGGTTGCTTCCGAAATTCGAGGAGAACCTGAGCGGGCTCTCCGCCGGTGACAGCTTTGAATTCCTTCTCCATTCGGAAGATGCCTATGGGCCCGTGGTGGAATCGGCCATCGTTCATGTGCCCCGGAAGGTCTTTGAGATCGACGGAAGGATTGATGAGAACCTGATGAGGGTCGGGAACACGATCCCGATGATGGATAGCGAAGGCAGGAGGCTGAATGGCAAGGTGATCGCCATCGAGGGCGATGCCGTGAAAATGGATTTTAACCATCCCATGGCGGGCAATGATCTCCATTTCAGGGGAGAGATCACCGAAGTCCGCAGCGCCACCGAGGAGGAGCTGGTCCACGGCCATGTTCACCACCACGGAGTGGGCTGCAGTTGCGGGAGTCACAACGGATCCTGCGGCGATGAGGAGTGTGACGATAAAGGGTCCTGCGAGGATGGCGGCGCCTGCGGCTGCTGACAGTGTCAGGAGCAGCTATCCGATATGGAACTGGTCAGCATCTTTCCATGCAGGGAACTTTTCCCGGAATTCCCTTATTTTTTCCAGGTCGATCTTTACGTTCAGGATCCCGGGCCGGTCTTCCAGGAAAGCTTCCACACGACCCGTCGGGTCCACGGCACATGAGCCCCCCACATGTTCCACACCCTCCCCGTCCCGCCCCACACGGGTAACTCCCAGTACATACGCCTGGTTCTCAATAGCCCTGGCCCTCAGCAGCACCTCCCAGACAGGCTGCCGGGGGGCAGGCCAGTTGGCCACGTAGAACAGCACATCGTAATCGTTCCGGTTCCTTGCAAAGACGGGAAACCTGATGTCATAACAGATCTGCGGCATGAACCTGAACGGCCCCATGTTGAACACCTTTCGCTCCTCTCCGGGCCTGAAATGCATCTCCTCCCTTCCCATCCGGAAGAGGTGGCGCTTATCGTAATGCCCTTCAACTCCCTCGGGCGTGATCCAGTAGAGCCTGTTGAAAAACTCTCCGTCGCACCTGATGATCAGGCTTCCCGTCACACAGGCATCCCTGCGCCTTGCCAGGCTCCGCATCCAGGTCACCCCCGGGCCGTCCTCCTTTTCAGCGAACCGCTCCACCCTCATGGTAAATCCCGTGGCAAAGGTTTCAGGGAGGATGATCACATCCGGATCACCGGTCATTTGCCCTATCATCCCCTCCAGCATCCCCAGGTTGCCATCCGGGTCTTCCCAGAGCAGGTCGGGTTGTACCAGGAAAACGGAGATCTTCTTCTTCATTTCACCTTCGGCTGGCCATCAGCCGGAAAATTATCCGGCATTGAATATAAGATAACATTCGGAGATTTCGAAAATTCACCTTCCCGCCAGGTAACATTAGGTTGACATTATCTTAACATAAAATTAATATTGGGTGTTCCGAGAAAGCCTAATTTTAGGCCATACTAACAATTGCCTTGCATGGAAGCCTATTATATGCTGATCGTTGGAGTTCTCTTCCTTCTCGCCATCTCAGACCTGATGGTTGGAGTCAGCAACGATGCTGTAAACTTCCTTAATTCAGCCATTGGATCAAAAGCAGCCCCGTTCAAAATAATCATGGCCATCGCTGCCTTAGGTGTCCTTGTGGGAGCGATATTCTCCAACGGAATGATGGAGGTTGCCCGAAAAGGGATCTTCCATCCCGAGATGTTTGCATTCAGTGAGATCATGGTGCTTTTCCTGGCTGTCATGCTGACCGACATCCTGCTTCTTGACTTCTTCAATACCATGGGATTGCCCACATCCACCACGGTTTCCATTGTATTCGAGCTGCTGGGTTCATCCGTGGCCATCGCCACCTTCAAGCTTGCAAGAATGGGTGAGCTGGCCACCAGGATGGGTGACTACATCAACACCGAGAGAGCTGTACTGATCATCTCGGGGATATTCATTTCGATTGTTATTGCCTTTACCGTCGGGATGATCATCATGTGGATCGTCCGGTTGACATTCTCTTTCAACCTGAAGCGATCCTCCAGGTACTGGTCAGGGCTCTGGGGTGGATTCGCCATTACGATCATCCTCTATTTCCTGTTGATCAAGGGAGCCAAGGGTTCCACCCTGGTTACACCCGAGCTCCTCGATATCATCAAAGCACATACGGTCAGAATACTTCTGATCAGTTTTGCAGGCTGGACCATCCTGTTCCAGCTGCTGGCATCGTTTACCAGGGTCAATATCGTCAGGATCACAGTGCTTGTCGGCACCTTTGCCCTGGCCATGGCTTTTGCCGGGAACGACCTGGTGAATTTTATCGGGGTGCCGCTTGCGGGATTTGAATCCTTCAAAGCCTTTATGGCCTCCGGATCTGCCGATGCCGGTGGCTTCCTGATGGAAGCACTGCGCGAGCCTGTCAGAACCCCTGTCTTATTCCTCATTGCTGCAGGGCTGATCATGGTACTGACTCTCAGATTTTCTAAAAAAGCCAGGTCCGTAACTGCGACCACCATAGATCTCAGCAGGCAGCAGGAAGGCTCAGAGAGATTTGCTTCCTCCATACTTGCCAGGTTCATTGTCAGGCGTTCCGTTGAGTTCAGCAACAGGATTGCAAGGATCACGCCAAAAGGTGCATCCCGTTTCATCCGTGACCGGTTTGACGAGAAAAGGAATCCCGAATCCGATACCAAGCAGTCGTTTGACCTGGTCCGGGCCTCGGTAAACCTCGTGGTGGCCAGTATACTGATTGCTTTCGGGACCAGCCTGAAGCTTCCGCTCTCCACCACCTATGTCACCTTTATGGTGGCCATGGGCACTTCACTGGCCGACGGGGCATGGGGCAGGGAAAGTGCGGTATACCGTATCACCGGGGTGCTTACCGTGATCGGCGGGTGGTTCTTTACGGCGTTTATTGCCTTCAGTGCCTCATTCATTATTGCCACCCTGATATACTTTGGCAAGCTTCCGGTGATGCTCGTGCTGATCGCCATTTCCATATTCATACTGGTCAGGACCCACGCCTTTCACAAGAGGAGGGCTGAAAAGGAAGAGAGGCCTGACAGTGCATTGATCACCGCCTCGTATGAGGTATTGAAATCGTGCGACGATGAAGTGAAAAGCACGATCATCAAAGTATCGAAGATTCTTTACCTCACCTATAACAGTTTTCTGAAAGAGAAATACAAGGAGATCAAAGGGCTTAAGAAAGACGCAAAGAAGCTGAGCAAGAAAATCAAAGAGATCAGGGAATCACTTCCGGCCACGCTGTGGAAATTCAAGGAGACCGAGATTGAAAGCGGACATTACTATGTACAGGTGGTCGATTACATGAAAGAGATTTCTACCTCCCTGACCCACATTATCCTGCCTGCTTTTCGCCATCTGGATAACAACCATCCGCTTGACAAGGAACAGAATGAAAGCATCAAGGATTTCAATGAGAAGACCAGCGAATTCTTCAACTACGTCATCAACCTGCTTAAGAACAAGAATTTTGATAATCTGAATGAGCTGAACCAGCGGCGGGATGAGATCCTTGAGCAGATCAATCAGATCTTTATAGGCCGGATTAAAATCCTGAAGAAGACCCGGAAAGGGGTAAAGATCAGTGTCACCTATATGGAGATGCTTTCCGAGACCAAGAACCTGATATTGCACTCGGTACAGCTGGCGAAAGCAAATATCAGGTTATTTGAGTCGATGTCCGCCAGGATATCCGCACCACCGATTGAGGCAGATGTGCTGGATCAGAAGTGCTGAGGGCCCTCTAGGTGACCACATATTTATAACCGATCCCCTTGACGGTTTTGATGCACTTGTCCCCCAGTTTCTCCCTTAATTTCCGGATATGGACATCGATGGTCCTGTCACCCACCACGATGTTCTCTCCCCACACCCTGTCGAAGATCTCTTCCCGGGTAAATACCTTTTCCGGTTTCGAAATCAGCAGAGAGAGCAGTTCGAACTCTTTCCGGGGAAGTGAGATGTCCTTTCCCTTCCTGATGATCAGGTAGCGCTCCCTGTCGATGACCAGGTCTCCCGATACAATTTTATTCACCGATCCGGTGCCGGCATCCTCGATTCTGACACTTCTCCGCTTCAGCAGTGCCTTGATGCGGCTGACCAGCACCTTGGGCTTGATCGGTTTGGTGATGTAATCATCACCCCCCGCTTCAAACCCGGCAATCTGGGAATAGTCCTCTCCCCTGGCGGTCAGGAATGCCACCAGGGTACTCTCGAGTTCCCTGTTGTTCCGGATCTCCTCGCAGGCAGCAATACCATCCATTTCAGGCATCATGACATCCAGCAGGACCAGGTGGGGCTTCACCTCACCCGAGAGGCGGACTGCGTCACGGCCATTTGAAGCCGTATAGATCTTGAATCCTTCATTCCGGAGGTTGTAGGTCAGGAACTCCAGGATGTCTTTCTCATCATCCACCAGCAGTATGCGGTAATCACTCCAGTTCATGGTTCATGGTTTTTTTCGTTTGGGTACCGGGGGAACAATTTACATAATATTTCAATATTTTCTGACTTTTTATTGATTATTAGCGATTCATTTTCAGAAGCTTTCACTGTTATATTAATTTAATGTTAAATTAATGTTTCGTCTATATAAAATTTACAACCGCACAATAATAAGTGTATGTTAAGTTCATGTAAATGGTTAACATTGCCCAGTTTAAAACTCCGATCATGAAACGGTTTTCACTGCTGATGATCCTCCTGGCAGCCGGACTTTGTGCAGCAGCCCAGGAAGAAGAACCGGAACCTCCTCCCGGAAAGGTTTCGGCTAAGATCTACTCCGACTTCAATTACAGGCTGGACCGGGACAACCCCGCCACTGCATTCGAGGTCAAGCGGGCCTATTTCGGTTACAGGAGAAGCCTTGATGAACATTTTTCAGCCGAGGTGAAGCTTGACATCGGAAGCGTGGATGATCTCTCTGAATTCAGCCTGATCAGGCGTTACACCTATTTCAAGAACGCATACCTCAGCTACCAGAAAGGGAATGTGAAGAGCTGGTTCGGACTGTTTGATATGCTCCAGTTCAAGCTGCAGGAGAACTTCTGGGGTTACCGATACCTCTATAAATCATACCTGGATGAATACCGGTTCGGATCAAGTGCGGACCTCGGTGCCGGGATCGAGTACGCCATGTCTGAACTGGTAACTGCCGATCTGGTTTTCAGCAACGGGGAGGGGTACAGCAACCTGCAGTTCGACGATGTCTACAGGATTGGAGCCGGGGTCACCTTGAATCCGTTGAAAGGACTGACGATGCGGGCCTACTACACGGTCCACACCAGCGAGGTCCCGCAAATGACATTTTCGGGTTTCGCCGGGTACAGCCTGAACCGGTTCCGGATCGGTGCAGAGTATAACCACCAGTTGAATTACAAATTTAACGAAGGCCACAGCCGCTACGGGTATTCAGTATACTCCACCTTCAGCTTTTCAGAAAAATGGGAGATTTTCGCCAGGTATGACCAGCTCTATTCAAACATACTGCCCGAAGAGGAAACGCCCTGGAACCTGGACAGTGACGGAAGTGCCGTCATCTCGGGGATCCAGTTCACACCCATCCGCTATGTGCATCTTGCACTGAATTACCAGGACTGGGTTGAATATGCAAAGAACGGGGGATCAGAACCATATCTCTTCTTCAATATCGAAGTAGCCTTTTAATCCCCTCTCCCATTTTTTATTACACCATGACCATGAAGATCCACCCCAACCTGGCTTTCCTGACATTGCTGACATTCCTGACATCTTCCTGCAGGAAAAGCGACTACATGATCGAGCATGTGGAATCGATCCTTGACCAGGGAGGAGGTACGGGGACGGTCACCTGGACCAGTGACAGGGATTACCTGCTCAACGGCTTTGTCTTCGTCAATGACGGACAGACCCTGACCATCGAGGCTGGCACGGTGATCAGGGCCAAAACGGGGCAGGGAAGCCTGGCCAGTGCCCTGATTGTCGCCAGGGGCGGCACCATCATTGCTGAGGGTGAAAAAACAGATCCCATCATCTTTACTGTTGAAGGGGATGATCTTCAGGGAAGCGTGCCCGTGGAGGCCAGAGGGCTCTGGGGGGGTGTCATCATTCTGGGCAATGCCACCATCAACACCGAATCGGGGGAGGATATGATCGAAGGCATCCCTGTCAGTGAACCCCGCGGTATCTACGGTGGATATAACGATGACGACAACTCCGGGATCCTTCGTTACGTATCCATCAGGCATGGAGGCACAAATATCGGGGAAGGGAACGAGATCAACGGGCTGACCCTGGGGGGAGTGGGCAGGAAGACCACCATCGACCATGTGGAGGTGATTTCAAACGCCGATGATGGCGTCGAGTTTTTCGGCGGTGACGTGAACTGCACGAACCTGGCAGTGGCTTTCTGCGGGGATGATGGTTTCGACATCGACCAGGGCTATCACGGGAAGGGACAGTTCTGGCTCGCCATCAACAGCCCCGATTCGGATGAATGCGCCGAGATCACGGGAGGATTTAAGGCGATCCCTGCCCTGCCTGGCAACTACCCGCTCATCTACAATGCCACGCTGATCGGGAATACAGACTCCGGAAAAAAACCATCTGTCCATTTTTTACAGTACGGCGGAGGCTGCATCCGGAACTCCATCCTGCTGAACCCTGGAAATGGAATCGCGGTCAGGTACTCCGTTCAGCCGGGTGATTCATACGCCCTTTTTGAATCCGGAAGGCTTGCCATGGAAAACAATGTCCTCTTTCCGGGCCACTCCCCGGAACCCCTGTTCTATGCATATTCTGAGGTTGGTGAGGAGCTTGCCCTCCAGAACCAGGTGATGGCGGATTCCATGGCAGCATGGAAAACCGATTACAGCGATCCCGGGATCTCCTCTTCCGGTGGCTACACCCTTTTGCCACCCACCACTGAGTTCGAAGAGCTTGCCCCCTATGCAAACCCCTGGTTTGAACAGGTCAAATTCAAAGGCGCTTTTGGGTCCAATAACTGGATCGAAGGCTGGACCCTGCTCTCTGAGTCAGGGTTCGTGAACAACTGAGAGGGACCATCGGGATTCCTGCCGGAACAGCGCCGGATCAAACCTGCGCCCGGTGCTCCTTCCGCAACAGGTCGAAGACGGTCTTTACAGGGGAGAAGGTCTCAACGGGCACCTCCACGAAGAGGGTCAGCCAGTGGGCCATAGCCCCGTTCCAGAGTCCGGGCAGCTCCAGGGCTTTCAGGGACTTCCCGCCCACTGATTTCCCGGAAATGAATCCGGTATTGTGGTCCACATACCGGGTAAGGTTAAACTTGTTCCCCTGGTAGTCCCTGGTACCGCAGACCAGGTCGACCGGGTTGAAATGAGTGGATTGCCTCACCAGGTCAGCCTTTTCAGCACTCTTCAGGTCGATCTGCGACGACTCAACGATCTGAAGGCTGATCTCCCCTGACTCCGATCGCACATAGAAAGGGCCCCCGCCGGGTTCACCCTCGTTTTTCACCATGCCGCAAACCCTGACCGGCCGGTTCAGGGTAGTGATCAGCCACTGCCTCAGTTCAGGGGCTTCCCAGCTTTCCAGTTTCTCGGGGATGGCAATGCCCAGCCGCTGATGCAGGTAGGCCACCATACTGTCCATCCTGGTTCTTTCCAGCTTCTCGTTTGACGTGAGCTGGTCGAGGTAGTAGAACACTTTCGAACGGATCTCCAGGAGAACGCCTCCCAGCACCTGCTTGTACCTGACCCGGACATCCTTGTTGTGATCGGGTGCCACGTTGTCAATGTTGCTGATGAAAAGGATGTCGGAATTGAGGGCATCCAGGTTCCGGATCAGGGCCCCGTGCCCGCCGGGCCTGAAAAGGAGGCTTCCGTCAGGGTTCCTGAAAGGTTCATTGGAAAGATCAACTGCAATGGTATCGGTTTCCGGTTTCTGAAATGAAAACGAGACATCGATGCTCAGGCCTGTTTCACTCTCTATCACGGAAAGGACCCTGGCCGCCTCGGTCTGGAACCCATCCAGGTGGGCTGGGGAGACCGTCAGATGGATCCGCACCTCCCCCTTCCTGTTCGCACAGTACCGGACCGCCTCCCGGAGATGCTCCTCAAAAGCGGTCCTGCGGTCCCTGGCACTGTACTTATGGAACTTCAGCAATCCTTTGGGCATCTTCCCGTAATCCAGCCCGCTCTCTCCCAGCACCATTCCGAGTATTTCCGCGGGAGTGGTATTCTCCCCGATCTCCAGGTCTTCATAGAAGGGGTAATCCTCAAGCTGCCTGAAAAGGTTTCCAGCCTCACTGTTTTTTTCGATCCACTCCTGCTGCTCCTCCCCGGATCTCCCCTCCAGTTCTTCCATGGCAGAGAAAAGCGATTTAAACATCCGGGTGGCAGCGCCGGAAGCCGGGATAAAACGGGTAATGTGGAAATCGGGCCCGTTGTTCAAAAACACATCCCGGTAATGCTCTTCATCACCTTCGGTCAGGCACAGGATCCCTTTACCCGGGGTGGCCGGCATGGTGATATCCGAGGGCGGAAATCCGTTCTGGAAATACTTGATCTGCCTGTTGATATCATCGATCCGGATCCCCTTTTCCGCGATCTGTTTAAGGTCTCTCTGTGTAAACATGGGGCTCTGTTTACATTATAACACCTGCTGCAATTAAATGTTTAAAGGGAAATTGCAGCGTTTTGCCCTGCCTCAAGGGCACGGATGTTCAACCGGACCACCTCTTCTCCCTTTCTTCCGAACAAAGCCCCAATTGCACCTTTCAGGCTTTCAATGCTGAGACCCAGCATCCCTGAGGCTGCCCCCAGCATGACGATGTTCGAAACCTTCTGTGAACCCACCTCCCGTGCAATCTCATCAGCATCCACGATCACGTGGTTCCGGACCCTCCGGATCTCCCTGATCAGCTCCTCCGTGTCAGGGTAATCAGAGATGTTCTTAAAAGGTTTGCTGCTGGTCACGATCCATCCCTCCCCGGCCAGGAACGGCAGGTAACGCAGGGCTTCCATGGGTTCCACAGAGAGGATCATGTCACACCCCCCCTCGGGGATCAGGTCCGATGCGACAGGCCTGTCCGAGATCCTCAGGTGAGACTGGACCGCTCCCCCGCGCTGGCTCATGCCGTGCACTTCGGCCTGCTTCAGGTGAAGCCCTGACTCCACCGCAGCCATTCCGATGACAGCGGCAATCGAAAGGATCCCCTGTCCCCCGACACCCGCCAGTATGATATCCCTTTTCATAAACCCGATTTAGCTCCGGAACCTGTTACCCATTTACCATTTACCAATAACCATTTACTACCTTCTTTTCCTCGCTGTCTGTATACACTCCCTCTGGGAGATGATCACTGAAACACCTTCATATTCAAGCTCCTCTGCAATCAATACGCAATTCTCCCCGTGATGCTTCCGAAGCGGGTTCATGACCCGGATATGGTCCGGTTCCACCCCGATTCCCCTGCAGATCTCCACCAGGCGGCCGGTGGCATGCGACCTCTGTCCGCCGGTCATCCCCGTGGTTGAGTTATCCGATATGATCACCGTAACAGGCGTACCCTCCACCACCGCGTCCAGCAGTCCAGTCATTCCCGAATGGGTGAAGGTGGAATCCCCGATCACTGCTACCGATGGCCGCAGGCCCGCATCAGCAGCCCCCTTGGCCATGGTCACCGAGGCACCCATATCGACGCAGGAGTTGATGGCATTATAAGGAGGCAGTGCCCCCAGTGTATAACACCCGATATCTGAAAAGACCCGCCCGGGGCTGTATGGCTCAAGGGCCTCATTCAATGCATGATACATATCGATATGGCTGCATCCCCTGCAGAGTGCCGGGGGCCTGTTCTTCACAATGCCGGGCACCTCCCTGGTGGTTCCCGCCGGAAGTCCCAGGGCTCTCTTCACCAGCGACGGGTTCAGCTCTCCGTCCCGGGGAAGGGTGCCGTCCAGCCTGCCCCTGATGGAGTGGCCGTTTTCCAGAATTCCTGTCAATAACTCCTCCAAAAACGGGGCCCCCTCTTCGAGCACCAGCACCTCTCTCACGCTTTTGACAAAGCCGTTCAATATCACAGGGGGCACCGGGTACTGGGAGAGCTTCAGAACCGGGTGGTCCAGGCCCGAACCTGCAGCCACCTCACGGTAATAGTTATAGGCAAGGCCGCAGGCAATGATCCCCCTGGCACGGTCCCTGCCGTCCTCCACCCTGTTCACTCCCGACTCCCCGCTTTCCCGTTCGAGCCTGTCCTGCAAAGAGAGGAGCAACTGGTACCTTTTCCTGGCCAGTGACGGCAGCAGGATAAACTGCTTCAGGTCGGAAGGAAGCCTGAGGCCGTTCTCTTCCCGGGCGGGTGACTGTTCAACGGCTGACCTGGAATGGGCCAGGCGGGTGGTGATCCTGAGCATCACCGGGAGGCCAGCCTTTTCGGACAGGTCGAATCCATAGCGGGCCAGGTCATACGCCTCCTGCTGGCTGGAGGGTTCCAGCACAGGGACCATGGAGAACTTCCCGTAAAACCGGGAATCCTGCTCATTCTGGGAGGAGTGCATCGAAGGGTCGTCAGCCACCGCCACCACCAGTCCCCCGTTCACCCCCGTCATCGCAGCATTGACAAAGGCATCGGCAGCCACGTTGAGGCCCACATGCTTCATGCAGACCAGGGCCCGTTTACCGGCATAGGACATGCCCAGCCCGGATTCCATGGCAGTCTTCTCATTGGCCGACCAGTTGGCATGTACCCCCCTGCTGCCGGCCTCCTTCGATTGCTGGATATATTCTGTGATCTCGGTGGAGGGGGTACCCGGGTAAGCATATACACCTGAAATACCCGCGTCCAGTGCCCCCTGGCCAACGGCCTCATCGCCCAGCAGTACTCTCTTTGACATGAACAGCTCGCTTATGTGTTGCTCAAAAATAGCTAAAATCGGGACGGCGATTTGCTATTCTATAACATGGTCAGGTGGTAACGGTGATCACCAGGCGGCGTGATCCCCCCCGGTCCCGGAACTCGCACAGGTAGATCCCCTGCCAGGTCCCGAGGTTCAGCCTGCCGCCGGTGATCGGGATGGTCACCGAACTGCCGATGATGGAGGCCTTCAGGTGGGCGGGCATGTCGTCCGGGCCCTCGAACACATGGGAATAAAGCGGGTGGTTCTCGGGGACCAGGTGGTTGATAAAAGATTCAAAATCGTGCCTGACCGAGGGATCGGCATTCTCGTTCAGTGTCAGTCCGGCCGAGGTATGCTGTATCAGAATATGCATGATCCCCGAATCCGGAAGCTCCCCCGCAGCTTCCACCACATGACGCGTGATCAGGTGAAAACCCCTGGGCATGCGAGGCAGGGTAACGGTTTTCTGAGTGACCATGACAGCTGCTGTGTGTTAATAATTCACAAAAATAGCCCATAATTGAAGCTCCCGGCCCGACGGGGCTGTTTTTTTCTCTATTTTTGGGGGATGTTTCCAACGATGCACAGGGCACTGCCCCCCCTCATGCTGGGGGTGGGTCTTTTCATGCTGCTGTCCACCGGGCTGAACGGGCAGCGAAGGAGCTACCCGGACGAGGAGCTCGTCCAGTTCTCCGGCATCGTCCGCGACCTTCAGCACCGTCCCCTGCCCGATGTGAACATCATCATCCTGAATGACCGCAGGGGTACCACCTCCGATCTCCGTGGCATGTTCTCATTTGTCGTACACCCGAAAGATACCGTCCTCTTCAGCCATATGGGGCACAAAGGGACGATCCATGTGATCCCCGATTCCCTGGGCGGTCAGCAGTACCCTTCCGATATCTTCATGGTGAGCGACACTTTCCATCTGGCCGAAGTGAGGATCTACCCCTGGAAAACCTACCAGGAGTTCAAGGAGGCCTTCCTGGCCCTCGACCTGCCCGACGATGATGAGCAGAGGGCGTATCAGAACATTGCCCTGATCAAGACCCAGATCAGGCTCAACAGGGACGGCATGGAGCCCAGTCCAACGGTCAATTTCCGTGAAGTGATGCGCCAGGAGTATAACCAGCTCTATACCGCCGGGCAGAGCCCCTATTACACGATCTTCGATCCCCTGCGATGGGCCAGGTTCTTTGAATCGCTCCGGCGGGGTGATTTCAAACAGGATGATGAATAGGAACCGCGCACAATTTTCCCCGCCTTTGATCAGTTAGTACTATATTCGGGAATCCCTTTTGGGCTTACGCTGGTAAACTTCTGAAAGTGAAAAACCTGCTGTTTACTTTCCTGGTGATGATCTTCCCCTTCGGTGTGATGCATGCACAGGATACCGGCACTTTAACCGGTTCGGTAAGTGACAGCATCGGGGAGCCTGTGGATCTGGCCAATGTGACGCTTCTGGGGACCGGTGAGGGGACCATGACCAATCAGGGCGGCCACTTCAGCCTTGAGATCCCCGCGGGCCGATCATATACACTGGTTGTTTCCTGTGTCGGCTACAGGACCGAACAGTTTGCCATCCGGCTTCAGGCCGGAGAGACCAGGAAGATGGATATCAGCCTGGACCGGGATGTGCGGGCGCTGAAAGAGGTGTCCGTGAGTACCCGCCAGGAGAGGGCAAGCACATTCCAGCGTATCGATGTGGAGGACCTTACCTACATGCCCACCACCACGGGCAAGGTGGAAGCCATCATCAAATCCCAGGCGGGGGTCAGCTCCAGCAACGAGCTGAGTTCCCAGTACTCGGTGCGGGGAGGGAATTTCGATGAGAACCTTGTCTATGTGAACGATATTGAGATCTACCGGCCTTTTTTGGTCCGTTCCGGCCAGCAGGAAGGGCTCAGCTTTGTGAACTCGGACCTGGTCTCCTCGGTGAAGTTCTCGGCCGGGGGGTATGATGCCCGCTACGGGGACAAGATGTCCTCCGCCCTGGATATCACCTACAAAAGGCCCAGGCAGTTTGCAGGTTCCTCCTCCGTCAGCCTGCTCGGGGCCTCGGCACATGTGGAAGGCGCATCCTATACCCAGCGCTTCACCTACCTGGCCGGGTTCAGGTACAAGACCACCTCCTACCTGCTGAACACACTGCAGACCTCGGGGGATTACAAACCGCAGTTCTCCGACCTGCAGGCCATGCTGACATACCACCTGACCCGGAAACTGGAGCTCTCGCTGCTCGGGAACTACGGTTCCAACAAATACCAGTTCATTCCCAGTGAAACGGATGTGGAGTTCGGGACCAAGGACCTTCCCCTGAACCTGAAGGTCTATTACGAGGGACAGGAGGTGGACCGGTTCGACACCTACCTCGGGGCCCTTTCATTGCACTACAGGCCACGGGAGGGCGTTTCCCTGAAACTGATCGGTTCGGCCTTCAGGACCTCTGAAGAGGAGACGTTTGACCTTCTTGGCCAGTACTGGATCAATGAACTTGACAACACGATCGATTCGGAGACTTACGGCGACAGCATCCTGAACGTGGGGGTGGGGTCCCTGCTCACCCATGCGCGCAACTACCTGGATGCAATCGTGGTATCCATATCCCACCTGGGAAGCTATCAGCAGGACAGGAGAAGGCTTCAGTGGGGCATCTCCTGCCAGTACCAGGATTTCTATGACCGCATCAGTGAGTGGGACCTGCTCGATTCCTCCGGCTACGTGATCCCCTACAACGGGGAGGAGATCACCCTATCCGGTTCAAGGCGTGCAGAGAACCGGATCTCCTATCCCATGTTCAGCGCATACATCCAGAATACCAGGGAAATAACCAGCGAAAAGGCGGATATTTTCCTCACCACCGGATTGCGGGGAACCCTCTGGGACTTCAACCAGACCACCATGCTCAGTCCGCGGATCACCATCAGCGCCCAGCCATACTGGCGACGGGACATGATGTTCCACATCTCTGCAGGGTACTACTACCAGCCGCCCTTTTTCAAGGAGATGAGGATGCCGGACGGCAGCATCAATCAGGAGATCGAACCCCAGCGCTCTATCCACCTGCTGGTGGGCGGGGATTACATCTTCTCCATGTGGGAGAGGCCCTTCAAGCTCACCGGGGAGGTTTTCTACAAATGGCTGGACAACCTGATCCCCTACAAGATCGAGAATGTCCGGATCTCCTATGCCGGGGAGAACATCTCCAGCGGGTTTGCCCGGGGTATCGATTTCAAGCTGAACGGCGAGTTCGTTCACGGCGCCGAATCGTGGATGACCCTCTCCCTGTTGCAGACCAGGGAGGATGTGGAGGGGGATTACGCCTATGTCTTTGATGGCACAAGGTATGTGCGGGATGAAGCCGGTGAATTTCCCAGGCCCACCGACCAGCTCTTCACCTTCGGCCTCTATTTCCAGGACTACTTCCCGAACAACCCCGGCTACAAGGTGCACCTGAACGCCTTCTACGGCACCGGGCTCCCGCTGAGCAGTCCCAGCGAGGAGCAGTACTACACCAGCCTGCGCATGAGGCCCTACCGCCGGGTGGACATCGGGTTTTCAAAGGTGATCAAGCGGGAGGGGGCGCAGCTGGGCCCGAAGAACCCTCTCAGGCTCTTTGAGAGCATCTGGATCAGCGGAGAGATCTTCAACCTGCTGGGCATCAAGAACGAAGCTTCCTACATGTGGATCCGCACCATCAGCGACCAGCGCGGGGTCCCCGGCCAGTTCGGCGTCCCCAACTACCTGACCGGCAGAAGGTTCAACCTGAAGATCTCGGTGAATTTCTAAATGTTGACTGCTCATTTTATATCGGAGAAGGGTGCTCAATAGCACCGTGTGTGCACTTGAATCCTATATCCTGCGATTTTTGTATTTTTGAATAATGAATAACACACTTAAAATATTAAAGGAAATAAAGAGGATAGTCCTCGAAAAGGAACCGACTGCAAAAATATATCTTTACGGATCAAGGGCGAGAGGATCGGCAGGCAAAGAATCGGATTGGGATTTACTGATTCTGCTGAATAAAAAAATCATAACACCGGAAATAGAAAGATCCATTACTTATCCCTTATACGATTTAGAATTTGATACCGGAGAAATAATCAGTCCCATGGTTTACTCCGAGCTAGAATGGAAAACAAAATACAGTATTACACCTTTCTACCGTAATGTTATGCAGGAGGGTAAAATGATATGACCGATTACCTTCCGGAAGACTATATTGCTTATAGACTTCAACGCGCCAAAGAGACCATTCTGGAGGTCGAAATCCATATTCAGAATGAATTTTGGAATACCGCTGTCAATAGAATGTACTATGCTTGTTTCTATGCTGTTGCAGCACTTTTAATGAAGCATGGAATTGAGACCTCTACGCATGACGGTGTTCGGCGGAAATTTGGACAATTATTTGTCAAAACAGGAAAGCTGGAAAGATCCCTGGCAAAGCACTATACCGACTTATTCACTAAAAGGAACAAGGGAGATTATAATGATTTCTTTGACTTTGACGAAGAAACAGTTAATGCCTTACTCCCTCTGTCCAAGAGCTTTATTAATCAGATTGAGGAACTCATCAAAGCATAATCAAAAGAAGTCGCAAATTGGATTAAGGAATCCCTTTGTAATCCGGGTCTTCCCTCTTTTCAGAATGAACTTTGCATAATTCCTTTGATACACATAATTCCACCACCGGCCTGAAAGACCCTTCAGGATCATGTGCCTTCTCAACCCGTAGCTGTTGTAATGCTTCATGATCCCGAGGTAGGAGTTCATGCTGCTTAAAAAGGCATCCTGTTCTTTTTTTGCAGGAGGATGGTCCACAACTGCCTGGTTCTGCCTTTCAATCGCAGCGTGAAAATTCCCCTTGGTCCGGTTTGCTATATAGATGCGATGGGGCTTGATCACAGTTCCCAGGAATTTTACACCTCTTTCATAGTGCTGCAGGTACACTTTATCCGGATGCAGCTCAAGCTTCAGTTCTGCAAGAAGGTAATCTGAAATAGCAGGCAATAATCCTTTAAGATATTCCTTTCCTGGATGGATAAGCACAAAATCATCCACGTACCTTCCGTAATAGCGGATTCCCAGATCGCGTTTTACCCAGTGGTCAAAATCATTCAGGTAGATATTGCCGAACAGCTGTGAAGTCAGGTTTCCTATGGGCAATCCGCATTCGGGCCTGGCATGAAACAGGCTCTTAGTCCTGGGCAACCCGGTCCAGTCCGATTTTTTGCCTTTAATGGTACAATTTCTTGTCGGATCGTTAAAGAGGGTCTTTTCGATAAGTCCGAGAACAAGGGGAAGATTGAAATCAAGACTGCCTGCTTTGCTTAAAAGTGTCGATCTTATTTTATCGTAAAGCAAGAACCTGTCCATGGACATGAAGTATCCCCGGATATCCATTTTGAGAATGTAACATTCAAACCGATAATTCCCGGAACAGGAGCGGATAAAATGATCCATCCGCCTGATGCCGTACGAGGTGCCCTTCCCCTTGCGGCAACTGTAACTGTCGTTGATGAAAACACCCTCGAAAACCGGTGAAATGGCATTGTAGATGAAGTGATGGACCACCCTGTCCCTGAAATCGGACGCAAAGATCTCCCTCTGTACCGGTTTCTTGACAATGAAACAGATGCCTGGCTTTGGTGAGTAGTCATTCCGGAGGATTTCATCCGCAAGTTCAAAGATGCTGGATTCGAAGTGTTTCTCAAAGGCAAGCGCATTGATGGTATTCCTTTTATTTCTGCGGGCGTCGAAGTATGCTTCAAAAAGACCATATCTGACTCCCTCAACATCAACTGTCTCAAATAATTCAAGTTGTTTCATCGGATCCCTGTAAAAACCCATGCAGCATCAAATGCTGCATGGGCACGCTCTCCTTTAAATCCCGAACGCAACGAACAGAAAACCCGTTATTCTTGTTGTTGTTGTTCCTGTTTACATCTGCGTTGTTGTAATTCAGGTTCCGGTTCCAGGCATTGTTGGTATTGTTCTCTGACGAACTCCACCAGTTCCCGTTGTTTCCAATGTTGTTGAATGTTCCATTGTTGTTACGGTTGCCGCCCGGAAGCGCTGTAAAAGTAACCACTCCATTTGTTGCAGGGGCATTTCCAGCCCGCACAATCTTTTATAGCTAATGCCAATCCTTTTTCATGTTTTCCGGGTATTTGCGGCACCAGCGGGTTACCGGATTTAAAATGCTCGCTTGCACATGCCTTAACATGCACAACTCCGGCGGAAAGCATCTATTTCAGACTTTTTTGCCATCCGGTCAGTTGCCTGGACACATCCTCCACCTTCTCATTTACCTGTACGAAACGCTTCAGGCTGATCTGATGCAGGTCTTTCATCACCCTAACCAGCAGCCTGATCACTTCTATCCTTTCCCGCGCTTGCAGTATGGTCATCTCCCTGTCCCTGCGGCTGTTGGCCCGGAAGATCAGCGTAAGCAGTTCAATGGTTTCCTTCTTCAGGCTCTCTCCGGCTGTATATTTATATTCCCTGCTGAAATCCTTCGTGAACCGGAATATCTCCAGCAAAAGATCGTATGATGCCTTGTATACCGGCAGTTCCTGGTGCAATCCCATCTCTTCACAAATAATCCTGCATTGAAGGATTTTTAAACCTTCCGCAGCAGGAGCTGCGGAAGGTGAAACAGTCAAATTGACAAATAACCAAATAGTCACTCATCCCGAACGCAACGAACAGAAAACCCGACATTCTTGTAGTAGTTGCCCCTGCCTACATCTGCGAAGTTGCAATACAGGCCCCGGTACCAGGCATTGTAGGCATCGCCCTCTGACGAACTCCACCAGTACCCGTAGCCCCCAATGCTGTAGAACGCTCCACCGCTGTCACGGTAGCCGCCCGGAAGCGCTGTGAAACCGCTCTCATTGGTGGCTCCCGTGTTCGGGCTGTTCCAGTGGAGTGTCCCTGTCTCCTTCATTTTTCCTCCTGCCACACTCTGCCCCCCGAGAAAATCGGTCAGCTGGGCCCACTCTTCATCGCTGGGCAGATGCCACCCATCCGGGCATGCTCCCTGCACCCCGCTTGGATTAGCCGTGCTGCTGGCCGCACCGTTCATTGCTGCCGCCCAGGTGTACAACCCTCCGTACTCGTCACGATTTGTTGTGCTGTTATCATACCAGCAATATGCCTTGTCCGAATACCCGAGTGCGTCCCAGGCTGTGGAGCCTTCCACCAGAGGTATCGCCGACCCATCGGCATAATGGGTGGTTTTCAGGTTCCCGGCCATCCAGACCTGGCTCCCAATGGTTACCGTAGGGTAGACATTCCCGTCGTAGTCGGTAACGGTAATGCCAGCTGCGGTAACAGTGATATAGCCTGCTTTGGTCTCAGAATCTGACCCATAGCTGTTGGTTGCCGTTAACGTGACCGTATAGGATCCTGCGGTAGAATAGGTATGGGATGGATTCTGCGTGGTGCTGGTATTCCCGTCCCCGAAATTCCAGCTCCAACTGGTCGGAGTATTTATGGAGAGGTCGGTGAACTGCACGCTCTGTCCTTCTGTAATGCTGGTAGGATTGGCCGAAAAATCAGCCACCGGAGGATTGTTGGCTGTACACAATTCCGTATTAAAATTCTCCTGGGAACCATAGGCCGTCCCTGCAGAATTGGTCGCATATGCCCGCACATAATAGGTCGTTCCACAGGTCAATCCTGTCAGGGAACTCGTGAAGCTCCCGGTTCCACTGCCATCAGTGGTCTTGCTGTTCGAAGTGGTCGGATTCTGAGAGGTGCTCCAGCATACTCCTCGGGTGGTTACCGTTGCCCCGCCGTCATCGGTCACATTTCCCCCTCCCTGTGCAGTGGTTATCGTAATTCCTGAAATCGACGTGGTGGTCACCGTAGGCAAAGTGGCCAGGCACTGGCTTGTTGTAAACTCCTCCTGGTTTCCGTATGCAGTACCCACAGAGTTAGTGGCATATGCTCTTACATAGTAAGTGGTGTTACACTTTAATCCTGTTATTGTACTCGTGAATGTCCCTATTCCTGATCCATCAGTTGTATAA
>CAYXUD010000128.1:0-2400 GCA_964467775.1 uncultured Bacteroides sp. | reverse complement strand
CAGTGTGGAGATCACCCTGTCGAATGTGAACTGCTCCCTGCTTTCGGTCCGGACCGACAGTTTATTCCCTTTCTCCCTCCTGATCTCCTCCACCGTGGTGCCGGTTCTGATCTGAACGGACTTTTCCGTCAGGGTTTCTGTAAAAGACCGTATGATTCTGCCGTATCCCCCCTTCACATAACCGAACATCTCCTTCTTCAGCCCTGAACGGCGTGCAGCGTACATGCGCTGGATGGTCGCCCAGATGAAGTTGGCAGAGGTATTGTTGTAGTGCTCACCCAGCTTCGCTTTCAGGAGCGGCAGCCAGATCTTGCTGAATACCTGGTTCCCCGACCACCTTCTGAGCCATTTCTCCACCGGGATTCCCTCCATCCTTTTCCAGTCCCTGATGAGGGATGCCAGGGCAATGGTCACACCCAGCCTGAGTTTGCCCGCCAGGCCGATCGGGGGGAACCGCAGGTACTCCATGATGTTGGACATGGAATAGAGCCTGTTTTCCAGGTAGAATCCGGTCCTGGTCTCTGCCCACACCAGCTCACCGGTAAGCCCGATATCAGACAGGATCGACCGGGTGTGCAGGTCTGAAAGAAGGATCACGTGGTAGAACCGGTCCCAGGTGATCCCGTTCCTCTCCACAGCCCCGGCAAGCCCTCCCGGGGCCGGTGACGATTCGAGGATGGTCACCTGCATGCCCATATCCGCCAGTCGAAGGGCCAGTGTCATACCCATGATCCCTCCGCCGATGATCCCCCAGTGCTGCCCCGGATTCTCAGTGGCCATTTTATCCTGTTTCTCCCACCCTAATATAACAATATCCTTCCACCTGCCCGGGTTGATTTTACACTTTCTTTTGCCGGGCCTGTGGAGTTTTTTTATTACTTTCAGTCATATTTTCACCAGCTCATCCCATTTTTGCTGAACCATGTGTGGCTTCGCCGGAATCATTGAAAAGACAGACAGGCGTGTTGCGGCTGATGTGCTCAGGGTCATGGCCGACACCCTTTCACACCGCGGCCCCGATGCCGAGGGTACCTTCATCAGGGAGTCCGTCGGGTTCCACCACAAGCGGCTTTCCATCATTGACCTGGATTCGGGCCAGCAACCGATGAGCTTCGATGGCATCACCATTGTCTTCAACGGGGAGATCTACAACTACGTGGAGCTGCGCGAGGAGTTAAGGTCAAAGGGCCAGCACTTTACAACCCAGTCCGATACGGAGGTGATTATCCGGATGTACCAGCATCATGGCACGCAATGCCCGGACCTGCTGAACGGGATGTTTGCCTTTGTGATCTATGATGAGCCGAAGAAACGGATCTTTATCGCCAGGGACCATTTTGGCATCAAGCCTCTTTACTGGTGGGAGGACCAGGAGAGGATCCTCTTTGCATCCGAAATCAAGGCATTGCTGGCGCATCCCGCTGTCAGCGCCGCCCCGAACTTCAAATCGATCCAGGAGTACCTGACGTTTCAATTCGTGCTTGGCGAGGAGACCATGTTTGAAAATATATGGAAGGTGCAGGCGGGGCACTCCCAGGAGCTGGACCTGGAGACGATGGAGTGGTCCCGGCAATGCTACTGGGAACCCAATTTCAAAGTGGATCCATATCATACCGAGGACTATTTCGTGGATGAACTGAGGCGGATCCTTCATGATACCATCCGGATCCAGCTGAGGAGCGACGTACCGGTGGGAACCTATCTGAGCGGGGGATTGGATTCATCGCTGGTCACCATGCTTGCCTCAAAGTACTATGGCAGGCCATTGCGCTCTTTTACGGGAGCCTTCAGGGAGGGGCCCCAGTTCGATGAATCGGACCATGCCAGGCTGGTGGCCGAGGCTGCCGGGGCAGAGTTCTTCCTTACCTATGCCACCGAGGAGCAGTTCATTGATACACTGCCCCGCCTCATATACCACCTCGATGAGCCGGTGGCCGGGCCCGGCCTCTTTCCCCAGTACATCGTCTCCAGGCTGGCCAGCCAGCATGTAACCGTATGCCTCGGAGGACAGGGGGGGGACGAGATCTTCGGGGGCTACGCCAGGTACATGGTGGCCTATCTCGAACAGGCCCTGAAAGGAGCGATCTTCAATACGAATGAGGAGGGTGAGCATATTGTCTCCCTGAATTCGATCCTTCCGAACCTGCCCGCCCTTGAGCACTACATACCCCTGATGCAGGATTTCTGGAAAGGGGATGCCTTCGAGAGCATGGAACGCAGGTATTTCAACCTGATCAACAGGATGGGTGAGTCAGCCGGCTACATCAATGAGGAGGTGATGGACCGGCACGGACAGGAGCTGATCTTTGAGCGGTTCAGATCCCTGTTCAACCACTCCGACACCCTGAGCTACTATAACAAGATGACCCATTTTGACATGTTCGGCAGCCTGCCTGCTCT